>JBKEBQ010000027.1:0-71938 GCA_047973225.1 Breznakia sp. | reverse complement strand
GCTCGCCATAATCGTGAGCATAACCTCGCCTTTTGAGTCCATTGAGTTGATGTTCTCTTTCTCGAAGAAAACAGGGATATTCTTTTCTTTAAGCTGCCTTGTAAAGTTAAGTGTATCAAGCCAGCTTCTCGGCGACACAGGTCCGGGAGCAGAACCCGCCCAAGCCCTGCCATAACTCATGATTGATGCGGTATCGCAATAAGGGTCAAGATCAGCATAAACGCACCAATTTTCATCACCGACTGAACCTTGCACTCCTGTCATACCAGGCAAGCAGATGTTGATTAATTTAGTGCTGTCATAGGACTTCACAGTGCTGTAAATATCACGAAATAGAGCGTTTGCCAAATCTTTATTTACATATCCACCGCCACGCTCTAGATCAATATCCACTCCAGCACACCATGGATATTTCTCCATAATACGGACAATCTCTGTAATAAACTTATCCTTTGCACCATTTGTATTTTCACGCAGAGCGGTAAAGATGGATGCATTACCGTGGTTCATGATAGTCAGCAGTCAATTGATATGTGGCTATTTGTTAATGTAAGTCAGCATTCTTGAAATGCTTGTGCCTGTTTCACTGATTGTTCCGTTAATATCTACTTCAAACGTAAAAATGCCGACTGTATCGAAACAATCTGCATGATTATTTAAAGCCTCATACATACGGGAATTGCCCATAAACGACCATATCATACACTTCTTACACTCCCTGAATTCGCGAATATGTTCGTGGTTCTTCTCACAGCCACCACAGCACTAACACTTGCAATCCCGATAACAATTTCATCCAAGTAGTTTCTAAGGTCATCGTCATTCAATTTCTTATGACAAACACCAATCTCCCCAATATAAAGACTTCCACTACCTTCTGGGTATTCTATTTGTTTCTGATACGTTTTTGGTTTATAGAGCTCTAACACTTTGATATATGCTTCTTCATATACTTGATACAGTCCTCCTAAACCCATATCTTCATGATCAATATAATATTGTAAGTCATGATGTACTTGCGTTTGTGTTTCATATGTTATTGTCTTGAGATTTGGATCATGGGGATTTGATTGATCAAGTAGCTGTTTTTGCCAGTTTTCTTTTCTAGACACGGCTATATTACTCATATTTTACCCCAAAAAATGAAGAAGACGCTTTTAAACGAATTATTCCATAATGCATCTTCTAAAATCTACTCTTCAAACGAATTACCTTGATTCGAATGCATTTCCTTGCGTTAAAAGTTTAAAAAGGGTATTCTATAAAGTGTAAATATTGTAAGGAGGAGTATAGTATGCGAACGGTAATGATGATTTATGCAAGTCCTTTAAAAGAGGCTGCAATTAGCACACAAATCGCCAATGATTTTTTAAAGAAATATAAAAAAAAGAACCCCTTAGATGAAGTTGGCAAGCTTTATGCAAATGAAATAGAGGGCATTCTTCTTACGCAGACGTTGTTGCAAAAAAAGGCTAATGAGCAAGACATAAAAGTAGTCGAAAAGCGTAAACAATATGCAGATATGTTTATGAAAAGTGATATTATAATAATTGCATCACCGATGTGGAATTTTGGCATTCCAGGTTTTTTAAAAGAACTTTTGGATTGTTTTGTAGTTGCAAACAAAAGTTTCAAGTATATAAATAAAGAAGACAACAATGTGTTTATACCGATTGGATTATGTGGAGATAAAAAGTTGGTATTTATACAATCCATGGGGGGAGATCATGTTGGCGAAGAAGACATTGCTTATTTACAAATACAAAAATTATTTGGGTTTATGGGTGTCGAAGATATTCGCTATGTGCGAGCAACAAACAACGATATACCAGGTGCATCCACTAAAGAAATGGCGCGTATTAAGGCACAAAAAATTGCTGAAACAATTTGAATTACACAGAATATCTTGTATAAGTGATACAAAAGAATGTTTCTTTACAGGTTTGTTTCATGTATAATAATAAAAGAGTTTAAGAGGAACTTATGCAAAAAATAGATGATAAAATTTTGTATTATATACACAATCATTTATATAGCTCATATGTGGTGAAGGTAATGAAAATCTTTACACATTTGGGTGATTTTTGCTGTGTTTGGCTATTCTATGTAATGATCGCTTTGCTTCGTCAAGAACGTCGATTGGCATTATCTTTGCTTCTAGCAATGTTATTGGTAAATGCGATCAATAATGGCTTTATTAAAGCTGTTTTCAGACGCAACCGTCCATTCGAAGATCATCTTGATATCCGTATCGAAATTGATAATCCTTATGGTTCTTCCTTTCCATCAGGACACAGCGCAAATGGATTTGCGTGTGCCGTTGTAATCTCTTCTTTTTATCTCGATTTTGGATTTATCGCTTTTGTCTTGGCGGGGTTGATTGCCATTTCAAGAATGTATCTAAAAGTCCATTATTTCAGCGATGTTCTTATTGGTAGTGTTGTTGGTATCCTTACGGGATTGGCATTGTTGGTGATTATGTAATGCGTGAATTAAGAGTCGAGGAAAATGATGCAAATCAGCGTTTGGATAAATTTTTACAAAAATGTTTGGTAGACTTACCTAAAAGTTTAATGCATAAATATATACGCAATAAAAAAATAAAAGTAAATCACAAACGTTGTGAAGCCTCACAAAAATTACAAGTTGGTGATGTTGTTGTCTGTTATATTGCAGAATCTTTTTTTGAAAGAAGCGAGGATTTGCGGTTTTTACAAGCTCAACAACCACTTCGTATCGTATATGAAGATCAAAATATTTTAGTTATGCATAAAGCGATAGGAACTCTTTGCCATAGCGATGACTTGGAAGATATAGAAACACTCATCAATCAAATGAAATTATATCTGTATCAGCAACAAGCATTCGATCCAAAGCTTGAACAGAGTTTTACGCCAGCTTTATGTAATCGATTGGATCGTAACAGTGAAGGTTTGGTTATCGGAGCTAAACAGGCATCAGCGCTACGCGAGGTGAATCAACTTATCAAACACCATCAGCTGCATAAGTATTACTATGCAGTTGTCGAAGGAATCTTACAAAAAGATGATATTGATTTATGGCATTATCACAGGCGTGGAGATAAAATTGTAGTTATTCAGGACACACAAAAAGAAGGGTATAAAAAAGTGGGACTTCATTATTGGATAAAGAAGCAAATGTCACATACTGCGTTGGTAGAGATTGAATTGTATACGGGAAGAACCCATCAGATTCGGGCCCAATTTGCGCATATGCACCATCCACTTGTAGCAGATTATAAATATGGTGCACAAAAAAAAGCCAATACATATCATGCATTGTGCGCATATAAGGTGGTTTTTGAAGCCCCCCCATCCTCACCGCTGGCGTATTTAAATGCGCAAAGTATATCTATTGAACAAGATAATATTGATCTATTGAGAAAACTGAAATAGAGTTCTTTTAACACCTGTACCTTTTTGGGTGTAAAGGCTGTATACAGTGCGATTATATCCATTGCATTATGATGATGTTAATAAAAAGACGCATTATGAGGTAATACAATAAGCAATATAAACAAGCGATAAATGGAATATTTATAGTCAACATTATACGGTGATTAACTAGTGAAAAAAAACAATAAATTTCTGTTGGAGTTATCGCTTTTTTAGTGGTTTTCCTTTATGTTTTAATACGTATTTAAAAATGTTGCTATAAAAAATGTAATGTAGTATTATGAAAATACAAAAGGTGAACAATATGAAACTTGAGTTAAGAAATATACATAAAAGTTTTGATGGTAAAGAAGTGCTTCATGGTGTGAGTTTTGCAATTGAAAAGGGGAAAGCGCTGGGACTTCTAGGTCGTAATGGTGCAGGAAAAACGACATCCATCCGTATTTTGATGGATGTTTTCAAGGCGAGTGAAGGTGAAGTTTTGATGGATGGAAAACCCTTTGAACGCAAAAATTACCGCATTGGATATATGCCAGAAGAGCGCGGCCTATATCCAAAGAAGAAAGTTATAGAGCAGTTGGTTTATTTTGGGGAATTGCGTGGAATATCACGCAAAGAAGCAAAGAAACAAGCAAAAGCATTACTTGTAAAACTACAAATAGAAGAATATGAAAACCGGAAATTGGAAACACTATCTAAAGGTAATCAACAAAAAGTACAATTGGCAGAAACGTTAATGGCCGATCCTGATATTATTATATTGGATGAACCATTTAGTGGGTTAGACCCTGTGAACTCGCAATTGTTGAAAGATTTGATTCGTGAAAAAATCAATAGCAATAAATTGGTTATTTTTTCAAGTCATCAAATGTCATATGTTGAAGAGTTTTGTGAGGATATCGCTATTGTCAACCAAGGTAATATCGTTCTAGAGGGAAAACTGAGTGAAATTCAAAAGGAATGGGGAAACAAGAAGCTTATGCTTCGCCTTGAAAACAAATCAAGAGAAGAGATGAAGACAATCGTCAAGCATCATTTGGCTACATTGGTGGATGTTACGGATGACAGACATAAGGATTACATTGTTTTAAAATTATTAGATGGTGTAACAAAACAAGATCTTTTTTTAAAGTTTTCAGCGTTGGCATACGAAGTAGCAGTCTTTTGTGATTATGTGCCATCGTTAAATGATATTTTTGTGCAAAAGGTAGGTGATGAAAATGAAGCAGTTTAGTATCATTTTCAAATTTGAATTGTTGGGACTGTTGAAATCGAAATCTTATATTATATCGACTGCTATTTTTATAGCAGTGGCTATTATCGGAATTTTAATACCAACATTTACAGGTGGAATTGATATGTTTCTACCAGCCAAGAATGATGAAGGTCAAATCATAACGGACGAAACCTTTTTGGTTTTGGATGAGTCGGAAAAAGATATTTTAAAATTCTTTCAACAATCCTTTCCCAATATGAAGATAGAGAAAGCTGAAAGCGTTAGAGAGATAGAAAAAGAGGTTGCGGCTGGAACGTATAACAATGGTGTTGTTATTCGTAATAATTTGGATTATACATACTATGTAAAAAATGAAATAGCTACAGATGATTCAGCACAGATCGTAAATGATATCTTATCTCGAATCAAGCGTAATTTGGCGCTTGAAGAAGCTGGTATTGATGCCGACAAAGTCATGCAAATTAATGCAAAAAATGTATCACAGGGTTCCATAATTGCGCTTGATCGAGGTGGAGGTGCATCTGTGGTTGCATATTCAATGGGTTTGATGATTGTAATTTATGCTGCAATTATCAGCTATGGTTCGATGATTGCTACCTCAGTGGCAAAGGAAAAGGGAAATCGAACGATGGAGTTATTGGTGACGAGTGCCGATTCAAGTGCACTCATCTTTGGTAAAGTTTTAGCAACAATTGTTGCTGCTACATTACAAATTGGTACTTTGATATTGAGTGCTACACTTGTTTATCAATTTTTTGGGACCGCGTGGAATGGTCTGTTAGACACGATGTTTGCAATTCCAATGGATGTTCTTGTAGCCTTTGCGCTGTTTGGAGTTACGGGGCTTTTCTTCTATAGTTTTCTTTATGGAGCATTGGGTGCCCTTGTATCCAAAACAGAAGAAGTGAATAGTGCAACAACGCCGGTTACATTTGTCGTTATCTTTATATATATCATTGCTCAAATTGGGATTTCTGATCCATCAAGTATGCTGTTTAAAGTTGCTTCCATTGTTCCGCTCACTTCACCAATTGTCATGTTTGTTAGAATGTCGATGGGAGAAGTACCAATGGCAGCCGTGTTTTTTTCCTTCGCATTGTTGTTGATTACAACGATTTTGAGTGGTTTCTTTGCAGCGCGAATTTATCGCAGAGGAACATTGATGTATGGAAATGAAGTCAAGTTCATTCATATATTGAAATGGTTAAAAAAAGAAAAACAATAAGAAATGATAAAAAGGGGCTTTGTATTTATGTGGATTGTCCTTTTTTTTGATGTTTAAATATAGTATAATCACACCCAGTGAGGTATCAATATGAAGATTGGTTTTATTTCGTTAGGATGCAGTAAAAATTTAGTGGATAGTGAAACGATCATGGGGATGTTGACGCAGCAACATGAGCTAGTCAATAATCCTAATATTGCAGAAGCAATCATCATCAATACATGTGGTTTTATTACTTCAGCAAAAGAAGAAGCAATTAATACGATATTGGAAATGGCAGAGTACAAGCAGAAAAAACTGCAAAAATTGATTGTGGTTGGTTGTTTAGCGCAACGCTATAAACAAGAATTGTTGGATGAAATACCAGAAATTGATAGGGTTATTAGCATTCACGAGTATGCGCATCTACATGAAATATTGGAAGCTGAATTAAAAAAACCGTTGCAATCGTACAGCAAAAGTGAGCGTTTGATTTCCAGTAAACCGCATACTGCCTATTTAAAAATTGGAGAAGGATGCAGTAATTGTTGTAGCTATTGTGCGATACCTTTGATACGTGGAAAAAATGTATCTATTGCCATGGATCGGCTTGTAGAACAAGCGCAAACTTTAGCTCGTAGTGGGGTAAAAGAGTTGGTGTTGATCGCCCAAGACACGACATGTTATGGAATGGATTTATATCATAAACCAATGTTATTGGAACTGTTAAAAAAATTACAAAAAATTGATGGGTTCCATTGGATTCGTATTTTATATATGTATCCAGATGAAATTAGTGATCAATTGATTGAAGGAATAAAAAACCTAGATAAAGTATTGCCTTACTTTGATATTCCTATGCAACATGCATCCAATTCTGTTCTTAGGCGAATGAATCGTCGTGGAACCACAGAAGAAGCCTTGAAAATGATCAAAAAGATACGCAAGACCTTCGACAATCCAACATTACGAACAACATTCATTGTTGGCTTTCCTGAAGAAAGTGAAGCAGATTATAAGGAACTTTTTGAATTTGTGCGTACGGTAGGTTGGGATAGTATGGGAAGTTTTACATATTCTAATGAAGAAGATACGCCTGCTTATAAAATGAAAAAACAAATTCCTGAAAATATAAAACAACAACGTTTGGATAAACTCATGAAACTACAAAAAAAAATAGCTTATGAAAACAATAAACAAAAAATTGGTAGTATCATCGAAGTATTAGTGGAAGTACAAGATGGTTTGAGTGGTAAATATCGTGGCAGAGGAAAACACAACGCTCCAGATGAAGTGGATGGCTTTGTGAGTTTTACAAGTGAGAGAGCAATTCCTTTAGGGAGTTTTGTGAAGGTGAAAATAAGTGAGGCATTGCCATACGATCTCATGGGTGAAGCAGTATATGATTGAGGGCTTTAAACCAATTGTTGCCAATAAACCGCAAATTTTAATTTTAGGATCGATGCCATCCATTACTTCGCTTAAGCAGCAGGAGTATTACGGTTTTAAATATAATCGATTTTGGAAAATTATAGCAACATGTTTTCAAACACCATTATTTACATATGAGGAAAAAATACAGTGTATAAAAAAACATCATCTTGCGCTGTGGGACGTGATGCAAAGTTGCGATCGTAAAAGTAGTTTAGACAGCGATATTAGAAATTTTAAATGCAATGATATTGAGAGTTTTTTGAAGAAAAACCCAAGCATTACGCATATTTTGTGTAATGGTAAAAAGAGTTATGAAGTCTATCAAAAACATTTCAAACATATAAAATTACCTTGTATAGCGTTGCCATCAACTAGCAACGCTAATCGAACCATCGCTGAATCACTAATTTTTGAAACATGGATTAGCGCTTTAAAAAAAAGACATAGTTGAGTTTTTTTGAAAGCGTGGTTTACTTAAACAAAAAAATCCACATATTTTTGTGTGTGGATTTTTTTATTTATTTCGCCTACCTTCTTTGGCTTTTTCCTTTTGTTTTTTATAATAGTATACATCAAAAGGATATTTTTTTATGAAAGAAGGATTCATTTGCCGAAGAATGATTTCCGCATCCTCTTTATGAACCTCGATGATGGTATATTGTTTACGAATATCAATTTTACCAATACTGTTTGCGTCCATACGGCAATCCCGTTTGATGGCATCTTCAATATCATGAATCGTTATTTTTTTAGCGGAACCGATGGTAAAACGAAGTTGTGTAGCATGTTTTATTTTTTTACACGTTTTTGTTGATGAAACATTTGGTTGTAAAGGACCGTTATTACTTATAGAGAATAAAGCACTGAGGATTTCTTGAGGATCATAGCCTTTTTTTACCAATTCATTGACAGCTTGGATATTTGCAAACATAATGCCTTCTTGCTTGATTTTGGTCTCAATTTTATTAAGCAAATGATCTTTATCAACAGCACCTAAATCGGTCTTATTAGGAACTTTCATCTCCTTGATATTCGCTTTTGTGAAACGCATAAGTTGTCTTAATTGATGTTCTTGCTTTTTGCCTTGGATAAGCGAGATAGAAATACCTTTATTACCAGCTCGGCCAGTACGACCAATACGATGAACATATACTTCGTTATCTTGTGGTAAATCATAATTAATAACAATATCGATATTGTTTACATCAATACCTCTAGCAGCAACATCACTTGCAACCAGAATAGCACGTTGTGCAGTTTTAAAGCGATTCATTATTTTGGTACGCTTTTCTTGTCGAACATCGCCATGGAGTGCCATTGCATTATGTCCGTGTTTATGTAAAAAATCCACAAGTTCATCAACTTTCGCTTTCGTATTACAAAACACAATCGATAAATTTGGGTGCTTGGCACGCAATAAAATTTCGACTACATCGCTTTTGTTGTGTTTTTTTGTGATCGATATGAAAGATTGTTCTATATTGCTTACGGTTTTTGTATTTGATTGTACTTCAATTTCTTCTTTGTTACTCAAATAGGTGCTCGCAATTTCACGGATTGCCTTTGGCATTGTCGCACTAAATAAAACGGTCTGATGTGTAACTTTAATTTTACTGAGAATATTTTCAATATCATCTCGAAAACCGATGTTCAGCATTTCGTCTGCTTCATCGAGTACCACATAATTTATTTTTTCCATACGAAGAGTTCTTCTGCGTATATGATCTTGTATTCTACCTGGTGTACCAACGATAATCTGTACTCCTTTTTTGAGAGAACGGATTTGACGATCAATGGGAGTACCACCAAAGACGCAAGTAATTTTTATGTCATTGCAATATTTCGCAAATTTTATAAGCTCATCGTGCACTTGTAAAGCCAACTCACGAGTGGGGCACAGGACCATTGCCTGTTGCACTTGTTTGTTTAACAATTGTTGGATGAGGGGCAAACCAAAAGCAGCTGTTTTTCCTGTACCTGTTTTTGATTTTGCGACAACATCTTTACCATATAGGATTGCGGGAATGGCTTTTGCTTGTATCTCCGTAGGCTCTGTATATCCTAAACTTGAAATTGCACGTTGTAGTTTTACTTCTTTAATTAAATTTTCAAATGTCATAAATTCTCTTTTCTAGCGTTTTCGCAATAATTCGATTGTACCATAGGCATGCACTTAGTACAATTGAAATCGATTATCTAGCGTATATCTTGTATTGCGAAATGAAAGTAGAATTATCAAAATCTACGTTCATGTTACATAACAATGCAAATAAATCGATCACAAAAATTTTATAAATTATTCGTACAGGGAGTAAGGAGGAGATTTTTTTAAAACATTTTAACGAGCCTTTTTTATTGCTTTTTGAGATTTGGTTTGCTATAATCACATTGTTAGTTTTTATGACTTGTTAGCTCAGCTGGCAGAGCAACTGACTCTTAATCAGTGGGTCCAGGGTTCGAATCCCTGACAGGTCACCATACAAACAAAAAACTTCTATCATAGAAGTTTTTTTGTCTACTGGATGGGGAGTAAGGTTTTGTATCCTTTAAAGAGCTTTTAAGGAATATCAGGTGGAAACTAGGAAGTTTATTAAACATTACCAATACAAAAGAGGGAGGTGATAAAATGTTAAAGCAATTGAGTAAAAAAGAAATGCAATCAACATATGGAGGCGCTATCTCTTGGTTTTTGGTAGTTTGTGCAGTTAGTGGAAGTGTAGCTGTTTATAAGATGATTACATCCAAAAGTGGCTCATTTTCTTTGGGACCCATTCGAGCATCCTGGGGAAGATAGATGAAACTAAAAGAAATGACGATATCAGAGCGCCCCAGAGAGAAGGCATTTTATCATGGGGTAGAATCATTATCAAATGTTGAATTGCTTGCGATTTTATTGCGTTGTGGATCTCGAGGTAAATCGGCGCTCGATATTGCCAGCGAAGTCATTGCACAAGTGGATGGGATTTTACATTTGCAGACATCTTCAATTTTGGAACTGTCAAAAATTTATGGCATGAGCAAACTTAAGGCGGTTGAATTGCATGCTGCCTTTGAATTGTCGAAAAGAATATCTTTTGAAGCATTGCGAAGCACTGTTTCCATCGATAATCCACTCACATTGAGTACATACTTAAACAAGAAAATCGGTTTTAAAGAACAAGAGCATTTCCATGTTTTATTTTTAAATAATAAAAATGAAATTATTTGTGATAAGACGATGTTTATTGGTACCCTCAATATGAGTGTAGTGCACCCCCGTGATATATTCAAAGAAGCAATGCAAAAAAATACTGCTAAAATTGTGATTTCTCATAATCATCCTTCTGGCGATTGTATACCTAGCGAACAAGATATTTTGGTTACATCAACAATTGAGCAAGTTGGTAAACTTGTAGGGATTCCACTGCTTGATCACTTGGTAGTTTCGCACAATGCATATTTTAGTTTTCGCAAAGAAAAGATATTGAAATAGAAGAGGGATGCCCTTCTTCTTTTCAATTGTATAAGAATAGTTTATAATGTATAGGAAAGTAAGAGAGTACATATGGCAAAGCATTTAACACAAATAAAAAATGAAATTTATAAATTTACAAGAATACAGAAGATATTGATATCGATTTGTGGTTTTTTACTAGTTTTCGGCATCGTCGCTAGAGTATCTGGAGGGAATGCTGTTTCCAAGGCAGGATATGACATTTTTACGATGTTTCGACACACATTAATTGAAAATCCTGCCAAAACAATTACAAACTTCACATCTGATTTAACAAATTTGTGGAAGGTAAAGAGTGAAAATGAAGAGCTGATGCAAACATTGGCTTCTCAAAAAAATTATGAAGCACAAGCCGATGAAGCAAAGCGAAGGCTGAAAGAAATTGAAACATTGATGGACATGCATTCTACTTTAAATTATGATGCAACGTATGCAAATGTGCTGGTCCGTGATATGGAAGGTTGGTCCAATGAGTTGACCATTGATAAAGGTAGTAAAGATGGTATCGAAAAGAATACTGCGGTCATTTCAAGCGAAGGATTGATTGGTCGTGTGAGTGAGGTACATGCTTCTTCTTCGAAAATAAAATTGTTAACAACGGAAAACAAGGACAACAGTGTTGCTATCAGCGTTGATTTGGAAAACGGATCATTGGTAAATGGAATCTTGGAAAATTATGATAAGGAAAAGGGGGAATACCAAATCCATATTTTTGAATCAAATAGTAATATTAAGAGTGGAATGCGCATTATTACTTCGGGAAATAGCGAGGTATTTCCGCCCGGGATTTTAGTAGGAATGATCAGTACGGTTGATGATTTATATAATGCTAAAGGCAAGGTTGTCATGGCAAATCCAGCTGTAAATTTTAGTGATTTCAACTATGTTGCCGTATTGGGTGCAAAAAAATGATGATTATTCAATACGCATTCGTTTTTTTAGCATTCGTTGTTGATGGTATAATTTCTGCTATTTTTCCAATTCCATACGCAATGGACACACTGTATTTTATTCCCTGCCTTGGCATTATTGCACTCGTGTTAACCATTCGTAAGTTAGAAAAAATAGATGCCATAATTTTGAGTGTTTTTGCGGGGATGTATTATGATTTCTTTTTTACCAATCGTTTCTTACTTTATACAATTGCGTTTTTGATTTTATGTTTTATGGTAAAGCAATGGGGTAAGCATATGGGTGCGTCCATTATTGAGAGTGTTGCCATCAGTATTGCATGTATTTTTATGTTGCAATTGCTGGTATTTGGAATTGAAAAAATAACGATGAATACATATGTAAGTTTATCTACTTGGGTTGTGAATCGGATGTTTTTAACACTTATTGTGAATACTGTACTTGCGATGGTTATTTTCTTTTTTGATCGTTATAGAGATGAGTATTTGCGTGTTAAAGCTGCTAAAATTCGTCGATCAGAGCACATTTTTTTATTTCGCTCAAAGGAGAACAAAGAATGAAACATAAAATAACAAAAATCAGTATCTGTTTGAGTTTGTTTTGTTCCTTATGGATGTTAAGTGCATGTGATACAAAAAAAATGAGTGTTTGTACAACTTCTTATCCTGTTGCTTTTTTAGTGGAACGGATTGGTACCCCACAAATCAGTGCATGTAATATTTCCAATAATGATACGATACAAATTGCGAAACCAAATGAAGATTTCGAAAAACAATTAGAGAATGCACAAACGCTTATTTATATTTCGGGAATGGAACCTTATTTCGATGTGTATGCTGATAACATTCGAAGTAAAAATATAAGCTATATGGATATCGCAAGTAAATTATATTTATATCCTTTTGGTCGTTATACCAATAAACCATTTGCGGATGATGATAAACCAACACAGGAAATGTATTATCAAGGAGATGTCTTTGATGCGATTAACGTGTATAAAAAAGATCCAGCTTTTTGGATGGATCCCATGACCATGCTTAGTGCAGCAGAGGTTGTGAGAGATTTTTTAGTGTATTTGTATCCTGAATATACAGATGATTTTACAGTGAACTTTGATGAGTTAGAATTGGAACTTACAAGACTTGATGCAGATTATCAACTGTTGGAGGAAACAGCTCAAAATATTGCGATTGCGAGTATGAGCGCTAATTTTGGATATTATCAAACAGCTTTTGGAATCCAAGTGTATCCGGTTTCTATATCGAAGTATGGAGCATTACCAAACGAGATGCAACTGGCCATCATCAAACAAAAAATGATGGATGAAAATGTGCGTTACATCGCCAATGAAGAAAACCTAAATGAGGGAATGGAACAATTGTACCAAGAACTGATTGAAGAGTTGGGTTTGATACCTGTTACATTGAGTAATGTATCTTCTTTAAGCGATGCGCAAAGAAAAAAGAATAAAGATTATCTTACGATTATGTATGAAAATCTTACCGTCTTAGAAGGTCTAGGAGAATAGTCATGAAAATTGTCGTAGTGAGTGATTCACATGGGTTAAAAGATTGTTTAGATGATATATTAGCACTACATAGTGATGCTTCTTACTTTTTACATTGTGGTGATATTTGTTTGGATTTTGATGATATGTTCCCACAGTTTAAAATTGTTTGTGGCAACAATGATTATTTTGATTCTTATCCAGAAGAGATGCTAATGGAAGTAGGAGGACATCGTATTTTAATGCTACATTCTCACCGTGTTAGTTTTTACCATCGTGAAGCTCATTTAGTAGAAAAAGCCAAAGAAAACAATTGTGATATTGTGTGTTTCGGACATACGCATATTGCTGTGCATAAAATAGTGGATGGAATTCATGTATTGAATCCAGGATCCCTCTATCGTGCTCGTGATGGAAGAGGACCTTCTTATGCAATTCTGTATTTAGAAGGCGATCAAGTGCGGGTTGAGTTTATATTTTTAAAAAACTAGAAAGTTAAACATATCGATAAAAATATAAAAAAACGTTTAAGATCAAAGAAACTTAAACGTATTTTATCAATGGCGTCCACAGAAGGATTCGAACCTTCGACCGCACGCTTAGAAGGCGTGTGCTCTATCCAGCTGAGCTATGTAGACATTGCTAGAATATAATAGCAAATATCAATGTAAATAGCAAGTCTACTTTCAAAAGATATATTGATGGAAAAGGATGGTGTAATTATGGATGATGGATTTATCTTCATGGTCTTAGAAACGGTTGCTGAAGTCCCTAAGGGAAAGGTTGCCAGTTACTCTCAAATAGCAAGTTTATTAGGATATCCAAGACATGCTCGCCAAGTAGGTCGGGTTCTTGCTAGCGCAACACAATATGGGAAGTATCCATGTCATCGAATCGTTCATGCCGACGGGACACTACTTACGCATTGGAAACAACAGGAAGTGTTATTAAGCGAAGAGGGTATTTTTGTGGAGAAAGGAAAGGTCGACATGCAAAAGTATGGGTGGAGAGAGTAATATATAGATTTCATTCATTTTGTTTTTCTAAAGTTTATTTATTTAGTATACTGTACAGGTGAGGGTTTTTAATGAACTATTATGAAGATATAAAAAATCAAATACAATCGCACATTGACGAGGGAGAAGTTGAAGAAGCTCGTTTTTTATTGCTTCAAGAGCTGCGTATGCCGTATGTTCCCAAAGCGTATGAGAATATTTTTAACGAATTATGGAGGCAATGTGAAACATTGCTAAAGGATACAACACAAGCTTTCTTTAGCGAGGAGCAACTGCATGTTCTATTACAAGGGAACGAACAAGACGTTATACAGGCTTGCGAACATTTGCGCTCACGCAATGTACGCGATTTTTTAGATGATATTCAAATGGTTTTGCGAAACAAGATCCACCCCATGATCAAAACAAATCTATTAGAAATTATGAAGCAACAACAACTACATGAAGAAGTCGTGTTATTATACGAAGGAATGGAGATAAGCTGTATCCCTTCCTATATGGAATCGATTGATGAAAATGAATATCTTCCGCTAGCGATAAAAGAATTAGAAGATTGTATCGCCAACGATAATCCAAGCATGTATCAAATGGCAGTGGAAAGCTTAATTAAAGAAGCGTATTATAAATTACCAATTTCTTTAAGTGAAGATGAAATACCCTATATTGTGCATGCGATTCTTCGCTATGTATACGAGGCTTTTGGTGAAACACAACAGCTTGAATGTTTACTACTTGAAAAAGACCTTGCAAAGTATGGGGGATATGATTTATTATTATATACGTATGAAGTTTAGAAAACAAAACAATATGGAGGTAGCAAATGAGCTCAACATGGAAATTAGAAGAAAATTCACAAGGTGAATTGAAAGTAAGTGTAAAAGGGAAAAAGTGGGAAACAGCGCAAGAAAAAGCGTTTAAGAAATTAGCAAAAGAAGTAGAAGTCAAAGGGTTTCGTAAAGGACAAGTGCCAGAGGCAATGGCGAGAAAACAAATTGCGCAACAAAAAATCTTAATGGAAGCAGTGGATGAAGTTGCAGGTGTTGCTTTACAAGAAGCTATTAAAGAACACGATTTATGGATTATTGCACGTCCTGAATTGGGCATTGACGCGATTGATGAAAAAGAAGTAAGTTTAAGTTTCAAAGTTACAGTGAAACCAGAAGTAACCCTCGGCGCATACAAGGGCTTAGATGTGAAAATGGATAAGGTTAGTGTAAGTGCTAAAGAAGTAGATGCTGAAGTTGAAAAATTGCGTGAACGTTTTGCTGAACTTGTTGTGAAAGAAGGCGAAATTAAAAGTGGCGATACGGCTGTTATTGACTTTGAAGGATTTAAAGGTGATGAAGCTTTTGAAAACGGAAAAGGTGAAAACTATCCACTAGAAATAGGATCAGGATCTTTTATTCCGGGATTTGAAGAACAACTTATTGGCGCAAAAGCAGGGGATGAAAAGAATTTGCCAATTACGTTTCCAGAAAATTACACAGCTGCCGATTTAGCGGGAGCAGATGTTGTCTTTAAAGTAAAAGTGCATGAAGTAAAAGAACGTCAACTTCCAGAAATGAATGAAGACTTGATTAAAGATGCTGAAATTAAAGAAGTGGAAACCGTAGAAGACTATAAAAAACATGTTAAGAAAACCCTCAAAGAACAAAAAGAACAAGAAGCAACAACAAAGTTTGAAAATGATATATTAAAACAATTGTGTGAAAATGCAAAGGTTGTAATTCCCGATGTTATGGTGGATGATGAAGTAAAACAAATGATGAATGATTTTACACAACGTCTTGCTCAACAAGGGTTTGGTTTAGAACAGTATTTTCAAATGACAGGTTCAAAAGAAGAGGATTTACTCGCGCAAATGAAACCGGAAGCATTGCAAAAAGTGAATGTTCGTTTGGTTTTAGATAAAGTTGCGGAAGTAGAAGAATTGCAAGTAGATAAAAAAGATGTAGAAGCAGAATATGAAATTATCGCAAACCGTTATGGAATGGAAGTTGATAAAGTCAAAGAAAGTATTAATGCTGAAGCATTAGAATATGATCTTCGCCTTCAAAAAGCAGTTGCTCTTATCAAAGAAAATATCAAAAAATAGGAAAAGACGCATATGCGTCTTTTTTAATGAAGAACACAAATATTAGCACATATCATTTGACAGTGCTAAATACTTATGTATAATAGAATTAGCACTATAAGATTATGAGTGCCAAGAGGAGCTATGTTATGGAAAAAAGAAGAATTGAATTACCCGTAGTTTGTACACGCGGGGTAATTATATTTCCAAATAATGAAATAGTTATTGATGTGGGTCGAAAAAAGAGTGTATATGCACTAGAAGAAGCACAAGAAAATTACGATGCAAAAGTATGCTTAGTTGCGCAAAAGGAATTGAGTGTAGAAGATCCGACATTGAAAGATTTATATGAAGTAGGAACGATTTGTCATGTTCAACACATTCGTCATATGGATGGATACTTGAGAGTGAAATTTAAGGGTGTAGAACGAGTTAAGATTCACAGTCTCAGCATTTCTGATGAAATGGCATTTGCAAGCTTGGATGTCTTGGAAAATATCCAAACTGACGCCAGCGAAGAATTGGCATTGGTAAGACGTATTACTCGCCAATTGGAGTCGATGGAAGTACTCAATGTAGAGCTACCAAAAGATGTGATTTCAAAATTGGCAACAGGAATTTCAGCCGTTGGTTTGGCGGATCAAATTGCGCAAATTTTTCCTTTTTCATTAGAAGTAAAGTATGAGATATTGGCATCAAGCGATGTGAATGAGCGTTTGGTTATTATTTTACAAGAGATGGAAGTCGAAAAACAAGTACATGATCTAGAGAACATGATCAACAATAAAGTAAAGCAACGCATTGATGAAAATCAAAAGGAATATTATTTAAGAGAAAAAATGCGTGCGATCAAGGAAGAGCTGGGTGATGTTGCGGATCGCGAAAGTGATGCGGATGAATATCGCAAATTAATTGAAAAAAATCCATATCCTAAGAAAATAAAGGAAAAAGCTTTGGAAGAGCTTGCACGCTATGAAATGTTACCAAGCGCTTCTGGTGAGAGCGGTGTTGTAAAAACATATTTGGATTGGTTATTGAAACTTCCTTGGTGGCAAGAGAGTAAAGATAATGAAAATTTAAACTATGCACAACAAGTATTGGATGAGGATCATTATGGACTTGAAAAAGTAAAAGAGCGAATTATGGAGTATTTAGCAGTGAAGGCAATGACGAAGTCATTGAAGTCACCAATTGTTTGTTTGGTAGGTCCTCCAGGCGTTGGGAAAACATCACTTTCCAAATCGGTTGCTAGAGCTTTACAACGTGAATTTGTGAAAATCTCTTTGGGTGGAGTGCGTGATGAATCTGAAATTAGAGGGCATAGACGTACCTACTTAGGAAGTATGCCAGGACGGTTTATTCAAGGAATGAAAAAAGCAGGAACGATTAATCCTGTATTCTTAATTGATGAAATCGACAAAATGGGAGCTGACTATAAAGGGGATCCATCCAGTGCGATGTTAGAAGTATTGGATCCCGAACAAAATGAATTCTTTTCTGATCATTACTTAGAAGAAAGTTATGATTTGAGCAAGGTAATGTTCATTGCGACGGCAAACTATTTGGAAAATATTCCACATGCGCTACAAGATCGTTTGGAAATTATTCAATTATCTAGTTATACTGAAATTGAGAAATTGGAAATTGTGAAGCGTCATTTACTACCAAAACAAAGAAAAGCGAATGGTTTAAAAGCCTCACAATTTAAAATAAATGATGATATGTTGATGCATGTTATCAAATATTACACACGTGAGAGTGGTGTGCGACAGTTGGAAAGAGTGATTGCAAAATTGGCTAGAAAAGCTGTGTTGGCAATATTGAAGGATAAGAAAAAAACAGTAACTATTACCAAAAAAACAATGCATGAATTTTTGGGTAAAGAGATCTTTGATTACGGTAAAAAGGAAACGAAAGACCAAATTGGAACGGTTACAGGTCTTGCTTATACATCCTTTGGGGGCGATATTCTTCAAATTGAAGTAAATCATTTCAAAGGCGCAGGAAAACTTGTTGTAACAGGGCAACTTGGTGAAGTTATGAAGGAGAGTGCTTCAATCGCATATGATTATGTAAAAGCCAATGCAAAAAAGTATAAAATCGATCCGGAAATATTCGAAAAACAAGATATTCATATTCATGTACCAGAAGGTGCAGTACCAAAAGATGGACCAAGTGCGGGCGTAACACTAACAACAGCACTTGTATCTTGTTTGAGTGAAATTGCGGTAAAAAGCGATATTGCAATGACGGGGGAGGTAACCTTACGTGGTAATGTATTGGCCATTGGTGGTTTGAAAGAAAAATCAATGGCGGCGCATCGCTCAGGAATCAAAACCATTGTAATGCCAAAAGCGAATACAAAGGATTTAGATGATATTCCAAAGGAAGTCAAAGCGAACATTCAATTTATACCAGTGGAACATGTATCACAAGTTGTGCATGCGGCCTTGGTAAAATAATGAAACAATTTCAAGAGTGTACATTGCTTATTTCGGCTCCTGATAAGGCTTCATGGCCGCCTACGGCTCTGCCAGAAATTGTATTGGCAGGAAGAAGTAATGTCGGGAAATCGAGTTTTATAAACACTATGACCAATCGCAAAAAACTTGCATATGTGGGGAATACACCGGGAAAGACGAGATTGTTAAATTTTTTTCAATTGGATAAAGAGCTGATTTTTGTTGATGTTCCAGGGTATGGCTTTGCGAATTTATCAAAGCAACAATTGTTACAATTCGGGGAAATGATGGAAGATTACTTCCATCATCGCACACAAAAAAAAGGTCTTGTTTTATTGGTGGATGCTAGACGCATTCCTAATGAGGATGATACATTGATGATGGAATTTGCACGCTATTATAAAATGCATGTCCTTGTGGTAGCAACCAAAATAGATAAATTAAAACGAAATGAAATGCTAAAAAATATGAACGTTATTCAAGATGTGTTACAACTTCAAAAAGAAGAACTTGTTGCCTTTTCCAGCGTGTGTAAAGAAGGTATAAAAGAGGCATGGTTACAAATTGAAAAGATGTATAAAGAGTGAGGATGGTGCACTCTTTTTCGATTGTAAGAATATTTTTATAAGCCGAATGAAATTGATAAAAATAAGCGTTTGAATTGATTATATTAAGAATAGAATTATACTATTAGTAATAAGTAAGGAGCGTCATATGGATGTATTAGAGATAAAAAAGAATTTGTATTGGGTAGGTGTAAAAGATCGTGATTTGCGCGTTTTTGATATTATCATGGAAACAAAATACGGGACAACATACAATGCTTACATTTTAAAAACAGAAGAAGGGATTATTTTATTTGAGGGTGTGAAGGAAGCTTTTTTTGATGAATACATAAAGAAAATTAATGAAATCGGTTCTGTTGATGAAATTAAATACATTGTTGTAAGTCACACCGAGCCAGATCATTCAGGAGCAATTGCAAAGTTATTGGCGATCAATCCACACATTGTTGTAGTATCTTCACTTGCTGCCAGTCGTAATCTAAAAGAAATTATGAACCATGAATTTAATTCATTAATCGTAAAAGATGGTGATACGCTGTGTTTGGGAAAGCGAACTTTGCAATTTGTGAATGCGATTAATTTACATTGGCCAGATACGATATACACTTACATTCATGAAGATAAAGTGTTGGTTACTTGTGATTCTTTTGGGCAACATTATGCAAGTGATCATATGCTTTTATCACAATTAGAAGACCGCAGTATTTTTAGAGAAACATTAGATTATTATACACTGATGATTATGGGTCCTTTTCGCTCATTTGTTTTAAAAGCAATGGATAAAATAAAAGATTTTGATATTGATATCATTGCACCAGGGCATGGTGTTATTATTGATACGGATATTCAGGAGATGATTGCATATTATATTCGTTTTGCGACATGTAAAGAAAAGCCACAGAAAAGTGCTAGTATTGTATATGTTTCGGCATATGGATATACAAAAAAAATGGCTGAAATCATACAAGATGAGTTTTTGCAGGCCGGTGTCTTGTGTAAAACCTATGACTTACAAATAAGCAATGTGAGTGAGGTGAAAGAGGCGCTAATTACAAGTGATGTAAATTTATATGGGTCACCTACAATGGTAGCGGATGCATTGCCACCTATTTTCGATATTATGAATGCTGTTACACTGCCCTACCACGAGGCAAAAATTGTTTCGGCTTTTGGCAGTTATGGATGGAGCGGGGAAGCGGTTCCCCATATGATCGCTCGTTTAAAACAACAAAAAATGAAAGTGGTAGATGAGGGTTTACGAATTTTATTCAAACCGAGTGAAGCCCAAATTGAACAAATTCGTTCCTATGCAAAAAACATCATTGCACAGATGTAAATTTTTGTTTATAATAAGGATATATTATGTTGATTAGAAGGAGTAATATTGATGTTCATGATAGAGAGCTTTGGGTGCTGCAACAAAGTATAACATCATTATGAAGGTAGTCTAGGAGTAAGTTTTCTGAATATATAGTAAGTAAACTCGGCTTGTACACGTTACGTATTTGAGACATGTGAAACATGTGAAAAAAGGTGGTACCACGAAACACTCGTCCTTTGATGAGTGTTTTTATTATGAGGAGGATGTATGAAACATCAATTAGAAGCAAAATACGATCACAAAACGATTGAAAAAAAGTATTATCAAGATTGGGTAAAAAAAGGTTATTTCACAGCAGGAGATATTCATAAAAAACCGTATTGTATGGTGATTCCGCCGCCCAATGTAACGGGTAAATTGCATTTGGGGCATGCATGGGATACAACTCTACAAGATATTATTGCACGTTATAAAAGAATGCAAGGTTTTGATGTTTTATGGTTATCTGGTATGGATCATGCGGGGATTGCAACACAGGCTAAAGTAGATGAGCGTTTAAAGTCACAAAATATTTCACGCTATGAAATTGGTCGTGAAGCATTTTTGGATAAAGCATGGCAGTGGAAAGAAGAATATGCTGCACATATTCGTGAACAATGGGCATGTCTTGGTTTATCCTTAGACTATACCAAGGAGCGTTTTACTTTGGATGAAGGTTTAAATAAGGCGGTGAATAAAATTTTTGTTGATTTGTATAATGATGGTTTGATTTATCAAGGAGAAAGAATTATCAACTGGGATCCACAAGCAAAAACAGCGTTATCCAATATTGAAGTGGTTCACAAAGAGGTGGAAGGAGCAATGTATACCTTTCGCTATAAAATTGTCGATAGTGATAAGGTATTAGAAGTAGCAACAACACGTCCAGAAACAATGTTTGGAGATGTGTGTGTGGTTGTTCATCCAGAAGATGAGCGTTATCAAGATGTGATTGGAAAACAAGCAATCAATCCTGCAAATGGTGATATTTTGCCAATTATCAGTGATGACTACATTGATATTGCGTTTGGTACAGGAGCTATGAAATGTACACCTGCACATGATCCAAATGATTTTTTGATTGGTGAAAAATACCATCTAGATAAAGTTATTTGTATGCATGCAGATGGAACCATGAATGAAGTGTGTGGCACATATGCTGGGATGGATCGTTTTGTATGCCGCGAGGCACTGGTGGCGGATATGAAAGCTGCGGGAAATGTAGTGTCTATTGAAAAACACATGCATCAAGTGGGACATTCGGAAAGAACCGATGCCGTTGTAGAGCCGTATTTATCGAAACAATGGTTTGTGAAAATGCGTCCATTGGCGGATGCAGTGTTGCAACATCAAAAACAAGATGCTGAAAAAATACATTTTACACCTCATCGCTTTGCACATATTTTTGAACAATGGTTAGAGAAGATTGAGGATTGGTGTATTTCTCGCCAATTGTGGTGGGGGCATCGGATTCCTGCTTATTATCATAAAGAAACAGGTGAAATTTTTGTCGGTGAAAAAGCACCTTGTGATATGGAAAACTGGACCCAAGATGAAGATGTTTTGGACACATGGTTTTCCAGTGCTCTATGGCCATTTTCAACATTGGGATGGCCTGAAAAAGGGGCTGATTTGGATCGTTATTATCCCAATGACACACTTGTAACAGGATATGATATTATTTTCTTTTGGGTTGCTAGAATGGCGTTTCAAGCACGATACGCAACACATACACGCCCTTTTAAAGATGTTTTGATTCATGGATTAGTCCGTGATGCCCAAGGACGGAAAATGTCGAAATCTTTGGGTAATGGTGTTGACCCCATTGATGTTGTTGAGCAGTTTGGCTGTGATGCTATGCGCTTCTTTTTAACTACCAATTCGACACCTGGGCAAGATTTGCGCTTTATTGAAGAAAAAGTCGCATCATCAAGTAACTTTATTAATAAAATTTATAATGCAACAAAGTTTGTGATATTACATTTGAAAGATGATTTTGCATTGTCTGATATTTCTTTAATACACGCATCAATAATTGATAAATGGATGTTGCAACGCTTTAATGAGACACTGCAAAATGTAAGTCGTAACATGGATAAGTTTGAATTTTCGCTAGTGGGTAATGAACTGTATGGTTTTATTTGGGATGATTTTTGTAGTTGGTATATAGAACTTAGCAAAGCAGGCTTACAAAGTGATGAAACTAAAGTTGTTATGGCATCAAAATCAACGCTTCTTGTGGTTTTAAGTGGAATCTTAAAAATGATACAACCATTTATGCCGTTTGTGACAGAAGAATTATATTTGGCAATTCCTCATGCCCAAGAAAGCATCAACTTAGAAACTTGGCCAACGACTTTTGATGTGTCTTTGGAAGTAAATGAACGTGAGCAGGTGGATATGCTCATCTCCATGATTACAACAATCCGTGAGATTAAAGCTGAATATAATTTAAAGCCAAGCGCACAAGTGCAGGTGATTGTGAAAAACAGAAAAGACGAAGTACAACCTAGCATTGCCTTTATTGCTGCTATTATGGATACGATGTGCCATGCCTCTTGGACAAGTGTCAACACCAGTGAAGAAATGGTAGTGCGAGCAATCAGCAATGGAAGTATTGCGATACCTTTAGCAGAACTTATAGATCCTAAAGCTGAATTATTGAAATTACAAAAGGAGAAAGATAAGTTATTGCAAGAAATCAAACGTGGACAAGGAATGTTAGAAAATGCCAATTTTATGAACAAAGCACCTAAGGAAAAAGTAGATCAAGAAAAATCAAAACTACAAGATTATCAAGATACACTAGCTATTGTAGATCGTAGAATTGCTGCATTATTAAAATAAATACTTTGTAAGAAGACACGAATTTATAAGAGAAATGACATGAGTGAACAAGGAGAAAAAGATGATAGATACTGTATTTGAGCGAGGATTAGTACTGGTGAAAACAATCCAAACGACACAAAGAGAAACGATTGATACCGCTGCAAAAATGATTGCTGCTGCTTTTGTTGATGGACATCATTTTTTCGTGAGTGGTAGTGGACATTCACATACGGTTGCTGAAGAGTTTTATGGTAGAGCGGGATGTTTGGCTTTTCCCATCCCCATCCTAACAAATGAATTGACATTGAATGAGCATCCAACCAAAAGTAGTGCGATTGAACGATTGGAAGGTTATGCGAAAATTCTATTAAATTTATACCATGTTCGCTCAGGGGATGTGGTATTGGTGGCCTCGAATTCAGGGCGCAATGCATACCCTGTAGAGTTGGCGCTGGAAGCAAAAGCCATTGGTGCACGTGTGATTGCAATTACATCGAAAAAACACTCTTCCAACACGGCTTCTAGGCATAAAAGTGGTAAGAAACTTATGGATGTTGCAGATGTTGTGATTGACAACTGTGGTGAAGTAGGAGATAGCTGTTTAGCGTTGGATGGTGTTGATGCCACCATGTTGCCTACATCCTCTATAGCAAATGCTTTTATCGCACAAGCAATCGAAGTAATGTGCGCCAAATATATAGTAGATAGCGGTGTAAAGCCGCCGGTGTTCGTTAGTTTGAATGTGGATGGGAATACATCTGTAAATGAAGCGTATTTTAAAGAATATACACGCTTGTATTGAGTATCCGTAAGTATATTGAAAAGGTATTATGAGCATAAAGATAAATTTAGCTCGTTAATATATGATGAAATGAATATATATATTATGAAGTGGATATTCTTCAAAAAAACGAGGATAAAAATATTGTAGGATACCCCATAAACTTTATGGTATAATAAAAATATAGGTGTAAGCGATTACAAGGAGGTTTTATATGAGTGACAAATTTGTATATTCATTTTCGCAAGGAAATGGAAATATGCGCAATTTATTAGGAGGAAAAGGTGCGAATCTTGCGGAGATGAAAAATTTGGGCATGCCTGTACCAGATGGATTTACCGTGACAACAGAAGCATGTAATCAATATTATATTGATCAGCAAAAAATCAATACGGACATCACAAATGAAATTTTTGTCCATTTAAAAAACTTAGAGAAACATTCAGGAAAACAATTTGGTGATGCAAGCAATCCTTTATTGGTATCTGTACGTTCTGGTTCAAGAGCCAGTATGCCAGGAATGATGGACACCATTTTGAATTTAGGGTTGAACGATGAGGTTGTTGAAGGATTAGCAATCCTAACAGAGAATCCCCGGTTTGCGTATGACTCATATCGACGATTTATCCAAATGTTTTCGGATGTGGTAATGGGGCTATCAAAAACAAAATTTGAAACCATTATTGATGATATTAAGGCAGAACGAAAAGTGATGTTGGATACAGATCTGACAACCGAAGACTTAAAAGAAATGGTAAAGCGCTTCAAGGCTTTTTACCATGTTCAATTAAAAGAAGATTTTCCAGATAATCCCAAAGTACAATTGGCAAAAGCAATTGAGGCAGTATTTGCATCGTGGAATAACCCACGTGCAATTTATTATCGGAAAATGAATGATATTCCAGCAAGTTGGGGAACGGCTGTGAATGTGCAAATGATGGTGTTTGGGAATATGGGAGATACAAGTGGAACAGGTGTTGCATTTACTAGAAACCCGAGTACAGGTGAAAACGCATTATATGGAGAATTTTTAATGAATGCGCAAGGAGAGGATGTTGTTGCGGGGATTCGTACCCCAAAACACATCAGTCAACTAGAACAAGTAATGCCGGATGTATATCAAGAGTTTGTATCCATTAGTAAACGATTAGAAGATCATTACCATGATATGCAGGATATGGAATTTACGATTGAAAATCGCAAATTGTATATGCTGCAAACACGAAATGGAAAACGAACTGCGGCAGCAGCATTGAAGATTGCATGTGACTTGGTTGAAGAAGCGCATATCACAAAAGAAGAAGCGGTATTAATGGTGAATCCAAAACAATTGGATAGTTTACTTCATCCTACCTTTGAAGAAGCCGCACTACAAGCAGCACAGGTGATTACAAATGGATTACCAGCATCACCAGGTGCAGCTACTGGACAAATCGTCTTTAGTGCTGAAACAGCAGTACAATATGCCAGTAAAGGTCATCGTGTTATTTTGGTGCGTTTGGAAACATCACCTGAGGATATTGAAGGGATGAATGCATCCAGAGGAATTTTAACGGTTCGTGGTGGGATGACATCGCATGCTGCCGTAGTTGCACGTGGTATGGGAATTTGTTGCGTATCTGGGTGTGGTGATATTCAAATGTTTGAAGAAGAAAAATATTTTAAAGTAAATGGAAAGACGTATCGTGAATATGATTACATCTCATTAGATGGGTCGAGTGGTAATGTTTATGGAGAAGAAATAAAAACCGTTCCAGCACAAATTAGCGGATATTTTGAAACATTTATGCAATGGGCAGATGCATTTAGAGAACTGCAAGTAAGAACCAACGCAGATACACCAAGGGATGCGAAACAGGCAATCGCATTTGGTGCAGAAGGGATTGGATTGGTGCGTACGGAACATATGTTTTTTGAAGGCGATCGAATCAAGGCGATTCGTGAAATGATTGTGGCGAAAACACAAGCGCAAAGAAAGCGCTCATTGGCGAAATTATTGCCGATGCAACGTGGCGATTTTGAAGGGATTTATGAAGTCATGAAAGACAGACCCGTTACGATTCGTTATTTAGATCCCCCATTACATGAATTTTTACCAACTTCATCTTATGATATTACAACGTTAGCAGATGATATGGGAATGGAAGTGGAAGAGTTAAAGGGAATTATTGCTGGACTTCATGAATTCAACCCCATGATGGGACATCGTGGTTGCCGTTTGGCAATTACTTATCCAGAAATTGCCCGTATGCAAACGCAGGCAGTTATCGAAGCAGCGATTAATGTAAGCGAAAAGCATCCAGAGTATCATATTGTTCCAGAAATTATGATACCCCTCATTGGCGATGTGGAAGAGCTTAAATTTGTGAAAAAAGAAATTATGGAAACTGCAGATGCCATCATCAAAGGTTCTGGTGTTGATTTGAAGTATATGGTTGGGACCATGATTGAAATTCCTCGTGCTGCTTTATTAGCAGATGAAATTGCCTGTGAGGCAGCGTTCTTCTCCTTTGGCACAAATGATTTAACGCAAATGACATTCGGCTTTTCGCGTGATGATGCAGCAGGCTTTTTAGAAGATTATTATGATAAGAAAGTGTATGAACAAGACCCATTTGCGCGACTTGACCAAAAAGGCGTTGGTAAACTTGTGGATATGGCAGTGTCACTTGGAAGAAAAACGAGACCTGATATCAAACTTGGAATTTGTGGGGAACATGGCGGAGATCCTTCGACGATTGCATTTTGTCATAACATTGGCTTGGATTACGTTTCTTGTTCGCCATTTCGTGTACCAATTGCAAGATTATCAGCTGCCCAAGCAGCAATTCGTGCGAAACAATAATCAAAACAACGGTTTCCTTTGGGAACCGTTTTTATAAAGGTTTGCTTTTGCGTTTTGACAATAGTATAATTAGGAAACATGTGAGGTAGAGATGCAACTATTGATTCGTTTTTTTATTCGTGATTATAAAAATATAAAAAGTTCACAGGTACGTACAAGCTATGGAAAAGTTACTAGTATTTTTGGTATTTTTCTAAACTTATTATTGTTCGTATCAAAGTTTTTGATTGGTATGCTTAGTAAAAGTGTGGCGATTTCCGCTGATGCATTCAATAATTTAAGTGATGCAGGGAGTAGTATTATTTCGCTTGTTAGTTTTATTTTCTCAAGTAAACCAGCAGATGAAGATCATCCTTTTGGTCATGAACGATTAGAATATGTATTTAGCATGGCCATTGCTTTCATTATCCTGTATTTTGGTATAACATTGGCAGTCGATTCATTTTCTCGCATCTTCAATCCTCAATCCATCATTTTTAATGAAATTTCACTCGTTGTATTGGGTATGTCGATTGTGGTGAAGTTATATATGTATGGCTACAACAAAAAATATGGCAAACTCATTGCATCTAGTGTTATGGAAGCCACTGCTGTTGATAGTATAGCGGATGTATTGGCTACTTCTGTGGTGTTGGTGGGAACACTACTATCAAAATTTTTATCCTTGCAACTAGATGGAGTGTTGGGCTTGTTGGTAGCTGTTTTCATTTTAAAAAGTGGTTATGAGATTATTAAAGATACCTTGGATAATCTGATTGGAGTTGCACCAGATTTCGCTTTTAGTAAAGATATTGTAAAGCGTATTATGGAGTATCAAGGAGTTCTTGGCGTGCATGATTTGGTTGTTCATACATATGGTCCTAAGAAAACGTTTATTACGGTGCATGTAGAAGTTGACAGTCATAAAAGCATCGTAGAATCTCATGATGTAATCGATAATATCGAAAAAGACTTTAGCGAAGATCATAATATCAACCTTGTGATTCATATGGATCCCATTGATATTGATGATCCTTATACGAATGAGATGCGCTTAGCATGTGCTAGTATGATTGCACGGATTGATGAGCGACTTAAGATACATGACTTTCGTGTCGTGAAGGGAGATACACACAATAATTTTATTTTTGATGTATCAGTTCCGGTTGCTTTTTCAATGAGTGACAATGAACTAAAGGAGCGTATCAAAAAGGACATTCCACAAGGAGAGATTCCCAATTACGTGGTGGTTACCATTGAACAGTCGTATACTTCTACGATTGATAAAAAAATAGATTCGCGCGCATAATCGACGAATCTATTTTTGTAAGATAAAACTCATATTTCTTCCTGTATCTTTGTTTTTTCGATAGGAAAACAAATAATCTTCTTGTTCAAAACTATCCCAATGATGAACTTGAATATTCGTATCGGGGACATTTGCATCAAGTAGCATCTGATAATTCAGCATCTTAAGATCTAATAAAAATTTATGGTCATTTTTTTTCATCCAAAACCGTTTGGTATCAAAACTCATGGTTTTTACAAGATCGATAATGTCTTTGTCGACTTCATAACTATAAAATTCAATAGCAGGTCCAATATATGCGTATAGTTCGTTAGGATTTGTGTTTTCTTCATGAATGAGTATATGTAACATTTTTTTTGTAAGCTCTTGAACAGTGCCTTTGCAGCCTGCGTGAATGGCAGCAATGATGTGTTGTTCACGATCATACAATAAAATAGGGATACAATCAGCACTAAAAACACCAAGGAGCACATTGGATAAATCGGTATACAAGGCATCGCAGTCCTTGATTGCATCTTTGTTGGAGAAAGCACCAGCGCCGATATCTTTTTTTTCAATCTTATGAATATTACAAGAATGCGTCTGATTAGCGAAAACACACTGCTCTAGTGGAAAATGCAATTCCTTCAATAAATGTTTACGATTTTCAATAATGGCATCGCTATGATCACTTGTATGCAATGCCATATTGTTATCTTCTGGACGCAGGGGGTCTTTTAAGCTTGTTCCACTAAAAATATAATCATCTTCTAACCAACGATAATAATGCATAATATGACCTCTTTTCTACTTTTTTAGAGTTTGCATAAGCAGATGCACGTTTATTTCTATTATCATAATACAAAAACATAAAAAAGAAAATGATTTCATGATATGAAGAGGAAATTCGTTTGCAGGCTTTTTACGAAATTCGTACACAAAACAAATAAAAAAACAGGAGTAAACCTAAAGCTCGTGCCCTTCACTAGGTGCTTTTGTAGAAAATTTCTTTACTTGTCAATATTATTTTCTCCTATTTCATTTCATAAATTTTACCATGACCTTATCATAACAGTCTAATTAAGTGTAATCTATCCATTTTTCGTATACCTAATCTTGAGAAAATTAGTGCATAGGAGTTCGTTTATAATTCCAACTTCATTTTACAATATAGGAAACCACAAAAAATTACAACAATTAGCACTAATGTGTTGACAGTGCTAAAAAGTATGTTATACTGTTAGCAGACATAAGTATGAAGTGCTAGAAAGAGGGTGATGATGTGCTTACACTTCGCCAAACCGTGATTTTAAGAGCAATTATAGATGAGTTTACCAAAAGTGCTGAACCTGTAGGTTCTAAATCTCTGATGGACTTGTTGGATATCAAAGTATCCAGTGCTACATTACGCAATGAAATGGTTGTTTTGGAAGAGCTTGGTTTGTTGGAAAAAACACATACATCTTCTGGACGGATACCCTCAAGTAAAGGATATCGTTACTATGTTGAAAATTTAATGGAAACAAAGCTTGACGAAAAGGTTGAGTATGCTTTGCAACAAGCCTTTCATGATCGCCATTATTCAATTGATGAGGTGGTGGAATTAAGTTGTGAGATTTTATCGCAAATGACCAATTTAACAACTGTTGTACTAGGTCCGGAAACCAGTACTCAGCGTTTACAACACATTCAATTGGTTCCCATTAATGAGCGCAGTGCAGTGTGTGTCTTTATTACCAATCAAGGTCATACGGAAAATAAGACATTTCATTTTGAACAAAGTGTATCACTCAAAGATATTCAAACGTGTTGTAATATTTTAAATGATAAACTAACAGGTACAACGATTAGTGAAGTAAGCGCCAAGCTCTCGGAAATAGAGCCGATGTTGGCAGCACAAGTGAGTCGACATGAAATATTGTTTCAAGCCTTTGTGAGTGCTTTTGTGAAATTTGCAAGTGATAATGTGTATACTTCAGGAACATCTAATTTATTATATCAACCAGAATTTGCGGATATTGAAAAGTTAAAACAAATGATGAAATTTCTAGAAGACTCTAGCATCTGGAGACAGTTGGGGAACAGTGATAGTGGAGATATTTCGATCCGTATCGGAAATGATAATGAAGTCTTTCCTATGAATGACGTTTCGGTCATAACGAGTAAGATAAAATTAAATGAAGAAGAGGGTCAATTGATGGTGGTAGGGCCAACAAGGATGCCATATAATCGGGTTGTCGCATTAATGGAATACATGTCTAAAGTAATAGAAGATATGTACAATGAAAAAAATAAAGGAGATGTTCATGAGTAAGAAAAAAGAAATGGAATTGGAAGATGTAGAAAAGGAAGAAATTCCAAAAACAGATGCTGAAGAAGTGAAAACAGCATCACAAGCAGATGATAAAGAGAAAAAACGATTTAAAAAGAAAAATAAAAAAGAAGATGCTTTAAAAGAAGAGATTCTTACGTTGAAAGAAGAGTTGGGTAATATGAAAAATGAATATTACAAGGCTTTTGCGGATACAGAGAATGTACGCAAACGTTTGCTTGCTGATGCGGAAATGCAAAGAAAGTATCGCATTCAATCGTTTGCGCAAGAGATTCTTCCAGCGATTGACAATTTGGAAAGAGCAATTGCATTTGAAGCCAAAGATGATGATGTCAAACATTATGTTGATGGGATACAAATGATTTATCAACAGCTAAAGACATCTCTTGAACATGAAGGTGTTACAACAATTGAAGCTTTAGAGAAACCATTTGATCCAAAAGTGCATCAGGCACTTATTGGTGAAAAAGTGGAAGATGTAGAGCCAGGAGTTGTTGTTGAGGAAATCCAAAAAGGATATATGTTAAAAGATCGTGTACTACGTGCGAGTTTAGTAAAAGTTAGTGAATAACTAGAGGAGGAGACAAGATGAGTAAAATTATTGGTATTGATTTAGGTACAACGAATTCATGTGTAGCAGTTATGGATGGAGGGGAAGCAAAAGTCATTACAAACCCCGAAGGAAATAGAACAACGCCGTCGGTTGTAGCATTTAAAGATAATGAAAAAATTGTTGGTGATGCAGCAAAGCGTCAGGTTGTAACAAACAAGGATACGGTAAGCAGCATCAAACGCTTGATGGGGAAAAATGAAAAAGTTTCTTTAAATGGAAAAGAATATACACCACAAGAAGTTTCAGCAATGGTTTTGCAATATATGAAAGACTATGCTGAAAAATATTTGGGTGAAAAAGTAGAGAAAGCAGTGATTACCGTACCTGCATACTTTAATGATGCGCAACGACAAGCAACTAAAGATGCGGGAAAAATTGCTGGACTTGAAGTAGAACGGATCATCAATGAGCCAACAGCCGCAGCGCTTGCCTATGGTATCGACAAAACAGATCAAGAACAAAAAGTTTTGGTTTTTGATTTGGGTGGTGGTACATTTGATGTTTCTATTTTAGAACTTGCAGATGGTACTTTTGAAGTATTGTCAACAAGTGGTGATAACGAATTGGGTGGAGATGACTTTGATGATGTTATTGTAAAATGGATGTTAGATGAAATAAAGAAACAAAATAATGTAGATTTAACAAAAGATCAATTGGCAATGCAACGTTTAAAAGATGCAGCAGAAAAAGCGAAAAAAGATTTGAGTAGTATGGCACAAACACAAATTTTATTGCCATATTTGTCAAACACTGCTGATGGACCTTTGAACTATGAAGCAACTTTATCACGTGCAAAGTTTGATGATATGAGTAAAGCTTTGGTTGAACGTACTGTAAAACCAGTAAGACAAGCTTTAAAAGATGCAGGACTTACAAAGAATGATATTCACCAAGTATTGTTGGTTGGGGGATCAACCAGAATGTTATCAATTCAAGAAGCGGTGAAAAAAGAACTAGGAAAAGAGCCAAATCGTAGTGTAAACCCTGATGAAGTAGTTGCAATGGGAGCGGCTATTCAAGGTGGAGTTATTGCAGGAGATGTAAAAGATGTATTGTTATTGGATGTTACACCATTGAGCTTAGGGATTGAAACAATGGGTGGTGTTATGACGGTGTTGATTGATCGCAATACAACGATTCCAACAAGTAAGTCACAAGTGTTCTCAACCGCTGCTGATAATCAACCTGCGGTGGATATTCATGTTCTGCAGGGAGAGCGTCCAATGGCTAATGACAACAAAACCTTAGGTATGTTTAAATTGGATGGAATTGCTCCCGCAAGAAGAGGGGTTCCGCAAATTGAAGTGAAATTTGATATTGATGTGAATGGAATTGTGAATGTATCGGCAAAAGATAACGGAACAGGCAAGGAACAATCAATTGTGATTCAAAACTCTAGTGGATTAAGTGATGACGAAATCGAAAAAATGGTAAAAGAAGCAGAAGACAACAAGGCAGAAGATGATAAACGTAAAGAAGAAGTGGAACTAAAAAATAAAGCAGAACAATTTATCAACCAAATTGATCAAGCAATGAGTGATAATGGTGATAAAATGGATGCTACGCAAAAAGAAGAAACACAAAAATTACGCGATGAGCTTCAAAAAGCCCTTGATGAAAATGACATGGAAACAATTCGCACAAAATTAGATGCTTTAGAAAAAGCAGCGCAAGCAGCGAGTGCATCGATGTATGATCAAGGACAAGCAGAAGGTGCAAGTGAAGCTGGTGAAAACAATGATGACAACGTTGTTGATGCTGAGTTTGAAGAAAAATAAAAAGTTTAATTGCATAGAGGTCTTGCTTATAGGCAAGACCCTATGCTTTGTATTTGTAGTAACAACAGTTGTTGTTGCTAGTTCTGTGTGGATATTTTTATAATTTCAATAAAGAACTAGTAAAAGAAGTGGAGGTCATAATATGAGCAAAAGAGATTACTATGAAGTCTTAGGACTTAACAAAGGTGCTAGTGATGCCGATATTAAGAAAGCCTATCGTAAGATGGCTAAAAAATATCATCCTGACGTAAATAAAGATAGCGAAGCAGAAGTGAAATTTAAAGAAGTGAATGAAGCGTATGAGGTTCTTTCTGATAGCCAGAAGAAAGCAACATACGATCAGTTTGGTCATGCCGGACTTGATGGGGCACAAGGTGGATTCTCTGGAGAGGGTGGTTTTGGCGGCTTTGAGGATTTGTTTGGTTCTTTTTTTGGCGGCGGCGGGGGCTTCTCTGGTTTTGGTGGCGGATCTCGACAAGCCCATGGACCACGTAAAGGGGAAGACCGCTTTATGCAAATGCGCATTGATTTTATGGATGCTGTGTTTGGGCACACGGAAGAGATTTCTTTAGAAGTTGATGAAGAATGTGGCGATTGTCATGGAAGCGGTGCGTTTAGTAAAAATGATATTCATACATGCGATCGTTGTCATGGAAGTGGTAAGGTTGTTACACAGCAACGTACGGCATTTGGAACTTTTCAAAGTGAAGCTGTTTGTCCTGATTGTCATGGGAACGGGAAAAAAGTTAGTAAGCCATGTAATAAGTGTCATGGAAAAGGCTATGAACATAAGCGTGTTAAGTTGGATATTAAAATTCCTGCAGGAATTCAATCTGGACAGCAAATTCGTGTGAATGGTAAAGGTGAGATTGGAAGTAACGGTGGTTTGAGTGGTGATTTATACATTGAAGTATTGGTTGCACGTCATAAGGTATTCGTGCGTGATGGAAATGATATTTACATTAGGGTTCCCATCAGTGCGGTGGATGCTATCTTAGGGTGTGAGTTGGACATTCCTACGGTTCATGGGGATGTGCGTTTGAAAATACCAGAAGGTACACAAACAGCAACAAAATTCAGGTTGAAAGGAAAAGGTGTAAAATCGCCAAGAGGCATCGAAGGAGATCAATATGTTGAAATGCATATTGAAATTCCAAAAAAAGTATCAAAACAAGAAAAAGAGTTATACGAAAAATTACGAAAAACTGATAAATATAAATCGCCTTTTGATAAATTTAAAAAAGCATTTAAATTATAAAAAAAGCAAACAGTCTATACTGCTTGCTTTTTTAATGGGATAACGTTTTTAATATCAGAAAGGATAAACACGCAAAATGTTGTCATGTTCATCAAGTAATGTAAAGTGATCATCTTCTAATATCGCAAAAGTGTGTGGGTTATTTTCTTTTGGCAAAGAAATGCTACTAGGATTAAGAATATGAATGTTATGTCTTTTTTCCATAAGAGGAATATGAATGTGCCCGAATAGAAAAATATCATCTGTTTGTATCCCGTATGGCAAATGTTCGCTGTGATAGATATGTCCATGCGACATATATAATTTTCGTTTTGGCATTGGTATGATCTGATAATCAGCAGTAATCGAAAAAGGTAACACCATTTGGTCAACTTCGCTATCACAATTACCCCTGCAAGCAATAATATGATCTTGATAAGGACTTAAATAAGCAATGACTTGTTTGGGATCATATTCTTTTGGTAAAGGATTGCGTGGTCCATGGTATAGTATGTCACCAAGAAGAAGCAGTTTGTCACATTTATAGCGTTCAAATGCATCAATGATTTTTTTTGTATAATAGGCACTTCCGTGGATATCACTAACGATTAATAATTTCATCTTTCCTACCTCCTGCAATATGTAATAGATGTTCTTTTGTATTTTTATCTTGTTGGTGTAAAATGTAGGTCAATAAATATTCTAATATATTTTTTATTTCTTTACCTTTAAAACCTAAGATTTTCATATCTGTACCATTAACACTTAAATCTTTGAGGCAAAAGACTTCCTTATTAATCTCACATTGATGTATTATGGATTCTACTTTTTCGATAATATCATTTTTTTCAATTGTGATAGTATCTGCTTTTCCCATGTTATCAAGGCGTTGGACAAGCAAAATATCGTATGCCAGCTGATAATTGCCTTTTAATGTTTTTAAGAATTTTCGTATAACTTTTAAAGAAGGAGTTAAATAATAATCATGAAAATAAATTAAGGTATAAACTTTACGTTGTATTGTATTAGAGTATTTTAATTGTTTCAAAATTATTTTTGCCTCTTGCGCACTTGCATGTGCATGGCCGTGAAAGTGAGCAATTCCATCCGTATCCAATGTTTTGTATGTTTTTTTTTCGATGTCGTGTAATAATAATGCCAATTTAATATCTAAGGAAGTATTTTGACTGTGATTCATACATGCATTGACATGGTGTAAGACATCGTATTTGTGATATGGAGTTTCCTGTGAAACACTTTCATATTTTTTTAGGTTGGGGATTATCATATACAACACTTTGACGTCTATTAATTTTAATATCATATCAGCTTCATCGCTCAACAATATTTTATTAAATTCGCTTTGTATTCTCTCTTTTGATAAATATGCTACAAGGGAATGTAAATCGCATATCGCTTTTTTCGTATTTTTTTCAATTTTAAAATGCAATGTAAATGAAAAGCGTATTGCGCGAAGTATTCGTAAAGCGTCTTCTTTAAAGCGCTGATGAGGATTGCCTATGGCACGGATACATTTCTTTTTTAAGTCGTATAGTCCATCAACATGGTCAATGATGTGTTCACCATCATAACAAATTGCATTGATACTAAAATCACGACGTTTTAAATCACATTGTAACGAATTGGTGAAAGTTATGGATTGTGGGTGTCGATGATTTTGATATACTCCATCGCTACGAAAGCTTGTAACTTCAATGACTTCTTTGTTTATAAAAAAGCTAATGGTTCCATGTTTCAAACCAGTTGTCAAAAAATGTAAATGATGGGTATATCCAAAGGCTAACAATTCATCTGTAGTTGCATTTGTAGTGATGTCAAAATCTTGAATAACCCTATTTAAAAGCGCATCACGTACGCAACCACCAACTAAATAAGCTTCAAAGTGCTGCTGATGAAGAAGGTTTAATAAATGTAATGCATTTGGATTTTGTAGCTGATATATACTCATAAAATTAGTATAGCATAGATAAAAAGAAATGATTGTTTTTTTAAAAATTACGGTAATAAACTGCTTGAAAATCTTTTTATCTAGTATATGAAAGGTGCCCACAAAACACTTTTAATTTTATAAGACAAAGATCGCAGTCAGGTAATAGTAGTTTTGAATGAGAGTGAAGGACTTATTTTCGATCAGGTTCATTTTTCATATTATCGGGAGATTTTCGATATTGATTTGGTGACATATTGGTTTCTTTTTTGAAAACTTGTGAAAAATAAGATTGCGAAGAAAATCCAATAATATCAGAAATCTTCGACACTGAATAATTGGTAGTAGACAATAAACTTTTTGCTTCTTCTATACGTTTGGCGATTAAGTAATTAATGGGGGAAACACCTTTATAATTCTTAAAGGCGTGAACGATATAATACTTATTCAAATATGTGAGTTTACTTAGCTTTTCCAAAGTAATATCTTCATGGAAATTGTCGTCAATATACTGCTCAATAAATTTACATTCTTTTGATATTTTTTTGGTTGAAGCAAAAAACAATTTTTTCTTTGTTCTACGAATCATGTTCATGATTAAAATTTCTAATAGATTTTGACAAATATATTCGAAGTTTTCATCTTTTTCTTGAGCCTCAATTACTAAAGTTCTTAAGTAAAATAAAACTTCATGTTTGAATTCTTGGTAGTTATGTAAACTATAACTATCCCTACTTTTACCATCATCACCCACAAATTGTAAACCATCAATTCCCAATACAATGTATTCAAAAACATCTTCCGCATGACCGACTTCGGTGTGAGAAACGTTTGGATTCACAATAATCAAATCATCTTGATGTACATTAAAGCGCGTGTTGTCGACTAAAAATTCTCCAGATCCCCGGATGACATAGAAAAGTTCAGTAAAATGGTGCATATGCTTAATGCTGTGCCAATCGGTATCATATCTTGCCTGAGAGATATACAAGAGGCGCATATTCATCTTTTCTTGCTTCTTTTCTTTTAATTGATATCTGTGATTGCTCATATAGGTACCTCTAATTTTATTATAATATAAAAAATGAATAAAAAAAGATGAAATATTGAAATTTATTAAAATCAACAATATGTATAAAAAAATAACAAAATCCGGCTTTGAAGGGCATATTTTTCTTTTTTTTTATGTATATTGGTATTTTCTGTAATTGACACTATTTTTACTATATTGACGCTTATGAAGTTTGTTTGTATTATTTGTATTATAAACGCAATAGAGGCAATAGAGGAGGTCACATGAGTAGAAACAAAGGAAGGGTTACAGTTCCTACCGATACAGATGTAATTGAAGGTACATTGGATGTTATGGATAGATGGGGAGCAGATGCCATTCGCGATTGCGATGGAACAAAAATGCCAGAAGAATTTAAATCGCTAGATGTAAAGCGTTATGCAACCTATTACACAACAAGAAAAGATAATGATTGGGCAAGAAAGAATCCTGAAGAAATTCAACAAATGTATTTGATGAGTAAATTTTATACAGCTTCATCAACAACATTAATAATTCCGATCATGAAACATTACTATCAAGATCAATTGATGGTAAATACAGTAGATGATATAAAACGCTGGTGGGAAGTAATTGATCGTACAAATGGTACTGTTGTAGGGACTCATGATTGGTCATATGATGCAACAAAGATGGAAGTGACCATTTCGAATACGATTCCTTTTCATGCATATACGGTGAGTTTTTTAGCCTTTATTGTTTGGGATCCTGTGCATATGTATAATTCACTGACAAATGATTGGCAAGGGCAAGAGAAGCAAATGACCTATGATGTTCGTCAACCAAAAACGAAAGCTTATGCAATTGAAAAATTCAAAAAATATTTACAAGAAAATAGCGAAACAGATGTGATTCGCTTTACTACTTTTTTCCATCAATTTACACTTGTTTTTGATGAGTATGCGAGGGAAACATTTGTGGATTGGTTTGGATATAGCGCCAGTGTTAGTCCTTATATCTTAGAGCGCTTCGAAAAACAAGTGGGATATCCTTTTCGTGCGGAATACATTATCAACCAGGGATACTATAATGCTACGTCTGTAGTCCCAAGTAAAGAATTTAGAGATTTTTTGAATTTTCAACAACAAGAAGTGTCTGCATTGATGAAGGTGTTTATTGATTTGACGCATGATGCAGGAAAAGAAGCAATGATGTTTTTGGGTGATCACTGGATTGGAAGTGAACCTTATGGAGCATATTTCCAACATTTAGGGTTGGATGCTGTGGTTGGTTCTGTTGGAAATGGAATGACCTTACGCTTAATTTCTGAGATCCCTGGATTAAAATACAGTGAAGGAAGATTTTTACCATATTTCTTCCCTGACACGTTTTATGAAGGGGGAGATCCAGTTAGAGAAGCCAAAATCAACTGGGTAACAGCAAGAAGAGCCATTTTACGGAAACCAGTGGATCGTATTGGGTATGGAGGATATTTGAAGCTTGCCCTACAGTTTCCTGCATTTATTGATTATGTCGAAAAGGTTACGGATGAGTTTCGTGCATTATACGACAAGGTAGGAAACAATAAGCCATATGTCGTGCCTTTTAAAGTGTATATATTAAATAGTTGGGGAAAACTTCGTAGTTGGAGTACGCATATGGTAGCGCATGCACTTCCCTATCCACAAAACCGTGTGTATGAAGGCGTATTAGAAGCTTTGAGTGGATTACCACTAGATATTTCGTTTATTAGTTTTGATGATCTTTTACAAGATACCAACACTTTTGAAGAAACTGGCGTTATCATTAATGTTGGTGATGCTTATACGGCCTTTAGTGGTGGAGCATATTGGAACAATCCTAAAATTCTTGAAAAAATTAGAAAATTCGTTTATGAAGGCAATGGATTTATTGGTATTGGGGAACCCAGTGCTTATCAAAGTGAAGGAAAGTATTTTCAATTATATGATATGTTAGGAGTTGATAAAGAAATTGGTTTCAGCTTATCAAAGGATAAATATAATTGGGATGAAAAACAACACTTCATCATAGAGGGTTTACCAAGTGATCTGGATTTTGGTGATAAAGTTCAATTTGTATATGCGCAAGAAGATACAACCGTGATCAAACAAAGCAATCATAGCATTCATCTAGCTAGTCATACGTATGGTAAGGGGAAGGCAGTATATATGAGTGGGCTTCCATTTAACTTTGCGAATACCAGATTGCTTTATCGAAGTTTATATTATGCAGCAGGCAAGCAAAATGAGATAAAACAATGGTATGCAGATAATTATAATGTAGAAGTAAATGCGTATCCAAAAACCAATAGTTTCTGTGTTGTAAACAATACGTATGAGGAACAATCAAGTATCGTGTACAAGGGAGATGGTTCTAGTTTTGAAATTACATTACAAGAATCAGAAATTCGCTGGTTTGAAATGTAAATACATTGAGAAGTAGCACAGTTGTAATTTTGCATAAAGAAAAAGATTAGAAATTTCTAATCTTTTTTACTGTTTACAATATTTTGTGGGGTTTTTCCAACGATCAATTTGGTTCCATCGCTATACCCTTCTTCACAATCTTTTAACTCGTCAATGAGTATGTTTCGCAACTGTTGAATACGAGTTTTGTATGCTGCATCATCAATGGCGTTGTATGTTTCCTTTGGATCGTTTTGTAAGTGAAAATATTGTTCTGTACCTGTTTGTGAGTACCAAATGTATTTGTCTTTATTGGTGACGATAAAATGATTGGATAGATCGGAATGAAAACTATGTTCTCCATGCAAATGACTACGTTCAATTTTTTTGTTGTCGGCGATTTCGCCATAAAGCGATAATCCATCGACATCACTTGGTGTGCTAATGTTGGCAAAGTCTAAAATGGTTGGCATAATATCTCGCAATTCAACAATGGATTTACTGGCATGTGGCGTTATTGCTTGTACGTTTTTTCCAATGGAGAAAATGAGGGGAATGTGTGTGCTGCCTTCGTAAGGAAAGACTTTTCGAAACAGTCCATGATCGAACAACATTTCTCCATGATCACTTAGAAAAATTATAATCGTGTTGTCATAACTACCATCTTCTTGTAAAGATGTAAGTAAGCGTCCAATTTGATGGTCTACATGTGTGATACTTGCATAGTATCCTGCCATGGCATCGTGTGTCATAGATGGATGGTGATTTCCGAAAATAGAATCTTTGGTATCGCCATATAGTGTGTTTTGCAGTTTCCAATTGCCACTTGCAGCGTCTTGTAGTTGTTTGTTTTTATAGATGTCATAATAACTTTGTGGTGCATCAAAGGGTGGATGTGGACGCACAAAAGATGTCATTAGAAAGAATGGTTTTTCGCGATCACGCGTGTTGAGAAAGCGAATGCTTTCATCCACTGCCCAGTTGGTGGGATGTAAGTGTTCTTTATAGATCCAAGGATGCGTGACCCACGAGTTAGCATCAAGTCCACTTGCACTCACGTCAGCACTTTGTCCAATTTGTTTTTTAAGATAATAAAGATAATCATCGCTTACCTCCTGGTGTTGATAATGAGGAATCGTTGTACTGCGATAATAGCCTAAGTATCCATCATGTAGAGTGATGGATGCAAATCCACAACTTTTGCGGATCGGATGGACATGCATCTTTCCAACACATTTGCTTTGATAACCATGATCGCTTAACAATTGTGGAAACATATGTTCAAAGTTCCAAGAGATGCCATCTTCATAGCCGACACGCCCATGATTTCTTTGACTTTTTCCTGTAAATAAGGAAACTCGAGCGGGAATGCAACTAGGACAGGACGAATATGCATGTTGAAACGAAACCCCCTGTGCTGCAAGTGTATCAAGATGGGGCGTTTGGACATCAGGGTGTTTTTTATAGGATAAGGTATCGCCTCGAAACTGATCACACATAAGTAATAAAATATTTGGTTTTTTCATTTTTTTCACCTCAATATAGTATTTATATAAATAGTTATATCACTCTTATTATAAACAATTATTCAGAAAAAAATGTAATTATTTTGAAAAAAAACAAAAAAAACAAAATATATAAAAAAATTGGCAATATCCTATATGGTAAAAGCGCTTACGTTTTGCTATACTTTGGATACGAAGATGAAACATCTTAAGAGGAGGATTCTACAGAAGTATGAAAAAATTATTGATGGCGTGTTTATCATTTTTAATGGTTTTCACAGTTGCAGCTTGTGGTTCATCTGACACGGCTGAAAAAGACGAAAAAAGAGTAGTAAAATTTGATGCTTTCTCAGGTGGAAACGGTGAAGAAGTATTCACAAAGCTTGCGAAAGAATTTGAAAAAGAAAATCCAGAAATTGACATTCAATTGCGTTTTGAAAAAGAATTGGCAGATGTATTAAATAAGGAAAATGCAAAAGGTGACTATTCTGATATTGTATACCACAATTTAGGGCAACCTTCAGGATATACGGAAACACAATTGAATACAGGTGAAGTAATGGACATTTCGGATGTGTTTGAAAATGTGAAAGATCAAATGGATCCAAGTTTCGCATCAAACTCAATTACGGAATACTTCGGAGATGGAAAAAAATATTTAGCTCCAATTATGTATACACCAGCAGGTTTCTACTACAACACAGAACTTATTGGTGAAGGTAAAAAATATGCGTTACCAGAAACATGGGATGACATGTGGGCATTAGGTGAAAAAGCAAAAGCTGATGGTATTTCATTGGTAACATATTCAGTAAAAGGATACTTTGATACAACACTACAAGGTATGTTGGACCAAGTCGGAGGACAAGAATTCTTTACGAAAGCTATGAAATATGGTGAAGGAACTTGGGATTCAGATACAGGAAAAAAGATTTTAGATACATTAGGTAAATTGGTATCGAAAGACAATGGTTACTTATTCCCAGATACAGTTGCAAATGCGAACGCAAAAGATGGGTTTAAAGTGAACCAACAAGCAGTTATTGATGGCAAAGCATTATTTATGCCTAACGGTAGTTGGATTGTAGGAGAAATGGAAAAAACTACACCAGAAGATTTCCACTGGGGATTGATGGCGTTGCCTGCATTTGAAAAGGGTGGAGAACGTGTAGCAACAGCTTATACAGAACAAGCATGGATTCCTAAACAAGCAAAAAATCCAGATGATGCTAAAAAATTCTTGGAATATATTTATTCTGATGCTGGTAGTGAAATTATGTTAGAATTTGACTGTGTTGTTCCAGTGAAGGGCATTACAGAAAAATTAGAAGGATACAATCAAGAATTCTACAGTGTTTATGACAATGATAAAGTAAGAGCTTCAATGGGAGCATTTGCACCATTTGATACAGCATCAATTCCAGATGTACAATTAAAACCTTCTTTATTTGGTCCAATTGATGAAATTGCAACAGGAACTGCAACAGTAGATGACTGGCAAAAGAAATTAATTGAATTATGGGATACTTTAAGAGCACATCCTGCAAAATAGATAAGGAATAAAGATTTTAAGCGATGGGCTAGATTGCTCATCGCTTTTGTTCAGAAAGGAGATATGCGAGTGAATAGAAAAAAAGAAAAGCGTAGATTTATCTTCGCATGTTTAGCGCCAGCAATATTGTTGGTTACCATCTTTATTGTAATTCCAACGATTGAAGTATTTAAGACTTCTTTATTTAAACAATTAAATTTTGTTAGTGATCCAGAATTTGCCGGTTTCTTCAATTTTAACGTCTTGTTTAAAGATATGAAATTTATTGAATCCATGCAAAATACGATTTTATATATTACCATTATTACGATATGTACAGTTGTGTTAGCGGTGTTGTTTGCGACACTGTTAACAAGGGAAAATTTCAGAGGAAAAAATTTCTTTCGTGTTATATTTTATATTCCTAATATTTTAAGTATCGTCGTTATTGCAGGGATATTCTCAGCTATTTATGCACCCAATAACGGAATTTTAAATTCAATATTAGAAATGATTGGATTGGGTTCTTTGCAACAACAATGGATGGGGAATCCCGCAATTGTAAATTATTCGATTATTGCAGCATTGATATGGCAAGCCATCGGATATTACATGGTGATGTATATGGCAAGTATGTCATCCATTCCCGAGAACTTGTATGAGGCTGCGGGGTTGGAAGGCGCTAGTAAACTGCAACAGTTTTCGCTTATTACATTACCGCTTATTTGGAATAATATAAGAACGACTTTGACATTTTTTGTGATCAGTACGATTAACTTGAGTTTCATGTTTGTGCAACTGACAACAGAAGGTTTCTTAGGATCAGAAGTAACTTTGAATTATATGTATAGTAAGGCTTTCGCCGGTAATTATGCTTATGGTATGACCATTGGAGTGTGTATCTTCTTATTCTCTTTTGCTTTATCTAGTATTTTAAATAAGATTACCGAACGCGATACACTTGAGTTTTAGGAGGGATGATCATGGAAAAAATAAAAAGTATATCTTTATATAAAGTATTTATTTATGTAGCCTTGATTACCTTAGCAATATCGATTATTGTTCCTATTATTTGGGTATTTATGGCTAGCTTAAAATCGCAAATGGATCTGGTTAGCAATTCACCATTTTCGCTCCCTAGCGAAGTGATGTGGCAAAATTTTGTTGATGCATTTCAAGAAGCAAAGATGGGTGATTACTTACTCAATACGGTGATTGTTACGGCATTGGCGCTTGTGATTTTATTGGCAGTGGCGCTTCCAGCATCGTATGCTTTGGCTCGTTTTGATTTTGTTGGAAAAAAGTTTTTTAATGGGTTGTTTATGGCGGGCTTATTTATCAATGTAAACTATATCGTATTGCCAATATTTGTGATGCTATTCAATATTGAGGTTGCAATGGATTGGAGTGATGTGCTGTTAAATAATAAAGTGGTATTGGCGCTTGTTTATGCTTCAACTTCATTGCCATTTACGATATATTTGTTGAGTAGTTTCTTTAAAACGTTGCCAAAAGCATTTGAAGAAGCGGCAAGAATTGATGGTTGTGGTTATTTTAGAACCATGCTACGCGTTATGATTCCAATGGCAAGACCGAGTATTATTACGGTTATTTTATTTCAATTTTTGTCCTTCTGGAATGAATATGTATTAGCCTTTACGTTTATGGAAAAGGACAATTCAACACTTGCAGTGGGTGTAAAGTTTCTTATGGCAGATGCACGTTCACAATCCAATGATGGAGTCATGTATGCAGGGCTAGTTATCATTATGATTCCGACCTTAATTCTATATATATTGGTACAGAAAAAATTAACGCAAGGTATGAGCCTTGGTGGTTTGAAAGAGTAGGTGATCATGATGGGGGTACGTATAAAAACAATGGTGATGATAATTGTAGCCTGTATTTGTTTAGCTATGATAATTATTGGCCAAAAAAACATTGGTTATAAAGGTTTATTTATTGAGATTATTGGACTTATAGGATTGTTGACGTTATTGTTTATGTACAATAAGGATCATAAGTAGGAGGAAGTATGGCGAATTTACGATTTAAAAATATAGATAAAGTGTACGATAATAAAGTACAGGCAGTTTTTGATTTTAATTTAGAAATCAAAGATAAAGAGTTTATCGTTTTTGTAGGACCTAGTGGTTGTGGGAAATCGACAACGCTTCGTATGGTTGCAGGGTTGGAGGAAATTAGTGCTGGTGAATTATATATAAATGAAAAGCTGGTAAATGATGTTCCTCCGAAAGATCGTGATATTGCGATGGTCTTCCAATCGTATGCATTATATCCACACATGAGTGTGTATGATAATATGGCATTTGGTTTAAAAATTAAAAAAACACCAAAAGAAGAAATTCATGAGCGCGTACAAAACGCTGCGAAAATATTAGAAATTGAGGGATATTTAGATCGAAAACCAAAAGAATTATCAGGAGGTCAGCGGCAACGGGTTGCTTTGGGTAGAGCAATTGTTAGAAATCCGCATGTATTTTTGATGGATGAGCCATTGAGTAACCTGGATGCTAAGTTGCGAGTTCAAATGCGCTCAGAAATCATTCAATTACATGAACGAGTAGGAGCCACTACGATTTATGTGACACATGACCAAACGGAAGCGATGACGATGGCGACTAGAATTGTGGTTATGAAAGATGGTTATATCCAACAAATTGGGACACCAAAAGAAATATACAACAATCCATCGAATAAATTCGTGGCTGGATTTGTAGGATCACCGGCAACGAATTTCTTGAATGGAACTTATAAAGACAAGGAATTTTTCTTTAATGGACAAGCGATTAAGATACCAGAAAGATACGTAAAAGAGTTAGAGCCATATCATGATAAAGAAGTAATTATGGGGGTAAGACCTGAAGATATTCACTGTGAAGGAATTGTTAAGGAAACATATCCTAGTGCTGAGTTTGCGTATCATGTTGACATTAGTGAGTTATTGGGACATGAAAGTATTTTACATGGAAATATTGGTGATCAAAAAGTGATCGCAAAAGTTGCGACACGTTTAGGTATTGACTCTCACACGGATACGAAGGTAACCTTTGATTTGGGGAAGATACACTTCTTTGATAAAGAGAACGAAAACCGTATTGTTTAATTAAAGAAAAGATACATATAATCAGAAATGGATATAAACACAACTAGGTAATGATGTGTTTGTATCCGTTTTTACGAATGCAACATATTGTGATGAAGCATAAGTCACTACCAATAAATAAGGGTATGGATATATATAAGCAACCTTATAAAAGTGATTGCTTTTTCAAAAATTATCTATATAATTAAATTAGTTTCACAAACTACCATAAAAAGTTTAGTATTACTAAACATAAAGGAGTGCTCATGGATATTGGAACAAAAATCAAAGAATTACGGATGAAAAATGCGTTAACCTTAGAAGAATTAGCAGCAAGGAGCGAATTATCAAAAGGATTTTTATCGCAATTAGAGCGCAATTTAACTTCGCCTTCGATTGCGACACTTGACGATATTTTAGAAGTGCTTGGTAGTAGTTTGGGGGAATTTTTCAAAGAGAGCAAAAATACAAAAGTTGTCTTTACACAAGAGGATTATTATATCAATGAGAAAGATGGCGTCACCATGAAGTTCATTGTGCCCAATGCGCAAAAAAATGATATGGAACCGATTCTATTGCATTTAGACATAGGAGCTACATCTGATGTGATTGAGCCTCATGATGGTGAAGAATTTGCTTATGTGGTAAAAGGACGTATAAGACTAATAAATGGTGGAAATGAAGCCTATTTAAGTAAGGGTGATACTTTTTATTTGGATGGTAAGCATACACATTTAGTACAACAGGTAGGAAGTGAAAAGGCGGAAGTCATTTGGGTGATTTCACCACCTAATTTTTAAGAGAGGAATTTGGGGAATGAAAAAGATAATTCAATTTAAGAATATAGTAAAGAAATTTGATGATACGCTAGTATTAAAAGGTATCAATTTAGATATTAAAGAAAATGAGTTTGTGACATTGTTGGGACCTTCGGGATGTGGAAAGACAACTTTGTTGCGGATTTTGGCAGGCTTTTTAACACAAGATGAAGGTAGCGTTGTTTTTGATGGAGAAGAAATTAGTAAGCTCCCCCCCTATAAGCGTGAACTCAATACAGTATTTCAAAAATATGCATTGTTTCCACATATGAATGTATATGATAATATTGCCTTTGGTTTGAAGATAAAAAAAATGAGTGATGATGTTATTCGTCAAAAGGTGACGAGAATGTTGAAATTGGTATCTTTAGAAGGCTATGAAGAGCGTGCAATTGATCAACTAAGCGGAGGGCAACAACAGCGTATTGCCATTGCACGTGCCCTTATCAATGAACCGTTGGTATTGTTGCTTGATGAGCCATTAGCGGCACTGGATTTAAAGCTGCGTAAAGAAATGCAACTGGAGTTAAAGCGTATCCAGCAAGAAGTAGGGATTACGTTTATTTATGTAACTCATGATCAAGAAGAAGCACTTACAATGTCGGATAAGATTGTGGTTATGAAAGATGGTGAAATACAGCAAGTAGGCACACCCAATGATATTTACAACGAACCAGAAAATGAATATGTTGCCAATTTTATTGGTGAGAGCAATATTTTAGATGGTGAAATGTTGGATGATTATAAACTTTACTTCGATGATAAAGAATATCCATGTGTTGACTTCGGTTTCAAAAAGCATGAAGCGGTAGATATTGTCATTCGTCCTGAGGATATTAACATTGTTACACGAGGGAAAGGTTTGTTGAATGGGGTCGTAAAGTCTTCACTTTTTAAAGGTGTTCACAATGAAATTATTGTAGAAACGGTAAAAGGAAATAACGTGGAGGTAACAATGACTGTTTATAATAAGCAGCCTGTATACAATGAACAAGAAAAAGAGTTTATTTCCGCAAATAGTTTTTATGTAGATATTCAAGAGTTGGAAAACTTAAATGTGGATGAAGTGATTGCTCGTGCAGATGCGCAGGCATGGAAGGATAGTGAAGATGAAGAATTACTGTCGATTCATAAAGTTGATTATGAAGTGAAACCAGAAGAAGGTATATATCCTTTGACTTTTTCAACTAGCAATGGGACATCCATTTGCGTAGAAATCATTGTTGTCAAACAAAAGTATGTAATTGATGAGAAAAAACGTATTGGAATTGCCGCTTTTGATTTCTTTAAAACATTAGATGAAATCGCTGAGAGTCAAGCGTTAGAAACGGATTTACGAACTTGGGCGGATGCGGTGAGTTGGAATTTGGACGATGATAAAAAAATAGAGGTAAGCAACGTTGATTATGATTTTGATGTGGATACATTGTGTGCAGGGACATATAAAATTTCCTTTTCAACAATGGGTAGAGAATTTAAGATTCATACAACCAAAACAGTAAAAGTTGGTAGCTATGTAGGGTTAAATTTCATGCCAGAAGATATTCATGTAATGTCAAAAATAGGGTATTGATATGCATATTTATAAAAAATTAGTACAACCATATGTTGTTTGGATTTCAATTTTTCTTGTTATTCCTATGCTTTTGCTTGTGGTATATGCTTTTAGCACAATAGGAAATAACGTATTGACCTTACAGTTTACACTGGACAATTTTATTCGATTTTTCAAAGATAAAGTGTTTATTGATGTTTTGTTTGCCTCTTTTCGTATTGCCTTTATGACAACACTGATATGTATCCTTTTGGGTTATCCAATGGCATACAGCATTGCAAAGATGAGGATTAAAAATAGTGCGTTTTTCATTTTGCTGATTACCTTACCAATGTGGATCAACATGCTTGTTCGAACATATGCATGGATTGGTATTTTGAGTGATCATGGACTTATTAATAACATTTTAGAATTTTTTGGGTGGGGAAGTCTTCATATGATTCATACCGAATTTGCGGTGGTATTGGGGATGGTATATAATTTTTTACCCTTCATGATCTTACAAATTCATGCATCACTTGCAAAAATGGATCATAGTTTGTTAGAGGCTAGTGCTGACTTGGGTGCAAGTAATATCGATACTTTTCGTAAAATCATTTTACCGCTATCATTACCTGGTGTTTTATCAGGCATTACGTTGGTTTTTTTGCCAGCAGTCAGTAGTTTTTTTATTCCCAAATTATTAGGCGGAGGCTCACAGTTGTTGGTGGGGAATTTGATTGAGAATTATTTCATAACTAGTGGCGATTGGAATTTTGGTAGTGCGATCAGTTTTATCATGGCACTGTGTGTGATGGCTTCTTTATATCTTACGAAAAAGGTGGATAAAGGAGGAGATGCTTCATGAAAAAGAGAATTTTACCAAAACTTTATATAGGTGGTATCTTAGCTTTTTTCTATTTACCCATTTTTTTTATGATTGTTTTTTCATTTAATGATTCAAAATCTTTATCAAAGTTTACAGGATTTTCACTTCGTTGGTATGAACAGATGTTTACGAATAAAACAATGATTGAAGCAATTTACTATACATTACTCATTGCTATTATTGCGACACTGGTATCAACGATTGTGGGAACTTTGGCAAGTCTTGGTTTATCAAAATCAAAAAAAATTGTGAAAGAGTTTGTAAGCCAAATCAACAATTTACCAATTATGAATCCAGAGATAGTAACGGCCATTGGGTTGATGTTATTTTTTACATCCCTTCATATGGAAAAAGGTTTTATGACTTTGTTGTTATCACATATAGCATTTTGTATTCCCTATGTGATGTTGAGTGTAACGCCGCGGATTCGACGTTTAAACCCCAATCTAGCTGATGCAGCAATGGATTTGGGAGCAACCCCAGCTTATGCACTGCGTAAGGTGATCATTCCTCAATTAATGCCATCGATTATAGCTGGTGCATTAATTGCGTTTACCATGTCATTTGATGATTTTGTGATTTCGTATTTTGTGAGCGGTGGTGGTATCAATAATATTTCGATTATGGTATATACAATGTCAAAGAGGGTTAATCCTTCCATCAATGCATTATCAACAATTATCGTATTCGCAATTACATTAGTATTAGTGGTCGTAAATATTGTTTCGTTTCGAAAGAAAAAACTATCGTCACAAGGAAATAGAATTCTATTAGCTGTTGTAGTTTGTCTCGGTATTGGAGGCTTGTTTGGTTTGCAAACATTGCGTTCAAGTGCCAACAGCAATGTTGATCCCATTGCAAAATATGGTTGTGACTCTTTAAATGTTTTCAATTGGGGAGAATATGTTGGTGAAGAGGTTATTGAGAATTTCGAAGAGCAATATAATGTAAGTGTAAATTATTCAGTTTTTGCGTCAAATGAAGAGATGTACACCAAATTATTAGGTGGTGAAAGCTATGATATTTTAATTCCGTCAGATTATATGATTGAACGCTTGATTCAGGAAAAACGATTATCGAAACTTCATTTAGATAATATTCCAAATTATAAAAATCTGACACAAGGGGTTAAAAATTTAGATTATGATCCTAACAATACATATAGTATTCCATATTTTTGGGGAAGTGTTGGTATTTTGTATGATAAAACCAAAATTGATACAGAAGATGTTGAATCGCAAGGATTTAATGTGTTAAAAAACGCAAAATATGCCAATCAATTATATATGTACGACAGTGAACGGGATTCCTTTATGGTTGCATTAAAAGCATTAGGGTATTCTATGAATACAAGTAATGCAGCACAGCTTCAAGAAGCGTATAACTGGCTTATGAAGCAAAAACAGATAATGAATCCTGTTTTTGTGACAGATGAAGTGATTGATGGCATGATTAATGGTGAAAAAAATCTTGCGGTTGTATACAGTGGTGATGCTACTTATATTACTTCTGAAAATGCGAACATGGCATTTTATGAGCCACAACAAGGAACCAATCTATGGAGCGATGCAATGGTTATTCCCAAAAATAGTACCTGTCCTTTATTAGCGGAAGAATTTATGAATCATAGCCTTGATGAAAAAGTTGCGTATGCGAACTCTTCTTTTGTGGGTTATTCTTCAAGTGTGGACAGTGTTTTAAATCAATTAAAAAATAATGAGTTTAAAGGACTCAATGCTTATATTCCAAGAACCAATTACGGACGCGATGAAATTTTCAAATACAATGAAGAATTAAAAAGAAAGCTATCAGAAATGTGGATCCGCATTAAGGCAAGCAAATAAAAATGAGGTATTGCGTCTTATATTTGATGTGATACCTTTGGATTTCGCTTAGAAAGTTTGAATTACCTTCTTAAATGTTATAAAATAGGAAAGAATATAAAATAAAAGAGGAATACGGATGAAAAGTGTTATCTTTATCATAAGAGAAAATATAAGCAATGCTTATAAAATATTTTCCATAGCAAAATATGAGCTCCTTGCAGAAATGCGGGAGTCTCGTTTAGGTGTTTTTTGGAATTTTGCAAATCCCATTATTCAAATCGCAACTTACGCTTTGATATTTGTGGCATTGCGAAATGGACGACCGGTTAGGGGGGTATCCTTTTTGCCATGGCTTGTGGTTGGAGTTACGGTATGGTTTTTTATCAATCCGTGTATTACCAAAGGAGCTAGTTGCATTTACGATAAGCGAAATATTGTTTTAAAAATGAAGTTTCCCGTTAGTATTTTACCCTTAGTAACGGTGATGAAAGAATTGTTTAATCACGTGTTGATGCTTATGATTGTGGTAGTCATATTAGTGATTCGTGGACATGTCCCTAATATGTATTGGTTGCAAACATTTTATTATATGTTTTGTGCTATTTGTTTTAGCACATCATTGGCCATGGTAACTAGTGTACTTAATATGTTCACTCGAGATGTTAAGAAATTAATCAAGGCCTGTATGCGAATGCTTATGTATCTAACCCCAATTTTATGGACACTTGATACGGTTGTTAGTTTTTTTCCAAAATTGGAATATGTGATGAAGGCAAACCCTATTTATTATATTATTGAAGGTTATAGAGGAAGTTTATTTTTTCAAGATGCTTTTTTTAATCATCCAGCGCAAACCCTATTTTTTTGGGGTATTGTATTATCGCTGTTTGTGGTTGGATGTATATTGATGTATCGATTTAAACATAAATTTAGTGATTTATTTTAGGAGGTTTATGGAACATATTGCAATTAAATTTACAAATGTTAGTAAAATTTATAAGTTGGAAAATAAAGATCGGAAAAAAATATTTGCGAAACGCAAATCTTTTTACGCCTTGCGGGATGTGAGTTTTGAAACACCAAAGGGAAGTATTGTCGGCATTTTAGGAACCAATGGCAGTGGGAAGAGCACGTTATCGAATATATTGGCAGGTATATCGTTTCCTGACAGTGGCAATATGGAGGTAAAGGGAGAACAGGCACTTATCTCCATCAAAGCGGGATTAAACAATCAATTGAGTGGTTATGATAATATTCAATTAAAGTGTGCATTGTTGGGGTTGAAGAAAAAACAAATTCAAAAAGTAATTGAAGGTGTTATTGATTTTGCAGAGTTGGGCGATTTTTTATATCAGCCTGTTAAAAAATATTCCAGTGGAATGAAATCACGTTTGGGATTTTCGATTAATATTGCCTTGGATCCAGATATTTTGATTGTTGATGAGGCCTTATCTGTAGGTGATAAAGCGTTTGCGTCAAAATGTTTGAAGCGCATGAAGGCATTGAAAAAAGAAGGTAAAACAATCTTTTTTATATCCCATTCCATCCAACAAATTCGTTCGTTTTGTAATACGGGAATGTGGATTGAGGGGGGCAAGCTTGAGATGCTTGGAGATATTGAAGAAGTCGCTAATGCATATGATGCGTATATTGAAGATTTCAAATCAAAATCAAAAAAAGAACAAGCGCGCATAAAGAAAGAAACATTTAAGGAGCGGATATTATGAAAACAGTAATTACATATGGAACTTACGATTTATTTCACATTGGACATTTGAATATGTTGAAGCGGGCCAAGGCATTGGGCGATGAATTAATCGTTGCGGTATCAAGTGATGTATTTAACGAAGGTAAGGGTAAGCAATGCTTTGTGAGCGATTATGATCGCATGGCTATTGTGGAAGCGATACGCTATGTAGATAAAGTAATACCAGAACATACTTGGGAACAAAAAATAGAAGATGTAAAAAAATACAATGTTGATATTTTTGTGATTGGTGATGATTGGAAAGGAAAATTTGATTTTTTGAAGGCATACTGTGAAGTTGTATATTTATCAAGAACGGACGGTATCAGTTCCACACAGATTAAAGAAACATTAAAAGAAAGCGGGAAGTAAGTTAGATCATGGGTATTAAAAAAGCAGTTCGAAGACAGTTAAGAAAAGTTATGCGTATTGTTCGTGCAATTGTAACAAGAGTGGCTAAAAGAGTGTATCGGTTTATCAACCCACGTGTACAAGTGGATGATAAAACCGTTATTTTTATTGCCTATCATGGTCGCGGATATTCTTGTAATCCAAAGGCGATTCATCAATATATGTCACAACATGAAAAATATGCGGATTATACATTTATATGGGCAGTGAAAAAATTTAAAATCACAAAAATTCCTGATGCAAAAATTATTCGTTATAACGGGTTAAAGTATTTTTATTATATGTCCAAAGCAAAATATTGGGTAATCAATTGTAAGATGCCAAATTACATTTGTAAAAAGAGCGAACAAGTATATTTACAAACGTGGCACGGGACACCTTTAAAACGTTTAGCATACGATATTATGATCAATGAAAATGCGACGTTTTATCGTAGCCAAATGTCATTTCAAGAAATGGCAAATACCTATGATAAAGATGTCGCAAAGTATGACTATATGATTTCGCCAAACTATTTTAGCAGCAAGGTTTTCGAAAGTGCTTTTCGTATCAATCGCGAACGTTTGATTGAAACGGGCTATCCACGAAACGATTTTCTTACGAATTTAGATGCGAATACAAAAGGTTTCTTGAAGTTGCGTTATCGTTTACAAGAAAATAAAAAAATTATTTTATATGCACCTACTTGGCGTGATAATACATATAATGAGCGAGGCTATACATTTGAATTGAAAGCTAATTTTTTAAAGTGGAAGGAAGTCCTAGGAGATGATTATGTTATTTTATATAAACCGCATTATTTGATTGTCAACAAATTAGAAAATGATCCTGAACTCAAAGGTTTTGTGAAAAGTATTCGTGCAGGTAGAGATATTAATGAACTTTATGCTGTTGCAGATATATTGATAACCGATTATTCAAGTGTTTTCTTTGATTATGCAAACTTAAGAAGACCAATTTATTTTTATATGTTTGATTTGGCAGAATATGCTGAAGAATTACGAGGGTTTTACTTCGATATTTATAAAACTTTACCAGGAGATATCATTGTCGATGAAGATGAACTACTTTCTAAGATTAAAGAAGATGCTTTTGATTTTAAACGTTTGGATCACTTTAATAAAGAGTTTAATGCTCTACAAGACGGTTCATGTGCTAAAAAAGTTGTGGATATTGTTTTTCCATAGGAGATGCGGAGGTAACATATGAAATTACAAAAGTTAATCGTAAATAGTGTGTTGCAATTTTGTCGATTATTTTTAGGGTTTACTTCGATTCATAAAAATCGAATTACCTTCGTATCTCTTGAAAATGACCATTTAGCAGGTGATTTTTTATTGTTATCTAGAGTACTAGAAAGAACAGAAGTGTATGAAATTAAATATATACTAACAAAATATGAAAAGTCCTTGTTGGGAAACATTAAGTACTTTATTACGATTATCAAACAGTTTTATGTGATCAATACATCACGTTTGGTTATTTTGGATTACAATAATTATGTTGTATCAAACTTTAAGCGAGAAGGGGTGAAGGTGCTACAGTTGTGGCATGCTACCGGAGCGATCAAGCGTTTTGGAAATGCGGTAGATCGTGATTATGCAATATGTAATTATGACTATGTCATTGTCAATGCACCCTATTTTACAAACGCTTTTGCAGCAGCTTTTGGGGTGAAAGAACAACAAGTGCATATCACGGGTATTCCCAAGACCGATCGCTTGTTTCAGGAGCAGAAAATCAAAGCAGACCGTAAAAAAATGTATAAAGAATTCCCACAATTAAAAAACAAAAAAGTGATTTTATATGCTCCAACTTTTCGAGGACGTTTGATGAAAGGATTTAAAGAGGGATATATCAACTTGGATTACATTAGTGAAAAATTATCGAACGAGTATATCTTGATTTACAAAATGCATCCTTTGTTGGAAAATCGTATTATTTCAAAACATCCTAACGTTTTGTGTTGTAATGGGATGAGTATCAAACGCTTGTTTTCGATTAGTGATTATTTGATATCGGATTATTCAGCAATTATTTTTGATTTTTCAGTTTTTTGTAAGCCAATGTTGTTTTATGTACCTGATCTTGAGGAATATCGTCAAGATGTGGGTTTTTATGTTGATTATGAAACGGAGATGCCAGGTCCTTTATGCAAACATGAAGACGAAATCATTCAAAAAATCGAGAATAATGATTTTGATATGGATAAGATTGTTCAATTTAAAAAGAAATTTTTTGCATATGATGATGGACAATCCACAAAACGCGTCATCGATTTGATACAACAGATCATGGGAGATTCAAAATGAAAAAAATAACCATTACATGCATTGCTATAACCCTTGTTTTCTTACAAGCCTGTGCGTATTTCGATACGAATATCTCTTTGTGTAATATCAATTCACAAAAAAACATAACGTTCCAAATGCGATATCGTCAAGCCCATATCCAAGATATTGAACGCCTAGAAAATTATGATTATCGCAGTTTGAGTGATGCGGAATATAAAATAAAAGTAAATGAGATGAGGAAACGCGTTGCTATTGAAAACAAGTATAAAGGAATTGTAAGCGAGATGAGCGATAGTGATCGTTTGCTTATGAAGACGGTAAGTATTGACTATGATGCGTATAATTTAAAAGGAGATCCTTTATCGTTGTTTCCTTTTGATGTTGAGGAGGAGGCTTTTCAAAGTGCGAAAACTTTTTATACTATGATGCGTGAAAAGGGGTATGCGTGTGATGAATTGGTAAGTGATCAACGTTAAATTGTTGGTACGGTTTTGTTTTCTCATATTTTTAGAAAAAAGGTTATTCCCTTTCTGAAAATTAGGCATTCATTTTTCAGGCAGTCTTCTAGTCTACAAAAGGACAGTCCTGTATACTTACATTATTATGAAAGGTATTATTATGAATATTCAAAAACGAGATAAATCGATACAGATGTATCAAAGTATAAAAATAGAAGCAGCCATTCACGCTGCTTTTAAAAGTGTTGATAGTTTTATTGATGAGGTAAAACTACAACACATTCTATGTGAAATAGAAGCGTTTGTTGGTAATTGTCAAGGAATTGTAAGCGTTGAGATGATCCAAGATAAAGTCGAAGAGAAACTCATGGAACATCAATATTTTAAGGAAGCAAAAAGCTATATTTTATATCGTTCAAAGCATGCTGAAAATCGTGAAGTTTTGCATTCTTTTCATACATTTTTTCATGATGAAAGATTGTTGCAAGTAATGCACGCAATCCAAAAAGATTTTCAAGAAGAATCCTATTCGTTAAAACTATTGTTGGCTAAATTTTCATCCTTTATGAAAGAAAATATGAGTGAAGATGAGCGAGTGTCGATGCTGATGAAGGCAAGTGTTGAACTGATTAGCAAAGAAGCCCCAAAATGGGAATATATTGCTGCACGTTTTTTGACATACGATATCCACACCAAAATTGATGCACGTATGCAAGTCTTAGGTATTGATAATTTTGCCAAAAAAATCCAATATTTAGAACAGGAAGGATATTATGGGACGTATATTCGCGAAGCCTATGATGATAATGAAATTTCTGAATTGGAAGCATACTTAAAACTGGAACGTAATCATTTATTTACGTATAGCGGTTTGGAATTGGTTATGAAACGCTATTTAATTCGTAGCAATGATCATGTCTTACTTGAAAAAACGCAAGAAATGTTTATGGGAATTGCTATGCATTTAGCAATCCCAGAACGAGAAAATAAAGTATTTTGGGCAAAAGCTATCTATGATATCTTAAGTCAATTGCAAGTTACCATGGCAACCCCAACCATGTCGAATGCACGCAAACCATATCATCAACTCTCTTCTTGTTTTATTGATACCATAGCAGATTCACTTAGTGGAATTTATAAGAGTATTGATAATTTTGCGCAAGTATCAAAATTTGGTGGAGGCATGGGTATGTATTTTGGAAAAGTACGTGCGATTGGCTCTGATATCCGTGGCTTTCAAGGGGTAGCAGGAGGCGTGATTCGCTGGATTAAGTTGGTGAATGATACTGCAACAGCAGTTGACCAATTGGGCATGCGCCAAGGAGCAGCAGCGGTGTATTTGGATGCTTGGCATAAAGATTTACCTGAATTTTTGAATCTGCGCACAAATAACGGAGATGATCGTATGAAAGCACATGATATTTTTCCAGGTATTTGTTATCCTGATTTGTTTTGGAAGATGGTAAAACAAGATATGGAAGCAGATTGGTATTTAATGGATCCACATGAAGTGGTGAGTGTAAAAGGTTATGCAATTGAAGATGCTTATGGAAAAGACTGGGAAGAGAAGTATTGGGACTGTGTCCGAGATCCTAAAATTTCCAAACGTGTTATAAAAATAAAAGAGCTTGTTCGTTTGATTTTGAAATCAGCAGTAGAAACAGGAACCCCTTTTACATTTAATCGTGATCATGTGAATCGCATGAACCCCAATGCACATGATGGTATTATTTACTGTTCAAATCTTTGTACGGAAATTGCTCAAAACATGAGTGCAATAGAATTATTGCCAAAAGAGGTTATAGAAGTTGATGGTGAAGACATTGTGGTTGAACGCTCGTTAGCAGGAGATTTTGTGGTGTGTAATTTAGCATCTTTAATTTTGGGAAATATCAAAGTTAGCGATCAAAATGCTTTACAACACATTATTCATGTCGTAGTGAGAGCACTAGATAATGTTATTGATCTAAATTATTATCCAACCCCATATGCTAAAATTACAAATCAAAAGTATCGAGCAATTGGTCTGGGTACAAGTGGGTATCATCACATGTTGGCAAATCATGGCATTGCCTTCGAAAGTGAGGAACATTTAGAATTTGTTGATGAAGTGTATGAGAATATTGCGTATTACACAATTGAAGCCAGTATGAAACTTGCTCAAGAAAAAGGAACTTATGCAAAATATAAAGGAAGTGATTGGGATAATGGAGCCTATTTTGAAAAGCGTAATTACACACAATCTCGTTGGTTAAAATTAAAAGAGGAAGTGCATAAAAAGGGCATGCGGAATGCATATTTAATGGCGATTGCGCCAACTAGTTCGACATCCATTATTGCAGCGACGACAGCATCTGTTGATCCTATTATGAATAAATATTTTCTAGAAGAAAAAAAAGGCAGTATGATTGCTAGAGTAGCGCCTAATTTGAATACAGAGACGTTTTGGTTGTATAAAAATGCGCATAATATTGATCAAACATGGGTTGTTCGAGCAGCTGGTGTGCGCCAACACCATATTGACCAAGCACAGTCTCTAAATTTATATATAACAAATGAATATTCATTAAAACAACTTTTAAATCTATATATGCAGGCTTGGGAGTTGGGTGTAAAAACAATATATTATGTAAGAGGGAAGGCATTAGAGGTAGAAGAATGTGAATCCTGTGCGTCATAAAAGGAGGACGGCATGAGTAAATTTAATTTAAAGAAAAAAGCATTATTCAATGAACATGGTGATATCGACGTTAGAGATCGTAGAATGATTAATGGAAATACAACAAATTTAAATGATTTTAATAATATGAAGTATACATGGGTATCGGATTGGTATCGTCAAGCCATGAATAATTTTTGGGTTCCCGAAGAGATCAATATGAATCAGGATGTAAAAGATTATCGCAATTTACATATTGATGAAAAGACAGCATATGATAAAATTTTATCGTTTTTAATTTTCTTAGATAGTATTCAAACTGCCAATCTTCCGAATGTTGCGGAATATATCAGTGCGAATGAAGTAAATCTTTGTTTGACGATCCAAGCATTTCAAGAAGCAATTCACTCGCAAAGTTATTCGTATATGTTGGATACCATTTGTTCACCTGAAGAACGCAGTGAAATTTTGTATCAATGGAAAGACGATGAACATCTTTTAAAGAGGAATAAATTCATTGGTGATTTATACAATGACTTTCAAGAACATCAAGATAGCTATCATTTGGTAAAGACGATGATGGCAAATTATATACTAGAAGGTATCTATTTCTATTCAGGGTTTATGTTTTTCTATAATTTAGGGAGGATGGGAAAAATGCCTGGCTCTGTCCAAGAAATTCGTTATATCAATCGAGACGAAAATACGCATTTATGGTTGTTTAGAAATATTATTTTAGAACTTCAAAAAGAACAACCTGAATTGTTTAGTGAAGAAAAGATTGAAGAATATAAAGAGATGATGCGTGAAGGTGTACGTCAAGAAATTGCCTGGGGAGCGTATGTTTTGGGGGATCGTATTGAGGGACTTACGATGCAAATGATATCTGATTATATTATGTACTTGGGAAACCTTAGAAGTACGGGGATTAATTTTGGATTACTGTACGAGGGTTATGAAGAAGAACCAGATAGTATGGAATGGGTGAGTATGTATTCCAATGCAAATTTGGTGAAAACCGACTTCTTTGAGGCAAGATCAAGTGCATATGCAAAAGCTAGTGCGCTTGTTGATGATTTATAAAAAAACAAAGATACTCGTCTTTGTTTTTTGATTTAGAGGTAAAAGATTGAGGAAATAGGAGGACATGATATAATAAAAAAGATGGAAAATAAAAAAGCATTCACGCAGGATTTATTAATGTGGTATGACGATAATGCAAGGGAACTACCTTGGCGAAGTCATCCGACTCCCTATCATGTTTGGGTGAGCGAAATTATGCTTCAACAAACACGAGTTGAGGCGGTTAAAGCTTACTATCAGCGCTTTCTCAAGCGTTTTCCAAGTATGGCATCACTTGCACTTGCAAATGATGATGAACTTTATAAACAATGGGAGGGACTTGGATATTATAATCGTGTGCGCAATATGAAAAAGTGTGCGCAAATATGTGTAGAAAAGTATAACGGAACATTGCCAGCAACGTATGATGAGCTTTTGCGTCTTCCTGGTATTGGGACATATACAGCAGGTGCGATTGCATCGATCGCATATAAAGAAGTTGTAGCGGCGGTTGATGGGAATGTATTGCGGGTCTTCTCGCGTTTGTTGATGAGTGAAGATGACGTTTTAAAAGAAGCGACAAAAAAGAAGTTTCAAAGTATAATTTATGAATATATTCCTTCAGATCGTCCTGACGCATTCAATCAAGCACTTATGGAAATTGGGGCACTTGTATGCGTCCCCAATGCTATTCCGCGTTGTAATATTTGTCCATTAATGAAACACTGTCAAGGATATAAAGACGGAAAAGCACAATCTTTACCAATTAAAAAAGCAAAAAAAATGCGTAAAGTAGAAAAGAAGACCATTCTTATTTGCGTATACGATAAGCAGGTGCGCCTACAAAAACGAGCAAGTACAGGATTGCTTGCCGACATGTATGAATTTCCGTCTCTACAAGGATTTTATACAAAAAAACAATTACATGAAAAATTTCCAAAAGCTTTTAAAATAAAAAAATTAAGCCGGTCGAAGCATCTTTTTACGCATATTGAATGGCAAATGGAAGGATATATGATCGAAATGGGGGATGCGGATATGTCAGGTCTTGTTAACTATCAAGAAATGCAAGATTGCTATGCTGTTCCAAGTGCATTTAAGGAGTACAAAGATGCACTTTATGAATATTGGGGAAAATAGCATGAATATAGAGGAAGCACTACAAAAATATCAACCTGAAAATGCGCAAGAAATTGGCGATTATGAACAGTATCATAAGCTTATAAGGGAAGAGACGCAGCTTCTTACAAGAGCGAATATAGATTACCATTTTAGTGTATCAGCATGGATTGTGAATGTTGCAAAGGAAAAAGTGTTATTAGCTTATCATAAACAATACCAAAGTTTTACATGGCTAGGTGGGCATTTGGATGGAAATCCCAATGCCCTAGATGTTATATATCAAGAAATTATAGAAGAAAGTGGCTTATGCAAAGTGCATCTTTTACAAAAGGATATATTTAGTTTTGAAATATTAAATGTGAAAGCGCATCAAAAAAAACGGAGTGCTGGTGCCATCACACAAGCATATCAATGTGACTTATGTGTTTGAGGCAGATCAAAAAGATACCCTTACCATTCACACACAAGAAAATAAATCTGTGGCATGGTTTGATTGCGAACAAGTATTGCATATGAATAAAGAAAAAGCGATGATTCCTATCTATAAAAAATTATTGCAAAAAACACGAAAGCTATAAAAGCAAAGCGTATTTAAAAACACAGCACTTAAGAATATAGAACAAGACTTAAAGATAAGAAAAAACGTGCAATATATAATATGTTGCACGTTTTTTCTTCTGTGTTTATATATAAGGGGAAAGATATGTATGTAATAGGGATACATACAGCAAGGATATTTCCTTACATATATACTATAACTTTTTAACATCAGATAAATATAGGATTGGTTTGTGAAACTATGTGAGCACAAACAAGAAACTACTTACAAGTAGCTCCTTGTTCTTCGTAAGCTTTTATGTTTTTGGATAGGGAATAAAAATCATCATTCACACTATAGCCCAAGCTTATTAAATCCTCTTCGCTAATCTTTTTAAAATCAATTGTTAAAGATTCATGATACAAAGCATCTTTAAAATATGATTTGAATGTAACTCCTGTATATTCATTAAGTTTATCCCCTTGTTGCGTAGCTAAACTTGCTTCAAATATTTCCTTACTCATACCTTTTGCGATATAGTCAATATCGGTTTTTGCAGTTTTTTTAGTGATGATGTCATTCTCATATGTAAGCGTAATTTCGTAATATAATTCTTCATTCCGATAACTACAAAACTTAGAAGACGCAGTTTCTTGTGAGGCACAAGCACTTGTAAATAAGAGAATGAGAACGATGAGTATAATCTGTGAATTTTTCATTTCTGACTCCTAATAAATTCAATTAATGGTGCTGGAGAAGAGATTTGAACTCTCACGGGTATACACCCACTACCCCCTCAAGGTAGCGTGTCTGCCATTCCACCACTCCAGCACGTAAATTCATTATACTACAAATTTTACGGATAGAACAGTTATTCTTTTGCAGGAAGAATAAGCGTGATAGCCTTTTTTTTAATGGATAAAATAGGATTTTTTAATTTCGTAGTTTCACCATCCATATTGAGGACTACCTTATCATCACCAAGGATTTGAATGGTTTCACATTCATAACATTTTACAAAGTCATAAGACAAATGTTCACCTGTTTTGTATTTGTTCATGAGCTTTATAATGTTAAACCTCGATAGTGATGAAATCGTAAGGACATTTAAGACGCCATCTTGCATATTTGCCATGGGAGTAGGATGAAAACCACCACCATAATAGCTGCCATTGGCAACGACAACAAATACATAAGAAGTCATAGGAATCTTTATTTTATTATCAATAATGAGTGTTTGTTTGAACGCAATTGATGACAAAAAGCAGAAAAACAAAGCCAAATAATAGGCGAGAGAACCAGAAATAAGAGGAATGCGCTTGCAATATGAAACACGCTCAACGACCATGGCGTCGAGTCCCACAGAGGCGATATTCAAGCATACTTGATCACCACAAGTTAAAATATCGCTTTTGTATTCATATCCATGTTTTAGTTTTTTTAAATCTAAGAAGTCAGCAATTGTATGCGTTTTAAAATAACGAATAAAATCATTACCGGTACCAATGGGAAAGATGGCTAAACGAACATGTGGGAATTTATAAACACCTTCTAAGACTTCTTTGAGTGTCCCATCTCCTCCACAAACGACAAAGATGAGCTCTGAAAACTTTAAAGCATAGTCATGTGCGAGTTTCGTGGCATGCTTTTCATATTCAGTTTTGACGATAATTGCTTCATTTTTTTGAAATGTTTTATAAATTTTTTGTTGTAGTTGTTGGCTTTGATCTTTTTTTCCAGCATGGGGATTAATAATAAATATATATTGCACAATAGATACCTCTATGAATAGTTTAAAGGATTCCTGTATTTTAAGCAATACGACATTATAAAGAAGACATATATTAAGGAAAGCAAAGAAGATAGGTATTTTATATTCTATAAGAATACTGAAAAAGTACTTGCAAAGAGTTATGAAGTTTGGTATTATGATTAAGCGCTGAAAAGATGCAAATGCGCCCATAGCTCAACTGGATAGAGCGTCTGACTACGGATCAGAAGGTTGTGGATTCGATTTCTGCTGGGCGCGCCATTTTATTATCCGGGAAGTAGCACAGCTTGGTAGTGCACCTGGTTTGGGACCAGGGGGTCGCAGGTTCGAATCCTGTCTTCCCGACCATCAAAATAAAATAACGGCTGGGTAGCTTAGTTGGCTAGAGCATCCGGTTCATACCCGGAAGGTCGTGAGTTCGAGTCTCACTTCAGCCACCATTTCTTAAAAGCGCATAGAGCTGGACCCTTAGCTCAGTTGGTCAGAGCATCCGGCTCATAACCGGTGGGTCGTAGGTTCGAGTCCTACAGGGTCCACCATTCAAGATTCAAATAAATATATTTATGGAGGAATACCCAAGTGGCTGAAGGGTCCGGTCTTGAAAACCGGTAGGTCGGGAAACTGGCGCCTGGGTTCGAATCCCAGTTCCTCCGCCATTATATTTAATTGAATACATTCATCGCGGGGTAGAGCAGTTCGGTAGCTCGTCGGGCTCATAACCCGGAGGTCGCAGGTTCAAATCCTGTCCCCGCAACCAAATGGTCCCGTAGCTCAGTCGGTAGAGCAAAGGACTGAAAATCCTTGTGTCGTTGGTTCGATTCCGACCGGGACCACCATTTGAGAAAAAAAGCCTTATTTTAAAGGCTTTTTTTCATACTTTGACTTTAATTGCCCTACATTTTTCCTACTTTGGATAGTGTGTCTATAGTGTCATTCAATTCTTGCGTGGCCTTAATATTGTCATGAACGTATACTTTCAGTACTGTTTCTACTTTATCTCCTAGGCGAGTAGCTATAGATTTAATACTTAGTCCTGACGCTACTAATAAACTTGCATGGGAATGTCTAAAATCATGAAGGCGTATACGATTCACGCCACTTGCTGAAATACCGGCGTAGAGAGCGTTTGAAGGGATATTTACACTTAAAGGTATAATCCCGCTAAAAATATAATAATCATCGTTAAATCCATCCTCTCGCAGTGCTTTCTGCTTATATTTAACGAGAAGTTGATGGGTTATATCATCAATGTGTACTGTTCTGTAGCCACGTTACGTTTTTGGTGGGGATAGCTCCCAGCCACCAACCAAATAAGTTATCGAGCTTTCCGCAAAACTTCCGTAATCTAGAATATCTCACATATCTTGTTGAGGGGTTGTTTTGAAACGATGTAGAAGTTGTGTGTTTGATGGTTTTCAATTTTTGTTTGTATTATAATTATGTTTATAAGAGTTCTTTTATCGGGTAAAGATTTGGAACTATATTTTAACATGGATTCGCTTCCCATACCCTTTGAATAAAAGATGTTATGGACATGGCACATAAAAAAATTATTACTATATTTGATGAGGCAGTGAAGCTTTACAATAAGATTAATAAAGATCTCACCTGATGAGCAACTGCGAGGGAAAAATATAAAGATGGAAAATCCTTTATTGATCAATTTATGAGTGACTTTCCAAAGTTGTTTACAGAAATAAATATGCAATTTAACGAAATCTTCACGATTTTAGATGATTTGTTTTCTGGAGCAATGATGTTAATATAAAAAATATACACATTTTATATTAACATCATCATTATCATATTGAACCACAATAATTTATTCGAATTACTAATAATTACTTGACAATTCAGAGTACTTATGACAAAAGTAAAAACAATGAATGGAGGAGAATGATGATTTTTCTAACCTATCGTCAAAGTGAAATATTAAAAATTTTAAATGGCGAGGAAGTAGAAGTATATACTAGTAAATATTTATCTAGCTTATTAAATGTAAGTACAAAAACAATTCGAAATGAAATGAAATTACTTAAAATTATTTTAATAGATTATTCCGTGACTATTCACTCTTTAAAATCAAGAGGATATCAATTAGTTTCGTTAAATGAAAAAACGACTAATGAAAATATTAAAGGGTTACTATCTATTATTAAGCATAGAGGGAATGCGTATCATAATCCAATGGATAGAGCACATGCAATTACACACCTTATGTTAAATAGTGATGGATACATTTTGATTGATAGTTTAGCTGAACAGTTTAATGTGGATCGAAGCTCAATTAGCAGAGATTTGAAATATATTCGAAACTGCCTCTCTCCGTATCAATTGAATATTCATTCAAAACCATATCATGGATTGATTATCAAAGGAAAAGAAATTAATAAACGACTGTGTCTAGTTGAATATACCTATCATCGTCAAAATGGATATAAAAGAGCAATCACACTTGATACACTTTTTATCGATGAAGTATTTAATGTTATTGAAAAAGATGGAATAAGTATGTCAAAAGAATCTTTTTACCATTTTTTAATTCATATTCAAGTTTTATTGGATCGCTATAAAAACCATAATGATATTTATTTTAATGATAGTGAAAAAAGATTATTAGCCATTGAATATGAACGCTATATCGCTATGGATATTGCAAAAGTTATAGGGAAATATTTTCATATAAAACTTAATGAAAATGAAATATATTATATAACGATCCATATTATTGGAAAGAAAAAAAATACAACAAGTGAAGTTGATAGTTGTATTAATAGTGTCATTCTCCCAGAAATTCAAGATGTTATTTTAAAAGGACTTCGCTTTATTTATGAAAAATATGAAATAAATTTATTGAGTGATGAGTATCTAAATAGAAGCTTAGGACTTCACTATCTTTCTATGGTAAATCGTTTTTATTATGATATTTATCGCAGAAATCCGATGAAGGAAGTAGTGAAGGAAAACTATTTTTTAGCGTATGTTCTCGCAAAGGAATTTATAAACAAAATGCATTTAACTAATTCGAGCTATATCGATGAAGATGAAATATCTTTTTTAGCTTTGCATTTTCAGCTTGCACTGGATAGACTAACAATACATCCATTAAGAATTGTTCTTGTGAGCGATTTTGTTACATCAGTTTTAGATCTTTTGAAATACCATATTAACGCTCGCTTTTCCGAAAAAGTGATAATAGTAGAAGTCTTATCATTACAGGAATATCACTTGTGCCTATTAGAAGAAATTGATTATTATTTGATTGTAAATGAGTTATCAAAAAAAGTAAAAAAACGAAGAGGTAAAGTGATTGAAATGCCTGCTTTTGTGAATATGGAAATACTTGATGAGCTGTCCACTCTTTTTGGCATGAAACAAGACTATCCTATGGAATTAAAAAACGAAAAAGATATTTCAATAAATGTGCAAGATAAAGAGGATTTTTATCGCTGTATGGACATTGATATAATGTTTGACAACGTTGTTGTAAAAAATAAATTTGCCATTTTGATAGCTTTGGGAGAAGAGGGGAAAATTATTCAATACCATTTTTCCAAATCTATAATGTGGGATTCTTATTATGTTACGAAAGTGATTCTTTTGTATTCTAGTATACCAAAATTAAGCGAAAGTATAGCCTTTCTTCAGGATACCATACGTTCATGTCATTGATTTCCTCTATAGTGCTAGAAAACTCTACTATGGAGGAAATTTTTTTTTCTTTCATAATGTAGATATGAAAGAAAAGGAGAGATGTTATGAATAGTTTGTTGAATTTTATAGAGAATAGAGTGGCTGGTCCTATGGCTAAATTAGCAGAACAACATCATTTAAAGTCTGTAAAAGACGGGATGATGGTTAGCGTGCCTTTCACAATTATCGGAAGTATTTTTATTTTGATTGGAAACCTTCCCATTGCCGCATGGAAAGAGTTTGTAATGCCATATCAAGCGATGCTTGGAACAATATCGACAGTAACCATGGGAATTTTAGCACTTCTTGCAGCAGGGACGGTTGCATACTTTAGCGCAAAACATTACAAAGATGTAAATCTTAATCCAATTATGGTTTCATTAGTTTCCATTTCTGCATTTTTATTGACAACATTAAATGAAGAATATGTATTAAATACAAGTCTGTTTGGGACAAGAGGAGTTTTTACGGCAATTGTTATTGCACTCATTTCTGCTTCCATTACCCGTTTCTTTGTGAAAAGAAATTTAGTGATTCGTTTTCCTGATTCTGTACCACCAATGGTATCGAGTTCATTTATGAACTTAGTTCCCGCAGCGGTCATTTTGATTCTTATTTGGATTGTGAGAATTGTTTTAGGGTTTGATATTAATGAATTACTAACAAGCATTTTTTCACCACTGGTGTTTGGATTAAACACATTACCTGGTTTTTTAATCTTTATGTTAATTCGATCACTCTTATGGTCCGTAGGGATTCATGGGGGAGCAATTCTCTCCGTTGCAGATCCAATCTTTTTAACTATGTTTGGAGAAAACCTTGCAGCATTCAACGCCGGAACATTACCACCATTTATTACTGCACAAGGATTTACGATGTTTGTGTTTCTTGGTGGAGGAGGAGCAACATTGCCTCTTGTATTTATGATGATGCGTTCAAAAGAAAAGGGTTTTAAAGCACTTGGTAGATTGTCTTTACCGGGATCTGTATTTGAAATCAATGAACCAGTAGTATTTGGTGTTCCTTTGGTATTAAATCCAATGATGATCATTCCGTATGTTGCTTCTAATTTACTTTTATCTGGAATAACTTATCTTTTGATGTTGCTGCAAATTATTGGACGACCGGTTGTAAGTATCCCATGGACAATGCCGCCAATCCTATCACACTATTTAGTGACAGGAGGAGATATTCGTGCCGCCATATGGGGAGTAATCTCGCTTCTATTGGCAGGAGCCATTTATTATCCATTCTTTAAAATGATGGAAAGAGAAAGGTTAGCAATAGAGCAAAAAAATAACGGAGGAATAAACGAATGAAAAAAGATTTAAAAATTGTAATCGTTGGGGCAGCAAGCTCGTATACTCCTGAGTTAATTGAAGGGCTTTCAAACCACAGAGATACGCTTCCAGTACAAGAGATTGTGTTACTTGATATTAATCTTGAACGGTTAAAAATTATGGAAGGATTTGTCAATCGATATATCAAACACTTAAAATATAACGTGAAAATATCAAGAACAAATTCACGAAAGGAAGCGTTCACAGGCGCAGACTTCATCTCGACGCAAATACGAGTAGGAGGTAATAAAGCACGGATTTTGGATGAAAAAATACCTTTAAAATATGGGGTTATCGGTCAAGAAACAACAGGTGTAGGAGGTATGTTTAATGCATTTCGTACAATTCCAGTAATGTTGGAAATCGCACGTGATATTGAAAATTATTGCCCAAATGCTTGGATTATTAATTATTCGAATCCAACCGGTCTTGTTACAGAAGCTCTTGAAAAATTAACAAATGTTAAGATTGCAGGACTTTGTGCAGGTGGTATGAGACCTAGATGGTGGGCAAGTGAAGCATTGGGTGTTTCTGAAGAGCAGGTATATTATGATTATATTGGGCTAAATCATATGAATTTCTCATATAATTTCACAGTAGATGGACGACCTATTACATCAAGTGAATTTTCAGCAATAGCAAAAAAATGCACAGTTGTATCTCAAGATTTAATCAAATCATTACAGTTAATTCCTTCTCAATACACGCAATATTATTTTCATACGAAACAGAGGGTAGAAGATTTAAAAAGTCAAACAAAAACGAGAGGAGAGTCTATTTTAGAATTAGAAAAACAAATTTTCAGAGAGTATGCGGATGAATCGACAGTGGATAAACCTATTACATTGAGCAAAAGAGGCGGGGGAGGGTATTCTGCTGTTGCCATAGGAATTATGGATGCAATTCATAATGATGTGGGGAAATGGATGGTGGTTAATGTTGCAAACAATGGTATGATTGACTATTTAGATGATGATGCTGTGATTGAAACAGCCTGTTATGTAAGCAAAGCGGGTATTAAGCCATTGGCATTACAAAGTTATCCCACAGCTGTAAAAGGGTTAATTACTGCTGTAAAAAACTATGAATCACTTGCAGTTGAAGCGGCGCTGAAAGGAGATAGGGAAGTTGCACTTTATGCACTACTTGCACACCCGCTGGTGCGTGATTACGATGTAGCTAAGCCACTTTTAGATGAAATGTTAGAAGCTCACAAAGAATATCTTCCTCAATTTTTCAAAAATGAAAGATAATCTAATATGGAGTTATATTGATGAGCAACCAGATATTATAAAAAAATTATTGAATGTGGACTGGACAAGCATGTGCAATGACATACCCATAAATGGTATTCGTGAAATTCTTATAACGGCTTCTGGAAGTTCTTTAAATGCAGCAATGATTATTAAACCATACTTTATAAATAACCTACAGATAGAAATTCAAATTATAGATCCATTTGATTTACGGTTTTATAGTAATGTGCTAAAAAAGAATAAAGATGAAGTTATGTTGATTGGAATATCTCAAACAGGAAAATCAACAGGGACTTTAGATTGTTTGAAAGAGGCAAATACGCAGGGCATAACTACGATATCACTAACTGCAGATGCTACAAGTCCCATTGCAAAAGAAAGTAAATTTCATTTTGATATTTTGTGTGGTGAAGAAAATGTAGGACCTAAAACAAAAGGCGTATGTGCAACAACTATGGCTTTGCATATATTATTAATGACACTTACACAAGACGCGGATGTAAATAAGGTAATGGAAGAATATCGAAAATCGGCTGAAGAACTACCCAATATAATCAAGCTAGTTAAGTTATGGTGTAAAAAAAATAAGTCATGGGCAAAGGCAAAAGGGGTGAGTGTTATTGGATTTGGGATGAATAATGGAACGGCAAGAGAAGGTGCATTGAAGATTTTAGAGACAATGCAGATAGCAGTGATGAATTATAATTTAGAAGAGTTTATGCATGGACCACAGCGTACAATTGTGAAAGGGTCAAAACTAGTTTTGCTAGATACAAAAGGAAATGGTGCAACGTTCATGAAGAACCTAATCGACTTTTCTCGTACAAAAACAAAAGATTTGCTTGTGGTTTCAAATCGAGGACTAGGAGAAATTAACTGCTCAAACTATCCACACACTTCATCATGGGTATTATTGATGTGCGTATGTGAGGTACTCTGTAGTTATTTTCCTGAAGTGAATGGGATAAACCCATCTCATCCGATTTATGGAAATTTTGCGACGAATGCTGGAACGCGAATAAAGTAGATCCTTATGTATTTAAATACGAAGACTGTATTTGAATTGTTTATAAAGTGAAATAGTTTAATAAAAGTGGAAGCCAAACGCTTCTACTTTTTTTGTGCCAGGCATGATGTGTTTTAGGGGATAAAACCATTGAAAAAGAAGATAAAAAGTTTGATTTTTTTCTTTATGTTGTTTGTGATTTTGAAAAAAATGAAATAGTCATATTTACAAGGATAATGTAAATGTAGCATTTCACAACTTTGTATTTATTGAAGAAATTAAAGCGAAAAGCGCTAAAATCCCGTTTTAAACAGAAAATGTCATATACAGAACAAGAAAAAGAAGAAGCTCTTAAATTGTATGATCAAACAAACGCAATAGCAGCAGTAATTAATAAATTAGGATATCCAAACAGGCAAAATATGTATACTTAGATAAAAAATAGGAATATAATAATAAGAAGAAACCAAAATGATTGTTTAGATTTAGTAGACCATAGGCAACACCCTCCCTTAGAACTAAAATTAGAGATAATTAGTCGTTGTTTTGAGAATGGAGAATCTATAAAATCAGTATCAGAAGACACAGGATATAGTAGATCAAGTATTTATACGTGGAGAAGTCTATATTTTAAAGGAGGAGCTAGTTCACTAATGAGTAACAAAAAAACATTTGCCAAGAGGAAAGATAGAAATTTTTATGCAGATAATCCAAACGAAAAAATGCTTACAGATATAACTGAATTTTCAATTCCAGCTGGTAAAGTATATCTTTCAGCAATGGTAGATTGTTTTGATGGTTTAGTGTCAGTATGGACAGTTGGAACTACACCTAATGCATTATTAGTAAATACAATGTTAGCTGCATATCATAATTCATTAGTAAATACAGAAGCCCCATTAATTCATAGGATAGAGGTTGGCATTACAGAGGGCCAGGGAGGATAGACAGAATGGAAAAATACGGTTTTACAAGGAGCATGTCTAAAAAAGATTGTTTACCAGATAACGTCGCATGTGAAGGATTTTTTGGAAGAATAAAAAATGAGATGTTTTATGGCAATGATTATAAAAATATAAGTATTGAAGACTTTATAGAAATAATTAATAATTACATTACTTGATATAACAATAGTGAATCAAAGAATCGTTAAGCTATAGGAGTCCAATGGGGTATAGGCAAAGTCTAAGATTAGCATAAACAAATTATGTTGGTCCAAGATTTTGTCCGCCCCTCCATGTAAAAGAAAGGATTGAAGAAAATGAAAATCAAAGAAAAGCTAACATCACTAACAAAAAAACAAAAGATGTATACATCATTTGTGATACTAACGCTTGTTGGTGTGATGGTAGTAGCATTTGTATTTGTTGTAAATAGAAACACAAGCAATTTAAAATTAAAACAAGAAGAAGTGGTACTGGAATATGGAGAAGAGGTTTCGCTTACTGCCAGTAAGTATGTAGAAGCCAAAACCAATATTTTAACCCAAACAAAAGTAACACTAACCAATGCTAAATACGATAAGGTTATTAAGGATGATAATGAAAAAGAAATCTTGAAAGTTGGAACTTATCAAGCAAACGCAAAGTACAAAGATGAAAAGCTAGGATTCACTATCAAAGT
>JBKEBQ010000015.1:0-10260 GCA_047973225.1 Breznakia sp. | reverse complement strand
ACATATTGGGTTGATTATTTAATTGTTCCATATGTATATTTTACACGAAAAAGGGTATCACTCACAATGAGCAGTACCCTTTTTCGTTATGTTAGGGTTGTTTATTCGTTACAGCCCCTTTCTTTTTCGAATAAATAAATTCGTCTATAGCTTCTTTTTTTTTTATTAAGCTTCTGTTTTACAAATTTTTCTAGCGACATAAATTCCACTTGCACTTGCATGGGATAAAGAGTGGGTTACACCACTGCAATCACCAATCACAAATAAATTTTTATGTGCGGTTTCCAAATGGGTATCTACTTCTACTTCCAAGTTATAAAATTTTACTTCAACTCCATATAGTAATGTATCATCACTGGCTGTTCCAGGTGCTACCTTATCCAAAGCATAAATCATTTCAATAATATCATCTAATTGTCGCTTCGGAATGACAAGACTCAAATCACCAGGCGTGGCTTTTAAACTTGGTGTTACGAAACTTCCAGCAATTCTAGAAGGCGTACTTCTTTGTCCACGAATCAAATCGCCAAAGCGCTGTACCAAAACACCACCACCTAACATATTGGAAAGTTTTGCGATACTTTCTCCATACTCATTGCTATTTTTGAATGGTTGTGAAAAATGATTGGATACAAGCAACGCAAAGTTTGTATTTTCACTAAATAAAGCGGGATCCTCATAACTATGTCCATTCACGGTAATAATGCCATTGGTGTTTTCGTTTACGACAACACCTTTTGGATTCATACAGAAGGTTCTTACCTTATCTTGGAATTTGCGTGTTCGATAGACGATTTTACTTTCATATACATCATCTGTAATGTGTTCAAAGGTAGCGGCAGGAAGTTCTACACGAACGCCAATATCGACACGGCTAGATTGGGTTTTGATATGTAAATTATCACATATGGATTGCATCCATTTAGAGCCACTTCGCCCGGTAGACACAATGACATAACGTGCCTCATACACATCATCACCAACAAATACCCGATAATCATCTTCATGTACAATGTTGCTAACATGAGCGTGAAATTTAAAAGTGATTTTATGTTTTAATGCATTGTATAAGTTTTTTAAAATGACATAGTTTAAATCTGTACCTAAATGGCGTACAGAAGCATCTAATAGATGTAAGTCATGTTTTAAACATTCCTTCTTTAAAGAAGAGCTGGCTGTTGAAAACTTGCGAGCACCATTTCCTCCATACTGCATATTGATATCATCTACATAGTTCATCAAATCAATTGCTTCTTGTTTACCGACATATTCATGAAGATTTCCACCAAATTCATTGGTAATATTATATTTACCATCGGAAAAAGCACCGGCACCACCAAAGCCTTTCATAATCGCACAAGTGGGACAATCAATACAGCTTTTTATCTTATCACCGTCAATAGGACACTTTCTTTTTGCTAATGCAAAACCACTTTCTAGAACCAAAATACTTAAATTATGATTTTCTTTTGCGAGTTCATAAGCGGAAAATATACCACCAGGACCTGCGCCAACAATAATAACATCATACTTCATAAACAAAACCTCCATGCCTATACAAGTATATAGATGATAAAAGGAAAGGCAAGTCTTATGTTTTATTTATTTCTATGTTATAATAATAAAAATACTTCTTTTTGCAGTAAAGCGAAACGGAAGTTTTTTTAATTGTTTTCATCCTAACAAAAAAAACAAAGAATGCAAGTTGGTATATCTATGCTTTTAAAAGAAGATAGCATCTAGGGCAAAAGCGTCTAGCATAAGCAACGCAAGGTAGTTGCGAAAATGAAGGGGGATTTCGAGATTATTTGCTAATAAGCGGAAACAAGAGTTCATTCGCATGTAGGATAATGTCGATAAACTTGATGGCAAAACATACATCGAAAAGAAGTAAATGAATTAATTCATTAAAACACACTTTATTTTATATATAGTTTTGTGATATATTTACATAGGAGTGGGAGGGATCTATGATTATTATAGGTATTGATTTAGGCACTACCAATTCATTGGTAAGTGTATTTAAAGATGGTAAGGTAGAGCTGATACCAAACCAATTTAATGAATATTTAACGCCAAGTGTTGTTTCTGTTCATGATGATGGTGTTATAGTTGGTAAAATAGCGAAAGAGCGTATTATTACAGATAATGATAATACTGTTGCAGCTTTTAAAACCTTTATGGGAAGTGATAAAATTTACAATTTAAATGGTCAAGGCTACACACCTATCGATCTTTCTGCCATGGTTATCAGGCAGCTTGTACAAGATGCTGAAAATTATCTTGGGGAAAAAATTGAAGAGGCGGTTATAAGTGTTCCGGCTTATTTTAATGATGTAAAACGTTTGGCTACTAAACAGGCTGGTGAAGTGGCGGGGATAAGGGTAGATCGTATTATAAATGAACCTAGTGCTGCAGCATTGGCATCTAGAATCAATCAAACAAGTTTTGAAAAACTTTTAATCTTTGATATAGGTGGAGGGACACTTGATGTTTCTGTGGTTGATTGTTTTGAAAATATAGTTGAAATTATATCTGTATCTGGAGATAATCATTTGGGTGGAGAAGACTTTAATCAAGCAATTGAAGATTTTGTAATTGAAACACATAATCTGTATAATCTCTCTTCAAAAGAATCAGCAATTCTTACAAGACATATTGAAGAGTTAAAAAAAGATCTTTCGTTAAAAGATGAGTCTTCTTATGATCTTTACTTAGATGATAGAAAAATTACAATTAGTCTTACAAATGAATCATTGCTTGAAATCTTTGAGCCGCTGTTAGCTAGAATAAAAGGTGTTGTTAAAAAAGCTTTAAAAGATGCTCAAATGAGTGTTGTTGAAGTCGATCGTTTAATCATGGTGGGTGGATCTAGTCGGCTTACTGTTGTTCAAGAATATTTAGAATATCTATTTGAAAAGAAACCAGAGGTAAGTGGGGATGTTGATTATCTTATCGGTATGGGTTGTGGTTATGTAGCTGGTATTAAAGAGAGAAACTCGCAAATTAAGGATAAAGTGTTAACGGATATCTGTCCTTTTTCACTGGGGATTGAAGTTAGCTGTTCAGATAATCGCAGCCTACTCTTTTCTGCAATTATTGATAGAAACACGACTCTTCCTTGCAGTAAGGTTGAAAGATATAAAACAAACTACAAGGGTCAAAAGCAGATAGAGGTTAAAATCTATCAAGGTGAAGAGAGTGTTGCTGATAAAAATCAGTTTCTTGGCTCTTTAACAGTGGATATTCCTCAAAATCGTTCAGAGCATGAGTTAGTGGATGTCCGTTTTACATATGATATCAACGGTATCCTTGATGTCGATGTAAATGTTGTGTCAACAGGCGAAGGAGTTCAAAAAGTCTTTTTTACTCAGGCTACAGCACTTTCATCAGAAGATATAGAAAAAAAGACAAAGGATATTAAAAAAATAAAAATGCAAATTATAGAAGATGAGGTTTTGGAATATATTATTGAGAGAGCTTCTCGTATTTTTGAAGAAAGTATTGGTTCTAAAAGAGAGATGGCAGCATCCATTATTGTTCATACAAAAAACTTAAAAAGAGATGGGAAATTGGCGACGATTGAACAGGCTAAGATCGAGCTTTTAGAGCTTTTAGATAGTATGGAATCTCAATCTCCATTTGCATTTGAAAGTCCAGAGACAAAGTTTTTTAATTAGATGTGGTATTTTGACAAGCTTGAAATAAAAGCTACTAAAGACATAAAAGCAATAAAGAAGGCCTATAGTGCTGTAATTAAAAAGTATCATCCTGAAGAGTATCCTGAAGAGTTTAAAGAGATTAACGAAGCATATAAGCAAGCCCTTGCTTATGCCAAGGGCTATGATCCAATAGTATTGGAAAATAAAGCTTTGTATGATTTGGTTAAGGCAAACCGAGATAAGAATGCTGATTACGATGTTTTTCAAAATGCGAAAACTTCAGCGGGAGAAAATAGTGAGAATGAATTTGAAAATCTTAAAGATGAAAATTCAAGTGAAGAGGCGTTTAAAAATAGTAAAAGTTCTAAAATAAAAAAGGAAAAGATAAATATAAATAGGAAATTCGGCAAAGTTGATGAATATGCTGATGAATATGAAGAAAAAATTGAAAAAATTAATGAACTTATTGAGCTATTAAAACATAAAGGTATTTTGTCAATTAAAAATTATGTAAAATTTTTTAAGTCCGAGCAATTTTTAAAATATTGTTATGATTCTGTTTTTATTAAAAAATATATTCAAAGTATCCAAGCTGGATTGTATAAAGGTAAAAGTTTAAGATTTTTAGAAAAAAGTAGACGTATCCATCACAGAATGTATTTTAAAAATAATAAAAAGCAGTATCCAAAACTTTATAATGTTTTTAAACAACATATTTTTAATAAAAAACTTTCAATTGTTGGATCACTTGTTCTTATGGCTGTAGCTGTAAAGTTATTTTCTGTTTTTGGTTTGCATTTTGAAATATATTATTTATGGATTATTGCCATTGTGGTATTTCTTATCAATATTATTTTATTTAAGTTTTTTAGGAAGCCTTTTACTTTTACTAATCCTTTTATATGGTACTATCATTACTTTAAAAAAATCATTATTTTTATTCCAGCAATTTGTATTTTTGCAGTTTTTTTGATTGACGATGACTCTTTTGGCGAATTCCGAACGAGGAGGGAAACTGATATGCAAATAGAATTTAGTCAAAATGGTGATCAGTTTGATTTTTACAGGGAAAATAAAAAATTTAATGCGTCATTTTCAATTAATGGTAAAGAATATGAAACGAGTGTTCTTTTCGGCAGGATTAAGGGATTTGGTTATGACAAAGAAGATATCTACTATTCTATGGTAGATATAGATAATAATCATCTCACATATCAACTGTATATGGTAGATAAGACTGATCCACTAATAACTTTTGAAGATAAAAGCGACTATGAATTGAATATTTTCTACAGTGATGATATATGTATATTGGTAGCTGCTGATGATGAAAAAACAACCATTTACAAGTTAAGTGGTGGAGTTGCTACAGAAGTTTTTTCTTATAAGAGTGAAAAGTATGTCGGTAATATGTACTTGATGAAAGAAAAATTTTATCATGAAAAAGAAGACTCAAATTATCTATGGTATTACGATTTTGCAACAGGAAAAGATGTGAAAACTATTTATGAGAAAAAATCAATAAAGTGTATTAGCAGTATCAATGATTCCTTGTTTGTAGAATATCATACTGGGGGGAACAACTATAATGGTGAGTACGAATTTAAAGGTATAGTTGAGAACCTTATTGATATAGGGAATAACCGGTTTGCATACATAAATGATGAGAATCTATTGTATGTAGTTGATAGCGAGAAAAATACGGAAGTTATATGTGTTGATCTTAATGTTGCGAACAAAACTATGGGTTTATACAGTGAAAACTTTGTAGGAAGTGGCAATACGATAATTTTAGAAATATTCATGGAGATTTTAATTATCGAGTTTTAGATAAAAGGAATGGCAAGTCTTTTTAGGACAACTTCTACATAGAATTTATCATCTATATTCAACTTGTGAGTAGTTCAATGTGGAATGTATCTGCTTGCTGTTAAACCAGTAAATATATGTTTCTAGTCTTAATTCAAGTTGAGCAAGTGTTTCAAAATATCTTGACTTGGTGAATTCAGTTTTGATGATTTTAAACTGTGCTTCAGCGATAGCTTGTCATATGGGTTTCCTTTTTTACTCAAAGATTGTTTAATACGGACACTAAACCATTGTATCTCATAATCTTAGATATTCTTCTTCGTGAAAGATGAATATCTTTTTTCGCTAGTTCACCTTAATCTTTCTTGATCTGTACACTTTTTGAATTTCATTAAATATGATAACGACTTCGTCATTATACGGATCTAGTTTATTTACTTGTTCGTAATAAATGTAATATTTAGAACGTAATTAGAGCTGCTTGCACTCGTGGGGAATGTAATGTTTTTTCATGTTGTTGTCATGTTTGATTTTCTCCTATCTTTTTACCATGACTTTATGCCTTTTCTGTCTACTCTAATGTAGCCTATCCAGTGTGGCTTATGGTACAATGTTAGGTATGTAAGAAAGCACGTATAAAAAGAGGTACATTATGTTAGTTGATACAATTGTCGCAATCTCCACGGCATTAAAAGATGGCGCAATTTCCATCGTTAGAATGAGTGGGAAAGAGGCGATAGAGGTTGCCAATCGCTTATTTTCTAGGAACTTACAAGCGGTAGCAACGCATACAATTCATTATGGTTGGATACACGATCCACAAACACGAGAAGATGTTGATGAAGTTTTTGTGAGTGTTTTTCGCTCACCCAAAACCTTTACACGAGAAGATGTCGTTGAAATCAATTGTCATGGGGGTATATATATAACCAAAAAAATAGTGGAATTGTGTTTGCGAGAAGGTTGTCGCTTGGCTACTCCTGGTGAATTTAGTCAACGCGCTTTTCTAAATGGCCGCATTGATTTAACACAAGCGGAAGCAATTCATGACATGATTATGGCAACGCATTCTAGAGAAGCACAATTGGCTGTTGCAGGGATCAAAGGCAGTGTAAAACAATTACTTGATCCACTGTTACAAGAACTTTTAGACGTGATAGCAGCGATAGAAGTGCACATTGATTATCCTGAATATGATAGCGTAGAAGAAATTAGTGAACAAATCCTAAAACCAAAAGTAGTACATTGGCGAGCGCAAATGGATAAAATTTTGAAACAAGCTGCTAGTGGACAACTGTTGAAAGCAGGGATTAAAACAGCGATTGTTGGCAAGGCGAATGTCGGGAAGTCGAGTTTATTGAATGCCTTATTAGAAGAAGATAAAGCAATTGTTTCGGAAATTGAAGGAACAACTAGAGATGTTGTAGAAGGCTTTGTTGAAGTAGGAGGCGTAACTTTACATTTGTTGGACACAGCAGGTATTCGAAACACGAAAGATGTTGTTGAAAAGATTGGGATTGATCGAAGCCGTAAAGCAATGGAGGCCGCACAGCTTATATTCTTGGTATTTGATGCAAGCAAAGATGTAGATGAAGAAGATATAAAACTTTTAAAACTTACAGAAAACAAGCAACGTATTTGTATTTATAATAAAAAAGATAGAATGCATGACCAAAGTGAAAAAGATGGCGTCTACATTAGTGCAAAAAACAAAGATATCGAGCAATTGAGAAATAAAATACAGGAGATCTTTCTAAAAGATATGCATATTGTAGAACAACCTATTTTACAAAATGAGCGCCATATCGCACAAATGCATAAGGCGAAGGTGGCGATGGAAAATGTTGCTGCTAATTTAGAACATGCGAGTGATCTTGACTTAGATATTCTTGCTATTGATTTACAGGCATCGTATTATGCATTAAAAGATATTTTAGGTGAAGTGAGTCGAGACGATTTACTGGATACCTTATTCTCAAAATTTTGTTTAGGAAAGTAGGAACATTATGATAAAAAATTTGATTGATACCCATGCTCATTTAACTTGTAATCGATTATATCCCAGAATTGATGAAATAGTAGCATCAGCGAAAACCGCTGGATTAAAGCGGATTCTCGTAGTTTGTACAAATTTAGAAGAATTTTATCGGGCAAAGAAATATAAAGAAAAAAACGATATGATTAGGATTGCTTTAGGGTTTCATCCTGGTGATGTTGAAGGTGTTGATGAGCAAGCTATACAAGGGTTGTTGCAAAGCATTGTTGATCGCGATATTATTGCCATTGGTGAAATTGGACTTGATTATCATTATGAACCTTATGATGAAAACAAACAGAAATCCTTATTCATAAAACAAATACAGTTGGCAAATAAATATAAGCTTCCTATTTTGATTCATATGCGTGATGCAACAAAAGATACTTTAGATATTCTAAAAAAATATGCGAAAACAAAGTTTTTGATGCACTGTTTTAGTGGTAGTGTAGAGAGTGCAAACATTGTACAAGCAATGGGTGGATATCTTTCATTTGCAGGAGTGATAACATTTAAAAATGCAAAAGGATTATTGAATGTTGCATCCACAGTTGCAAGTCATCGTCTGTTTGTGGAAAGTGATGCTCCTTATTTGACACCTCATCCTTTTCGAGGGAAAGAGAATGAGTCAAAATATATTGTGTATACATTCGATAAGATTGCAGAATTAAAACAAATGGAGCCACAAAAGCTTGCGGAACAAATGGAACAAAACTTCTATGACTTTTTTCAAGTAGAATAGCATGTTATAATGAGTAAAAGCTTAGGAATGGAGATAGTGTGATGGCAGATACGATAACAAACAAGAAAGCGTCTATGTGGGAGTTTTTAAAAAAGCGTTCACAAACATATATGGAATTTGGAAGATATTTGGCAAGTGATATGACATGGAAAACACTGTGGGTACGAATGTTAGCACAGTTGGGTGATATTGTGATCATGTTGTTTCCAATGATTTTATGGTTGATTGTTTTTTTGTTGGTGACTACAGATCTTGTTTCGATTTCCATGTTAGGGATAGTTCAATTTATTTGTTTGCTTATGCTGTTGTGTACGATGATTTTAGGAAATCTTATGTTTACGGTTTTATTTAAAGGGCAATCGTTTGGAAAGTTGGCGATGGGATTAAAGGTAGTTGCACTTGATAATAAAGAGGTAGATGCATCAAAAATCATCATTCGCGAAATTGTTGGAAGGTCACTACCACTGATTGTTTTATATGTGCTGTTGGATGGATACGGAATCATTGCTTATTATATTATCAATAGTGTCATTGTATTAACCGATGTAAAGTATCATCGAAGTATGATTGATTTTATACTGCATACGAAGATCGTGCTTTTAGATAGTCAATTTGCGAAACAAAGAGAAGAGAAAGAAGAGCCAATTGCGCAAGAAGAGGTAATTGAAATTAGTGGGAATGCATATGATTTACATTTATATTCATCGTTTTCGCATGATGGTGAAGATGTTGTCGAAGATATTTTTAAAAAGGCAATTAAGGCAGGACTTACAACCATTTCAATAAGTGACCATAACTGTGTAAAGGCAAATATCAATGCTAAGCAATTATCAAAGTTATATAAGATAACATATATTGATGGGATTAATATTGATTGTCAGTATGAAGGGCTGCCATTACGGTTGTTGGGATATTTTATTGATTCTAGTGACCCTCGTTTTACCAGTATTGAACACGAAAGTTTAGCTAAGGAAAAAGCAGTGTCAGCGCGAAGAATTGAACTCTTCGAAAAATTTAGTGGTATTCATGTGGATGTAGATTCCTTAATGAGGTTTTCTCGTTTTCAAGTAGTTTCACCAGAAACCATAGCGCGTCAAGTGTTGACCAATGTAAAGTATGAAAAAGAACCGCTTTTACAACCTTACTTGCATGGAACAAAAAAAGACAAACCAATTCAATCGTTTATTGCGGATTTCTTTGCGAAAGGGAAGCCAGCCTATGTGCCGATTGCTTATCCAGAGCTTGAAGATATGATATCGCTTATCAAATCGACTGGAGGTATTTGTGTATTGGCACATCCGATGGCATCCTTGCGGAATAGAGTAGAACTTATGGATGGTATTATTAAGCTTGGCTTGCATGGACTTGAAGTGTTTTCGCCAAAACACACCAAAGCGGATCAAACGTATTTGTTGGCATTGGCAAAACGATACCACCTTGGTGTGAGTGCCGGAAGTGAGTATCATGGGAAAGAGCGGCCAGAGTATAAAATTGGCAAAACAACCTGTCCGATTGATGCTGAACCATTAATTAAAAAATTTCTAGAAAATTATGCTTAAAAAGTTTAGGAAAATATTCCTAAGCTTTTTTTAAAACAGAAGTGAATTTATGATATAAGTTAAAAAATGTGAAATAAAACATATTTAAAGAAGTAAAAAATAGCAAAAATATACGATAAAATAGCGGTTAAACACAATTATGTGAAACTTTGTGATATAGTTGAGTCAATAGGTTATGTGTGGTATTATTGCATGGTATTAAACAAAGGAGACATTTATGGATTTTCAGAAAATGTTAAAACGAATGAAACGCAAATTGAAGGAAATAGTAATTAATATAAAAAAAGTAGTTATGACAAGCATTTTGCCTGCTCTAAGAAACCATGCAGATGAAATGAAAAAAGATGCAAAAGCAGGAGCAATTGCCTTAGCACCAAAAATAGAAATTGTAAGTGTGAAGATTATGAATGAAGCGAAAAAGTATAGCTTGGTATTGCTACAAGCAATTCGCAA
>JBKEBQ010000011.1:0-12011 GCA_047973225.1 Breznakia sp. | reverse complement strand
TATAAAACCATATTATAAATGTTTAGATGATTTATTAAGGAAATTAGATAAAAAAGAGACAGCCCCCCTTATCCTTCACACAGATCAAGGTGCCGTCTACAACTCTGTTGCCTATCAAGAGGCACATAAAGATTATAACATCATTAGAAGTATGTCCGAGCGGGAACTTCAACAGATAATCCTATTATAGAATCACTTAATGGTTGGATTGAAGCTGAAATGGCCTGTGATTTTCAATATTGGAAATTAGATAACTTTAAAGAGTTTATGGAATAGTATGTTCAGTACTTTAATAATGAAAGACCAGCGTATTCATTGAATTATAAAAGCCTCATTCAGTATAGAACTGAATGAGGCTTTGCATAACTTTTATTACATGTCCACTTTTACTTGACTAGTGCATTCTATAATAGTATCGTGCTTTTCTTATGAGATAATTCTTGCTTTTTACAATACAAACTTCCAAATATAAAGCACACCACTTACAAAGAATATTGAAACCAAAATATATGCAAACATCTGCATAAAACGTTTTTCTTTATAACACATAAACGCATCAATACAAAAAGATAAAACCAGGCACCCCGCAGCTATACTCATTGCGATATTTGTGTCCATAACTGCAAATAATTTGGAAGAAAAAATAAGTAAAAGTCCCACTATATAAAACGATATTTTAATTTGTTGTTCTAGCTTCATCGTACACCCTCTTTGCCTTCTTATCATACCATAACTTATAGGCTTGATAAACACAAAAGTGAAACTGCTGCTATCCAAAACAATGTAGTGAATCATCATCAAAGCATGTCCCCTTTAAGTCTGTTATAATACGCTAAAAAGGAGTTCACTATGCACGAAATTAAAAACCATGAAGTCTTTAACAATATAACAACAAAGGAATTTGAAGCGTTACACGCGTTTATGCACACCAAAAATTATGCGAAAGGCTCTATCTTGTTTCATATGGGGGAAGAAATACATAATCTCTACATCATCATACGAGGCGAAATTGAAATTTGCAGTTACGACATCAACGGAAACAAAAAACTTGTCACATTATTAAGTGAAAATGATATGTTTGCGGAATCGGTTGCACTCGGAAAGCACCATCGCACGCCTTTTGATATTATTGCAACCAAAAATTTGCGAGTTTTAGAGATATCAAGTAATGCTATCTTTCAAGTCAATACTAAAATATCGCAAAATATCATTTCTATCTTAGCCACAAAGAATGCCTTTTTAACACATAAAATTGAGTGTTTAAATAAAATCACAATCAAAGAGCGAATTTTTGAAGTGCTTACTTTTTATTGTGTAAAGCGTCAATCTTATTCTTTCAAACTGCCCTTCAATAAAACACAATTGGCAGAATATTTATGTGTAAATCGCAGCAGCTTATCGAGAGAGTTGTCACAAATGGAAAAAAAAGGTATCTTTCGTAGCGATAAACAAACCTATCATTTAAATACAGATTTTTTTAAAATGTTGTAATTATCACATCTTGTCCTCCTATTTTAAGATATATTATCTATATATAAAGGAGATTTATTATGAAAACAGCAATGTATTGTAACCAATGCGAAGAAACAGCAGCAAACAAAGCATGTACCATCCAAGGGGTATGTGGAAAAGACAGCGATTTAGCCAATTTAATGGATGAGTTGAAAGAATATCTAAAAGTTTTATCAACACAGCTTGATGGTGATAAAGAACATCATCTTGATGAAAAGCGCTTTATCACAAACTGTATGTTTAAACTGATTACCAATGCGAACTTTAGTCATGACGGCATTCAAAAACAGATTTTATTAGCAAAGTCTTATACAAAACAAAACGATGTCGTTCCATATTATGAAGAAAATGAAGACTTAAACGCTTTAAAATCATTGATTATGGGTGGTTTGATGGGTATGAGCGCCTACCATGCGCATGCCATTCAATTAGGATATGAAGATATGGATATTCATAACTTCCTTGTTCATGTTCTTGCCAACATCAATCATGTAAAAGACTTAAATAAGTTAATTAAACTTTGCGATAAAACAGGAAGCTATGGTGCTAAAGTTATGGCCCTGCTTGATGAAGCAAATACCTCAACATATGGAAATCCAGAAATCACGAAAGTAAACATCGGTGTAAAGAACCGTCCTGGTATTCTAATTTCCGGGCATGATTTACATGATTTACAACAATTGTTAGAACAAAGCAAAGACAGCGGTGTTGATATTTATACACACAGTGAAATGTTACCCGCACATTATTATCCAGAACTAAAAAAATATACGCATTTAGTTGGAAATTACGGTAATGCTTGGTGGAAACAAACAAGTGAATTTGAAACCTTTAACGGCCCGATTGTCTTTACCACAAACTGTATCGTTCCTCCTCGTAAAAATGCAGGGTATCTTGATAAATTGTATGCAACAGGAAATTGCGATCATCCAGGCTTTATCAGAATCAAAGAAAATAGTGATGGAACCAAAGACTTTAGCGATATCATTGCGCAAGCCAAAACATGTAAAGCTCCCCAATCGATTGAAACAGGAGAAATTGTTGGTGGATTTGCCCATAATCAAGTTTTATCATTAGCAGAAACAATTGTTGAAAACATTAAAAATGGCGCAATTCGTAAATTTATTGTAATGAGTGGTTGTGATGGCCGCAAAAAAGGTCGTGAATATTATGAAGAATTTGCGAAAACATTAAAAGATGACACGATTATATTAACTTCTGGTTGTGCGAAATATCGTTACAACAAATTGCAATTAAATGATATTAATGGTATTCCTAGAGTGCTTGATGCAGGACAATGTAATGACTCTTATTCTTGGGTGGTTGTTGCATTAAAATTAAAGGAAGTATTCGAACTAAACGATATCAATGAATTGCCTATTTCTTTCAACATTGCTTGGTACGAACAAAAAGCAATTATCGTCTTATTGGCTCTTCTTCACTTAGGTATCAAAGACATTAAAGTAGGTCCAACACTTCCTGGATATTTAAGCGAAGCTACAGCCAACTATTTAATTGAGCACTATGGTATTAGTGGTATGGGAACTGTAAGCGAAGATATTAAAACATTTGGATAGAAAGGACGAACACTATGAGCGAAATCCTTGTAAAACAGAATACAAAAATAACAAAATTAAAAGATTTGATCTTAAGACTTCACAATGGTGAAGATGAACAAAAAGTAAAAGAAGCATTCATTCGTGACTTCAAGTATGTTTCAGGCGCTGAAATTGCCCAGATGGAACAACAACTCGTAAATGAGGGAATGTCAATTGATGAAATCATGAGTTTGTGTGATGTCCATGCTTCACTTTTCCAAGATAACTTAGAAGACTTACACAGTGATAAAGTTACCCATCCTTTTGACTATTTCCGTGAAGATAACGAATTTTTAACTACTTTCATGCATGCTAATCAAGATCATCTATCTTTAGCTTATGTACAAGAACTTTACGATAGAGTTGATGATCATTATGGAAAAAAAGAACAACTTCTTTTTCCTCTTCTTGAATATGTAGACATTCTTACCATTCCGCAAGTTATGTGGGGGGTTGACAACGAAATACGCGCAGAATTAAAAGTTGTTATTTCAAAACTGGCTAGTGGTAATGATGCACAAGTTGCTTATGTAGCTGTTGAAAAACGCATACGAGATATGATCACGAAAGAACAAAATGTTTTATTCCAAATGTTAGAAGAACATTTATCAAGTGATCTTTGGGATAAATTAGACCTTGCACTTAAAAACAATGCCGCTTTACAACTTAATAAACCTTTACCAAAAACTACTAGAGATGAAGTGTTAGAAGGTTATATTCAACTTCCTTCTGGCAAAGTAAATGCCTTGGAACTAGAAAAAATCTTAAATGTGTTACCTCTGGATATCACTTTTGTTGATAAACATGATCGTGTGGCTTATGTTTCACAAGGTAAACATAGAGTATTTGATCGCCCATTGACTGTTTTGGGTCGGGAAGTTAAACTATGTCACCCACCACAAAGCGTTCACATTGTTGAAGCTATCCTTGATGATTTTAAAGCAAAACGAAAGCGTGAAGAACACTTTTGGATTCCTTTCAAGGGTATGTTTGTATACATCCAATACTTTGCTATTTACGACAATGAAGATAATTATTTAGGTGTTGTCGAAGTAAGTCAAGATATTAGTGGGATTCAAAGCATTCGTGGTGAAAAGCGTTTAGCTGATTAAAAATATAGGAATGCACATAAAAAAAGAACGATTAGCAGTCGCTCTTTTTTTTATCTATAAGATCATTTGCGCATCCTATGCTAAGTACATGTAATCTTTATAGAATAAATAGATATATATATCTTGATCGTTATAGTCCTTTAACGTTGTGAGTAAATGTATGTTGTGTTAAAACACTATAGGATATATACTCTATGTTTTATAAAAAAGATAAGAGAATCATTACACACTGCTATCCTTTATACAGCTATAGTTTAACGTATTTTTCATATGATTGGTAATACTAAAAATTATTATCTACATATATATTTGTATATGGATATGCTTTTTTCTTTATTCGTATATGTAAAAATTAAGGTTTTTTTATATTCTTTTACATATGCTAGTCATATTTTCTAAACGCTACTTTATTACGTGCTGCATATAAGCGATCAATAAATTTTAAGTCTAATGTTGTTAATTTATATTCCTCACTATAGATTAAAATATCTTTATATTTTCTTCTTTTACTCTCACAGCGTCTTTGTACAAGCCCATAACGATCTAAGATTTTCCGTGGTAATGCCGATCCCCACATATAACTAGAAGGGATGGCTTGTAATACATTGAATTGGTTAAAGCGATCATGGACATAAATGCGTCTATCAAGGTCGGTATCCGCTGCTTCTACCCTCTCGGTAAAAAGGTATGGAATCGTTGTATCTCCATGAGAAATTTCCACAAATCCCTTTAATTCCTCTTCCCTTAAATTTTTCTTATCTACGAGTGGATGTTCTTTTGACATATAGACTAAATGATCCATTTCCCAAATCGTATCCACGATTAACTTCTTGTCTTTGAGATAATCTAAAAAATAATTTTCATAAATCATTTGGTATCGAATAATACCAAGTGGATATACTCCAGAAATAACATTTTGAATGGTTTGCATAGAGTTTGTTTCTACCATATCAATTTGATAACCTTTTTCAATATCCAATTCACTCAAAAAATATGTAAAGGCATTGGAAATATAACTTCCTCTTGGTATTGAAATACTAAAACGCTGAATACGATCATCATTTGTTTTTGATAGCTGCGTTATTTTCTGCATTTGATTTACAATAGCTCGCGCATGTACTAAAAATTCTTCTCCTCTGCGTGTCGGGATGACACCTTTACTAGACCGTTCAAAGATAGGGAAACCAATCTGTTGTTCTGTTTCTTTTAGTGCTTTACTTAAATTTGGCTGTGCCATGAATAAATTTTCGGCTGCTTGTGTTATTGAACGCGTACGATCAATTTCGACAATATATTCAAAATAAGTTGCATTCATATCATTCCTCTTTCATTTTTAATCGACATGCGACTCTATAAATACATTTAAACAATTATTTATGAATCACAATACAATCGTTTTCTATCTATATTTTAACTTGCTTAAGCCTGATGTCAACCTAGATTCTTTTCATTTTTTTCACTTGTTTATACTTTTTTGCACAGTACACAAATGCACTAATTTTATATTGCATTTATGCGTTGATATGATATAATAAAAAAGCACTTGCGCGTGTGGCGAAATTGGCAGACGCACCAGACTTAGGATCTGGCGGGCAACCGTGGGGGTTCGAGTCCCTTCACGCGCACCATTTGTTTTGGGGTTCCTTAGCCAAGTGGTAAGGCAATAGACTGCAACTCTGTGATCACCAGTTCAAATCTGGTAGGAACCTCCATTTTTAAGTGTCACATTATACATCCTCGGGCCGTGGCGGAATAGGCAGACGCAACGGACTTAAAATCCGTTGAGAGTAATCTCGTGGGGGTTCAAGTCCCCCCGGCCCGACCATTTCAATTAAGAAATGATTAATGAATAATTCAAAACGAATTAGCTTCCTAGTTCGTTTTTTTATTTATTAGGTGATGAAAGGAGGTAGTTACTTACGTGCGAAATACATTCATAAATCCTGAAGCAATTAAGATACACGGAGCAAAGTTCCAGGACATTCGAACCAATGTAGAACAAAGGATCGAACAGAAAGGTATCACTCTCAAAGAATTTGCAGCTGATGCAAGATGGCACTACTCGGCATTGCACAAAGTATTATATGGAAATGAATCTATTTCCTTAATCAGTATCTGCAGATTAGCTACAGCACTTGATGTTGATATTGGCTATCTACTAATTAATCATATTGAACAAAGCCAAAAAAAAATCTAATTCTACATTTCTTGCCGGAAACGAATTAGATAACTAATAAGGCATGTTCCAAAAAATTAATGTCATGAGACTAACCCTAAGACTAACCCTAAGACTAACCTTAACCTTAACCTTAACCTTAACAACCTTTTTGTCATGCTTACATAGGAATTATATCTAAATTAGCTACAAAAAGCAAGAGCTAATATAAAAACGTTAGCAAACGGGGATCTTCGGAAAGGTGGGGAAACATTTTGGCATTTAAAAAAATTAATTAAAAAAATAATAAAAAAAAGCAACTCGGTGACGAGGTTGCGTATATATAAGAGCGTACTAGATTCTTCTATTCTATCTTATCTTAGATAGTTTATCTAGACCTCTTTCTTGAAAGGAGGCAATCTTATGCCAAAAATAGCTTATAAAGAAAAGAAATTCACTTCTATTTCTTTAGAAAGAATAGAACTTATAAATAACATCATTGATGAATATAAATACGATGGATATGAACTTACATTTATAGAAAATTGCAAAAGAAGTTATAAATCTCTAGGCAATCTGACAAGTGAGGCTAGATCAGTGAAGGGAGTATTAAATGAATAGTTTAGATTACAACACCCTTTTGATTAGCTACTTAAATAACAGTAAGTTCAGTCAATTGGATATTTTTAAGGATATTGACATTGTTATTGATCCATTAAATGGATCTAACAACATTTACTTGAATTATCAGGTACTTCATAAAGAAGAATTCAATAATTACTTCACAAGTAAATCAAGCTTCTTTATAGAAAACTTGCCAATGTATTTAAAGAAGTTTGTTGCAGTATACAATGAATTTCATGATACGTATCAAAGAAAAAATATAAACAGCCGTTATGCTGTTCAACTAAAGATACTGTATCCTAAAGCATGTGATACAGAAGGCAAACGCAAAACATTTATTAAACTTTATATTAAGCAACTAATTGAAACAAAAGAATATGACTATGAGAATAAAAAAATCAAACCGACAGACTTGCCTTTTGTAGTAGAAAATATAACTAATATGAAGCGGACTGTTACTTATGCCCTTATTACCATTATAGAGCGAAAATACTTAGGGACATCTAACTATAAAATATATAAGGAAACTAAATATAAAGATATTCGAACTGGAAGATTTGCAGCTCGTACTTGTCCTAAGGAATACAAACAAATTGTATGTACAAAAGGTGACATTGTTAAAGATAAAAACGGCAATTATATTCCATGCAAAGAATTCTTTTCTAAGAACCTTCGAGTCTTCTCGTTTCCCTAAAGATGCTTCAGGAAGGAATATGTGGGATGAGTTCATTGTTGAGTTAAAGATAAAAGTATTAAATGCATTAAAGAGAACATTCGCAAGAGTTACCAAAGGTAAAATAATCTATAAGAGGTGCAATAAAATTGAATATTGTAACGTCGTTAGAAGACGGATTGGAATGATTAATTATGCAAAGGAAACTATTCAATATACCGTTAACTTTATGTTACACCACGAACAAAAGCATACAGAGGTGATAACTAGCTTTAAAGATGGCCACGACAATAGAGAAATTAAGACTGAGGCTTTCAAGAAAATTGAATCTATCTTTGCAAAATATAACAAAAGGTTCAAAAAAGAAGAATTTCATGACAAGGAAGGAAATCTGTATAGAATTAAGCATGTATACCAGAGAGTAAGCGAGTTAGAAAAAAACATCAGGATATTAATGACAATGTTCTTTGAAGAAATCAATGATATTTCTTTAAGTGTTCATCTGGAATAATGGAAATATGATAAAACGTTATTTCAAAAGATTCCTTATAGCTATTACAATCAAGCTTCACCTTTACTCAGCAGCACTCACACCAAGATTATCAAAGTATCTGACTATCAAAAATATTATTGCATTATGGACATGATGTCCATATAAGAAAGGAAACGATATGAAAACAATAAGCATATTAAATATGAAAGGTGGCGTCGGTAAAACCACTACATCCATAAATTTAGCCACTGGATTAGCAGTAAAAAACTATACAGTACTAATAATAGATCTAGATCCGCAGGCAAATTCAACTGATTTTTATCTAAAAAATAAAAATTATGTATTTATTGATCAAATGTTACATGGACATGATGTCCATGTTTATGAAACAAGAATTGATAATTTAAGTTTTATACCTTCAAGACTGGAATTGGCATTAGCCGAGAAACAAATTCTTTTAGATAATAAAGCCCAACACAATCGACTATATAAGGTCATAAAAAAAGTAAAAGATAACTTTGATTATATCATCATCGATTGTCCACCCATTCTCAATTTGTTAACTGTAAATGCGCTAAATGCTAGTGATGAAGTAATCATACCTATAAAAGTTGATAAAGGGGCTGAGAAAGGTTTCAAAATAACACTTCAAAACATTCAAGAGATAGCAGATAGCTATGATTTAGATATTGACCATAAAATATTATTTACGATGGTAAATAAAAACAACACTGACAAACAACGAATTGAAGACATCACAGCGAATAGAAAAAACCATATAATTAAAACACAGATTCGTTATCAATCAAAACCTATAACGAGTTCTGCTTATTTCACTGAAGCTGTAATAAATGGAAACAGCAATGTAGGGGCTGATTATTTACAATTGGTTAAAGAAATTCTTAGAAAGGATAAAAAAGATGAATAAACAAAAATACACATTAATTAGATATATTAAATATATCGTTTGGGTTCTTGAATTTTTACCAATAATTGTCGCTTGGTTTGTTGTACCTGAGTTGGTGAAGTGGGCATTACCCAACAAGGCATTGATTCAATTAATTTTAGTCTTTCCACTGTTTTTTCTATTTATAAGATTTTATTGGCATTTAGTTGTGATACCTTTTAATAATATGTGTGGTTTTAAAAATGATTTAAAAATCATTGATTTAACAACAGAGGAATTTATCAATTCTTCTATCGAACGAAAAGAAAAAATATTAGCATTACTAAAAAAATATGGTATTTATGCGGAAATGGAAGTAAAAAAATACACGTACTGGATCTTCACGCTTGATCAAGATCATATTATTACTTTTGTTGATAAAGGAACAACCTGCTCATATATTGAAAATGAAAATATTCCAATTTCTAAAGAAATGCAATTAGCAATATATTTTATTGTCAGAAAAGTAGAAGCCGACAAAGTCCCTTCAAAGCTCTCAAAGATAAAAGAAATGTTAGCCCATAAAAATGAAGTTCATAAAAATAAAAAAAATCTAAGTAAAAAGTTTTTTGAAAAATAATTACATGGACATCATGTCCATGTAAAAAAGAAAGGAAAAAGAAATGATTACGAATTTATTAAATGAAAAAACTAAAGAATTAAATAGTTCAAAAATTATGACGCTACCACTTGAAGATATTCATCCTAATCCACTCAATACAGCACCTATTAATGATGTGAACGAACTTGCAGAATTAATTAGCAAGGAGGGATTAAAGAATCCAATTATAGTGTATAAAGAGGCAAACCATCACTATATATTGTTAGGTGGAGAAAGACGATATACAGCTCTCAAATCGCTTGATTATGATGAAATTCCCGCAATTATTGTCGATAAGCCATTGAGTGAAGCAAATGAAGTATTGGATATACTTGATTTAAATGGTCAAAGAAATGAAAGTTTAGAATATAAAGCGTTTAGAGCTAAAGAGTATGAAAAAGTATTTTATGATTTTAAAAAAAAAGGACAAATCAAAAAAGGTGTTCTGAAAATTGACTGGATAGGTCAACGCATGAATGTTTCTGGAAGACAATGCCAAAGATATTTAGAGGAAAAAGCAGATGTTGAAAATAAAGTTAATACTATACAAAATGGCAAAGATATAAAAAATAAACAAACACCTACCTTTTTGTCACTTTATAAAAAGATTGAAAAATTGTGTAATCAATTAAATAGTGATTGTGAGTTTAGTATAAATGAAAAAGAAGTTATTACAGCTTGTGAATCAATACAGTACTGCATTGATACGTTGGAAGGTCAATTGAGATCAGTAAAAAACGAAAGGAGAATATGATTCTTCCGTCTACAAGGTACGGTTTAATCATACAAGAAAATATGAATAATGAAAGAAGTTACAATAAACAGAATACTAGCAGAACTGTTGTATGATGATAATTTAACTGCAGATAAAAAAATATGCCTACTATTAATAAAGCATATGTTTGACAACAACAAAAATATGCAAACAGATATTTTTACCAATTTCGAATTTTTGTACTTCTTCCTACAATATAAAGTTAACATTTCGCAATGGCTTGCTAAGCCTGTAGGAGTGGTTGAAAAAAAAGTATATATGAAATCTTTTAGTTCTGTTGAAATTAGTTTAATAATTACAAATTTATTTTTGTTATTAACGAAAGAAGCAGATAAAAGAGAAGAGGGAGTGTGAAAAGGAGCTATGGATAAATATATTAGTTGGGATGAAGTATGGAAAATATCATTCGATCGAGAAAAAGAAGTAATAGATGAAACAACTGCTTTTCACAAATTTGTGAATGTATTTAAACATATACATGGAGGCTTTGTATTACAAAATAAAAAAATCGTATTTAAAGAAAACTACGATTTAAAAGATTACCGATATTCAACTAGCATTATCGGATCAAATAATGAAAGATGGAAAGTTGAACAATTTAAGAGATTACTTGAGCAAATACATGAAGAACAAGATGTGATTGATTTTTATTTAAAAAGAATCAATAGTATCTTTAAACCCTATAAACCAATATTTTTAGAATTATTATATGATCGATATTTCCAAAGTATGAAAATAGAAAATATTCAAAAAAAATATAAAATCAACAATAAAAAGTATTACTATATTATCGAAAGTAGCGAATATTTATTCAAAGATGCAGTTATGATATTAAAGCCACCACCACAAATTATAGAACATATAAAAATGTTGGAAAAGAACCAAAAAGAACACGAAATAAAATTTGTCAATGAATTTATTAAAAATATTTAAAAGCACATTTCGCTAAAAACGAAGTTAAAAAAACATCAAATTAACCCTATTTTATGGCTGATTTTAAAAATGGAGGTTCACTTGTGAAATGACTTCACAAGTTTTTCCCCGAGCGAGGGGAAAAAAAAACGAAAAAACCGTGCTAAAATAGTAATGTGAGAGAGTGGGCAGTATGACTACTTATCTATATGGACATCATGTTCATGTAAAAGAAAGGATTGAAGAAAATGAAAATCAAAGAAAAGCTAACATCACTAACAAAAAAACAAAAGATGTATACATCACTTGTGATACTAACGCTTGTTGGTGTGATGGTAGTAGCATTTGTATTTGTTGTAAATAGAAACACAAGCAATTTAAAATTAAAACAAGAAGAAGTGGTACTAGAATATGGAGAAGAGGTTTCGCTTACTGCCAGTAAGTATGTAGAAGCCAAAACCAATATTTTAACCCAAACAAAAGTAACATTAACCAATGCTAAATACGATAAGGTTATTAAGGATGATAATGAAAAAGAAATCTTGAAAGTTGGAACTTATCAAGCAAACGCAAAGTACAAAGATGAAAAGCTAGGATTCACTATCAAAGT
>JBKEBQ010000044.1:0-95410 GCA_047973225.1 Breznakia sp. | reverse complement strand
TACAACATCATCAGTATCTAATTTTAGATTTTTCTTTATACGAGCCACTCCTAATTCTGTTGTATGGATCTTTTCAATATTTACAATTAAGTCATTCATTACTAATCTTCTCCCATTTTCTGATTTTACTTCTAAAGGATTTAAATGGAGCAACGGTATTGATGTGAATCCATTTCCAAATTGGCCAATTAGCTGGTGTTGATGATGCCCATTTTCTTCCCTCAGATTGAAAAAGTTCAATATCTGTATAACTCTCAATTAACACTACAATTTCCTGCACAGTGTCTTCAAATATAATACATAATTCATGTAAACTATACTTTTCATACTTCTTATAAAAGCTTTCATATAATTTCCTAAGGTTATTCCACTTATAATCAGGGTGAGGGGTTATAACTATCTTCCCTTCTTGTTCTTGCTTTTCCCAATTAAGTATGAGATTTAACCATCCTAACTGATAAGCTATCATCTGTGAAGGAGTTCTATCTATGCCATCTACTAATTTGTCTTTATCCTTTTCTGGAACATCAGAAAATTCATTAATAAATAGTTTTGCCCTCTTTGATATCTCATCTATCAATTCTTGTTTGCCTTTATATTCTATCATATTACACCTTTCATTTTTCACAACAATCCTATCTCCGCAACCTATCCAGTTTCTAACCTGCCAACTCAACTATCAGATTACACTTTTTAGATATGTTCCGATAAAGCTGTAAAACAAGAAACTCCGAGAGCCATAGTTTCTACTCCGACCATAAAAAAAACTATTTCAAGCCTTTTTTCACACTATGCCATTATTCTCTAGACATCAACACTACTGTCTCAACGTGTGTCGGTACTACTATCGGAACACAATGAATTAACCTCGTTACTCTCATGTGAACACAATTCATCAGTTCTATGTCTCCCTCTTGCATTTTTTCTTTGCGGCTTAAATCGGCTGCCATCAACGCTATTTTTCATACCTGTTTTGTAAACAAATGTGAGCTGTGCAGGGTCTTTGTTATTATCGCACAACAAGCGGTAACTTTCAATGAACGCTTCTTCAATGGCTGTTTCTGGTATTCCTTTACTATCTGGACAGAACTTCTTGCCTTTCTTTGTAGCTGTTACACACTGCCAGATAACCTTGCTGTATTCTGAACTGCTGTGCCAATTACGCCTTGATAGAATGCTGCCGCAGAAGCCACATTCCAGCATACAGCTAAATGCGTATTTCCTGCTATACTTCTCACGCTTACCGCTGCCTACCGTTGTTCGGTTTTTATTTCTCCGATTAAGAATTTCCTGTGCCTTTTCAAAAATTTCTTCACTGATAATCGGCTCATGGTGATCTTTCATATAAAATTTATCTTCTTCACCCATGTTTTCAAGACGACGTTTGGAAATCGGATCAACAGTAAAAGTTTTGCCTAAGAGTATATCACCCTTGTATTTCTCATTCTTAATAATTCCGATAACCGTAGATGGTGCCCATGTGGAACTCCCATACTTCGTTTTATAACCTAGATTTTCAAGCTCCTGTCCAATAACAGAACCACCAGCACCCTCAACATAGCGGTTGAAAATATATCTGACAATCTCCGCTTCTTCTTGATTTACAGTAATTGTCTTATCCTCTGGGTGATAATCATATCCAAGACAACCTTGAAAACCTACCAGCTCGCCACGCTTCATTTTCATTTTCAACCCTTTTTTTACATTGGCTGAAATGTTCTCGACTTCCTGCTGTGCAACAGAACTAAGGACAACAAGCAATAATTCTCCATCCATTGTAAGTGTATTGATTTTTTCATCTTCAAAATAGACAGCAATATTTCTCTCTTTCAGCATACGAACATATTTCAATGTGTCTAAAGTATTTCTGGCAAATCTTGAAATGGATTTTGTAATTACCATATCAATTTCACCATTCATACAATCATTTATCATACGCTGAAAATCTTCTCGTTTTGTTACTTGTGTACCCGTAATGGCTTCATCCGCATAAATATCAGCTAACACCCATTCCCATGCCTGCTGACACCAGTAGCAGGTCAAATAATAAATGCCACATTTTTCTATTCCCCCTTGTCTTTGACGGTCATTTCATCCACGGTAACGGATAGCTGCCGCAAGACCTTTTCCAGTCGGTCGGTAAGCTTTGCATTTTTCACCATATCTTTAATGACCGTCGTGTTATTCTGTTTATCCAGCTTTTCAGCCACCTGCAAGGTAGGGGCGACCTGCCTTGCCAGCTTGCCAGCCAGTTCAATGTGCGCTGGAAATCATACGGTTCGGGTTTGGTCGTCAGTTTCAGCCGCCCACGATCCTCCCCGACAAATCACGCCCAGCGGTCATTTGTCTGCCATTCACTTCGCCTTTTTGTTTCGTCCTTATCGGCAAACCTCACATAGCGGTTGATGATTGAAAAAGCAGTGCGTTCAGCGTCATGGTAGGTCAGCAGGTCACGCACCGCATAATAAGCACGCTCATTTTTCAATCGGATTTCAAAACGGTTCTTAATGGGCGTTTCCTCAACGGGAATATCGTATTTCACATACTGCTCGTAATCTTTCTCATACACACAGAAGTAGACTTCTGATTTCAGCGAACCGATATAGAGCGTGTGCCCCATGCTGAACTTGTTTTCTTCGTGGCTCTGTACCAGCTCCCCAGAGCGGTAGGACTTGAAACTTCGGAACACAGAAATACATTCCTCATTCCTGCCTTTTGCGGTCAGCTCTGGAATATCCAGTATTCCTGCCATATCGTTGATGGCAAGGTCTATCCGCTTGCATACGCCGCCCTCACAGAGAGCGTCCATGAAAAAGTCGTACCAGCTCCTATGCTGTGCCAGCAGGAAGTTTTCAAACTGGCGGCAGCCTTTTCCTTTCAGTTCCAGCAGCACCGCTTTTTCTATTTCGGGAGATACTAACACGAAAATATCACCCATGTAGTAATGCTCTGGGTAGGAGTAAAAGCCGAAGTCCTCATGTATCATAAAATCCAGCTTCAATTTGAGGATGACTTCGACCACGAATTTCACATCCGTAGTAGGAAACCGTATTCTCACATAGTCAAACAGCATGATAAGCGGCGTTTCTGGATTGTACCGTTCCAGAGCTTTCGCAGGTTTTCCTTGATTGCGCTGCTGGGGGCAGCACCGCCAGACTCTAACCGGTTAAGGTACTGACAGGTAATGCCAGCCGCCACCGCCAGCTTGTTTTGTGAAACACCGTATGCCAGCCGCTTTTCCTTAAATTCCTTTATCCAGTCTGTATCATTCAGTAAAAATCCCTCCAATCTGAAAAGTGTCAACTAAAAGCGTTCCAGTTGACACCCTCTGAAAGTGGAAAAAGTCCTTATATTTCAAGGACTTTTCCAACTTCTGTGACTGTTTCCTATTGTATTTGTGCCCCTCTGTTAGATACCGGGGGGCGAATGGTTGTGGCGGCAAGCCGCCCCAACACGGCTAGGACGAACCAGCGGCTTTCGCTTCGCACGCCGCCTGTCCGTCCTGACTGTTTTGCATGGGTCCTCTTATTTCTCTTAGGAAGTCATGTCCTTTGGGTACAAGGGGAGTGTAAAACTCCGATATGACGCTTGTACCTGTATCCACGTAGCCACGCCCTTTGATCTGCTTTAAGAAAAAGTCCTTGTCCACCTCATCGAACATCATAGAATACCCAAGCTCTGACATTCTGCCAAGTGCCACACGGAAATTGAACTGGTCACGGATACCGTCGCCAAGGTATTTTGCGTCGGATCGCTGGCAGACGAGAATGAGAAAGTATCCTGCCTGCCGTCCGAGCATGACAATCTGTTTGAGCTTATTCAAGACCAAAGCGTTTTCCTTTGTCGTCAGCATTTCCATAAATGCCACATACTCGTCAAAAATGAGGAAGTGGGGCGGCAGACCTAAATAAGCATAGTTTTCCCCTGTCTTGTAACCGTCCATGAGCTTCATGGTTTCGCTTCGTTCCATCATGCCCTCATAAAAACGGTCAATACAGTCTGTGATTTCCTCCTTTCGGTAGTAGACTTCGGGCATAACAGCGGACAGGTCGGCAAGGTCGGCGTTCTTCGGGTCAAGCACATACAGTTCGGCGTTGGTACACATGAGTGCTTCTATGATGGTAAGGATAAAGTAGGTCTTACCGCCGCCAGTGCCGCCAGCAATCAGCATATGGGGGAGCTTGTCATACTCCCAATACACATTTTTCATGAGCCGCAGGCTGCCACCTGCCGCCTGTACCTCGTCTATGGTGATACGCTTGGCAATGGTATCATAGAGCAGCACATATTCCACAAAGCTGTCTTTCAGCTCTTTGGAAACCAGCTCACAGTAAAGACCTGTTTCCAGCTTCTTTTCCAAGTGCAGGAGCTGGTCTTGATATTTTCCCAAGGTAATTTCTGCCAGTATGTGAATGAGTCCATTCTCCAAACGGTAATATACTTTGGGAAAGTGGGTAATTTTCTCCTTTGACCTACTGGCAGGCAGGTCTTTGAAAAATCCGCCATCCTGTGACTGCTCGGACTCATACCAGCCATTTTCCAGTATCATCCGTGACAGTTTTTGACGGTGACAGAGCTGTTTTATCCTGTCCGGCCGGTAACGGACATACAGGATTGCAGACAAGCCGCACACCAGCACCGCCACTATGAGAGATACTATCATGTAGGGCGTGGCCGTAAGCTTTATGCTGCCATTCTGAAAGAACGAAACCGTGTTCCAGTCCGTATGCAGCAGTGTATTGATATTCAAAAGCAGCACGACCGCAAGGAACAGGCATACCAGCCGACTGCCCAATAATCGTACCACCAGCGATCTGTCACTAGCTCTGATACATTTGCCTTTGTATCGGTATTTGCAAAAAACTATTAGTAACCCGCCTTTTGAGATATAAAAAACAGCTAATCTTGATAGACTAACTGTTTATTTAAATACTCACAAAAATTCCCATTTCATTTTACATATGCAACGAATGAACAAGAAATGGAAGTAATTCATGATTATTAGTAGGTGCATATCGTATAACTCTTATCCCCAACCTATATAAATCCGAATCGCATAAACTGTCGTACATCAATGATGCTTGACTTTGCCCAGAATATGGCAAAAAAGCATAATGCTTATATCTACTTGCATTTGAACACATATTGATTATTCTTCTGATATTTGCATCATTGAGAGAAAGCCCAATAAAAATAACAGAGCTAGTAGCAAACAAAGATGTTTGGATATTATTCGACCATAAATTTTGTCTATAAATTTGATTTTGGTAATCATCTTCAGATAGAACCGTATCTGTGATTACGCCTCCCTTCATAGGAATATAACCATGAGGATAAAAAATATATTTATTACCAATCATCTTACAATTCTCGTATAAGTTTTTATACTTAATCCCCCTATCTTTTAAAGAATGATAGAAAGTATCATCATAATTATAATTTATAATATTTGTGATTGCATACTTCTTTACTAAATAAATAAGTTCATCATATAATGGTGAAACCTTTAAAATAAAAGGAGTATCTTCATAAGATGCATATAATGACTTCCGTATCAAGTAATTCCAATTACGAGAACATACTTGATTTTTATCATTTGTGCAATTATTGTCAAATCACCTGACATGATTTTTTCCATAAAGTCATCTTGTGTTTGATGAATGTTCTGGAAAATTTTTCGCATCGTTTTATTTTTATTCAAACATTCTTCATCAGATAGTTTTCTCCCATTTTCCCAATATTCGATATCATCAAAAGATTTTTCAATAAGCTCCGACAATTCAGGTTGTGCTTTCTCAAGCATATACATATCATAACTATTTGTTAGTGCAATGGACGTGTTCATAGTTGGACGCTCCATTGTACTTTTTCCTGTGGAAATTTCTAACGCCCATTGACTAAAGTAGCAATGACAATTTTTTTTAATAGCAGTGCCCAAGTTGGTAGTCCTACGGTGGCAGATACTCCAGCACCTAGTACAAGGCAACATTGGTGATCATTTAATTCACGCATCAATTTATAAAAATTGCTACAACTCTGTTTAGATAAAAAGTCAAGCTTTACATTTGAGTACATGTTTATTTCTCCTATGTTCTTTCTTTATGCCAATATTATACAACTAACCAATGCTGTCTCGCAATCAGAATAATACTTACCTCAGCGGCAAAAGCGGCGGCTAATGCACTGAAGGTTCCATTGTACCGCTATCTGGGTGGTGTCAACGCGCGCCGTCTCCCGGTTCCGATGATGAATATCATGAACAGGGGAGCACATGCGGACAATACACTGGCTATTCAGGAGTTTATGATTATGCCCGCAGGTACACCAAACTTTAGGGAAGGACTTCGTATGTGTGCGGAAATCTATCACACGTTGAAGAGACTGCTGAAGGAAAATGGCCTGAATACAGCGGTCGGTGATGAGGGCGGTTTTGCTCCTGACCTTCCGGATGCGAAGGAAGCCCTCAAATTTTTAAAGGAGGCAGTGGAAAAGGCCGGATATGAGATGGGAAAAGATATCCAGATTGCACTGGATGTGGCAGCGTCTGAGTAGTACAATCAGGATTTAAAAAAATATGAATTTCCGGGAGAAAGCAAAATGCAAGGGCAGAAAACCCTGCGCTCTACCGAAGAATTGATTGAATATCATGAGGACCTGTCACTGGAATTCCCGATCCGTTCTATCGAAGATCCGCTGGATGAGGAAGACTGGGATGGATGGGAACTATTAACGACGAGACTGAGAAATGAGCTGCAGCTGGTGGGAGACGACTTCTTTGTAACGAATGTGAAGAGGCTGAAAAAGGGAATTGAACAGAATGCGGCCAATGCCATACTGGTGAAGGTGAAACAGATCGGGACACTGACAGAAGCAATCGATGCCATTGAGATGGCACAGAAGTCCGGATATAATGCAATCATATCCCACAGATCGGGGGAGACAGAAGATACAACCATTGCAGACATTGCGGTGGCATTTAACACTGGCAGATTAAGACGGGGGCACCGTGCAGATCAGAACGTGTCGCAAAATACAACCAACTGCTGAGGATAGAGGAAGCGTTGGGAAAATAAAAAGCGGGTTTGTCAAGATAGATGTGTAAGTTTTTGAATTTTATTTTGGAGGGAGTTAAATCCCTCCTTTTTATCCCCACACTGAGACAATGCGCTTGTTCTATATTGGGACATTTCATTTCTATTAATACCATTTACATCACCACTTTTTGAGAGTATTCTATCATACGCAACGGGTTTAGTACATGACCAAATAAAAAATCGAAATCTTTCGATTTCGATTTTTTAAACCTTCAAACACAGCCAAACTTTATTCGAAAATTTTTACTAACAGCCAAGTTTTTTACTATGTTATCTTGTTTAAGATTTATTCATTTTCCTAATTTTAAGAAAACCAAAGGTCATGCCCAATCCACTAATCAGCGCCAGTATTGCATACCTGTATAAGGTATATGGATTTTGTCCGGTTTCAGGAATTTTTTCTGTTGTTTCTTTTTCATAGCGTGCCGTAACACTCATATCAGCAGAAACTTTCGAAAAATCTATATCCCATCCAATGAATTTATAGTTTTCGCGGGTTGGATCTTCCGGTGCAATTGCAGCTTCCCCTTCCGCAACTGTTTGTTCATCGAGCACTGTTCCATCCCAGTCTTTAAACGTGACATTAAATAATGTAACTTTTTTTTCAAAGATAGGTGTGATACCCAATACATGATCTACTAAATAAACACCAGACTCCGCACCATTTGATGGAATTGGTAAAGTTTCCCATGACGCTTGATTATTCCCGGTATCAAAACCACTTGTATCCCATCCTACAAAGTCATACCCTTCTTTCACAGGGATATTTTCCTCTTCATTCAAAAACGCTTTGAACTCATCTTTTGTCATCAATGATAATGCATATAACTCATCGCTTCCATCCGCAAACGTAATGCCATCTTCCAATTTCACAGCTAAATTATCATACTTCGCATAAAGACTACCAGTAAATTCCGCATAGTCTTTCCCCGTATTAACTTCATCAAATATTACAGGTGCCTCATGCATTCTATCTTTACTCCACTCATAGTCAGTAACCGTACTTGGAACACGAATAGGAACATTTGATTTGTTGACAATCGCAAAATTAGGTGTATTATAGAACATTTTTGACCATACTCTGTAATCTGCAGTTTTCACACTTTCAGGAATATTAACAACTTTAAGCCCAGTAAGCGTATGAAACCAAATAGCTTGAAGGCTTTCAACACCTTCCTCAATATTTACAAAATTATAAGCCGTATTCACAAACGTTCCATTCCAAATTTGTTTTGCTGAACCTGGAATCGTTAATGTTGGTGAGTTTTTCCCTAAATTTCTACAGTTATAAAAAGCATATTCACCGAGTATCTCTATTTTACCCCCCATCTTGACCGTTTCTAAAGCATTATTTTCTTCAAAATTATAACCACCAAGTTCAATTAACTCGCTTGGAAACTCCATTGTCTTGATTGAGGTATTATTATTAAAGGCCATTTCATTTAAAAATAACAGTGATGCTGGTAATGTTACCGATTGTAAATCATTATTACGAAACGCACCCACACCGATACATTTAATTGTATCGGGCATCGTCAGTGAAGTTAATGTTTCCCCATCAAACGCTCTATTATCAATTACCGTAATCACTTGACCATCTATCGTTTCAGGAATATTCAACACTCCTCCATTAGCAGCGACTTTTGCTTTTCCGCTATCCGAAAGACCTTTTAAGATTACTCCACTTTCAATCATTAACTTCGCAAGGCTTTCCTCTGATAACGTATCTGTATAATAGTCCCAATCAACCGCGCCCTCTTCACTAACTGCATAGGTATTAATTTCGTATTCGAAATCTTCTTTCACAAATGTAGTTGCGTTTTTTACATTTGTTGAAGCTGTTAATACCTGCTCATCTTGAAAGTCTGTCTCCTTATCTTCTTGCAATGTGCTTAGAGCATCTTCCTTTGCCTTCTCTTCACTTGCAAACATATATAAAGCATTGCTTTGACTCATATAACCGAATCCAAGCACCCCCGCAAATAATAGCATCAATATTCTTCTTTTTGTAATCATCTCTGTACTCTTCCTTTCATAAGCAGCACCGTTGTTTCACTGTATACCGATATATAACCACATTATATCTCTTTTAATGTGGTGTTGTCAAGCATGGTGATACTTGAGCAGCGCCGAAAGGCGCACTTGGTTATTATAGTCATATTTCTATAGAATTTCAAAAAAATTATGTTATCCACATTTCTATGATTTATTGGCTGTTTTCAGGAATGTTATCCACACAGCACAAGTACACTTATCCTTCAAAATCTTTTTATGGATATTTTTTTGAATTTCATCTTTCCTTTTATCACATCCTTTGTTATACTTAATTCAGTTCACAGCTATGCTGTGCGCATTTTCTATGGATATATCTTCTTTTGTTAGTTGCCTACCAAAGCTGGCTAACAAATCAGAAGATATATTTTTTTCCGTCTTTTTTAATCCAATTTTTTTCAATTCCCGATATACATATAACTGGCGGAACATATCTGCGATCTGTGTAATCAGATAGTGATTTTTTGACGCATTCCAGTCACGGCTGTTGGCATGTTCTAGATCATATCTTAAATTTTTTTGCATATTAAATCCTTCATTCTCTATTTTCCAACGTTTCCTTCCGGCACAGGCTATATCAAACGCATTTTTCTTTGTTATTTTTAAATCTGTGAGCCACTGGAACTTTACGGATACAACTGCACCTTTTCGAATCTGTTTTTCTTCATATTTTAAAACATTAACATCATGTTTCTTATATCCAATTTCATTTACATATTCGGTCTTTCCTCTTGTCCCGTGCCCTTTTTCCAGAATGCCATCATATTCTTTCATAATACTGGGTATACTGCCTTCTTTGTATCGTATGATATAATTCCACATCTTGTCTCTGCATATATTAAACACAGGCTCACCTGCATAAAGGCTGTCACACAGCAGAATGATGGGAAGCCTTGGAAAATCATTCTTTATTCATTCTGCAAGTCTTTTAAATGCTTTGGTTTCACAGTCCTGTTTTATTTCTTCTGCATTCATTTTTTTCTGGCGTTCTGCGTCTTCCGCATTATTTTCTATGAACTCTGTGCCAAAACTCACAACCAGATCATCTCCAAGCACAATTTTAGCTTCCAGTGCCATTCTGTACCACAGACATTTTTTTGTCCCATCTTCCTGCTTATATTCACGGCACATACAGAATTCATCCTGTTGTTCCCTGTATGTCTGGAGCCAGGTTGCGTCGACGATAACCAGCCACTTTTTTTGGAATCTGGCATGTTCAAAGGTCTTCATCCTGATCAAGTGATACAGGATATCCTTGCGGACTTTCTGCAATTCTGAGGAATCCAGCTTTTTCAGGAAATCATTCAACGTTACATAATGCGGCAGCTCCCCATTTTTATTATCAACAAAAGCAGAAATGTTTTGAATGCAATTCTCATCATTAAATGCTGCTGTCATTTGCTGCATAGTCGTAATACCACAGATATTTTTCGTGATACCTGTACCCAAAAGGGTGGAAGTATTATAGATGGTATACCGGATATCCCGTGGATCCTTGACTTTATTCAGTCGTTTCTGCAGATCTGCATAAAAATGTTTTTGCGTATTCATAAGCCCCTTTACAGGCTCGGTTTCCAGTTTCTTCAGTAATCTTTGTTCTTTTCTCTTCATGGTAAAATCCTTTGCGAAAAACTTTTTTATAATGCTGCCATAAGGCTAGCTAAAATGTCTCCTTTAGTGACTATTTAGTGCGAATAAAATTTACTTTTCAATGCTGCCACTTCCGCCAAGTATGCAAAGAAAATTGCCGGAAGTAGGTAGAGAAATACCTCTTGTAATTAGTGCAACAAAAGAAGCGAACTGTGTGATTATAAATATCAATCTACCTGATGGTTGCGAAATTTTTATAGAAGATAACAGGTGTAACTTTTCGCAGAAACACATGGTACATAGACAACAAGTTATCATTGAAAATGCTGCTGAAATCAAAAATGTAACGATTGACTCTGGTGTCTTCCCGAAAGAAGATTGGTTGAAAACTATTATTGGAGATAAGTGCCGCAATTTGACGGGAGATGTTATTAAATTTCACCCAATATACGGTAATCATATAAAATGTGAATTTCAATTTGAATAGTATTCTACTATAATAATGCTAAAAAAAGAGTTGCTGTGTGGCAACTCTTTTTTCATGCCCAAAGGAGGTGTTTATTATCGCTACCACAAGGCTAATTGCCATGCACCAAAACAAAGGGAAATCCATTGCAGATTGTCTTGCTGACCGCACCGATTATGCGAAAAATCCCGAGAAAACAAATGACGGAGAATTGCTATCTTCTTATCAGTGCGACCCCCGAACAGTGCAAGGCGAGTTTATGCTTTCTAAGCGGCAATATGATGATATTACAGGCAGAAAACAAGCAAGCAATGTCATTGCTTATCAAATACGGCAAGCCTTTAAGCCGGGGGAAATTACACCCGAGCTTGCCAATAAAATCGGCTATGAAATCGGTATGAGTTTCACCAAAGGCAAACACTCATTTATCGTTGCTACTCACATAGATAAAGCCCATATCCATAATCACATTATCTTCAATTCTACTATACTTGACTGTACAAAAAAGTTTCGGGATTTCCTTGGCAGTGGTCGGGCGATTGCCAAAATATCTGACCGCATTTGCCTTGAAAATGGGCTTTCCATTATTGAAAATCCCAAACGCTCCAAAGGGCATTATGGCAAGTGGCTCGGTGATAAAAAGCCCCTCTCACATTCTGATAAATTAAGACAGACCATAGATGAAGTGCTTGCCAAAAAGCCGAAAATCTTTGATGATTTTTTACAGCTCATGCAGAGTGCAGGCTATGAAATGAAAAGCGGTAAGCACATTGCTTTTAAGAGTGCAGAGCAAAAGAAATATATTCGCCTGCGTTCTCTTGGTGAGGGTTATTCCGAAGATGAAATTAAGGCAATCATTGAGGGCAAAGCCCCACAAAGAAAGATTAAAAAGCCTACTGCTAAACAATCAAAACATCAAGAAAAAGCCGTCAATATCCTTGTGGATATACAGGAAAAAAATGCAGCAAGGCATGGGCAAAGGCTATGAGCAATGGGCAAAGATTTTTAACCTAAAGCAGATGGTACAGACCGTTAATTTTCTGCAAGAACATAAGCTCCTTGCCTACTCTGATTTAGAGGGAAAAGCAAAGAAATGTACCGCTGCCTTTGATGAGCTGAACACACAAATTAAGACCGCTGAAAAGCGTATGGCAGAGATACAAGTGCTAAAAAAGCACATCATCAACTATGCAAAAACCCGAGATGTTTACACCGATTACCGAAAGGCAGGCTACTCCCAAAAGTTTTATGAGGAACACCGTGCAGAGCTTACTTTGCACAAGGCAGCAAAGGCGGCTTTTGAGGAACTTGGTGTAAAAAAAATCCCCACAGTTAAGACCCTGCAAGCCGAATATGCAGCCTTGCTTTCGGAGAAGAAAAAGGCATACGGACAGCACCATGCGGCAAAAAAAGAAATGCAGGTTGATGGATTTAGCTTGGATGGGCAAAAAAGCAGCTTAACACGGTTTGCAGATAGAGAAGAAATGGAAATCGTTAATATTTATGAAGATGCAGGAAAATCCGGCAAGTCCATTGAGGGCAGACCTGCATTCAAACAAATGCTCAGTGATATTGAAAGCGGTTTAGGCATTGATTACGTTTTAGTTTATAAGCTCTCCCGCTTTGGGCGAAATGCCGCCGACATTCTAAACTCATTAGAGCATATTCAATCCTTTGGTGTGAATTTGATTTGCATTGAAGAAGGAATTGACTCCTCACAGACAAGTGGGAAACTTCTTATCTCTGTCCTATCTGCCGTTGCTGAAATAGAGCGTGAAAACATTATTGAGCAAACTATGAACGGACGAAAGGAAAAAGCTCGTCAAGGCGGTTGGAATGGTGGTTTTGCACCCTATGGCTACTTTCTCAAAGATAAGCAGCTTTTTATCCAAGAAGATGAAGCTGAAGCAGTACGCATTATTTTTGATAAATATGTGAATGGGAATATGGGATTTTATAAAATTGCCAACTATCTTAATTTACAGGGTATTCAAAAAGTCAAACGGGATAACGGTACACTAACCCAATGGAGTACCCATTTTGTCAGAATGATTATCGATAATCCAGTCTACTATGGCAAAATTGCTTTTGGCAGACGCACAAGAGAAAAGGTCAAAGGCACTAAGAATGAATACCGCCAAGTACATCAAGATGACTATATTCTTGCAGACGGTCAGCACGATGGCATTATCAGCGAGGAGCTGTGGACACAGGCACATGAAAAACGAGAAATAACAGGTGTGAAATCTCCCTCTAAAATTGGTCGGGTCAGAGCACATTTATTAAGCGGCATTTTAAAATGTCCTAAATGTGGCGGACCGATGTACACCAACAAACACGCATGGACAAACAAAGACGGTACTTATAAAGAGATTTATTATTATGTGTGCAGCAAGGCTCGGACAGCAAGAGGAAAAAGCTGTGACTACAAAGCAATGCTCAAAAAAAACAGATTGACACCTCTACCCTTGACAGAGAGCTGAAAAACTATGAAGGTAAACTTAGAGAAGTCGATTTGAATAAAACCCGCCTTGAAAATGAAATTGACAGCCTGCCGGAAGATGCCCGTTTCAGAGAACGCAAGCTCCACGATATGACCCTACGGCTTGACAGCCTATATGACATCATTGTAGAGCTTGAAGAAAAAATCGAGGATGTAAAGCTGCGCTGCAAGGCGGTGGAACAGGATGCCATTACCTTGGAGAACATCTACACCCTGTTGGCAAACTTTGATAAGGTATACGATAAAATCAGCGATGAAGAGAAAAAATCTCTAATTTCTTCGTTAATCAAAGAAGTTAATCAAAGAAATAGAGATTTTCCCATGTGATGAATCAGAGTTACCTCTGAAGTCCATTTTATTCAATTTCCCGGTGTATAAGGACGGTGGAGATGTTTCGAATTTTTGTGGGACAAAAGTACGCACGTCTCTACATGACTTGTATTTGGAAACATATCCACCGGAGCAATACGCTCAACGCAATAACATTTCGATAAACGATGCAAGTTTTTCGCTAATGTGGAAGGATTGCACGACACATAAATTATCTTCTTAATATCTGATTGCATAAGTGTGTCTATCATTGCATCATCCATTCCACTTCTTGGTGGATCCACAATTAACACATCGATGATGTTCGTTTGCAAAAACTTTCGCACCATCAACGCTGCATCACCTACTTCAAAATTAATATCTTTGTATCCATTTCGCTTTGCATTGCTTCGCGCATTGTGCACTGCATCCTTCACGTTTTCAATACCTACTACCGATGCCCCTTTACGTGCCGCTAGTAGTGACATCACGCCTATGCCACTATAAGCTTCCACCACTTGATCGTCTTCACCTATAAAATCATCCACATACCGATACAGATTCATTGCTTGCTTAGTATTCAATTGGAAGAAAGAACGTGGCAGCAAAGACAATTTAAAATCCATAAACGTAAAGTTCAATTTCTTATTGCCCGCTAACCATTGCGTTTGTTTTCCAAAAATAGCAACCGTCTTTTTTGTTGGATTAATTGATTGATATAGCGATACAACTCCTTGAATCTGCATAATATCGTCAATAAACGCTTTTTCAAACGTACAAACGCCACTAACAATACAAAGCTGAAATTTATCTTCAAACCCACGAATCACAAGATATCGTAGCCCATCCTTTTGCCCATTAGAATAAGCAACCATATGATGTTTATTTACTACGCTTACAACCTTCCCCTTCACTTTATCCAGCTCACGTTCATGAACTATACATGTAGGTAAAGATGCAAAGCGATGAGAATCACGCGCATACATTCCCACCTGTAATTGCTTCCCCTTCATATGAAATGGTAATTTTATACTATTTCGATATCCTAGCTCGCTCTCGCTCGGACAAATTTTCTGCACACATCGCTGTTCCACGGAACTATATTTTTTTAACGCTTGATGCAATATTGATTCTTTTATTTCTAACTGCTTTTCATAGCGTATATGCATCAGTGTACAAGCCCCACAAGACTGATTATGTTCGCATAATACACTTCGACGGTCTTTACTTTTTTTCACAATTTTTACAAGTTTAGCAATCCGATATGTCTTGTAAACATGAGTAACTGCAACCTCAACACATTCCCCTTCTATTGCCCCTGCAACAAATAATGGCTGCTCTTTATAAAAAGCAATCCCTTCGCCATTAATACCCGTTTTTACAATATTCACCCTCATCGAAGAACTATTTTTTTTATCCATTTTTTCACCTTTTCAATGGCATCTTTTCCAAACAAATATGCACGTTCATGCTTATACTCTATAACATCCTTCGTTTTTCCATATACAAGATTTAAGCAATATCCAAAATAGATGGAACTAGATACAAGATAAATCGACAACAACGATATTAGCAGACTCGCCATCGGACCATATAGGTTGTCATATGAAAAAAAAGTTGAAACAACCGAAAGAAAAAGATTCCCTAAAAGCAATAACATTAAAGTAACAACACTTGCTCCCAATAAACCATAGCTCATATCCCTTATTTCGAATGTGAGCACACGGTAAAAGACATATAATACAACAAACAAGCCCATAGGAATAATCACCTTATAGCTATGAACCCAAAAGCTTATGAAAGTTCCTATAATCAGAATACTAAGAACTAAAAAAACAAACAAAACATATGATTTTATCCGAATTAAAATTTTAGGCACATTGAAATTTTCATATTTGGCGCTGATTATCATAAATGAATAAATACTCTTACTTGCCAAATAAAAAGCAATAATTAATGATACCACAATTGTAATCACACCTTGATATGTGCGCTTCATAATATAGCTTACAAACGGTGCAATTAGGCTCTCTGGTAAATAGCGATAAAGAGAGTTTAAAATGGGATCAATATCCAAAACCGAATTTTGAAATAGCATCACAATCACAATAAGTGTCGGAAATAGCGCCAACAAAAAACTATACGCTAATGAATTACGAAAGAGCGTACCATCGAAAGAACTAAATTCTCGTAATACCATACCAATTTTTTTCATACTACCTCTTAGAAAAAAAGACAAGTATTACTCTTTACTTGCCCATTCCGGAACATCTTTACCTCTTCTTAATAACACACACTTCTGCGATTCATTCTCATTTAAGAACACTAGAATATCGTGTGTTTCTTCTTCACTACAACCAATCAATATCTTGATTTCACAATCTTTTTTTAGAATATCGACGCTTACCATAATGGCATGAATTCGTGAAACATCTCCACTGCCTATAAAGACATCAATTTTTGACATCTCTGCACTCATCGTATCTCTTAAAAAACCATAATCCACTGGACAAATTGCATTTACGAAACGAGGATGTGCGGTATTTTTTTTATGTTCAATCACAATTTCGCTAGAAACATAAATTGTATCCAATTTTTGCCAGAATAGTGCATTGTTTTCAAACTCTTTCATAGTCCACCTCTTTGTTAGATATATTAACTACTATACCATAATCAAAAAAGATAATAAATACAAATATTTATTATCTTTTTACCTTCACAAGAAATTAAAGTTCTTCGCCATTCGTTTCAATAACATGTTGATACCATGCAAAAGAATCCTTCTTCATACGCTTCTTTGAGCCTTTGCCTTTGTCATCTTGATCCACATAAACAAATCCATATCGTTTGCTCATCTCTGCTGAAGATGAACTAATAATATCGATCGGTCCCCATGCGCAATAAGCGAATAAATCTACACCTTCTCGAACACAGTCTTTTAACACTTTTAAATGTTTTTTTAAATAATCAATACGGTAGTCATCATGAATCCTTCCATCTTTCTCAATTGTATCTATCGCGCCGTACCCATTTTCTGCAATCATCATCGGAACATGATAACGGTCCCAGTATTGGGAAATGCAATTATATAAGCCCAAAGGATCCATTCGCCAATCCCACGGAGTTGGTTGCAGGTGTGGGTTTTGTGACATTTCTCCAGGTTGTATCGTATGTTTTGTCGAGTCAATCACATAAGACGCATAATAACTAATGGCTAAAAAATCCATCGTGTTTTCTTTTAATAATCGCTCTTCTTCTTCGCTTATGTCAATATGAATCCGTTCGTCTTCAAAATACCGTAGTGCATATCCTGGATAGACACCACGTAAGGGTACATCAGCAAAAAAGTATTGCATGCGATTGCGTTTCATTGTTAAAACAACATCCTCTGGTAAACAAGAATTTGGATAAAATGTGCAATCTGCGAGCATGACTCCCAGTTTTGCTTCTGGACTAATTTGCTTTGCCAATGCCTTGGCTTTCGCATTTGCAATAAATTGATTATGTACTGCTTGGTACATAAGTTCCACCATATTTTCGCTTTGATTTTCATAAATACCCAAAGATCCAAACATAACAGTTGGTAATAAATTTATTTGATTAAACGGGATCCAATATTTTACTTTTCCTTTATAACGCTGTAACAACACCTTTGCATATCGCTCGAAAAATGTGATTACTTTCGAATTCGCAAAGCCTCCATATTCTGTAACAAGATATAACGGTATCTCATAATGTGACATCGTAATAATGGGTTCCATGCCATTTTTGATAATCTCCTCGATGAGCGCATCATAAAATTTGAGTCCTGCTTCATTTGGTTGTTCTTCGTCTCCATTTGGAAAAATACGAGACCACGAAATGCTTGTTCTAAAATTTTTAAATCCCATTTCCTTCATAAATGCTAAATCTTCTTTAAATGTGTGATAAAAATCAATCCCATAACGCTTAGGGAAATATCCTTTTTTATCTGCAATTAAAGCTTCAATTTCTTTTAAAGTTCCACCTCCTTCTTTCTTGATATCCTTACGATTTAAGTTATTATCATGGCGATGAATATCGGATGTAGACAAACCTCTACCATCCAAATCATAAGCACCTTCTGCTTGACATGCAGCGATTGCGCCACCCCATAAAAAATCTTCAGAAAAACCTTTATGTATCTTTTTCATATTCACCTCTTTTTTGATTATAAGTCTTCTCCATTACTTTCTATTACTTTTTTATACCAATAAAAGGAGTCTTTACGAACTCTTTTTAACTCTTTAATATCATCATCTGTACGATCAACATAGATAAGTCCATAACGTTTTTTATATCCATTGCTTGTTGATAACAAATCCAAAGCTGACCAAGGCATAAATCCAATCACCTCAACACCTGCATCTATGGCTCTTTTTGTTGCTTTAATATGATCTCGCCAATAGTTTATACGATATTCATCATGGATTCTTCCATCCCTTGTCAGCTCATCATAAGCACCTAATCCGTTCTCGGTAATCATCATCGGAATTTGGTATCGAGTATATAAATCACGATACACATATTCCAAGCCAATAGGATCAATCGCCCAATCCCAGTCTGTTGTCTCTAGTTCTGGATTAGCACACATCTGATAAAATTCTGGGTGTGTTTCAAATCCTGACATATCACCTTTTTTACCAGATAGATTATAGCCTGACCAGCGTCTTTTCGCATCCTTTGGACACGCTTTCGCACAATCACTAGCATAATAATTGATCGCAAAAAAATCCGATGTGTGAGCAGCTATAAACTCCATATCACCCTCTTCAATAACAGGCGCTAAATTATTTTTTTCAAGATAGTTATGCGCTGCCATTGTATAATGTCCTTTGAAATAAATATCTAAATAATAATAGTTTCTTAAATCATTTGCATTTAAAGCAGCCATCATATCTTCTGGCTTACAGGACAGTGGATAAATTGACGAATACCCAAGCGCAGGTCCTGCAAGTGCTCCCACTTCATGAATATATTTTACCGCAGCTGCTTGTGCTAAGTTCATGTGGTGATTGATTTGATAACGCAACTGATTATGCATGTTATATTCTTCAGGTATATAACATTTCTGCGTCCAATACTGCACAATAATACTTTGTTCGTTAATCGTTGTCCAATATTTGATATCATCTTTGAATTCATAAATAACGTATTTCGCAAATGCAGCAAAATCTTCTACAACTTCTCTTGAAATCCAACCGTTGTACTTTTCAACTAAAGCCCAGGGTAAATCATAATGATATAGTGTTGGAATCGGTTCAATATCATTATCTTTTAACTCCTTAATAAGATTTCTATAAAACTGTATTCCTGCTTCATTAACTTCTTTTGTTCCTGTGGGAAAAATTCGTGACCAAGAGATTGAAAACCGATAACTTGTAAACCCCATTTCTTTGAATAAAGCAATATCTTCTTTATACTTATGGTAATGATCACTAGCCACACTTGCATCTGCATGGGCAAATTTTTCATGTCTTTCTTGATTAATTATATCTTGTTGGGATAGTCCTTTACCATCTTCATAAGCGGCTCCCTCTACTTGATAAGCACTAGTAGAGGCACCCCACAAAAAACTCCTTGGAAATTTCTTCATTTTTTCCTCCTATTTCTTACATGCTTGATAAAACACTTCAAATACCTCAATCATTTGTTTCGTTATTTTTCCTTCTGACATAACGGTCATTAACGTATCTTGCGCATGATTAAACAATAAACTCGAATCATATGACCGCCCTCTTGTTTCATCTTGAATTACTTTGGTCTGTGATAAATGCGCCAGTCTTATACATTCTTCTGCCTCTATCAATACTTCTTTCGCCTTTGTGAAGTCCATTTCTTTTAAATACTTTAGTGCTTCCTCCAACTTTATTCTGGCATCGCCTGCGTGAAGTATAATTTGCATAGCAACCTCAACCAATTCATTTCCTTCAATAACATCAGTCATATACATTCTCCCTCTCTATTCGTTTTCTGTCATTATTATTTCTGCTGCTTCTTTTTTCAAACATTCTTTTTCATATACCTTAAAGAAAGGGTACCAAATAAACAAATATATAATGAATAAAACAAATGCCCATAAAACACCTCTTAAATCTTGTGTAATCATCAGCGTAGAAATAGGCACTGGCACCTGTCCTACTTGATTTAATGTTGCTGGTATATTTAACCAGCCCATACGCATTACAAGATACACAATCGTAGGTCCCACAATCCCATTAATCCACATCGGTAACATTAAAATCGGATTGAACACCACCGGCGCACCAAACATGATGGGTTCATTAATATTGAAAATAGATGGTCCGATAAAGATTTTTCCTAGCACCCTTAAGTTTTTAGCTTTTGAAAACATCATCAAACAATTCAATCCTAGTGTCGCCCCCATGCCACCCATCGTAATCAGTGCCGCTGTAAAAACAGTTTCACTTGTTGCGATATTGGTTGCTTGCATTCCCGCGGCAACAGCATCAATATTAGCCTGAATACCTGCCAAATAAATCGGTGTTGCAACTGCGCCAAACAACCAAGATGAAATCCCCATAGAATATAAAACAACAGGAATAAAACACAACAAGACAAACCCTGGTAATGTTTGACCGAAATTTGCTAATGGACTAAAGAAAGATAAAATAACTTCAAAAATATCAATCTTCAAATGAATTGTTAAAATCATTGAAATCCCTAAACATAAGAGTGTTGGAATGATATAATTAATCCATCCAGATACAAAATCAGGAATCGAGGTTGAATCATCTAAAAATTTCAATTTTGACCATAAATTAAAAATAATGGATGTAAACAGTCCAGCAATTAATCCCGCTGCAATTCCAGTTGCTCCAAGTCTTCCACCAGGAATGATAAAATTATACGCTTCATCTGTTGTCGGCATAACAAACATTAAAAATACAGCAATTGCTACTAGACCACAATTGGTTGTATAAAACGGTTTTCCTAACTTCTCCATAACTTGTTGCCCTACAACAAATGCTAAAGTTAAAGAGATCAATCCAAAACTATAATCTGCGATTGGACCTAGATTTGGTAATTGAGGTATATATGATCGAAATACGTTATAAAAATAAATCAGTGATCCCGTTAAAATGAAGGGAATTACTTTTTGCATAGAACTTGATACCGCAGCAATCCAAGGACGACTACAAATCTCATTCATTTTTGGTGCAAATGAATTTGCTAACCAATTCATAAACTTTTTCATGAACTTCTCCTTTTAATTTTGATTTCTTTCGTCCCCTTTTGTATAATAAAGACGAAAGATGATTTCGACAAATTTTCTTTCTTGAGTTAAGTTTTCAGCACTTAACTCTTTTTATTTATTCTTTTCAATTGTCTTTAATGCTAAGTGTAGTAATTCATCTCCTTTTAATTGCGCATATACAACTTGCGGAATCACCACAACGGGTACATTATGTGGAGCAGCCATTTGTTCAAACTTTGTTAACTCTCCTGCATAGTGTGGCCCTAACATCAACACATCAATTGCGTTCATATAACTTGCAATATCCGCAATGCTACGTGCTTCAATAGAAGCATCAACACCTTCTTTTTTAGCTACTTGTCGTGCTCTTTGCGCAAGAAAACCTGAAGACATACCTGCTCCACAACATAGCAGTATCTTTAATTGTGTCATGTTTACCACCTCCTTCTCTCATGATTATCATTCATATAAAGCAATCTCTCAACTGTAGTTTTGCACTGGGTGGTGCAAACGCATGGTTGAGTGATTAGAAACTTCTATTTATAATAGTTACAGATACATGGAGAAGATTGCTAATGAAAGAAAACCAAGAAATTTTACTACGCTATTTATATGAACAGCAAACCTTTACCACTAGCAAAGAATTAGCACGTGTATTAAATGTGTCAGTAAGAACAATCAAAAGTTATATTGTAGAACTTAATGTATTATCTAGCGCAAAGATGATTTCTTCCTCCAACAATGGATATATCGCTCACAAGCAAATAGTAAAAGACTTTCTAAACAAACAACAAAATCCTTTGCTTCCGCAATCGGATTACGAACGATCCATCTATATTATTAAAAAATTATTATTAGACCACCATAGAACCCTAAATCTTTACGATCTATGCGAAGATTTTTATATTAGCTATTCTACCTTAAAAAAAGGAATCCAGCATATGAACACTGCCTTTTCTAATTTTCATGTGCATTTTATTATCCAAAATGATGAAGTTAGCATCAAAGGAAGTGAAAAAGATAAGCGAAAACTTGTAAGTCATGTTATTTATGAAGAAACCGAAAATAAATTTGTCAATACGAATATAATCAAAGAAAGTTTTGATCAAGACGTAACCGAAACAATTTTGCAAATCATTCAAAAGACTTTTTCACAACATAGTTATTATTTAAATGATTTCGCAAATATAAATCTATTATTGCATTTGGTTATTATCGTCGATCGTATTAGTGATGGGAATTTCATCCACCGCAACGCCGAAGAATTCTTTATTGAAGATATCCATGAGCGCTCTCTCGTTATGGATTTATGCGAGAACTTGGAACAAGTTTTTCATATTAAACTAAACAGCGATGAACAATTTGAAATTTACATGTTATTTAAAACCAACGCAAACTATTCGCTTCCTTCTAATCAAGAGACATTAAATAAAATTGTCGGTGAAAAAACCTTGCTTGTCGCAAAGCATTTAGTTGAAAAAGTAAATAAATACTATTATATCAATTTAAAAAGCGAAAATTTTTTAACCCCTTTTTCCTTGCATTTAAAGAATTTGTTAGCACGTGCAAAAAATGGGACATATACAAAAAATCCTATGACACAAAGCATAAAAACCGCTTGTCCAACCGTTTATGACATCGCAATTTACATAGCGATTGAATTAATGGAAGAATACAAAATTCACATTAACGAAGATGAAATTACATTCTTATCTCTGCACATCGGTGCCGAGATAGAGCGACAAAAATTAAACACTGAAAAAGTTAAATGCATCTTGTTATGTCCAGACTACATGAAAATTAGTACCAGCATTTATAATGAATTATTGATAGCCTTCTCTAACCAAATGGATATTGTTAAGATTATCACAACTCCTGAAGAGTTGGATAATGCTATCTTCGATGTATGTATTTCGACCATTCAACTAGATATACACCTCCATCAAGAGATGATTCTAATCCCTCCATTTCTTCAACAGAGTGATAAAGTTAAAATTTATAATTCCTTATTACGAATTATCAACAATAAAAAAAATTGCATTTCAAAAAAGATCTTTCATAACTTCTTTTTGGAAGATTTATTTTTGGTAAATCCTGATCTTCAAGATAAAGATGCATTGATTCAACATCAAACAAACAAGCTTTTAGAACTTCATTATGTCAACCAAAATTTTGAAGAAAATATTCATATTCGCGAAAATGCTGCATCAACCGCTTTTGGTTGCTTAGCAATTCCCCACACTATGAAAATGGATGCTCATAAATCGTGTATCAGTGTATGCATTTCAAAACAAGGAATCAAATGGCAACAACAATGCGTTAATATCGTATTGTTGGTAGCATTAAATCGAGCAGATAAGCGCTTATTTCATGAACTTTATGAAACGCTTGTTAAAATTTTTAGCAATGATACCGTTATTGAATTGATAAAAGAATGCACAAGTTTTGAAGACTTTAAAACAATTTTCTTTGAAAGCATAAAAGCGAGGTAGAGGAATGAAATATATATTTATTGATATTGATGGTACCTTACTAAGTCATGAAGACGGAAACATCCCCCGCACTGCGATAAATGCCATCAAACAAGCGCGACAACGCTCTCATAAAGTATTTATTTGTAGCGGAAGAGCTGCTAGCGAAGTGGATCCCATCATCCGCTCCATTGGCTTTGATGGATATATTTTTGCCTGTGGATCACATGTTGAGATTGAAGGAATTACCCTCTCCAAAAACATATTAGACATAAAGACTCTACGGCCTATCTTGGCTACTATAAACCATACTGAAGTTGGATATAAATTAGATGGTATGCATGCCTGCTATTTGAGTGACTTTACCTATAGCTTTTTCTTTGATCTTTTTATGAAAGAACAGCAAAACGACAAAAAGAAAACGCTAGCATATATGCATCTTATTAAGATGTATCGGACAACTACTATCAAGCAAAATACCCTTGTAAAAGCTTGCTTATTCGCAAAGCAATTTTCATCACTAATTGATATTAAAGCACAATTGGACACTTCTTATACGTGTATCTTACAAAAAAACGAAAACGGAATCAGTCACCTTGAAATTTGTAATAAAAACATTTCAAAAGCAACTGGTGTAAAAACTATTCTAGAGCATTTTCATGCATCTATCAATGATAGTATAGCGATTGGTGATAGCATGAACGACATAGAAATGCTACAATTTTGTCATATTGGCATTGCCATGGGTAATGCCAATACAGAAGTAAAACAAATCGCTGACATTGTTTGTGAGCATATTGATAATAATGGACTTAAAGATGCTTTTACAAAAGTAAATATACTATAAAAAAAACGCTCGATCGAACGTTTTTTTATTTACCTTCTCTATAAAACAAGGTTATTCTTCTGACATATTCAATTCATATGCACTTCTTAATTCTTCAAATCTTTCAATGGATAAATCTTGGTTTCCGACAAAATATTCTACACGCTCACCACCTTCATAAACCACCGTGGTAGGTGTACCTTGAAACCCTTTCCCTTCACCATATCGAACTTCTGCAAATTCTTTTTCTAGACCTTCTACCGCTAGTTGATACTTTTCATCACTACTCTCGTTGGAAATATTAAACTCGTAAAGTTGTGCTCCAACATCACTCAAAAAAGGATTTAGAATCGTTTCCTTTAATTCCTCACAATAAGAGCATCCTTCTAACGAAATAATGACCAAAAAGGTGTCTTTTTCTTCTTTCATTTTTGTGAAAGTTGCATAATCAATTTGGATTAATTTTCCGGGACCATCCGGTGCCGCTTTACTCTCACGCGAACAAGCCACAACACCAACACTCAATAACAATCCTATTGTTATCAACATCATTTTTTTTATCATTTTTTTCGCTCCTTCATTTCATAAATGGTTTTAAATACCGTATATGCACAAGCCGCTAGTTTTTCTGGTGCACTTTGTATTGCTTGTTCAAAACTCATAGCTCGATCCGCAATACTGTAAATACCAATAAAGCCCTTATCATATAACTTCTTATACTCTACTCCTAAAGCGCCACTAATGCAAACCGTGGGAACATTATATTTATTCGCTACTTCAATAAGCGCGACAGGAACTTTTCCAAACCATGTTTGTTTATCGCTCTGACCTTCTCCAGTAATCAGTAAATCACTATCTTGTAATTGTTTCTCAATATCCATATATGCCAATAAAGACGAAAATCCGCTTTGTAGTCTTGCATGCAAAACTGCTTGTAATGCAGCCCCAATACCACCAGCTGCACCACCGCCCACCAAATTGTCAAGGACAATTCCGTGGTTCGCAAATTGTTTAGCATAATTGCGCATACCCTCTTCAACTTTATAGATTTGATTTTTATACAAGCCTTTCTGCTTGCCAAACATTCGTGTTGCTCCAAATTCCCCCAATAGTGTGTTTTCCACATCACACGCAGCAATCAACTCAATACCTGTAAACGAGGTCAATTGTTTTGTGTCAATATATGCAATACTCTTTAAGGATTGGGCATTTGACTTTAAATATGTACGATTTTTGTCATAAAACTTAACCCCTAAAGCTTGTAACATCCCCATCCCACCATCATTGGTCGCACTCCCTCCAAGCGTAAGGATGATTTTTTTTACACCACGTTTTTTTGCATCCAACAACATCTCTCCAACACCATAACTTGTCGCATATAGAGGATGGCGACGTTCTCGTGGATAGTGTTGAATACCAATACAACTGGACACTTCAATAACGGCTACTTGGTCATCATCCACCAAGCCATATTGGGCTACTATCCTGCGAAAATATGCATCACGAACCTCTATATCTACATATCGTCCATTCGCAGCATCCACAAAAGCTGCACACGTCCCCTCTCCACCATCACCAATCGTATAAGAAACCGTTGTTGCTTGGGGATCTACTTCATGGATGGCGTCAGCAATGATGTTGTTGGCTTGTTTTGAAGTCATGCAACTTTTATAAGAATCACTTGCAATAATTACCTTCATATCACCACTCCTTTTTCATGTAATACTTATTATACGCTATCTTGTTAAAAATAAAAATAATATATTTTTTTGTTAGTATAGCATACATGAAAATAAAAAAGTACTTCCATTAAGAAGTACTATTTATCTTTTGCTTTATAGAATGATCGATTATCAAGGGCAAAAATTCGAGGACTAAAATTTCCAGACTGTACATTTGAAAATACCATTTCTAACGTATTCATACGCGCATCCATATTATCAATGTAACTCAAAATTTCAGCTTCTGGAATCAACGGCAACACTGGTGATCCATATTCCAATTTCCCATGATGAGATAAAATCATGTGTCTTAATAATGTCAATTCTTCGCTTTCTATATGCAAGCGTTGTGCTATTTCGTATAATTTTGCTTGCATAATCGAGATATGCCCCAATAACTTTCCCTCAATGGTATATTCCACAACCATGGGACCACTCAACTCAACAACTTTACCTAAGTCATGCAAAATAATTCCACTGATTAGTAAATCTCGATTCAATAATGGATACTGTTTACAAACAAACGCTCCTAACTCACACATACTCAGCACATGCGATGCCAATCCTCCTACATAATTATGATGGTTTTTACTCGCTGCAGGATATGTATAAAAAGCATCACCATCTTCCAACAAACATGCTTTTACCAAACGTTTATAACTATCGTTTTCAATAGAATCCACAATATTTCCAATTTTATACTCCAACTCCGCTTTTCCAATACTAGAACTTCGAACATAATCTTCTACATTTTCTTGACTACGATCTATCTCTTCCATTGCAGCAATGCGAATTTGTAGTTGCTTATTGTGGGATAAGACATCCGCACGAAAACGACAAATCATCCCTGCTTGATATTTTGAAATTTCACTTTCTTTCACATTCCAATATTTTGCATCCATCATGCCACTTTTATCTTGTAATTGCATAGATAAATAAGGTGATCCTTTGCTTGTTACACCTTTATTTACTTGAAAAATCATGAGTTTAACATCCAAGCGATCACCATCTTGCATATCTTTAATCATTTTGTTCATCTTCATTCCTCATTTCTATTGCCACTTTTATATCGTCATACATAAAGCCTTTACGCATCAGGGCGCGAAGCAAACGCTCTTCTAAATCTTTTCCCGCAAATTTTCTTCCATATGTTTTATATGCTTTTTCTAGATGGATACTTAAATGAACATGTTCTTTTAAAATATCCTCTTCAAAATTTATCTCTTCTAATACTTCGTGAATGACTTCCATATGAAAGCCATCACGATAAAGTTTGCGTTCTATACACAATTTCTTTTCTTTCAAAGACTTATTTTGAATGCTGTCATAATATTTATGACCAAGTACGCGCGCTTTATGCAATTCTAAATCTTCTTGCATTGTTAACATTTTTTCCTGAATTGCTTCTTCTGAAATACCTTTAGCAAGAAGCTTCTGTTTGATTTTTTGCTTACCAAACAAAGCGTGATTCATTTTTTCTATTTGTAAAGTAAGGTATGCTTCATCATCAATAAAACCTTTTTTTTCTAAGTCTTCTATGATGGCTTCTTTACCCTCCTTACTTACATCTTCTTTTTTTAAGATATCGTACATTTCTTTTTTTGTATAGTCTTTACCCCGAAGTTTTCGTATACACTTTCGATAGGCAAGTAATCTTTTTTCTTTTTCTTTTAAAACTTCATAATCACTATTTTCTAGAATACCATCTTTTTTAATACCCATTGATGTATAATCTTCTAAAGAAATAAAAAGCGAATCCTCTTTCTTTGTCTTTTGATTACAAACCAAAAGTTTCATCCATTCGTCACTCGTACGTATCGATACGACTCTATAATTTTCATGATAGGCCTCAATCGCATCTACATAAGCACACATCACACCTTCATAAAAATGCTCTACATCATATTTTTTTACTATTTCAAAACATTGCATATTCATCTTTTTTTGTTGTGTTTGTGAAAGCGCAAAAAAGATCTCCGCTTTTTGGGAAAACATCTGTGCATCATCAAAGTAGTATCCGCTCTTTGCTTCATACACGAGTTCTTCAACAACCGCATCTCTACGTGCAAAAACAGGCAAACCAGAAGCCAACGCTTCCAGGAAGGTCAATCCCTGTGTTTCGCTAAGTGAAGGTGATACAAAGACGTTTGCCATCGCGTAAAAAGCAGGCATATATTCTCTTGGCTGCTTATCCGTAAAAATTACACGAGAAGCAATCCCTAGGGTTTGCGCTTTTTGCATTAAGTCCTGAAGCGAAGGCCCACCACCCACAATCATCATCACGATATCAGGATTTTGTATCTTTGCAAATCCCTCTATTGCCATATCAATATCTTTTTCTGGAGCAAGACGTCCAATATAAGCGATAATTTTTTGTTGGTTATTAATCTTGTATTTACTTCTTAAGGTTGCTACTAATTTTTTATCAATATGCGCGGGGTGGAACATGCTCAAATCAATACCCGTAGGGACAATTTGAATCGGACGCTTCACGCCATAACGAAGCAGCGCTTCTTTCGTCTTTTTACTGGGAGCAATAATTCCTGTTGATGATTGACACAACATCTTTGATAATGTAATAACTGTCTTTTTCGATATTTTTTCAACACTCCCTAAATTGAATTTATTCACATAATTAGTATAATCTTCATACATCGTATGATAGGTGTACACAACTGGAATTTGCAAGCTTCTAGCACAAATTCGTCCAAATGTGCCAACACCAAATTCTTGTTGAATATGGATGACATCCAAATCCATTTTTGCAACCGCATCACGCACTGTAAAATGGTATGGGGTAGTTAAAATATAACCATACAACCATTTCAGTTCCAAACCAGGCATACGAAAAACATTACCTTCTTGCTGCGAGTGTAAAAATCCTTTTTTTGAAGTAATGATATAAACCTTGTGCCCATGCTTCTCTAAAACTTTTTGAAGTGTTACAACACTGGTAACCACACCATTTATTTCAGGTGTATATGTATCTGTAAAAATACCTATTCGCATCTACATCCCCCATTTCTATATACATTTTTTTATGTAGGTTATCCTATTCCTCATACATTTTTTTTGTTAGTTTTTCTATTTTTTCCATATTGCGCTTATTGAGTTCTTCACGACTCGCCCTAATTTTTCGCATCTTCTTTTTGTTACTCAATTGCAATTTCATCATCTTTTTATTGTTTACCGCTTTTAGTCTCATCATTTTTTGATTATACTTTTGTTTATTGCGTTCTTTTTCAAGCCCATCAATCGATTGGTATACATCGCTATAAAAATCAATCCACATCTTCAAAACATGTTCTTTGCTGTAATATTCGCTAATTTCTTGTGCATAGTTTGCATAAGTTTTGTATGTTTGTGGATTCATTTTTAATTCTTTCAGCTTTTCACTAAACTCATTATTATTTGTTCCCTTTACATATTTCTTAAATAAAATATCTTCATATAAATCCAAATCGCGTAACAACAAAGGTTTTCGTGAATTGATAGCTTCTAAAATCGACATGGGAAACAATTCGTTATACGATGGCATAAACAAAACATCCACCATGTTATAGATAGCATTCATGTTAGAGCGTTCGATAATACCAATAAACTTTACATTGTGTGGTGGATTTTCTTGTAACTTCTTTAATTGATCGTATCCATCTGTAATTACTCCAAACGAAAATCCTCCAGCCCATACAAAGGTAATATCTGGATTTTTTTTTGCTACCTCAACAAAATCAAAAACGCCTTTTCGTGTTTGTACCTGCCCGACACCCAAAGCAACAAATGCATCTTCTGCGATATCATATTGTTTACGTAATTCCATACTTTGTACCTTATCCATCTCATAAAAATCCTCTTTGGAAACATAATTTGGAATATAAATCATTTTTTCTTTCGCAATTCCATACTGCTCTAAATCATTCATGAAAATAGGGTTTACCACAATCAAACGATCCATACTTTTATAAAACTCAATAACATATTTTTTAAAAATGTTGAATAAAGATTTAGGTAAGCGAATACTCCCATCTAAAGTATGCGGTAAAAAATGAACATATGCAACATTGGCACCCTTATGAACTTTTGATTTATAATAATTGGGAAGATCAATTGTATGATGATGAAAAATATCAGCTGGCTGTTTCCCGTTGATTTCAACATCAAACATGTCACTAGCGTCCTCTTTGATTAACTTGACCTGTTCCACATAAGCACTACCTACTCCTTGACCATCAACCTTATCTGCAGATGATAACATATTAATTTTAATTTTTTTCATTTGCCTCTCCTTCAAAGGGAACTGCATATACAGCATTTCCTCGATCAATATCCAAATACAATTATAGTAGAAAACTATAAAAAATGATAGTTATACAATGGAAAAGATAGTAAGACATAAGCGGCAAACAAAAAAACGGACCATTCTGAGATCCGTCTTTATTTTTTACTTCATAGTCGTGATTTGAAGTAATTTTTATTATTTCTCACCTTTGTATGCTTTTCTTAAAATTTCTTCCATATCTTTCACCAATGGTAATCTTGGATTTGCCGGTGAACATTGATCTTCATATGCCAACATTGCAATTTCATGAAGTGAATCCATCCATGCCTTTTCACCAACGCCTTGCGCTTCAAAACTTGCTTTAATACCCACCTCTGCATTTAATTTTTCAACTGCTTGAGCAAATTTTTCAACACCATCACTTGTGTCTTTCACATGCAAACCAATCATTCGTGCAGCATCAGCATATAATGTATCTGCACGATAGAAATTATATTTTGGCCATGTCGATGTTTTATCTGGCTTCACTCCGTTATAACGAATTACATAAGGAAGTAAAATGGCATTCGTTCTTCCATGCGGCGTGTGATGGACAGCCCCAATTTTATGCGCCATAGAGTGACACATTCCCAAAAAAGCATTCGCAAATGCCATTCCTGCCATCGCTGAGGCATTGTGCATTTTCTCTCTAGCTTCAGGATCATTTGCACCATTTTTAACAGCTCTTGGTAAATATTCAAATACCATCTTAATCGCTTGTAATGCTAGTCCATCTGTGTAATCACTTGCAAGCGTTGCAACAAGTGCTTCGCTAGCATGTGTCAATACATCCATTCCCGTATCCGCTGTAACCACTGCTGGTAAATTCATCGTAAAGGCTGGATCAATAATGGCAACATCTGGTGTTAGCGCATAATCAGCTAATGGATATTTCTTATTGTTTGCTTTATCTGAAATAACCGCAAACGGGGTTACTTCTGAACCCGTTCCTGAAGTTGTAGGAATACAAACCAATTTTGCTTTCTCTCCCAATTTTGGGTAAGGGAAGGCACGTTTACGAACATCCATGAATTTCTGTTTCAAATCATCAAAATTTACATTCGGGTCTTCATAGAATAACCACATTCCTTTAGCAGCATCCATAGGTGAGCCTCCACCAAGGGCAATGATCACATCTGGTTCAAAATTGCGCATCATATCCACACCTTTTTGTACCGTTGTAATATCTGGATCAGGTTCCACATTGCTAAAGATTTGAACCTTTACATTGTTTTCACGTAAGTTTAATTGTTTCAATACCTTTTCAACATATCCCAAATCCATCATTACTTTATCCGTAACAATCATTGCGCGGCTAATGCCTTCCATTTGTGATAGGTATGTAATTGAATCTCTTTCAAAATAAATTTTTGGTGGAACTTTAAACCATTGCATATTATTTTTACGTCTCCCTACTTTTTTGATATTTAATAAATTAATGGGTCCTACATTTCCGCCAACAGAGTTGCGCCCATAAGAACCACAGCCAAGTGTTAATGATGGAATGAACGAATTATACACATCACCAATTCCACCAAAGGTAGAAGGGGCATTCCAAATAATCCGAATTGCCTTGATGCGCTCACCAAAGGCAATGGAAATATCTTCACTTGCTGTGTGCACTGCTGCCGAGTGACCCAGTCCATTAAATTCAACCATTGCATTTGCTTTATCAAAACCGTCTTCCAAAGAATCTGCTTTTAGCATTGCCAATACTGGAGAAAGTTTTTCTCTTGTCAAAGGCTCACGCACACCCACTTCTTTACACTCTGCAATAATAATATTGGTTCTTTCTGGAACACTGAACCCTGCTTGTTCAGCAATCCATGATGCTGGTTTTCCAACTACATTTGCATTTAGCTTTGCACTCTCTACATCACTTGTTTTATGCACACCAAACATAAATGATTCCAACATTGCTTTTTCTTTGGCATTTGCGAAATAAACATGATATGCCTTAAATTCTGCTTTTACATCATCATAAATTTCTTGATCCACAATAACTGCTTGTTCTGATGCACAAATCATCCCGTTATCAAACGCTTTTGACATAACAATATCATATGCTGCTTGCTTAATATTGGCTGATTTTTCAATGTATGCAGGTACATTACCTGCCCCTACACCAAGGGCTGGTTTCCCACAAGAATAAGCAGCTCTCACCATCGCATTTCCACCCGTTGCTAAAATGGTTGAAATGCCTTCATGATTCATAAGTGCATTGGTACCTTCCATTGAAGGCGATGCGATCCACTGTACACAATCCTTTGGTGCTCCTGCAGCAATGGCAGCATCATATACAACTTTTGCAGCTTGTTGCGAACATGCATTTGCACTCGGATGAAATGAAAATATAATAGGATTTCTTGTTTTTAACGAAATTAAAGCCTTGAAAATTGCAGTAGATGTCGGATTGGTTGTTGGTACAATTCCACAAATGACACCAACAGGGTCTGCAATTTCAACAATTCCTGCTTCCTCATCTTTGCCAATAATACCAACGGTTTTCAAACCACGCATACTATTTACTACATGCTCACACGCAAACAAGTTTTTCGTTGCTTTATCTTCAAATACACCACGACCCGTTTCCTTTACTGCCGCTTCTGCCAACACACCGTGTTGATCAAGTGCTGCTACGCTCGCCTTAGCAACAATGTAATCAACTTGTTCTTGATTTAATTTGCGAAATGCATCTAGTGCCACCAAACCTTTTTCTACCAATGCATTTACTTCTTGTTGCGCAGGACTCACTTCTATTGTTTCTGCTATTACTTTCTTAGCCATATAACCTCCATCTCCAACTTGTGAATTTTTTCACTTCTTTTGGTTACCCTTATAATAGCATCTCGTTTTTTTTTATGCAAGCGTTTTGTTTCACATTTTTTTTATCTCTATGAAGCAAGCGTTTTCATTCCATTTTTTTATAAATCTTATAAAATCGTCTTCTTTTTATAGCGATTGTCTATGCTTTTTGCAACAAATATAAACTTTTTCAAACATTGATAGCTCTTGTTTTTTTTGATATTTTTTATTTCTTTATATAGTGCTATACTATGCTTATGAAAACAGTAGACCAATCCACAGGACGCATGACACAGGGTAGTGTCTTTAGACAAATCCTATGGTTTTCTTTCCCTTTATTGTTAGGAAACCTTTTTCAACAACTCTACAATACTGCTGATAGTGCAATGGTTGGTCGCTTTGTTGGTGATAGTGCACTTGCTGCTGTCAATGCCTCAACCCCTCTCATCAACTTATTGACCAGTTTTTTTATCGGTTTAGGTGTAGGTGCCAGTGTTATTATTGCTCGCTACTATGGTGCTCAAAATGATCATGAAGTGTATCGAAGTGTCCATACCACCATTGCCCTTTCTTTCATCATTTCTATTATTACTACGCTGTTGGGCTTTTTCGCTTCACCACTTTTATTAGAAGCAACCAACGTTGCTATTGAAGTACGATCAGAAGCAACGCTATATCTACAAATCTTTTTCTTTGGGGCTTTTGGGTTCATCGTCTATAATTTAGGCTGTGGCATTCTACGCGCCGTTGGAGATTCTAAAACACCTCTATATTACTTGATTGTTGCAAGTATCATCAACGTTGTTTTAGACTTTGTTTTTATCGTCGTATTTGGCATGGGCGTTGAAGGTGCTGCAATCGCAACGTCAATTGCTCAAATTGTCAGCGCTGGTTTAGTTCTTTATTCACTCATCAAGGTTAATGCACCTTATCACGTATATCCCAAACAAATTAAAATTCATAAAGATATGTTTTTTCAAATTATCCAAATTGGATTACCAAGTGCCATTCAAAATGGAATTATTTCTTTCTCTAATGTAATTGCACAATCCAACATCAACAACTTTGGCGTCTATGCAATGGCAGGAGCTGGGGCCTATACAAAAATTGATGGTTTTGCGATTTTACCTTTGATTAGTTTCTCCAATGCCTTAACTACCTTTGTTTCACAAAATGCAGGGGCTTGTAAGTATGATCGCGTACGCAAAGGTGCAAAAGTTGGTATGTTTCTCAGTTTCATGTGCGCCTTACTTCTATCACTTATCATTTTTATTTTTGGCGCACAACTATTGCAAATTTTTAGTAAAAACCCAAAGGTACTCGCCTATGGTAATCTTATGATTATGTTGTTAGTTCCCGGTTATTGTATGTTGTCAATTTCACATAACATTGCTGGAATCTTACGCGGTGTGGGACTTACTAAAGTACCTATGTTCATTTTAACTTTTTGTTGGTGTATCTTTCGCATTAGCTGGATCAGTATCACTGTAAATATTTTTCATGATATCCGTTTTGTATTTCTTGGATGGCCGACATCTTGGACCTTAAGTGCCATTATTTTATATATTTATTATAAAAAAGTTCATTGGCTTAAAGAGGATAAAACGCGATCACATTATGAAAGTACATCCTCATAAAAAATAATGCTATAGAAGTAAAATGTAACCTATAAAGAGTCCTTTGAAAAAAAGACTAGCACTGTATAGGTTTTCATGTACATAAAGAATATTTTGTTTTTCCTTCTTTTTGAAACGTTACAACGTTATCGATCGCATACACTACGAGATTTCGGACTGCTTCTTGCGTATAAAATGCAATGTGCGGCGTTAAAATGATTCGATCATTTTCAATCATACTCGTCAACAAAGAATCTTTTATTGGCGTCTTTTTTTTATAAAACTTTGATTCAAATTCATAAACATCAAGCGCAGCCCTTGACACTTTTCCTGTGTTTATTGCTTTTAACAATGCCTTAGTATCAATGAGTGCACCTCTTGATGTATTTACAATGATGACACCATCCTTCATTGTGTTTAACACCTTCTCATTGATCATATGATAATTATCCTCGCTTAGAGGCACATGCAAACAGATAATATCACTGCTTTGATACAACGTATCAATCCCTACATATTGTGCATATTTTGTTACTTCCGTATTTTCAAAAACATCATATGCGACAATATCGTTTGTAAATCCTGAAAAATGCTTTATTACCTCAAAACCAATTCTTCCTGTTCCTATAATTCCAACCCGCATATTGCGAATTTCACGGGTTTGCAAACCGTTTTTTGAAAAAACATATTGTTCACTACGTTTTTGTAAAGGTTTTAAATTTCGTACACTTGCAAGTACTAACGCTAGCGTGAACTCGCTTACCGCATTGGGGGCGTAACTTGGAACATTGGCAACATCAATCCCTTGTTTTCTTGCCGCTTCTACATCAAGTTTATCATAACCTGCCGATCTTGTGACAATACAATGAATTCCATATTTTTTGAGTTCCATCATACACTTATCATCCAAAAAACAAAACCCAGAAACAATCAATGCATCATATACTTGTGGCTGTTGTCGCAGATGTGTTATAGAAAATGAATCCAAAAACACATCAATATCCAATCCCCTATTTGAAGCATAATCTAAAGCATAGGATTTTTCTTCTTTTTGTGTATTATACATCGCTACTTTCATATTTTTTACCACCTTTATTCACAGTGTAGCACGCTTGTTTTTTAATTTAAAGTGTTTACCCCAACGTAAAAATAGAAAATATAATGCTTATGATGCCTATATTTTTTACAAAAAAAGCCGTACCGCTCGCTATCAACTAGTAAGCGCTACAACTTCTTTTCTATTGCTTCTTATAATTTTAGATCATCATATTTTTTTGAAATTCATGCTTCATCTTGTAAACTGCGTTCGACTATCATGTTATTTAAAAAGTCTAAAATTTGTCGCCATGTTCTCTCTTCAAACAAATCACCAATAAAATGAACAACTGAATTCTCTGTCGAGCGACTAATATAATCGGTAATAATCAAATCTGCTTGATCTGCTTGATCTGTTTTAACAAACAAATCATCACCATATACTTGTCGGATTTTCTCCCAAATAAGCGAAGAACCATTGAACAGTTGGTTATCTTCAACAAACAAAGAAAAACTAACTTTTTTGAAAACCTTAATTGTTAAGTACAATGCATTTTGAACAAACGAAAAATAAGCAGCAGAACTGTTGTTCTTAAATCTTATCATATCGTTCTCCTCTAAAAATTGAATATGAAAATTATGAATCTTATCTAATAAGCGTTGCGATTTGGAATCTAAGTTGTCGTCTTTTATGATTCCTGTTACGGATAAAAAATCCGTTTGAAAAAGCAATCCCACTTGAATAAACATCGATATAAAAAACAATACTTGTGTACTCATACTCTCTTCAATTTGAAGATCAAATGTTTTTATAAACGAAGCATAAAAACGCTTTGATAATTGTGCAACCTCATCCGTTTCATTTTCCATAATTTCTTTTCCGATGTCCTTCTGCGATGACTTTATATCCAAATCCGGCACAAACATACGCGTAACTGCCGCATAATATAGAAGGATAGATTCTTTTTCTTCTTCCTTAAGCGTATCGAATAAAAAGAAACTTTTTGCTAAAGATGTCGCTAGTGGACTGTGTTTTTGATAAATCTGTAAAATCTTTTTAAGTTTTTTTGGTGGCGGTGGTATATGTATACCCAATTGTAACGGTCGTGTTGCGATGGCTTGTAAATAGTCAATACGAACACAAGTTTCATCCGACTTTTCTGCCAAGCGCTTCCTTACATCACTGGGATAGTTTTGTTGCAACTCTTCGCGTGATATAGGAAATGGCCAACGTATAGAAGAATGATAAATCAACATAAATTGAAAAAAGAATAAACGAATATGCAATTCATCGCCAATCGCACGAATACATCCATCATCACTTGCCAAATGAATACCAAAATCATTTTTCTCAAAAATTCGGTTTAATTTTTGAAAAATATGATAACAATACGATCTTGAAAAGCTTAAATTTTTAGATAACTCATCAATATATACCTCTGGATGCAGTGTTAAATATACAAGTACATGGTAGTATGCGGAGCGTTCCAAATACAGCAATTGTAATTTCATAATAAACGCTTCCATGTTCATACATTTCTCACATTCAATCGTGAGGTTTCGTTTTTCATCGTTTGTAATGACAAGCGAACTGTTTAACTCTTGTATGTCTTCCTCCATTTCGCTTAAGTAACGTCGTAAAGTTGCCCTTTTAACATTTACATAATTACACACTTCATTCATGTTTAAACTTTTATATTGCATTAATGTTCGTAAAATCAAGATTTTTTCTATTTCATGTTCTTTCAATAAAACTTCTAATATTTTCATTTTCCCCGGTTTCCTTTTCTTTGTTGTTTCATTATAAAATATAATTGTATTTTCGTAAACCACTTTACAACACAACTTACACAAAAATGATGGAAATCAACGGAATTATCTCTTATACTAGAGTTATAAAGAACCTTGAGGAGGTATTATGAAATATATTACAATCGCAAAAGATTTAAAATTTTCAAGAATCATACAAGGCTTTTGGCGCTTGAATGAATGGAATCTTTCAACCACAGCACTGAAAGAAATGATGGAAGCTTGTATTGAACGCGGCGTTACAACTTTCGATACTGCTGAAATTTACGGCCATGGGGATTGCGAAATACAGCTTGGAAATGTATTAAAAACATATCCTAACCTTCGCCAACAAATTCAACTGGTTTCCAAAACGGGTATTTCATTGGCAAAGGTAAACGGAAATGTTATGGGATATTATGACACTACTTATGACCATATCATCCAAGCTTGTAAAGACAGCCTGGAACGCTTGCACTGTGAATATCTTGATTTATACTTAATTCACCGTGAAGATCCATGCATTGATCACCATGCAGTTGCAAAAGCCTTAAAAGACTTACAAACAATGGGGCTTATTCGCTATTATGGTGTGTCTAATTTTGGTCCTTTTAAATTTAACGCTTTACAAACATGCACAAACAATAATTTAAAAACGAATCAAATCGAGTGGAACCCTATCTGTTTTGAACACTTTGATAACGGTATGATGGATGTATTGATGGAACAACAAATACCGCCCATGATTTGGTCCCCTGTTGCAGGTGGTGAAATTTTTAAAAACGATAATCCTTTATGTGTAAACGCAATGGTTGTTTTAAAAGAGTTGGCAAAAAAATATGATTGTGATGTCGACACCATCATTTATGCATGGATTTTATATCATCCTGTACAGGCAATGCCCATTGTTGGAAGTAGTAAAATTGAACGTCTTGACAAAGCGATTGCAGCTTTGGATATCTCATTGGATCATTTTGATTGGTATCGTATCTATACTGCTAGTAAACAACAAATCCTTCGTTAAACAAAAAGTAGCCACTATCTTGGCTACTTTTTATTTATATCTCGTCTTCCTTTTGTATTAAACAACAACTTTTCTTAATATTAAGTTTTCATACATCTACTATCCTGTGTTATAGAATTGAAATCTAGTATATAGTTTGCTATAATTAGCAAAGCCTAATGCACTTGGAGGTACACATGAAAAAACAGACATTTAAAATGGGAATGATGCTAGTTTTATGTTTCAGTATCGGAACAACCATCTTTTATACACAAAGGAACATTCAAGCATCAGAATTTGAAGGAAACGAAGCCTATTGGACTCAGACTTGTTCACTTTCTCAAACCAGTGCTTCGATGATTAAAAAATGTGAAGAATATCGCGCCTATCTTTATAACAAGATCAACGAAAACCGTGAAACTGCTGCCAATGCGCAATCAAAAATTGATGCCATGGCATCCAATTTGATTGAACTTGGAAATGCAGTTTATCAATATGAACAAGATCTCATCACAAAAGAAAATGAAATTGCGATAAAAGAAGCAGCCATCGCTGAATACGATGCAGGAATTCTTGCTGCTGAAGATGCAATAAAAAAAGAACAAGTGAAAATTGATGCAAGGAAAAAAGAAATCATGGAACGCATGGTTCACATTCAACAATCCATTAACACAAATGAATACATCAACTTTATTATGGGTTCTGAAGATTTGATTGATTTCATTCAGCGCTCACAAAGCATTACCACCTTTACCGAGGCAAACAATACACAAATTGAACTTTTAAATAAGGCCATTGCAAAATTGAATAATCAAAAAGAAGAATTGGTTCGCTTACAAGAAACCAAAAAGGTAGAGCAAGCTGTATTAGAAAGTGAAAAAGCATCTTTAGTAAGCCTGAAAACTGAGGCTGATGTAGCTTATCAAACACTAGAAACACAAAAAAACGCTTTGAGTGCAGAAAAAATTGCTGCCAATAATGCCGCTAATGGATTTGCATCGATTATGCCACCTGTGCCTTCTCCTGGAGGAACTACGGGTGGTCCTGTCCTTGGTGGTGAAATTTATTTCTATAGTTCTTTCTACCGCTCTCCTTTCAACATATTTTCTAATGTAAGTTTAACCGGACAATGTACATGGTTTGTATTAGGACGAGCTGCTGAAGTAAATGGTACATGGGTACGAAATTCTATGCCAACAGGTCATGCGCAAACTTGGTATACGACGGCTGCCAATAACGGATTGCCTGTAGGAAAATCGCCTGCTACCAATTCGATTATTATTTGGGGCAGTGGTCAGTTTGGCCATGTTGCATTTGTTGAGTCTTATAATGCCAATGGAACGATTACCATTTCTGAAGGAAATGTTGGCGCACCCGGCGGTGGTTTAGGTTATGGAACCTCTTTAGAAACTGCTATTCAATATACAAGAGTATCTACCTTGTCGTATCAATCTTTGGTTAGTCAAAGAGGTACTCCAACAGGATTTATCTATTATTAATCAAAAACACCAAGCTTAATCATTGGTGTTTTTTTATGCATGTTTCTATCTTCATTACTTAGCAAACGATCTATCCTGATAGCACTTATTTTTATTTTGCATCTTCTTCTAATGACAATGATATTGGTTACCCATTTCATGATATAATGATGCGTATAACAAGGGGAAATATCCTATGGAAAAAAATTAAAAATTATTTTTGTTTTGTTATTAATGATTTTATTATCGCTGTTTTTTTTGTTTTATATAAGCCAAACAACACCTTTGATTCGCATCGAAAAAAAACTGACATATGAATATGGAGAAACGATTGATATTGTTGCAGACTTAAATATTAGCAAAAAAGATAGCGATCGTTTTCAATTGCTCGAAATCGATACATCTACTATCGTTTACGAAAAAGATAAAAAGTATCCCGCTGTCGGTACTTATAAAATTCAAATTACCTATCAAATAAAAAAACAGAAAAAGCATAAAACTTGCATGGTTACGATCAAAGACACGACAAAACCTCTCATAAAAACAGCGCAGCAAGACATACAAGTGAATGCTGGTGATATCAACCATGATTTCAAACAGTATTTTGATATTATCGAATTGAGTGACTACGATATAACAATAAATAAAAAAGCAATTGATTTTCATAAAGTTGGGACCTACCCACTTGAAATTAGTGTATCTGATGTACACAAGAACAAGGCTAAAATAGATATTACCGTAAATATTATGGAAAAAAAAGACACGACAACAAACATAAATAACCCTTCCACAAATAAGATAAAACTAACTTATGTTGACGATATTTTAATTGTCAACAAGAAATACCCATTGCCTGAAAACTATGCTCCGCAAGAAAACCCTACAGCAAAACAAAATATTCTACGTCTAATTTCTGATATGCAGGCATCTGGCTACAATATTGATTCATCTTATAGCGGTTATCGAAGCTATGCTTATCAAGCATCACTGTATCAAAATTATGTAAATACTTATGGTCAAGAGCAAGCTGATATCTTCTCCGTACGACCCGGATATTCTGAACACCAAACAGGATTGGTATTTGATCTTAAGCATACAGATGAAACTTTGCTTGAGCGCCAAGCAGAAGCTGATTGGGTTAGCAAAAACGCGCATACGTATGGTTTTATTGTTCGCTACCCTAAAGGAAAAGAAAGTGTAACCGGTTATCAAAGTGAACCATGGCATTTGCGATATGTAGGAAATATAGCCACTAACATTTATCATTCAGGATTAACCCTAGAAGAATATTTAGGCTTTCCTGGTGGTGGATATTAAATATATGTTAACAAGCGAAATAAAACAGCTGCCAAACGATTACAGCCACTTCGTATGACAATCAAATATTGACCCACACGAATAGATACACTCCTTCATAAAAAATCAGTAGACCTCTATCCTAAAACTGGATCAATGTTTACTTGTTTTTTATATACAAACCATCTTAAAAAGTATAATTATCCTTTTATAAACAGAAAAAATGTTGTATACATTACTCCATATTTGCATGACGATATTGCATTGTTTCGGATGTTTGATTTAGTTTTTTTCCTAGTTCCATCGCAATGGCATCACAGCTAATCCAACTCAATTGTTCAAACATACTCCCCAATAATTGTTTGCTTACCACTTGTTTCTTATTATCCGCTTTATACGTACAGCCTGCTAAAACAACACACAAATCAGCCAGCTGTCCAATTGTATTCTCTGGAAATATGGTCATTGTAATTATTTTTGCTTTTTCCTTTTTCGCCACACGTGCATTGTTTACAAACCCCGCTGTATTTCCAGAACCTGAGATAATAAATAATACATCTCCTTCTCTAATTGAAGGCGTTGTCGCATCGCCCACAAAAAACATATCCAAACCCAAATGCATCAATCTATTGGCAAAAGCACGGCCCACAAATCCCGATCTTCCCGCACCCCCGACAAAAATTCTATCTGCTTCCAAAATTAATTTTACAGATTCTGATAATTGCACTTCATCAATGGTTTTGGAGTGTGTCAGTAATTCATCTATAATTTCTAAAACATTATCTTTTGTACTCATTCGTTTTCTCCTTTTATACCATTTTTGACTTAATTAATTTTGCTTCCCATAACGGATCTTCATTCCCACAAATCGCTGATCCAACAATAATGATATCTGGTTTCAATGCAACATAACGATCTATGGTTTTACTACTAATACCTCCAGCTACCGCTATTTTTGATGTCTTCGTAAAATTCTTCACATCCCTTAAATCATCCAACGGGGTTCTGCCTAGCTTTTGTTGATCGGTTCCGGTGTGTATTGCTAACACATCAATTCCAATGTTTTCGAATTCGATAATTTTGGCTTCTAGATCTTTCACGCAAATCAAATCAACCACTGATTTTCCATTATATTTTTTTGCAGTATTATGACAATCTTGAATCGTCGATACATCACTAACTCCCAATACAGTGCAATACTTTGCACCTGCTGCATAGGCGATCATAGACTCGTATTCACCTGCATCCATAATCTTTATATCAGCTAAAATTTCTTTTTGTGGAAATGCTTTCGCAAATTTTTCAACGACCCCAATGCCCTCCCTTAATACAAATGGGGTTCCAATTTCGATAATATCGATATAGTCTTCGAGTTCTTCACTCAATTCCATCGCATCCTTTAGTGATAACTCATCTAATGCTAATTGTAATTTCATACCCTTAATCTCCTCTCTCTTCGTTTCTATACGATGCTAAAAATAAATCTAAATTTCCTTCTATTTCTAAGCAGCCCATTCCGTGTGGTACCAAAACTGTTTCTCCTTTACGAATTATTACATTATTAATTAGACCAGAACCGTCTACACATGTATAAAAGGCAAAGCGATCATGTAAAAATCGTCCTCGTTTTTTTATTTGCAACCTCATTAATGTATATAATCCTTTCTGATCCCAATATCGAGTGACTTGAATACCATGTTCCAAGACAACAGGATAATGTACAAACTTTGTTGAACGATCGGGAATATTTACATTGTCATACACTTCTTTTGGTTGAATATCACGTTTTTTACCAGTTGTTGGATCTATTCTATCATAATCATATAATCTTAAAGTTACATCAGCATTTCTTGAAATATTATACGTTAAAACACCGCTTCCAATCGCGTGCAATGTACCTGCTGGAATATCAATAAATCCGTTTTTTTCTGCCTTCAAATACCGTAATAATGTATCCCATTCCTTATCCTCTGTACGTTTGATGAATTCTTCTTTACTCTTCGCATTGTGACCAAATTGAATCCTTCCGTTTTCAGTAGTATCCAAGATAACCCACGCTTCAGGTTTTCCCCTTCCATTATTATATTCCTTCGCAAAAGTATCATCTGGATGAACTTGGATTGATAAATCCATTTTAGGATCAAGAATATTCACACGAATCGGCAATTCTTTAGTATCACATACAAACCACTCAGGATATTTTTCATACAAAGCGGATAATGTCATCTTCATTTCTAAAACATCACAATCTGCATGCCCTTTAAGTGCTACAACATTATATACTTCACCCAATGGTTGAACATCACTAGCGTAATGAAATTCTTTTACTAATCTTTTTCCTCCACCCCACATTCTAGCCTCATAAAAAGGTGCTATTTTTACTATTTTTTTCATTCTTTTTCTCCTTCAACCATATAAACTGGCACTTTTTTACTATATTCTTCATATAATTTTAAAGAAAGCTTTTGATCCGTTATAATCCCATCTATTTCACTCCAATCCGCAAATGTATGAAATCCCTTTTTTCTAAACTTATCACTGTCCGCTAACACAAACACGAGCTCACTTTGTTTTATCATTGCCCTTTTTGTTCCTAACTCGTGATAAGAGTAGGATGTGGGTCCCGCACTCCCTAAGAGTCCTGAAGTTCCTAAAAAACAAATATCAACTTGGGCATTTTTTAGAAACGTTTCCGTCCAATTGCCGATCATAGAATTGCTTTTCTCTCGCTTCTTTCCTCCTGTCAAAAACACATTGTGTTTATTACCATCTAGAATTTCATAAGCGCTTACAGAATTTGTAATAATATCTTTAGCATCAAAACTGTTGATATACTTTGCGAAAAAAAGACAGGTTGTTCCGGAGTCAATGATCACTACTTTCTGTTCACTAAGAAAACTAGCTGCTAAATTTGCGATCGCTTTTTTTTCCTCTACCTTGTCACTGCGATACACAAATGCTTTTTCGATATTTAACATGGATATCGATGCACCTCCATACTCTTTTTTTGCAATTCCTTTTTCTTCTAAAAGTTTTAGATCCTTTCTTATGGTTTCCATACTTACCTGATATTTTTGAACCAAATCTTTGGCTTTCACAAATCCTTCTTGTTCTAGCAATACACTTATTTCTGCCAGTCTTTTTTGTGTTGGAATTTTCATTTTTTCACCTCTTATATATAGTAAACCTTTTTTCTTGCGAATACCACTTGCGATTGGTTGCGATTAAAACACAGACAACCTCAAATGTGCTTCAAGTACCTTACTAACAGATAACCTTACATAAAAAGCTGAAAACCTTTGTGTATAAAAGCTTTCAGCGTGATTTCTATGGCGTCCCTAACTGGAGTCGAACCAGCGGCGTTTCGCTTAGGAGGCGAACCCTCTATCCATCTGAGGTACAGGGACATTAAATAATACATATGCAATTGCAGATTTTTAGAGAACATTCATATTATTCCAAAAAATTGTGTATTTTAATAGTTATGCAGTTCCTGCAGAACCTTCTTATACTCTGAAATTTGTAGAATATCTAAAAAATGGCGCTCCCAGCAGGACTTGAACCTGCAACCTTTCGAGTCGGAGTCGAATGCGCTATCCAGTTGCGCCATGGGAGCATGTAGTATGATTATATCACATTTACAGCATTCATTTCCTTTAAAATATAAGAAGTTTTTAACAAATCCATTCATTACCTCCTGTGCTTCATTAAAATTTTTCAAAAGGAAATTTCGACTATCCTTTTGAAAATAAAAAATGGACTTTCCTATTTACTTATAGGCTTACATCCATTTTATTTAACATAATTTATGCAATACAATATAACACAACTATTTTTTTATCACATTTACGCCTTTGCTTTATTTCTTTTTTCAATTATTTTTAATTTTTTTCTAATTTCATCTGCCTTACTTCGCTCTTTATTATAATCTAAAGTTCCCTGTCTTACATATTCAGTAGAAGTATCAAATACAATATCTTGATTGCTCGTTTTAACCTTTATTTGAAGCTTAACAACCGCAGAAGGTTGCGCATAGGCAGCAGGTGCTACCATAGTGCTCGCAATCCCTCCTAGGACACCTGATGTTTGATTTTTCTTTATTTCAATAATTTTAACATTTTCAATGATTTCATATTTATAAATTTTGTTAGGATCAGAAACAATTCTCCATAATTGGTTTTCTTTATCAAATTCAACAATGCCTTCTACTATTCTTGTCCCCTTAAATTCTACATTCATAGTTTTCCCTCCTTTTTTTACTTTCATAATGCACAAACATTTATTCTTATCAATATTATAACATATTCGCTGTTTTTAAATAACAATCTTTTACAATATCTTTTGTGCTTACTTACACTTCATTTTCAACTGCTTTCACAATTGCATCAGCATCAATTTCATATTTTTCAATTAACTCAGCTGGTGTTCCACTTTCACCAAAGGTATCTTTAATTCCTATCATAACTTGCTTACATAAATTATGTTTTGTTAAAACCTCTGCAACTGCACTTCCCAATCCTCCAATTACACTATGTTCTTCACATGTTATAATCGTATCATGTGTTTTAGCAAGCTCCACAAGCAACGCTTCATCGATAGGTTTAATCGTATGGATATTTACAAGTGTTGGCTTACATGTTAATCGTTCACAAGCCTTTAATGCTTCTTGCACCATCATTCCTGTTGCCACAAGCGCAATCTTTTCACCACGCTTTATAATCTTGCCTTTTCCCATTTCAAACGTATAATCATCATCAAATACATCTTCGACAGCACCACGGCCTAAACGCACATAACACGGTCCATCAATGTCTTTGATTGCATGAATAATAGCATCTGTTTCTTTCGCATCACAAGGTTGAAATACCTTCATCCCAGGAATTGATCTCATCAAAGATAAATCCTCCACACTTTGATGACTCGCACCATCTTCTCCGACGGTAAGTCCTGCATGTGTCGCACATACTTTCACATTCAAATGTGGATACCCAATACTGTTACGCACTTGTTCAAATGCTCTACCTGCCGCAAACATCGCAAATGTTGAAGCATATACCACTTTATTACTCGCCGCTAAACCAGCCGCCACTGCCATCATATTCCCTTCAGCAATTCCCATGTTGAAGTGGCGATCTGCACATGCATTTTTCGCTTCAATTGTTTTTGTTGACTTTGTTAAATCGGCATCCAATACAACAACATCTGGATGTTTTACAATGACATCTGCTAATGCTTTTCCATAAGCCTCTCTTGTTGCAGTTTTACCCATTAAGTTGTCCCTCCAATTCTTTTATTGCAGCATCATATTGTTCATCATTTGGTGCTACACCATGCCATCCATAATCATTCTCCATAAATGACACCCCTTTGCCTTTCACAGCATGTGAGAGAATCATCGTGGGCTGCCCTTTATGTTGTCTTGCTTCCTTAAATGCTTTTTCGATACTATCAAAATCATGAGCATCCATTTCAACAACATGCCAATTAAATGCTGCAAATTTTTTATCAATTGGTAAAGGATTCATTACTTTTGTAATGTCCCCATCAATTTGTAAACCATTATAGTCAACAATCGCACATAAATTATCCAATCCATAATGAGCTGCTGACATCGCCGCTTCCCAAACTTCGCCTTCTTCTAACTCCCCATCACCAAGTAGTGCATATACACGATGGTCATTTTTATCGATTAATTTATTTGCCATTGCCATTCCCACAGCTGCCGAAATCCCTTGACCAAGAGATCCTGTTGACATATCTACACCATCCACATAATTCATGTTTGGGTGCCCTTGTAATTTTGAATCAATTTTTCTAAATGTTGTCAATTCACTTTCGGGAATAAACCCTTTTTCACATAATGTTGCATACAACAATGGTGATGCGTGTCCTTTACTTAAGACAAAACGATCGCGACTGTTACTTTTAACATTCGTTTCATCAATCCTCATTTCTTTAAAATACAAATATGTTAAAACGTCTGCACTCGATAAACTTCCACCCGGATGTCCCGATTTTGCAGCATGAACCTGTTTTAAAATATTCATACGAATATGCACTGCTTTCTCATGTAAATCTAACTTATTCATATGTCCTCCTCTACAGCATTTCAGCGTTTTGATCGTTCTTACACAATCGATAAACGCAATACTTATGTATTATATCATATATTGCTTATTTCTACATACGTACATAGCAATATTTTAGAAAACATTGTTGAAACTTTTTTACATAAGTTAGTGTAAACATTTATTTATTTTACGCAACTATTGCTGTCCCATCTATTATCTGGATTGTTGCTATTTAATGATTACGTTTCAACTTTTTTATCACCATTTTTTCATAAACATATCAGAAACTTCATAATCCCTAGTATCTTACTTTGTATGTTATATCAATTCATTACTTTTTTAGTTCCATCATATTTATGATATGCAGGATTTGTTGTGTTGTGTGAGTATCGCTTATATCTCCCTCATCTATCCCTAAAAAAAGCAACCTATTCGTTGCTTTTTTCATTAATGTTCATCGTACTGAATGATCATTTTATATGCGTAATAAATAGAAACTCCCTTTCATGATTATACTCGTAATTTATTGTTTTGTTTCATTACTTCTTTAATTTCTATAACAATATCCTTCGTCGTTAGTCCTAGCTTTGCTTTTAAATAGTCTGTCGTTCCTACTTGCCCAAAAACCTCATGCGCACCAAGACGCTTCAGTACAATCTTACAACCCTGTTCACTTAACACCTCAGAAACTGCACTTCCTAATCCACCAGTTATAGAATGATTTTCGATACTAACAATCGCTTTTTTGTTTACTATCTTTTGAAGAATCAACGCTTTATCAATAGGTTTTATTGTAAACATATCAATAACTTCTACTGAAATACCTTCTTTTTCTAATATATCTGTCGCATCTAAGACATCCGCTAATAACTGACCAGCAACAATGAGCAACACATCACTTCCCTTTTTTACAAGATTTCCTTTTCCAAATTCGAAAGTTGATCCTGGTTGATAAATATTACGAACAGCTTTGCGATTTCCTCTAACATAATGGATCCCTTTCAATTCAGCAAATCCCTTCAAAATCCATTCCATCTGCACATCATCTGCCGCATCACAAATAAGCGCATTCGGAATCATCCGCATCAATGCAACATCTTCAAAGGTAGTATGTGTTCCACCATTTGCACCAACACAAAATCCTGGATCAGAACCATAAATATTCATGGTCGTATGTGCATACCCACCTGAAACAAACAATTGATCAAACACGCGCCTTGTTGCGAAGGGTCCAAATGTGTGCATGAATGGAATATAACCACAAATACTAAGACCAGCACTTACACCAACCATATTGGCCTCTGCTATTCCGACATTGATAAAACGATTGGGATTTGTTTGTTTTATTTTCGTAAATCCACTGGCTCCACCCAAATCGGCTTCTAATGCTACAATGTTCAGATTGGTTTTCATCATTTTTTGAATAGTTTCAACAACACTCATACGCATCTCTTTCAAACGTTCATCGTGATCTCTAGCAAGTATTGCCATATTATAAAGCCTCCTTGATAAATGTTTCTAATGTTTCGATAGCTTCATGATTCTTTTCAAGCATAACATCATTATTGAATTTAACCGAATGATTATCTTTCATTTCTTCAAAGAAAGACACACCTTGTCCTTTAACCGTATCCAAAACTATGCATACCGCTTGGTTTTTAACGGTTTTGCACGTTTGGATTGCTTGCTCTATCGCCTCCACATTATCGCCTTTTACACGTAGTGTATAAAAACCAAAAGCGCGCATTTTTTCCTCGATACAAAATGGATTTAAAATATCGGTTGTCATCCCATCCAATTGCTTTTTATTTTCATCTATAATCACAATACATTGCTGTAGCTTATGATGTGCAATATATTGAAATGCTTCCCAACATTGTCCCTCATTTAATTCACCATCACCAACAATTGCATATACATAACGATCACTTTTATCAATTCTAAATCCTGTAGCAATACCTGCTGCTACACTCACCCCTTGGCCTAAAGATCCGGTAGTCATATCTACTCCCAATGTTTTTAAGCGATCAGGATGGGAAGGAAGCTGCGTTCCACCTTCATTTAATGTATATAACAACTCCTTCTTAAAAAAACCAACATTCGCAAGGGCTGCATATAGCGCAGGCCCTGCATGTCCTTTACTTAATACCAGCATATCTCGTTTTTTCCATGATGGATGTTTTGCATCATAGCGAAGCTGTTTTCCATAAAGCACACTCAACACCTCGACAATCGATAAAGAACCTCCTAGATGACCATAGCCTCGTTTTTCTAGCATTTTTAATACATCTACTCGTATCTTTGCCGCCAACACTTCCAAGCGTTTTTTTTCTTGTTTATCCATGTATTCACCAAACTATTTCAAACGTTCTTTTAGTTTTGTTTCCAATTCCTTCATATCCATGATATTTTCTAATATAATGACATGCGATAATTGTGAAACAAATTCTTCTAAATCTTTTCCGACCACAAATAAATCTGCTGCCCCTTCCACAGCATCCGATACCGAAGAATGAGAAACCTCTATATTTTCATGATAGATGTTTTTTAACACCTTTTCGACATTCATTCGAACCAACATACTCGATCCAAGTCCAGAGCCACAACAACACATAATACTATTTATTTTCATAAGTATTTCTCCTTTTATTTTTATGTGAAATAAGAGGATACACCTATCCCCTTATTTCGATGCTTTTATTTTTTTCTTTTTGGTGCAATAACATTGTAGATAATCGGTAGTAAAAACAATCCTATACACACCATCATTAACGCACTTCCTTGCACATATTGGGCAATGTTTCCCAGTCCAATGCCAACCAGTGAAAAGTCAGCATCAGAGAAGGTTGTTCCCGCAAAATTTAGTGCTCCCATAACGGGCATACAAATCGCAGGTAGAAAGGTAATCAATAATCCGTGTAAGAAGGACCCTACTACACAGCCCTTTAATCCACCTTCAGCATTACCAAATACCCCTGCTGTCGCTCCACAGAAAAAGTGAGGAATGACTCCTGGTAAAATAAGCGCAACACTGAAGAAAGCACTATTGATATAACCCAACACAAACAAACCAACAATACCTCCTAGAAATGAAACTAGAAATCCAATCAACACAGCATTTGGGGCATAGGGGAAGACAACCGGACAATCCAGTGCGGGTTTTGCATTAGGTACAAGTTTTTCCGCAATCCCTTTAAATGCCGGAACAATTTCTCCTAAAATTAAGCGGACTCCAGAAAGAATAATATATACCCCTCCCGCAAAACTTAAGCCACTCGTGATTGCCCATACAAGCCAATGTACTTTGGTATCACCACTCAGTCCTAATAAGCCTGCCAATTCAGGCGTTGTTTCTGCAAGTTCAGGATGATTCATAACCCCATTCATGACTGCCACGCCAGTAATAACGACAAAGAATACTACCATCGTTAAACCAATCGCCACTGTCGTATCACGCAAGAATGAAATTCGTTTAGGAAAATTTATCTCTTCACTTGATTTTCCACCTTTAAACATTTTACCAATCTGTGCTGAAAACCAATATCCAAAACCACCAAAATGACCAAAAGCGATATCTTCGTTTTGCACGATTTTACGCATCGTTGGTTGACAAATAGCGGGAGATACAACCATGATAAGTCCTAACACAAGTCCTCCAGAAATAATCAACTGTGCGCCTTCTAGCCCCCCAACATTTAGAATAACAGCCAGCATACAAGCCATATACAATGTATGGTGTCCTGTCAAGAAAATATAATTCATGCGTGAAAATCTTGCCATTACAATATTCGCAATCATTCCAAGGCACATAATATACGCTGTTTGCGAAGCAAAATCACTCAAAGCCAAACCGACAATCGCTTCATTATTGGGAACTACACCTTGTACATTAAATGCATAATTAAATAATGCACCAAAGGCATTCAAGGAACCTGTTTGTAAAAACGCAGCTCCAGCACTCAACACCAAAAAACCAACAATCGTTTTTACCGTCCCCTTTACTACGCTTTCCACTGGCTTTCTTTGTAAAATCAACCCTAATAAAGCCATCAAACCAACTAAGATCGCCGGTGTAGACAAAATATTTACAATAAAATCTATCATCTTTTCTCCTCCTTATAACTTTATCGTTTTATGCGTGTTCACCCGCCTCCATAAATTGCTTATATATATCCGTTGAACTTTTCGCATGTATCAATTGTTGAACGCGATTCGAATCTGAAAAAATAGTCGCAATTGCTTTCATAACTTCAAGATGGGATTGCGAATCACTTGCTGCAAGGGTAAGCAACAAACAAACATCACATCCATCTTCTTTAAACTTGATGGGGTTTCTCAATAGCGTGATTGCCACTTGTCTAGAAATTACACCTTGTTCTGGACGGGCGTGCAAAAGCGCTAAATTTTCACACAATACATAATAGGGCCCAAACTGATACGTATTTTCGATAATTCCATCAATGTATCGTCGCTCAACATAACCTTCACTAACAAGAGGTGACACGGCTATATGAATAGCTTCCACCCAATCTTTAACAGAGTCTACGATTTGCACATTTTTTTCTTGTAATAAATCTTTCATAATCACTCCTTGTTAACTGTTTTCATTGTAAACGTTATTTTCACTCTCTAGAAGTCCAACTTATTTCAATCGTCTGTGCAATCACTGCATAGGTTGTGGAACAACCTCGTAGCAAAAATGATGCACCTATTCTTTCATAATACCTCTTGTATAAGCATGTTATATAGAAACGATCTCATACACCTTAAAGCAAAAAAGCTAGCACTGCATGAAATGCTAAACTAGAAATAAATCTGCGTATACACTATAAGATATCGCAGTTTATACAAGTCCCATTCTTTTGAAATGCACCTTTTGTTTAACTTCTTCACATCAAGATTTCTTCTCATTATGAATGAGGTTAAAAATAAACCAACCCTATTGGAACTCATTGAAGATGCAATTATCTCTAACAATGTTATTTTTTAAACAAATCCGAGCGACTTTAAAAATCAAAACTTTAAGCGATTAATACAAAAGAATATAAAAAAACGCGCAAACCATATAGCTTTTCTAGTTTACACGCTTTTCATATCTCTGATTCATCAATAGCCTATAGATAGTGAATATCCTTCTTTTATTTTCATCCCTCCTATCAAGGAGACACCGGCTGTATGGGCTTTAAAAGATAGTGTGATGACAGAGTACGTCCTTGGTGTTTCCATATTTATTTTATCCAATCAAAACATACATAAAGAAGAAAACCTAAAAGTACACTTAATAGTGTTCCAATAAGATATTTCGAACGAAAATTATTGTTTTTTCCTTGATCATCAAATTGACCATATCTTACCATTGTTTTTGCAGCAATTAAAAAACCGATTCCGTTTATTGATCCAGATATTCCCATTACTAAAATCAGCATCCTCTCCAGAATTCCTATAACAGTACCTTCATCTAGAAGAAATCTTTTCAAAGATGGATCTTTATCAACAGTGCAAAGAACCTTATCAATCAAAATACTTGATGGCATTATTAAGTATAAAATAATTGTAATGAACAAAAGAATGTGGTTGACTTGTTCTTTGATCACTACGATACCGTCATACATAATAAGAAAACTAATCAAAACAGCCACGTGAAGTATTTGATCTAAGATAAATATTAGTAAGGAAATATTTAGATTTTTCTTACTAATATACAAATTAAGCCAATCTATTAGAAAATGTGAAATTAAAACTAATATACCCAAAACTACTACATCTTTTGACCTTGTCATAAGCCAATAAATCATCATTATGGTCGCTGTATAAATTATGATATGGCCAACTATATATTTTTCCTTTTTACTAGCCATTCTATTTGTCTGAAAATAAAAATCACCTAAAGAATGAGCAAGCAACATTGCTAGTATCAAATTCATTTCATTACCTCATTCATACAATTGACCAAAGATGCAGTATATGCCCGCTCATCCGCTACACCTTTTGCATAATATTTTTGAACGTTTTGTCGAGAAGTTCCAATTACATTTGCGACATTATCTTGAATTCCTCTTAACACAAAGTCAGAACTACTAATATTTTTCCTTTCGTGAATATAAGATTTTAGTATTATAAATGGTTCAGTTTTATTCATCGACAAGCTAGACAAATTATTGGTGATTTTCTCACTATTCTCACGTCTATGTTTAGATGAATTTTGAATAATTTCACTTATTAAATCGATTTCTAAATCGTTAATATTATCTAGATAATTAATTTCACCATCTACTGACATCGGATTTAACAACTCATTGACAAGAGATATGCTCAATGAATTCGCTCTAAATATTTGTCTAAGTTTATAATACATATTGAACATGACATTGATAGCATCAAGAAGAACTAGATTTGAGTTTTTTATATACAAAAACACCGCTTCTTTACGTGTAGAACTAATCGCATCAATAGCCGTTTTAGCGTTATGATAGGCTTCTCCATCAAGTAGATTTGTGCCAAAATTTTTGTCCATATAATCTAAAGTACCAACGCCTATTCCTGCTCGTATTTTTGTAGGATATAATAACATTTGCGCCATTCTAATGTACAAAAAGGCAGAGCCGGGGTTATCGAATAATCCTTGAAATGAATCACCTGATGAAATTTCGACTTTTCTTACTAAGTTATTTTCATAGGATTTATTAAGAAAGCCAATAATTAACACCATCTTTTTCTGGATAGCATAGCGGTCTTCTGACTTTCTCGACTGAATAATATCTGCAATTAGCACTGTTCGTTGATTCATTTTTCCACCTCTTGATTCTAATTATAGTTGAGAACCATACAAATAGCAACTTTATTTGGTTGCTATTTGTAACGGCAACCTTATTTGATTGCTATTTGTTTGCTAATAACTCCCCTCTGCCTTATCACCTTGCATTAATTTAACACCACTACTAGTGCCAATGCGACTCGCTCCACTTGCTAACATCTCTTCTAAATCTTCAATAGAACGAACTCCGCCAGCTGCCTTGATCAGTGCCTTACCCTTCACACTATCGCTCATCAGTTGTACGACACGAGGATTTGCACCTGCGCTATTGAAACCTGTACTCGTCTTAACAAAATGTGCTTTTGCCTTTAAGCATAATGCACTGGCTTTGATAATTTCATCATCGCTTAACAAACAGGTTTCAATAATTACCTTCACAATGTTTCCTCTAGCTGCATCCACAACTGCTTTGATATCGTTTACAACAACATCATAATGCCCTGCTTTTAATGCACCAATATTCATCACCATATCTATTTCACTAGCACCATCATCAATTGCGCAAGCACATTCATATGCCTTTGCTTTAGTACTCATAGCACCTAGTGGAAATCCAACAACACTACACACCTTTACACTACTGCCAAGTAATTGTTGCACACAATATGCAACCCAATACGAATTCACACAAACGCTAAAAAATTCATACCTTTTTGCTTCTTCACACAGTGTCTGCATTTGCTTTTGCATCGCGTCTGCTTTTAATAATGTATGATCAATTAATTTATTTATTTCCATGTTAACCTCCATGTAAGTATTATATCAATTTTTTATATTTTATGAAAAGTACAAACCGATGCAACCTCCTGTGCAAGCATTGGATACTAAGAAAGTTTTATATGCAAATATTGCAACACTTCTTGTTTCGTATCGCACCGCTTCATCACTTTTATTGCATTTTTATCACTAAAAATTTGCATGATATCACTTAAAATCTTTAGATGTTTTACTTTATCTGTAGCTGATAAAACAAGTATAATTCTAGCTTTTTTATGATTTTCAAATATGGGTGGATGGTGAAATAAAGTTAAACTTATATCCACCTTTCGTGCGCCATCCTCACTTTTGGCGTGTGCCAACATAACATCTTCACTAATAAACATATATGTCCCCATATTTTTTGTTTGATGAATCATTTCATCGACATATCTTTTTTCAATACTTTCGGTTTTTAAAAGCGGTATTGACGCCATCTGTAACGCCGTTTCCCATTGCATTTTTTCTTGTGTTACTTGTACATGAGATGGCATAAGATAATGCAATAACCCTCGCGGATTTTCCATCAGCGGGTTAATTTGAGAGTGCTCTACACCTTTAATGTAGCGACGAAGTGCTTCCTCTATTTTTTCAATATCTTCCACTTTAACATATGGACGAACAATATTTAAAATTTCGATACTCGAAATTTTAAGTGTTGTTTCTTGTACCAAACACTTCTTTAAAATAGAAATTCGATCTGCATCACTCAAAATCGGATTCACAACAATATTTTTTTCACTTTTTTCTAAAAACATCGTACTAATAGTTACCGTATAATGGTTTTTCAAAGTGCGATATTGATCAGCAGCTACAACGGTAATTTTTGTGGCATTTGTTACCAACGACATAACTTCACCTCGCAGCATATTGCCTGTTGAAATTCCATTCGGACAAACAATTAAAATATTCATGTCTTGCGTATTTTGTTGTACTGTTAAAAATGCTCCAAAATGAAGTGTTAAATAGGCGATTTCATTATCTGAAATTGGCAAAGCGATTTCTTTACGAATCACTGCACTTGCCTTTTTTGTGATTTCAAACAAATCAGGATATTGGTTTCGAATATCATCAACCAAAGGATTCCCTAACTGGATACCATAGCGATAACGATACAAAGATGCTTGTAAATGCGCATATAGTGCTTCTTTTAGTTTTTCAATATGATCGAACTCAACACACGCAATCCTTGTGAACTCTTCAATTAATAAGCAACTCAAACGACTCGCTTCCGCATTGTTTTTGGGTAATTGCACATCCTGTTGTATCATTTCTAAACGTGTCCCCAACAAATGTAGTGTTACATATACTTTTTCATCTTCAATAAATAAAGGGAAATATTTGTGTACTAAACTATATTCTTTACTTTTTTTTATTTTTCGTTTTTCTAAATGAGAAAAAGGCAGAACTTTTTCACTATTCTCCAGAGAAGGCAATAAATTAGCCAGCGTAAACAATGAATCTTCCGCATAGCGCGTTTGTAACTCCTTCTCTATTCTTTGTAATTTATTTAAAGCCTCATATACTTTCACACGTTGGGCAATTGTATAACTATCAAAGCGATATTTCTTCGACAATTGTGAAAAATAAAAAAAATAAACGGCACGAATTCGAATCATATCGCCCTTCACAAAGTATCCTACTTTATGTTCATAAATCAATTTCAAATCTAGTGCATCCATGCGTTTTGCCACTACCTTTAAATCTTTAATAATAGTATTTCGAGAAACGGCACATAAATTCATAAAATCTTCAATATGAAGTGCACTGTATTTGTTGATAATTGAACAAATTAGAATTTTGAACCGTGTCTGAGGCGTAAACAAGGTCTGTATAGGACTTGCTGCTTTATGAATCAGTCTATCCAATTGCGCTTTTTGTTTATCACTTAAATATAATCCTTTTCCTCTTTCAATGGCAATATTATCAATCTTATGATAATTTAAAAACTCATTAATTTTATATACATCATAATATACACTTCGTTTTGAAATTCCATAAGTATCGGCAATACCTTGCACTTGAAGATAAACATTAGCATCTAATAATTTTTTCACTAAATTTCTTGAGCGTTCTTCTAATTCATTATAGTTCATACTTTTATCTTAATGAAAACACTAACAAATGTAAACGCTAAAAAGGAAAAAGTAACCATAGATTACATAATGATTTTTTTTTCACTTTGTTGCATCTCATACATCGCAAAGTATATTCCTTTTTTACGAATCAATTGATCATGTGTCCCATGTTCAACAATAGATCCTTTATCCAACACTAAAATTTGATTAGCATCTTTGATCGTGGATAATCGATGCGCAATGGCAATCGTCGTGCGTCCTTCACGAATCTTTGCCAATCCTTCTTGAATTAAAACTTCTGTTTCTGTATCAATATTGGCAGTTGCTTCATCTAAAATTAATATCTTAGGGTTTGTCACAATCGTTCGCGCAAATGCCAACAGCTGCTTTTGCCCAGTAGAAAAAGATGCCCCACGTTCTATCACTTTGTGATCATACCTTCCACTCAATTGCTCAATGAACGTATCTGCCTGCACAAATTCACAGGCACTTCGAATTTGATCATCGCTAATTTTCTTATTCTTTAAGCGCACGTTATCATTAATCGTTCCATAATAAAGAAATGGGTCTTGTAATACCAAGCCAATCACTTTTCTTAAATGTTCTAGCGGATACGCTTTAATGGATACATCATCAATCAAAATATCGCCTTCAAAAAACTCATAAAAACGCATCATTACATTAATAATACTACTTTTCCCACTTCCCGTATGCCCCACAAGCGCAACTGTTTCTCCAGGATTTACCACAAACGATATATTGTTTAACACTTTGTTTTCACCATCATAAGAAAAACTCACATCGCGAAATTCAATTTTTGCATGGGAAACAACGTGATTTGCAGTTTTTGTTTGTTGTGGAGCAACCTCCGCATGATCCAATATGTAAAATACTCGATGGGCGGCAACCAAAGCCTGCTGATAAATTGCCAAACGATCCATTACTTGAAACATAGGATCAAAGAAACGATATATATACTCTAAAAAAGCCACCAACAAACCTGCTGATACAACACCGTCAAATGACGCAAATCCCGCATATGCAAATATGAAAACCAAACACAAGGAAGTTAAAAAATGAATTGCTGAACCCAGCAACAAACCCGATAAACGGATGTTTTTCATACTGGACTCATAATATTCCATATTGGTCTCACCAAATTCTTTTTGAAATCTTTTCTCTTGATTAAAAATCTGAATAATACTCATTCCTGATATAGATTCAGCTAAACGCGTATTTAATTGTGAAAGTTTATGTCTTGCAAGCATATAATACTTTGTACTATATTTTTGATATGTAAAGATTATCCACAGCATCAATGGAAAAAATGCTACACAAATAAGTCCCATAGTAACATTCAATCGCAACAAAACGATCGCAATTCCAAGCATCAATAATACACTAGAAATGATCACAGAAAGCACTTGATTCATCATATCTTGAATTGCCTCACTATCATTGCTAACTCTAGATACAATGCTGCCTACAGGCGTTTGATCAAAGTAGCGCATCCCTTGTGATTGTAACTTTTCATACAGTGCATTTCGTAAATCCCTAGCCAAACGAAATCCCAAATTATTAAATTGATACACTTGCACATAGCGAATCCCTGCATTGAGTATTAAATCGATCGCAAATAAACTACTCAAATAATATAAAACATCAAACCGCACGCCACCTTTCGGGAATGCTGTATCCACAATGTTTTGTAGAATCAAAGGATATATCACATCCGTAATCGTTGCTAAAAGAACCAAGACGATCACAAAAAACAATAAAAGTTTATACGTGCTTATATAGGAAAATAACCGCTTCAATATCGCAAACTGTTCTTTTATCGTAAATGTTTTAACTGTTTCTGCTTCCATACGCATTTTCCCCCTCATTGCTATATAATTCTTGTTGTCTGAAAATATCCGCATACCAAGCGCCTTTTGCCATCAACTCATCATGATTGCCTCGCTCACGTATTTGTCCATCATCCAAAACAATAATTTCTTGCGCATGTTTTAATGCACTAAATCGATGTGCAATAATAATTGTTGATTTTTGTGAGCGATTTTGTTTTAATGCATGCAATATTTTAGTTTCTGTTTTCGCATCTACTGCAGATAGCGAATCATCCAAAATTAATAATTCAGGATCTAATAATAATGCTCTCGCAATTGCGATGCGCTGTTTTTGACCACCAGACAAAGACACTCCACGCTCCCCCACAAGTGTGTCATACCCATTTTCAAACCCCATAATATCATCATGAACACAAGCAAGTTTTGCAGCCTCAATAACCGTTTCTCGACACGCCTCCATATTAGCAAAACGAATATTGTTTTCAATGGTTTGAGAAAACAAAAATTGATCTTGAGGAACATACCCTATCGCTTTGTGATATGCCCATAACGTATAATCCTTACTGCTATGTGCACCAAAGTATATACTTCCTTTATAGTTCTCATATTCACGCAATAACAATTTCATTAACGTTGTTTTGCCAGCACCCGTTTTTCCTACTATGCCCAAAGTTTGTTTGTGTGTAAGTTTTACATGAATATTTTGTAATGCTATATCGTTCGTATCCGGATAACAAAACTGGTCAATATCAATAACAATATCTCCCTTAGGTGAATGCGTATACGCATTTTCTTTGTCCTCGATATCAGCAGGAATTTTAAATAACGTTTGAACACGATCATAAGAAACACTACCCCGCTCTACTGTATTAAACAAAAAACCCAAAGCCAACATAGGCCAAATTAACATATTCATATAACTCACGAAGGCGACAAGATCGCCAATCGTTAAAAGACCGCGATCAATCTGTTGACCACCAATAATAAAAAGAATCGTAAAACATGCCGCTAAAATGATGATAATGAGCGGATCAAATGCTGCATCATATGCAATCACGCGCATATTTTTCTTATATACACCTTCCACCTCTTTCGCAAATGCCGCAATCTCTTCTTTTTCTTGTCCAAACGTTTTACTAACTTTAATTCCTGACACACTCTCATGCATGCGATTGTTCATATCCGAAAACGCTGCTTGCGCAACACTAAAGGTACGATGTATTTGCTTGCTTAATATTTGTGCTCCACCCATCATAAAAGGCATCGGTATAAATATATAGAGCGCCAATCGCACATCAATACTCAACATCGAAATAATCACCAAGACACCTAAACTAATAGAATCAGCCAGTTGTAAAACCCCAAAGCCTGCAACTCTTTCGATTGACTTTAAGTCGTTTGTTGCATGTGCCATTAAGTCACCAACTCGATGCTCATGAAAAAAGTTTGCTGACATTTTAGTAAAGTGTGCAAACAAAGAAGTACGCAATTCTCGCTCCAACCGTAAAGATGCTCCTAAAATAAAAATCCGCCAAAAGTAACGCAGTGCATACATAACAATTGCTAATACAAAAACAATTGCCAACAATTGCAACAACGCCTTTGCACTTAGTGTTTGTGCTATCAAAGCATCAATAATATAGCCAAAGATTCGTGGTGGGATAATCGATAGTATCGCAATCATCAGCAGCGATCCAATCCCCAAGACATAGTCTTTCCACTCTTTCTTAAAAAACCATGATAATTTCTTAAATATACTCATTATTTGCTCCCCTCAATACATAAAAAAACGCATTTATAGCGTTTCATTAATAAGTATCCATATAGTATATAGCAATGACTACTATATAAAGCTTCCCTGTTGAAAGACTCCTCTTTCTAGGACGCCATTATTAATAAAATATTCATTTTTTAAATGCAAATTTCTTTTCATCAAAATAACCTCCTTCGTGTTTTTATAAGTGCATCATATCATCATCTTCTATAATACACAAGCAAATCTAATTTATCTCAATCCAATCTGCATCATTTCCAGTTTTATATTCTTTTCATCATGTGTAATATTTTTAGTTGATTGTCCTTCTTTTCCATATTATAATGAGAACCAAAAGAGGTCTTGCATGAAACAAATCTACACCGCTAAACAAGCATTAGAAAAATTGAAGAACGGAAATCGAATATATCTCAATACAACACAAAACCTTGCCGATATTTCACCTGCTTCTCGGCATCAAAATAGCACATCGCAACAACCATATGCGCTAGTGTTGTCTTGTTCCGATTCTAGAGTTCCTCCTGAGCATATTTTTCAAGCAGGAATTGGCGAACTATTTGTCATTAGAACAGCGGGAAATGTGGTTGGAGATTTTACGTTAGGAAGTATGGAATACGCGATTACATCGCTTCATGTCCCTTTGATTATCATCATGGGACATTCCCACTGTGGCGCAGTAAAAGCTGCTCTTAATAGCGAAGGAGTAGGGTATATGAAAAAAGTTGTTGATGAAGTCAAACAAGGAATCAAAGAAACACACGACAAGAAGGCAGCTGTATACAACAACATTCTACACAGTCATCATCAACTTATGAAAAGCACTATTCTTCAAAAATTACTTCAAAATAAAAAGATTTTCATTCAATGCGCATACTGCGATATAGACAGTGGGGAAGTAAGCTTTTTTCATCCTTCTAGTCAATTCTGAAGTATATATTCTAGAGAAGAATATAAAATTGGAATAGTAACACTTACGTATACAAATTTGCAATAGAATATTTCGTATACGTAACAGGGGATAAATACCCTAATGTTAAATGAATACGTAGGGTATTAAACCAATCAACATATGCAGCCAGTTCTTTTCTTAATGGATAGGAAATAGATACGGACAACCTTTCAAAAATAAAAAAAACCACTCACAAGTTATTTAACTAGTGAGTGGTTTAAATTAAACACTCGAATCTCATAAAAAGTTCGACTAATATTTAATTGGAGCAGATGAGGAGAATCGAACTCCCGTATCAACCTTGGCAAGGTTGTGTTCTACCATTAAACTACATCTGCATACATGGCGGAGTAGGAGAGATTTGAACTCTCGCGCCAGTTTCCCGACCTATACCCTTAGCAGGGGCACCTCTTCAGCCGCTTGAGTACTACTCCATACTTGTTACTGCCATACTATAATAGCACATCTCTTTTGGCTTTACAAGTTACACATTTCATAAAATTTCAAAACCATTTTTTTGCATCAATCGCTTTGCTTGAGCAAGTGTATCCCCTCTTGAAAATACTACAACACTCTTGCTCTTTAAATACACTTCATGCGCAATTCCTTCATTAGCTAAGATTTCCTCAATCTGTTTTTGAGCTTTTTCTGTTGTCAAGTTTTGAATGAGTAAAATATGTTTTTGTATCATGCGTTTTCCTCCAATCGCTTTACAACCTGTATCAAGTCATCGACATGATCAATCATATCATCAGCACTACTTTGATCAATACCAAAGTGAATATCTCGTTTCGCAACCGTATGAATACCTGCACGTTTCGCAGCTAATATGCCATAGTAAGAATCTTCCAATACCACGCACTCTTTTGCACAAACCCCAAGTTTTTGCATCGTCGTTATGTATATTTCGGGATTGGGCTTACTTTCTTCAAAATCATACCCACTACTGATAACTTCAAAATATTCCGCTATTTCACAATCACCAAGAACTTGAAGGATATTTTCTTTAGAACTAGAAGAAGCCAAACCAATCTTATACTTCTGTTCTTTTAAATACTGTAAGGTTTCCTTTACACCCTTTTGTATGCATGAAGCGTAGTCTACAGGGTGTTCTTCATGATAGCGTATTACCAAATCAAAAAGTTCTCGCCCACTTAGTATAGGGTTTGATATTTGATCAAGCAACGCAATCGTTCGCTCTTCACTAGAACCCACAATTGCATACAAATCCTCTTGCATACATGGAATTTTATATTCCTCTAAAATTTGTTGGAATGTTTTTACATATATTATCTCGGAATCTACTAAAACCCCATCCATATCAAATATAACAGCTTTTACCATACCGTCTCCTTAATAACTGAACCGATCGTAATACTTCATTTTTTCCAATACTTCAATATCGGCAATAGGGTTATCATCTAGTCGCAATTCAAACAATTTTGACATTTCTAAAATAGGCGCTAAATCAATAATATAGTTTGCCTTCAAAGTAAGGCTAACCAAATTCTTTAATGCTGCAAGTGGCGTAATATCACTAATCGCATTGTGATCCAAGCGTAATCTTGTTAAGTTCTGCAAAGAAGCCAGAGCACTCACATCACCCACAATGTTGTTATACAAATCCAAAATACCAAGTTCGCTAAGTTCACGTACCGCTTCAATATCTTGAATTTTATTATATTCCATGATCAAGCATTCTAATGTTTTTAAATTTGCTAAAGACGAAATATCTTGAATTTCATTGTTTCCCATGTCCAATACAACAAGTTGCTTACAGTTTACTAACGGTGTCAAATCTTTAATCATATTATAACACAAGTTACATTCTTGTAGTCGTTCATTGTGTTTAATAAATTGAATATCATACAGTTGTGTGTGATCCAATTTCAAATACGTTAGTGCATATAGATTTTCAAGAAACGTTGTATCTTGTATAGGATTACTTCCCAAATCCAACTTTTTTAACTGTATTTTATCACACAGCACAGAAAAATCCTTTATTTTACAATAGTTTGTTCTTAAGTCTTCTAAATTATGCAAATCTTGTAAAGCCGCAATAGATGTAATTGGACAATATCCGATATTCAACTTTTTCAATTTATGTAAGTTTTTTAAAGAAGATAAATCATGAAGATATAAATTGTTAGAAACATCCAATACCTCCAAATTGAAAAAGGTGGAAAGAATCCGCAAATCACCTATTAAATTACTTGATATATCAAGTATTTTCAAATTGGTAAGTTTTTTCAATGGCTCAATATTGTATAACCAAACTTTTGATACGTATAATTCTTCTAAATTACGCAAATCTTCAAATACACGAAGATCAAAATGATCACTACGAATTCCTGCATGCAATACCTTTAACTTTTCCAATTTGCTAAGTTTATCGATTTGTGAAACATTTGTACGATCAATATTCAAAGTGACAAGATTATCCAGATCACTTAAATATTTTAAATTCACGGGAAATACTTCATTATAAGAAATATCCAACTCACTTAATGCTTCATGTTTTCGAATTGGCTGAATGCTAAAAAGTGCATTATGCGATAAATTTAGTTTACGTAATTTTGTTAATGGCGCCAATGCATCAATGTGCTCAATTTGGTTATATGCCAAATCAAGAAATTCTAAATTAACACAATGCTGCAATCCACTTAAATCATGGATTTCTCTTGAACGAACACTCAAATGTATAATATCTGCCAACTCATCCACCCGAACATATTCTTGTTGTGACTTACGAAGTGCTGCATAAACTGCCTGTTTTAAATTTTCATCTTTGAACATATCATTCTCCTAAAGCAAAAATAAACTTGCTAATCCTAAATATATAAGTAGCGCTACCACATCAACAATAGTTGTAATCAAAGGACCTGCCATAACCGCTGGATCAAATTTTAAACGAACCGCAATCATTGGCAATGTACACCCTATAAGCTTAGCAACCATAACCGTCAACATCACCGTTAAAGACACTACAACCGATGTTTCAATATCTACCATTCCCATAAATAGACGAACACGAAAGAAATTCACCACCCCCATGGTCAATCCACAAAGCGTTGCCACACGAATCTCTTTAAACCAAACTTGTAGCATATCACTCACACCCACTTCACGAATGGCAAGAGACCTCGTAATCATGGTACTTGATTGGTTCCCCGCATTTCCCGCTGCATCCATCAACATCGGAATGAACACTGCCAAATATGCAATGCCATTCAAATAGTCCTCAAATATAATCAGAACACTTCCGGTGAATGTTGCCCCAATCATCAAAACCAAAAGCCACACAATACGATGACGAAACATATCGAATACACCAGTATCCAAATACGCTTTGTCTGTTGGTGAAATGGCGTTCATTCGGTGGATATCTTCAGTTGCCTCTTCATGAATAATATCAATAATATCATCGACCGTAATCGCACCCACCAAGCGTCCTTCATCATTTACTACAGCAAGCGTCGACATATCATATTTTTCAATAGCCTCAGCTGCCTGCTCTTGGTCATCGTCTGTTTTTACATAAATAACATCTTCCATCATGATATCTTCAATGATATCTTCTTCATTCGCATACAACAGCGTTTTCAAAGAAAGGTATCCAATCAAGTTTCGATTTGCATCCGTAATGTAAGCATAGCTCAAAGCACGATCAATATTTTTCAAGTTGCGTAAACGCAAAATCGATTGTTTTACACTTTCCTTTCGCTTCAAAGAAATATAATTTGTGTTCATAATTGAACCACACGAATCTTCTCGATAATTCAATAATTTATTAATTTCTGATCGTTGAGCTGGTTTAGCATTTTGTAAAATACGCTTTACTACATTGGCTGGCATTTCCTCCATAAAATCCACAATATCATCACTGTATAAATTATCTAGCATATTTTGGATTTCCGGACCTGTGAATACCTCGATTAAGTCTTCTTGACGATCATACGGCAAATAAGAAAAAACTTGCGCAGTTACATCCTTTTTTAACGTCTTAAATAGAAATAACGTTTCCCTTGTTGATAGTTCACTCACCAATTCACTCATATCAACAATATTAAATTCATGAAAAATACAACGCAATTCACTAACATCTTTTTGTTGGATAAGTGTCTGTAACGTTTCCAACGTAATTTCTTTAGTTTCCATGCTTTCTCCTCTTCTTCTTTTCTTTCTTACGAATAATAAAGATAACACCACCCGTTTCAACATTCTCAGCTACAACACTACACATATTCGCATTGACCACACGATTCACAATCGATAAGCCCAAACCAAATTGTCCTCCTTGTCCTTTTTCATAAGGTTTGAATAAACTTTGCAAACGTTCCTCCTCGATATAAGAACCATCATTATAAATACACAACTGTTCCTCATCTAAGGTTATCACAATTTGCGTTTTTGCATAACGTAAAGCATTCTCTAAAATGTTTTCTACACATACGCGCCATGCTTCATCATTTCCATAAAATAGGGAAGGCGCCAAATTGGACTCAATTTCAATATCCGGACGAATCACTTTGGTATTTAACACAACCGTTGATACAATTTCTTTCATATCACAAAACGTATTACCACTATCTTGATTCAATAAATATTCTACACGATTTAAAAACAATAAACTATATACCTTTTTCTCTAAGCGAGTCGCATTATCAATAATAACATCAACACTTTTCTCTAATGTGTCATATGGATAAATTCCATCTTTGATGCTCTCACCATAGGATTTGATCGTTGCCACAGGCGTTTTTAAATCATGCGATATATTATGAATCATTTCTTCTTTTACTTTTTCTTGACGCGCTAACTCATCTCGCATATCAATAAGCGCATTGGCAACTTCACCAATCTCATCTTCACGGGTGATACGAAAACGATAATCTTCACCGCTTTTAACCTTCTCAATGTAATTTCTAATTTGGTTCAACGGGCGAATAATACTTCCCACCCAGATTAACATAATTAAGAAGAACATCCCCACCACAAAAATCGTAATATCCATCACATTGCTTAAAAAATTAGCTTTAAACTCCTCAACATAATGATTATCCAACAAACTCACGACAAAGATATCATCATCCAATGTATAAATTGAATAATAGGTAAATACTGGATCACTCGTATACACATAATTATTGGCAAGTTGGATATTCCACAACGTCCCATCAAACAACATTTGGTTGATATGCAAGTTATATAAAATGTCCTTTTGCAGTCCCTTACTAAGCTTTACATCCCCTGCTTCCTGATTTGTAAATAGCTCATACTTTCCTTCTTCACGCTCTTGAAAATAGTAGGTTGTAATAAAAGCACTCTCGCTATTGATATCAAGCGTATTAAAGTCAATGTCTTTCTCATTAACATAAAAAGCACGCATGATATTTTGTTGCATGGTTAGTTGTTTAAACATTTCTTTTTCAGTGTATCTTGTCACATTTGTATTGATATACACCAAAAAGAAAATTGCAAAAAATGCTAAAAACGCAAAAACGATAAAAACCAACTGTTGCGATAACGAAAGACTGGTAATCCAAAATCTAGGTTTTTTCATAGATTAACCTAGTCGATACCCAAACCCATAAATGGTGTGAATATTCAAGTTTGGTAATTTCTTACGCAATCTTCTTAGTGTATCATCAACAACCCGATCACTACCAAAATAATTATCCTCCCATACATTTTCCAAAATCATTTCTCTGGAAAAAGCAATCCCTTTATTACGAATAAACATCATCAACAAATCAAATTCTTTTGTTGTTAAATCAATTTCATTCTCTTGTTCAAACACCTTACGTTGCACTTCATCCAATTCATAACCATCAACTTGAATGCGACTGGATTCTTTGTATGCACGTTTCATTAAATTATTGACACGCAAAACCAACTCTTTTGGGGAGAATGGTTTGGTGATATAATCATCACTACCCTTTTCCAATCCGATAATGCGGTCAAATTCTTTATCTCTAGCACTCATAAAAATGACCGGAATTTCACTTCCTTGTGAGCGTATCTCTTCAATTAAATCAAAACCACTCTTATTATCCAACATAATATCTAAAATCCATAAATGTACATCGTCATCATTAATATGCGCATAAGCATCATCATATGTCAGATAAGAGCGAACTTCATATCCTTCTTTTTCTAAATATCGTTTTACCAATTCATTCAAATCTTTTTCATCTTCAACTACACAAATTACTTTTTTCATGAGATTCACCTCTACTTCTTTATAATTGTACCAAAATTATGTGATATAAAAAAGGACTTCATGTGAAATCCTTCGTCTTCTTTCTTTATCTTGATATATATCTTTAAAATATGCGTCTTTTCTGTTCCAAAGAATGGATATCATTCCCTTTTGAAGTGCTTTTTTGAAAAACGGTTTACACATCAATTTCTTTCACAAAATCAGTGACGCTTGCCACCAATCGCTCACATAAGGCATCACTTTTAGCCTCAACCATCACCCGTATAAGAGGCTCTGTTCCACTTGGCCTAACCAAGATTCTACCTTCATCGCCCAATTCTTCACGGATTTCCTCTAATTTTGTTAATAAACGTTGGTCTTCTAAAATCGCTTCTTTATCTTTTACTTTTACATTCTCCAACAATTGTGGATAAATAAATAAATCTTCACTTAACTCCTTCAAACTTTTACCGCTAATTTTCATAACTTCCAACAGCATCAATGCCGTCAACAAACCATCCCCTGTATTAGCATGTTCCCAAAAAATAATATGTCCCGATTGTTCCCCGCCAATAGAATATTGGTGCTGTTCCATTTTCTCACATACATACTTATCCCCAACCGCCGTTTGCAAATATTGTATACCTGCTTGATCAAAAGCTTTGTATAAGCCCAAATTTGCCATAACTGTTGTTACTACCGTATTTTTATGAAGTCTTTTTTCATTTGCTAAATATTTTCCACAGACGTATAAAATATGATCTCCATCAAACAACTCACCATCTTCCTGTACCGCAATCAAGCGATCAGCATCTCCATCAAATGCAAACCCTACATCATAGCAATCTTTTTGCATAAGCTTCTGCAAATCTTCAGGATGTGTAGAACCACACTTACTGTTGATGTTTACACCATTAGGATTTGAGTGTAGCACTTTACACTTCACTCCCAAGTCATAAAATACGCGTGCTGCACACGAAGTTGCACTCCCGTTTGCCAAATCCAAAGCAACATTAAAACCATGCAAATCTGCCTGTATACTATTTTTTAAGTACGATTCATAAATAGTGAGTCCATTAGAAAAATCTAAAGAACTTCCAATACCGTCATTAAATGCCAATGCAATATCTTGTTTTCCGTCAATATAATCTTCAATGAGTCGCTCGACCTCCACATCCATCTTACGACCACTTCCATTAAACAATTTGATTCCATTATCATAATATGGATTATGAGAAGCACTGATCATGACGCCACAATCAAAGAGTTCTCGTTTCACCAAGTAAGATACACAAGGTGTCGTACAAACATCAATCAGATATACATTCGCACCGGTACTAATCGCACCGGTTGCAATCGCATTTTCAAACATATCACTAGACAAACGTGTATCCTTACCAATCACAATTTTAGCATGCTGACCCTTGCCAAAATAATATCCTAAATATTGTCCAATTTTAAGCGCAATATCCAGTGTTAACCCTTTATTGGCTTCGCCTCTTGCACCATCCGTACCAAAATATTTACCCATGCTTTACTCCTTTTTCTTAACCTTAATCGTTATCTCTGTTTTTCCTAAAGTATATACGACAAGATTATGTTTATTCACAACTGTTACTTCTACGCTATATTCACCAACTTCGCTAATATTTGCAAGATCTACCTCTAATTTTATATTGTTGGCGTTAAGTGACTCCATATTCTTTGCCGAACCTTTCATTGCAACACTGATTGGTTCTATCGTACCATCCAGTTGTAATGCTTTTGAAAGACCTTTTGGCGCAATCGATACTCGATCTATTTTCTTCGTTTTTGCGTCCTCTAATGTCAATGAAATATTTACTTTGGTAACACTTCCCTTACGAACCCCTTCTGGCAACATAATAGGTACCGTTACCGTGATGGGCAGCGAATCTCCTTTTAATTTATTTACAGGAACCTCAACAAGTACTTCATCAACCTCATCCAATACTTCTTGCGGTCCATAAATGGTCATCTTCTTTTGGTCAATCGTATAAGCGGCAATCGCCTTATTATCTTCCAATTCCCCGTTTACTTCTACTTTAATTGCCACTTCTTTACGTGGTGAAGACACACTCACCTTCGCACTCACTGTTTGCGGTAAAATATCAACTTCCATCTTATTTCCCTCGTAGTCATAAGCAACGAGTCGGGCGTCTTGCTCAAAATCAGCTTTGACACCACTAACATCAATCAATGCCTTGATATAAGAAATCTGTGCCATCGTTTCTTCACTAGCTTTTACCAACACCTCGCTTGATGAAAAATTTGGCTTTTCTAATGAATATATTTTATCCATTTGATTGGTATTTGTGAAATCATATGTAAAACTAAATGCCTTCGCAATCTTTTTGCGAATTGTAACATTTGCGGTATTTTGTGATAATGTAACACTGACACTACCGGAAAAGTTTAAAGGTTCTAAAACAACTTCATGCGTTCCTTCACCCAACTCTGTTAAATCTGCAATGACTTGATAGTTGGCTTTTTGTTGAGAAGCATATTGTACATCACTTGCATCCCCCATAACACTAACATCCACCGATTCAGGTAAACCTGTAACTTCATATTCACTGGTAGAGATGTTCGCTGATACCGAAATGGGTCCCAAATCCATCGCTGATCGCAAAGAATTTGTAAATATATTAGAATCACTCTCGCTTGTAATAATCAAACACAGCATACTCGCCAAACAAACAGCGACAATTTTTCCATACTTTTGATTAAACAAAATACGATCCACCCATTTGGATACAAAACTAAAAGCAGAAATAATGCTGGCTTCAACACTGGTATATGTATCTTTTAGCTTTTTATAATCGTTTCTATCTTTCGATTTTTTATCCATGCTTATTGCCTCCCTTTACCTTTTGAGATGGCTTTTTCGTTTTTTTATACACAATTTTTTTCGCTTGTAATACTTCATGAGAAACACCACTATTGATGCTGATTGGTTGTTTTTTCATCGCTTGGTTTTCAACATGCTCTTTTCCAAATAAAATTTTACTCAAAAAATCTTGCAGCTGTGTTGCTGTAACGACCTGTAAGTGACCTTCTTGCGCAATTGAAATGTTTCCCGTTTCTTCACTCACCACAATCGTAATACAATCACTCACCTCACTAATTCCCACCGCAGCACGATGACGTGCCCCATAACTTGAAGGGAAGTCTTTCACCGTTGGTGGATAATATGCACTTGCACAGGCTATCTTATTTCCTTGAATAATCACAGCCCCATCATGTAATGGTGTTCCTGGCACAAAAATGGACAGCAACAATTCACTACTCACATCACTGTTCATTGGTGTTCCCGTTCGAATATAATCTGCCAATGAATTCAATTGCTCAAGCGAAATCAAAGCCCCTGTTCGATTCGTCGATAAACTTGAACTCGTTTTGACCAATTCGTTAATTAACACTTCTTTTTGCTTGGCATCCAAACTACTGATATCAGACATAACAGTTGTTCTTCCCAACTTTTCTAACATCGAGCGAAGTTCTGGTTGGAAAATGATAAAGATAACCAAAAATCCCCAATTTAAAAATTGTGTTGTTATAAATTCAATCGTTCGCAAATTTAATTGTTGGGCAATCCAATGAATAAGAAAAATAAAAATAATTCCTTTCACAATTTGTGTCGTTCGTGAATTGTTTTTTACTATTTTTAAACAATAAAAGATCACAATGGAAACCAATCCAATATCAAGGATCAATTTTAAAAGTGAAAAAAAATTATGTAAAGTTATATAATTTAATATCATAAAGGACTCCTGCTTCTCGCTTATTATACCATAGGCAAGCTATAAAATTAAAGACTGCCTATCATCTTTATAAACGTTTGACAATCTTGCACCACATAGCTACTTATATCTTGAATTTCTTGTGGCGCATAATAAAAACTAGCACCATGATATTCTTTGATCATACTCATATCGTTATAGGAATCACCAATCGCATACATATCTTGCTTTGCATATCCAAAATGTTCAGCGATAAAGGCCAATCCATTCGCTTTAGAACAACCAAATGGAACAATGTCTACACAACCTACATTCTCAAATGCACAAACATATTCACCATAAACATCATTGATCTTCTTTGCGATTTGATTTGCTTTTTCTTGTTTTTGATACGCTACAACAACTTGGGCAATCTGCTTGGTTGCAAGCAATATATCAAATTCTATCGTTGCTGCATCTGCCTTCTCGTCCTTCGTTTCATCAAAACGTAAACATGCACGATGCTCACCTGCATTTAAAGTGATCGCATTGCTTGCTGTTTTTTTTAGCTCTACGACAATCTCTTGCGCAATTTGCTTTGGCATATACATTATGTTTAACACATGGAAATCCTTATCCAAAATAACGCCCCCGTTATTACAAATCGCAAAATCAATTTGCAAATGATGTCGTGAAACTTCTTGTTTGAGGGTTGCAATACTTCTTCCGCTCACAATACCAAAGGCATTACCCTGTTTACGAAATGTTTGTATTGCCTCAACCAACAATGGATCCACATCACCTTGCAAACGCATTGTTCCATCATAATCACTACCGATTATTTTCATGATTTCTCCTTCTTAAAAAGGATAGACTACCATCTATCCGATATATGTTTTGATTTTTTCTATTACATCATCATACAAAAGTTCAATTGTATTAGACGTTCTTTCTTTAAACTCAACAATTCTCTCTCTTGCACGTTTACCAACGGTAATGCGTAACGGAATGCCAATGAGTTCACTGTCTTTAAACTTCACTCCAACCCGCTCATCGCGATCATCTAATAACACTTCGATATCCTGTTTTTGCATAGTTTCATATAGTGTATTTGCTAAGTTTGCTTGAGCTTCATCTTTGTCATTCACCAAAATAATTTCAACAAGATAGGGAGCAACACTATGTGGCCAAACAATACCGTTTTCATCATTGTTTTGTTCAACAATCGCCGCCATACAACGTTCCAACCCAATTCCATAAGAACCCATTGCAACAGGATGCAATTTTTGTTCTTTATCTAAATACTGAAAGTTCAAACTCGTTGCATATTTCGTGCCCAATTTAAAGGTATTACCAATTTCAATACCCTTATTAAAATACAGCGGGTTCCCGCAGTTTGGACACAAATCTCCCTCTTCTACCATGGCAATATCAGCTGTTTTATATACTGTAAAATCGCGTACATTCACATTTTTATAATGTGTGTCATCTTCATTTGCACCGCAGATAAAGTTTTTCATATACGATACTTCACGATCCATAACAATCGGCATATCGAGTCCAATCGGTCCTGCAAACCCAACCCGTGCCCCACTTGCTTGTTCAACTTCTTCAAAACTGGCAAGTTCTATCTCATGGGCTTGTAAAAGTTTTCTTACCTTTGTTTCATTTAATTCACGATTTCCTTTTAATAGAAATGCATACAATTTTTGATTCACTTTATAAATAAGGGTTTTCACAAAAGCACTGCTGTCTTTCGCAAAAAAACTTGCGACTTCATCAATTGTTTTTGCATTCGGTGTCGCCACTTTCGTATAGGGCAATAACATTTCTTGATCCTTGCATGGGCTATCCACAACTTCGCTAATTTCTAAATTTGAGGCAAAATCACACACATCGCAAAGAACCAAAACATCCTCACCAATATCACTCAATGCTTGAAATTCTTCACTCAGCAAACCACCCATCGCACCTGTATCTGCTGTTACAATTTTGTAGTTTAAATGCATACGATCAAAACTTACTTTATACGCATGAAACATCTTCATATACGATGTATGCAACCCCTCCAAATCAAGATCATAAGAATATGCGTCTTTCATTGTAAATTCACGTGTTCGAATCAAACCATAACGAGGTCTTGTTTCATCACGATATTTTGTTTGGATTTGATAGAGATTATAAGGAAAATCTTTATACGATTTCCCATCCATCATTCCCGCAAATACAAATAACTCCTCATGGGTTGGTCCCAATACATAATTTTTTGCATAACGATCCTTTAAGGCAAACATGTTCGAACCAAACGCATCTCTTCTGCCACTGGTTTCATATACATCTTCTAAAATAAGCGCTGGCATATGCAGTTCTTGTGCTCCTGTTTTATCCATCTCTTCGCGCACGATACGCTCAATTTTCGCAAGTACACGTTGCCCCATCGGCATCATCATATATACCCCAGAACTACTTTTTTTAATCATTCCTGAGCGTACTAATAAATTTCCACTCACACTCTCTTCATCTTTCGCATCTTCACGAACAGTGTAAAAGAAACTATTCTTTAACCTCATATCCTGCCTCCTCAATAAACATTTTCACGTTTGTTTATAATCTTTCTTATCATATCATGTTTTTGTATTTTTATATCAATTTTTGTGTATAAAATCATCATTGGTGTTTTCGCTACTTCCACCAATTCTTGATGTTCATTATAGAGTTCTTGTATTTCAAACACTTGATTGGGCGTATGGGCGCCAAACACTTCTGCTTGGATACCAGAGTGAAAGTTATTGCGTACTTCAAGAGTTGCAATCTGCTGCTTTTCATCATAATCCAAAACATAGGCAATAAACTCTTGAGAAACTCCCGTACCATTAATTCCATACAGATGGTCTTGTGCTTTGGGTAAACCTTGATAAAAACCAATCGACGTCAACCGATTTTCTGCCTTCGTAAACTCTTGCTGATAAAAGTCCATATGGCTTTTAGAAATATTTCCATTGGCATAGTATTCATCGATCATCAAACGATAGGTACGCACAATCGTTGCCAAATAATATTGTGATTTCATTCTTCCTTCAATTTTTAAAGATGCCACCCCTGCATCGATTAAATCACCAATGAAATGTGAGGCATTCATATCCTTACTGCTCATAGAGAATAAATGTTGCTCATCATACATTGCCCCGTGTTCATCATATACACGATATTTCCATCGACAGCTTTGTGCACAACCACCCCGATTTGCATCGCGATTGGTCAATGCGTTGCTAAGCGTGCATCTTCCTGAATAAGAAACACACATCCCTCCATGAATAAATACTTCCAAAGGCAATGTCGCATGTGCGCTGGTATACTGAATATCATGTAAACTACATTCTCTCGCCAATACAACCCGATCCATTCCCAAATCTTTGTAAAAGGCAATGGCACTGGCATTGGTAGATGAATGTTGTGTAGATACATGAACCTCCAGTTTTTTTGTTACACTTTTCGCCAATTTCATAATATATAAACTTGCGACAATAATAGCGCTAACCCCAATTTTTTCCAATTGCATGATGTATTCTTTTAAGCCTTCTAAATCTTCTTCATGTGGCAACATATTCACCGTAACATGAATTCGTGCTCCATGCTGCTTCGCAAAACGTACGCCTTCCGCGATATCATCCATATCAAAATTAGATGCACGAGAACGTAAAGAAAATTTTTTACCACCAATATATACAGCATCTGCACCGTAGCGAATCGCAATTTTTAAACGCTCTACATCGCCAGCTGGCGCAAGCAATTCTATTTTTTTCATTTTTTTGCACCCGTTTTTTTAAATAAGAAACCTTTCGTTATGTTTTGCTGTTTCTCATGCGCTTCATATTTCTTATATATCTCTCTACCATCGCATTTTTTATCAATAACATCCTTGTAATCTTGAACGATTTGACACTGTTCTTCCAAATTTGAAAACAACGCTTCAATGCGAAAGTTTTGAATTCCATGTTCTAAAAAGTCTTGCATTTCTTCGAAACTAGCTAGACAAAACCCACTAAAAATATGTGTACCACTATCTTCTTCGACAATCGGCATATGTTCATCGCGATGTTCTTCTTGCAAATAAAACGTGTGTTTATTTTTTAACACAACATCTTTTTTTATAAAAGCAAAATAATTGCTTAGCAGTTTGCGTTTGGAGTGCATCATCTTCAAACGACCGTGAACAATAAGTTCTATCTCCCCACAAACTGTATCAGCAATGTGTAATATATCTGTCAAGGTAATTTCTTTCGCAATCGTACACATGTGAATACCCAGATCTAAGTATGCTTGTATATCCTTGTGATTGGTCAATAAGGTATCGGGATTATATATGAGCTTATTTTGCATATCCATTTGTTTTGCCTCATAAAAAACGGCTAAATCGCTAAAATAGATTCCATCTACATCCAGTTTTTTTAACTGTGCCAAATGTTCTCTTAATCCTAATAGTTCATCCTCTAAAAAAAAACGATTGAGTAAAACATACAGTTGCACTTGCGCTTGTCGACATTTTTGGTGAACCTTTTGCAATTCATCCATGGAAAAATACGTAACACTACCAACACTATAAAAAGTTGTGCCAACAACCATGGTTGTTGCCCCAACTTTTTTTAATCTTTCAATATCTTCTATTTGATAAGGGGATACAATAATATTTATCATAAAAAAACTCCTAAATATTGTATATTATAACGCATCTCACTAGTTTTCAACAAGCCATTCTATCAAACACAATAGGCATTGTTATACATCATCAATACGTATGCTTCTATTTTTCATTTTCTTGAGATACGATTTCTATCTCGCTTAATGCATCAAATTTTTCTCTCATCGTTGGATTTTTCTTAGTCAATTTCTTCAATGTTAAATCTTCAGCTTTGTTGTTGGCAAGACGTAAATTGTTTTCTGATGAAACAAGGGCATCCTTGGTTTTTTGTAGGTGCGAAATAGTCTTGTCAATTTCATCAATTGCGGTTTTAAACCTTTTACTTGCCAAATCATAGTTTTTCGCAAACGCTGTTTTAAATGTATGCAAATCTTCTTCAAAATTGCTAATATCTATGTTTTGTTTGCGCATCAATTCACTTTCTTGCTTATATTGTAAAGATTGCATCGCCGCATTGCGCAGTAAGGTGATCATAGGAATAAAAAACTGTGGACGAATAACATACATTTTTTCATACTCGTAAGACACATCGACAATCCCTGTATTGTATAATTCACTATCCGCTTCTAGTAACGATACCAAAATGGCATATTCACACTTTTTTTCACGACGATCTTTATCCAACTCTTTGAAAAAACTTTGGTTCTTCTTCTTAGTTGCTGTTTCATCATTTTCATTCTTCATTTCAAACATGATGGAGATAATTTCAATTCCATCTTTACTATACTCTCGATAAATATAATCCCCTTTACTCCCACTTCGCACATCATTATCTTTACCAAATTGCGCATTTTGAAAAGCACTTGGTCGCAAACGATTGAATTCATTCTCACAGTGCATTTCAAGACTTTCGCCCACCATTTTTGTCGATTGTTTTGCCTTGAAATCTTTATAAAAAGCAATTGCTTCATCCTTTTGTTGTAATTCTTTTTTGTATCCTTCTTCTAAAGCGTTCATCTTCAAAGTATCTTCTTTTTCTAAGAGCTCTAACTTCATAGATAATTCATTAATTTCTTTTTCTTTAGAGGATGCCAACTGTGAAATTTGTAATTGTTGTTGCGCTTGCATCGCTTGTAAATTTGTTTGGAGTTTCATAATTTTATGTTTTTGTTCATCCAACTTATCACTCATTTTTATTTGTGCATCATTTAGTGCTAAGCGTTTATCCTGCTCACTATGTTTAATTTTGTTTTCCAAATCCATAATCGTTTTCTCTTTTAAAGACAACTCGCTTTCCAACCTACGCGTTGCTTTCTCTTCCAACAGAGATAATTCACTTTGGTATTGCTTTTTTTCTTGTGCTAGTTTTTCATGAATTTCTTCTGCAAATTCTTTAGTTTTTACCTGTTTTAAAATATCTGCATATCCTGCTTCATCAATTGTAAATTCTTTTCCACAATGGGGACATTTAAGTTCATTCATGTTATACTCCTCTCCATTATCATTATAGTACACCAAAATACGCAATATGGAAAACCTTTTTAGCATATAGAATAAAAGCACCGATTGTTTATCGGTGCTTTATACTAAAAAATAGTTGTATTTTTATAGCTTATCTCTTTTCACATAGGTTGTATGCAAAATCTTATGTGCTTTTCCTTTTCCAGGTTCACCAAAATAATCTTTATATAGTGCATTCATAATCGGTGTAGATTCACACGTACGGTATTCTGATACATTTGCATCAATGTGATATAAAGCTTTCGCACGAAGGGTTTTTACATCTTCATAATTGCGAACATGATCGCGAGGAATGATTTGTCCTCCACCATTCACACATCCACCAGGACATGCCATAACTTCAATCATATGGTATTTCTTTTTACCCGATTTTACCATTTCAATCACTTTTCTGGCATTCGCAAGTCCTGAACATACAGCTACAGAAACCTCTGTATCGCCCATTTTATATGTTGCTTCTTTAATTCCTCTTGTTCCTCGCACTTCCTCAATTTCGATTTTATCAAAACTAGGGTCAAGCAATCTACCGGCTGTACGAATGGCTGCTTCCATAACACCACCGGTTGCACCAAAGATGGTACCTCCACCTGAAGCGACACCAAATGGATTATCGAATTCTACATCCGCTAAGTTATTAAACTTAATCGCAGCTTGCTTGATCATTTGTGCTAACTCGCGTGTTGTAAGGGCAATATCAACATCGGGATTATCTCTCCAATTTTGTTCTTCACGGCCAATTTCAAATTTCTTTGCCGTACATGGAATGCAACTAACAACGACCAAATCATCTGGATTCATATTGTTTTTCTCAGCATAATAAGACTTCAAGACGGCACCAAACATCTGTTGTGGTGATTTACATGATGATACATGGGGAATCATTTCTGGATAATTGTGTTCTAAATATTTTACCCATCCTGGGCAACAAGATGTAAACATTGGTAATACTCCACCAGTTGTAACTCTTTGGACCAATTCATTTGCTTCTTCAACAATCGTTAAATCCGCTGTAACATCCATATTGAATACTTCTTCAAAACCTAATAATTTTGATGCCGCAACCATTTTTCCTTCCACATTTGTACCAATTGGTAAATCAAATGCTTCACCAAGCTGTGCACGCACCGATGGTGCTGTAAACATAACAACTTTTTTCTTTGGATCTTCCAAAGCTTCCCAAGCCTCATTAATATTTGATTTTTCTCTTAATGCACCAGTTGGACATGCAACAATACATTGCCCACAACCAATACATGGAGAATCCATCGTATCTCTTTCAAATGCACAACCAATATGTGTACCATGACCGCGATCAATCGCGCCAATGGCACCAACCGACTCTACCACTTTACAAGCAGCAACACAGCGACGACACAAAATACATTTATTGTTGTCACGAATAAGATAGGGACTAGACTCATCAAGCTCGTAGCGAAGGGTTTCACTTTGTGCTGTTTTAAAGCGATTCTCATCACACGAATATTCTTGTGATAATGCTTGCAATTCACAGTTTGTACTTCTTACACATGACAAGCATTTTTTATCATGATCCGATAACAACAATTCTAATGATTGCTTACGTGACTTACGAACCGTTGGTGTATGCGTTAAAATTTCCATACCCTCTTCAGCAGGTGCGACACACGATGCTGTTAAACCACGTTTTCCTTTAATCTCGACCACACACATACGACAAGATGCTATCGCATTTACTTCACGTAAGTAACATAAGGTAGGGATTTCAATACCTGCAGCATTTGCAGCATTTAAAACGGTTGTTCCCTTAGGAACGCTAACTTCAACTCCATTAATTTTTAAAGTAACATCACTCATTTTTCATTCTCCCCCTTATCCTCTAACCACAGCGGCGAATTTACATGTTTCTTCACAAACACCACATTTGATACATTTATCTTGCTCAATTACATGAAGACCTTTTACTTCCCCACGGATAGCATCTGTTGGACATTTTCGAGCACATGCTGTACATCCAATACATTTATCTTCTAAAATGTTAAATTGTAGTAAATCCTTACATACACCCGCAGGACATTTTTTATCTTTAATGTGCGCAATATATTCATCTTCAAAGTAGTGTAACGTCGATAATACAGGGTTTGATGCAGTTTGACCAAGTGCACATAATGAAGATTTTTGCATATGTTCTGATAACTCCCTAATCGTTTCTAAGTCTTTCATTTCCCCTTGACCTGAGGTGATTTTTTCGAGAATTTCATACAAACGTTTTGTCCCAACTCTACATGGTGTACATTTCCCACAACTTTCATCAACTGTGAAATCTAGATAGAACTTTGCAATATCCACCATACATGAATCTTCATCAAGAACAATCAGTCCTCCAGAGCCCATCATACTTCCCAATTCCACTAAGCGGTCATAATCAATGGGTACATCCATATGCTTGGCAGGAATACACCCACCAGATGGACCACCAGTTTGTGCTGCTTTGAATTTCTTACCATTTGGAACTCCACCACCGATTTCTTCAACGATTTCACGTAATGTTGTTCCCATTGGAACCTCAACAAGTCCGACGTTATTGATTTTACCACCAACCGCAAACACTTTTGTTCCTTTTGAACCTTCTGTACCGATACCACCAAACCATTCTGCACCCTTTAAAATAATTTGTCCGATGTTAGAATAGGTTTCTACGTTATTCAATACCGTAGGTTTATTAAACAACCCTTTTACAGCTGGAAATGGAGGACGCGGTCTTGGTTCTCCACGATTTCCTTCAATACTCGTAATAAGTGCTGTTTCTTCTCCACAAACAAAGGCACCAGCACCAAGACGGATTTCAATATCAAAATTAAAATCTGTGCCAAAAATGCTTTCTCCTAACAAACCATTTTCACGCGCTTGTGCAAGGGCAATTTCCAAACGCTTTACCGCAATTGGATATTCTGCACGAACATAAACAAACCCACGGTCTGCCCCAATACTATAAGCTGCAATTGCCATCGCTTCAATTAAACAATGTGGATCTCCCTCAAGAATAGAACGATCCATAAAGGCACCTGGATCTCCCTCATCCGCATTACATGCGACATATTTTTGCGCAGCATCACTATTGGCTGCAAACTGCCATTTTTGACCAGTCGAAAAACCAGCTCCTCCTCTACCTCTTAAACCACTTGCTTTTACCACATCAATAACTTCTTGTGGTTGCATTTGCGTAAGTGCTTTGTGTAGCGCTAAATATCCATCAATGGCAATGTACTCTTCGATTTCTTCTGGATCAATAACCCCACAGTTACGAAGTGACACACGCAATTGTTTTTTATAAAATTCTGTTTCTTGTAATGTTTTAATACTTCCATCTTCACGTAATGTTTCTTGGTATAAAAATTCTTTTACAACCTCACCACCTACAATATGTTCTTTTACCATGCGTTCCACATGCTCTTCACTCATTTGCGAATAAAACACACCTTCAGGATATACAATAACAACCGGACCTAAGGCACATAAGCCAAAACATCCCGTTTTTACAATCAATACCTCTTCTTGAATGCCTGCTGCTTTTAAATTTTTATGCAATGCATCTACAACTTTATTTGTCCCTGATGATGTACAACCGGTTCCTGCACAAACTAAAATTTGTTTGCGATAGCGTTCGTCATGAAGTTCTTCACTATGAGCATGGATTGCAGAGCGAACTTTTACGATTGGCTCAAAACTTGACTTGATTTTCTTTAGCGTTTCAATGTTCATCATATTTTTTACCTACGCTTCCTTTTGCGTGTACTTGGCGAGAATTCCTTTAACCTCATCACGCGTAACTTTTCCATACACTTCCTCACCAACAAGCATCACTGGCGCCAATCCACAAGCACCAACACAACGTGTTGCATCAATAGAGAACTGCCCATCATCACTGCATTCCCCCGACTTAATCCCTAACAATAACTCAATTTCTTCTAAAACCTTGTCTGCTCCTTTTACATAACAAGCGGTTCCCATACAAACATTAATTTGATGTTTTCCTTTTGGCTCTAGTGAAAATTGTGAGTAGAATGTAACTACTCCATAAACCTCTGAAAGCGGCATATTAAGACCACTTGCAATCATTTTTTGTACTTCAATTGGTAAATATCCATAGATACTTTGTGCACCTTGAAGGGTTGGCATTAGCCCACCACGAACTTCCTTATTCGTTTCAATGAGCATAAGCAAACTCTTTTCTTGCTCCTTTGTACCTTGGAATGCTGTTTTAGTTTCTGTCATTTCTATTGCGATCCTCCTAACGAAAAAACTAATCGATTTCCTTGTTTTATTATAGCCCAAATCATCGTTTTTTTCTAGTAACTTTTACATTTTCCGATTGCTCATACACTTCAGTTGTTAGCCTTATTTAACAAATGAAGAATTTCATATTATACGATGAATACTATCTTATTTAGCATTTCGAAAAGAAGCGATAAACTAAAGGTTTGCAGTATGTCCATAAATTCACAAAAAAGCAAGAATAAAATTTTTACTATTTGATGTAAAATATTTTATTCTTGCTTTTTGAAATTATTATTCTTTTTTTATTTTTATTCCATGTTTTTCTACTCAAATTAGTTTTTTAAACTTTGTAAAGGTGCTGGTATTCGCCCTTTTCTTTGAATCATTACGGCGGGTGATGTTTGATTGATCCGCATTACCGGTCCACTTCCCAATAAGCCGCCAAACTCTAATACGTCTCCAACTTTTTTACCAATCGCCGGGATCACACGAACTGCTGTTGTTTTCGAATTCACCATTCCGATGGCTGCCTCATCCGCAATGATTCCCGCAATAACTTCAGCTGTTGTTTCCCCAGGAATCACAACCATATCCAACCCAACCGAACAAACAGCACTCATCGCTTCTAATTTTTCTAACGTGAGAACACCCTTTTGCACAGCTCCAATCATCCCCGCATCTTCGGATACAGGAATAAATGCACCAGAGAGACCTCCCACGCTACTACTTGCCATCACACCACCTTTTTTAACTGCATCGTTAAGCATTGCAAGACAAGCCGTTGTCCCATAAGCTCCACATGTTTCTAGTCCTATTTCCTCTAAAATGTAGGCAACTGAATCGCCCACAGCTGGTGTTGGTGCAAGTGATAAATCAACGATACCAAAAGGAACATGCAGTCGCTTTGATGCCAATGCACCAACCATCTGCCCCATTCGCGTAATTTTAAATGCTGTTTTTTTCACAATATTCGCAATCTCGTCCATAGGCAGATTTTTATCCGCTTTGCTTAAGGCAGAACGTACAGCACCTGGACCTGATACCCCCACATGCAATACACATTCTCCCTCACCAACTCCATGAAAAGCTCCCGCCATAAAAGGATTATCTTCCACAGCGTTACAGAAAACGACCAATTTCGCTGCGCCAAGACACTCATTATCCACCGTCTTTTCTGCAGCCTCTTTCACAATACGACCCATCAACTCCACCGCTTCCATATTAATACCCGCACGTGTAGAACCAACGTTCACACTCGCACAAACATGATGAGTTTCTTTTAATGCTCGTGGAATGGAGCTAATCAATTCTTTCTCACCTCTGGCATAACCTTTTTGCACAAGTGCACTATACCCCCCAATAAAATCAACACCCGTTGTTATCGCACAACGTTCTAATGCATGTGCATATTTTATTGGATCTCCCCCACTCACCGCCAACAACATTGAAATCGGTGTTACTGAAATGCGTTTATTGATAATGGGAATCCCGTATTCTTTGCCAATATCATCGCCTACGCGTACAAGATCTTTTGCCTTTGTGGTAATTTTTGCATAGATCTTTTCACAAGCTTTATCAATATCGTTATCCGCACAATCCAATAATGAAATGCCCATGGTAATTGTTCGTACATCCAAATCTTCTTCATCGATCATCTTGATTGTTTCTGCTATATTTCTTCTATTTATCATCACTTACCCTCTCACTTCTAAATTGTATGCATGGAGTTGAAAATATCTTCATGCATGACATGGACCTTAAGACCTTCAAGTTCACCAAATCGCTCCATTTCGCTCACAAATTTTTGATATTCACAACATATATGTGCAAGATCGACAAGCATTGTCATTGTAAATATACCCTGCATAAGTGTTTGTGATATATCGACAATATTCACCGATGCATCGGCGCAACGCGTAGCGACTTTCGCAATAATACCAACCCCATCTTTACCTACAACACTGATTACTGCTCTCATGAAATTCTCCTTTCGTTTTATGATTCAAATTATACAATGAAGTACTCTTAAAAAAAAGAAGAACACAAAAGTTTTATAAAAAAACAAAAAGAAAGCTTTATAAAACCACTCTCTTTTTGTTTTTTTATTAGTTTTTATGAACTTACCCATCTTACATAAACAACAAATATCTATGATGAAATATTTCCATCATCTCTATTTTTCTATATAAGGTCTTAAATGTTCAGACAATATCGCATATCCTTTCGCATTCAAATGCAACCCGTCTTCTGTATACTGCTGATCCATACCTTTTTGATCATCTAAAAAAGCATCATAAACATCAATATATTGCAGTTGTAGTTTCTCATGCGTCACTGCCTGCAGTGACTTTCCTAAGGATTTTAAACTGTGATTGTTGCGAATTCCTTCCGCTTTGCTCTTTTCAATAATGGGTAACGGTGAAATAATATAGACTTTCTCGAGTGCATAACGCAGCCAAAATTGTTCCAGCAATATCTGTACATTTTTTACAATTTCTCCAACAGAGCAACAATATCGCCTTCCTAAGTCATTGGTTCCAATCAAGATGAAAGCTTCTTTGGGCTGATACGCACCAATAGCATCATCACCCAATTGCAACAACAATGCACTAGTTGCCCCATTCACCCCACAGTTATACAAACAAACATTTGGAAAATAGTGAGCAAGAGAAAACCCTTGTATTAAAGAATCACCATAAAACACAGTTTGTTTAGGAGTAGCATGCTTTGCTTTTTCGATTATATTTTGAATGGGTTCTACTTGAAAATCTAATACTGTATCTAATATTTTCATTTTATTCACCTCTTAGTGTTAGTTGTACCTTATGTTTTTCTTCATCAATTTTATGTACCCATACCTCTAAAATATCACCAATGCTCACGATATCACTGGGATGCTTCACTCTTGTCTTGGCCATTTGTGAAATATGAATAAGTCCATCTTCTTTTAACCCAATATCAACAAATGCCCCAAAATCAACGACATTTCGTACCACCCCTTCTAGTGCATCACCCTCTTGTAAATCTTCAAAGCTCACAATATCATTTCGCAAAATTGGTGCATCATAGCGATCACGATAATCGCGCAGTGGTAGGCAAATGGCATCTAAAATATCATCCAATACATAATGATCACAATCTAAGTGTTCAAGCAATGCTTGCTTGTTTACGTGTTTTACCGCCGCATTGGCTTGTTTGCTTCCCATATCATCGACACCAAGTGATAAAGCACTTAGTATTTGTTTGGCAAGCGTATAACTTTCCACATGAATACCTGTCTTATCCAAAGGTTCACTCCCCTCCTCGATACGTAAAAAACCAATGGATTGTTCGTAAGATTTGGGTCCAATCTTTGGTATTTTCTTAATCTCTTTTCGCGTCGTAATGGCTCCATTTGCTTCCCGATATGCCACAATACTAAGTGCACTACTAGCACTCAATCCTGATACATTTTGAAGCAGGGTAGCACTTGCTTGATTCACGTTGACACCCACCAAGTTCACAGCCTTTTCGACAACAAAACTTAAGCGTTCTCGCAAACGATGCAATGGCAAATCATGTTGATATTGTCCAACACCAATGGATTGTGGATCAATTTTTATAAGTTCCGATAAAGGATCTTGAATTCTTCTGGCAATTGATATCGCACTGCGCTCCTCCACTTGTAAGTCAGGATACTCTTGTATGGCGAGTTTTGAAGCACTATATACCGATGCCCCAGCTTCACTCACAAGTGTATATGCGACATCCAAATGGTATTCTTGAATCACATTTGCAACAAAACGCTCACTCTCTCGACTTGCCGTCCCGTTACCAATCGCAATCACATCAACCTTATACTCTTTTATCACATCCAAAAGCTTTTGTTTTGCTTCTTTCACTTTGTTTACTGGCTGATGTGGATAAATTACACAGACATTTTCCATCTTGCCCAACACATTAACAACGGCCAGCTTACAACCTGTACGAAAAGCCGGATCAAACCCCAATACAACTTTGTGCTTCATTGGTGGTTGTAATAACAATTTTTCCAAATTGAGCGAGAATACATCAATACTCATTGTGTGGGCATTCTCACTCAATTCACTGCGCACCATCCGTTCTAATGAAGGATACGCCAAACGTTTCAAACTATCTTCCATTGCTTCTTCAATATAGATAGTAGTGGGGCTTGATGACCATTTGATAAAACGACGTTTCACCCAATTCTTTATATATTCTTCATTGATCGTAATATGTACTTGAATAACTTTCTCTTTCTCAGCACGATCAATTGCCATGATGCGATGCGGGGCAATTAAAGAAATCCGTTCTTCATGATTGTAATACATTTTATAAACTTTTTTTTCATCGTTATGATGTTTTTTTTCTTTGGTTTGCACTTTTCCATATTGCATCATCGACTCGTAAATTTTATTACGCACACGCATATCATCAGCGATCTTTTCCGCAATGATATCTTTTGCACCTTGCAATACTTCTGCTTCACTAGACACAAAATCATTTATGTAATTTTCAAATATTGTTACATCAAATGTCTTTGGACATGTCAATATTTGCTCTGCTAGTGGTTGCAATCCTGCTTTGATTGCCTCACTTGCTCTGGTTTTCTTTTTTTGTTTATAGGGACGATAGATATCCTCAACTTGAGCTAACTTTTCACATACCATAATTTCACTCGTTATTGCATCACTCAATTTCCCCTGTTCTGTAATCAAACGCAACACGTCTTCTTTGCGCTTATCTAAATTTAGCTTATACTCATATACTTCATGAATCAAGCGAATCTGTTCCTCATCTAATCCTTTTGTCATCTCTTTACGATAACGTGCAATAAAAGGCACGGTATTGCCTGCTTCTAGTAAGCGTAGCGTTTCTTCTACCTGTTTATGCGTGAGTGCCAATTGTTTTGCTACCACGGCTATTTGATCTATCATTTTGTTAATTTTCCTTTCACAATTTGAATTAAGACATCCGAAATCAGTTCCATTGACTCTACGCAAACATATTCATATTTCCCGTGGAAATTAAAGCCACCAGTTCCTATGTTTGGGCATGGCAATCCCATAAAACTAAGCCTTGCGCCATCCGTTCCACCACGAATTGCTAAACTCTTTGCTTTTACTCCCACTTGTTTTAAAGCATAGATAGCATCATCCACGATTTCCATTTTATCTTGAAACAAAGATGCCATATTACGATATTCATCATTTATTTCCACCTTAACTAAAGGTTTTTCATAACGTTCATTTAGCATTTTTACAGCCTCTAAAATGCATTCTTTTTGTTTTTGCAGTAAGCCTTCATCGTGGTCTCGTAAAAGATACTCTAACTGCGCATCTTCACATCGCCCTTTCATTTCATGTAAATGAATAAAACCCTCTTTACGCTCAGTGTTTGCTGGTGTGCGATTGGGCATCAATGCTTGAAACTCCATTGCAAGCATTGATGCATTAATCATCTTGCCTTTCGCATCCCCTGGATGAACGCTACTTCCTTGTACACTAATCAGCGCACGCGCCGCATTAAAATTCTCATAATTCACAAAAGCAATATCACCGCCATCAACTGTATAGGCATAATGCGCATTAAATTTCTCGACATTAAAATGATCGGTTCCACGTCCCACTTCTTCATCACATGTAAAAGCAATCGCTACCTTGCCATGTGGTTCTTTGGGATGGTGATAAAAATAATTCAACATCTCCATAATTTCTGCAATTCCTGCTTTATCATCAGCACCAAGTAAAGTTGTTCCATCACCCACAATCAATGTTTTATGAAGATGATCACACAAACTAGGAAATTCGCTAGGACGCAATACAATACCTTTCTCGGCATTTAAAACAATGTCCTTCCCATCATAGTTTTCAATAATCTGCGGTTGTACATTCGCTCCCGAATAATCTGGTGCTGTATCCATATGTGCCAAAAATCCGATCGTTTCTACTGTTTTATCAACATTGGATGGCAATACTGCATATACAATACCAAATTCATCCATATGGACATTTTCTAAGTTCATTGCTAATAATTCTTCCACTAATACTTTGCCTAAATTTTTCTGCTTTTCACTGGATGGGATACATACACTCTTTGGATCAGATTGCGTATCTATTTTTGCATATTTTATAAATCGTTCTTGTATTTTCATATCACACCTCTATCTTTTCTTGTTTTATTATACTATGATTTTTTTATAAGCTGTACAAATTTTCTAACTTCAAAAAAGAAAACCACATTCATACCATGAAGGTGGTTTCTTTTACTTTGACAAACAAAACTTTATTTTATTCCGTTTTGGCATTACGCAATAATTGCTTCCGATCAAATGGAGTCAATCCTTTTTTACGTACGCGAATATCATCTGGTGTCAATTCTACCAGCTCGTCATCATTGATAAACTCTAGTGCCTCTTCTAGCGACAGTACTTTATGTGGTACCAATTTCATCGCATCATCATTCCCACTTGAGCGAATTGCCGTAAGCTTCTTATTTTTAATCGGATTCACTTCCATATCTAAATTACGTGCACTTTGACCAATAATCATGCCCTCATACACAGGGGTTTGTGGACCTATAAACAACTGTCCGCGCTCTTGGATATTCCATAAAGCATACGTCATCGCTTTTCCGGTTTCTGTTGAAATAAGCGCACCATTAGCGCGTTGTATAATTTCACCTTTATATGCTTCAAAACCTGCAACTCTGCGCACGAGCGTTCCTTCTCCATGTGTATCATTGATAAATTCACTACGATAGCCTAAAAGACCGCGCGTTGGCACTTGAAAAATAATTTTGCTATATCCATTTTCCTCATCCATATTCACCATGACACCTTTTCGCTCATTCAATTTACTAATAATCGCACCACTGTATTCACTTGGTGCTAATGCAATCACTTCTTCCACTGGCTCTAACATAACCCCTTGCTCATCACGATGCATAATCACCTCTGGCTTACTTACGGCAATTTCATATCCTTCACGACGCATATTCTCTAATAATATGGAAATGTGCAATTCACCTCGCCCACTCACCTTAAACATATCTGCGCTATTTGTCACTTCTACTTTTAAACCTACATTCACTTCTAACTCTTTTTCCAAACGGTCCTTAATGTTTCGACTCGTTACATACTTTCCACTTTGCCCAGCAAAAGGACTTTTGTTGACAATGAAATTCATCGATAACGTAGGATCTTCTACATGAATCATTTCCATTGGCAATAGATGTTCTTTATCCTTGCACAGCGTTTCGCCAATACTAATATCACCAATCCCTGCAATGACCACGATTTCCCCACTGCCAGCTTCTTTCACTCTTATTTTTTTGAGACCTTCGTAAATGAAAAGTTGATTGATACTTGCCATTCTAACATTTCCTAAGGAATCACAAACGGCAATATTTTGTCCTTCCTTTAATGTTCCCTGATAAATTCTACCAATTCCCAATCTACCAATATATTCATCATAAGCCAAAGCACTCACCTGCATTTGCAGATTTTCATCATCCTTATTAGCATATACCTCACAGTGCGCAATTAAAGTTTCAAATAATGGCGCAATAGAATCGCTTGGTGTTTGTAAGTCCTGTTGTACAATACCTTGTTTTGCGATTCCATACAAAATAGGGAAGTCCAACTGTTCATCATTCGCATGCAAATCTAAAAACAATTCGTATACCAAGTCTACTACTTTTTCTGCTCGTGCATCTTTTTTATCAATTTTATTGATTAATAAAATTGGCTTCAATCCCATTTCTAATGATTTTTGTAAAACAAAGCGGGTTTGTGGCATTGGCCCTTCACTGGAATCTACCAGTAAAATAACCGTATCCACCGTCTTGATGATACGTTCAACTTCACTTGAAAAATCAGCATGACCGGGTGTATCCACAATATTGATCTTAATATCTTTATACATAATACTACAGTTTTTTGAATAAATGGTAATTCCTCGCTCACGTTCCAAATCATTGGAATCCATCACTTGTTCATGTACTTCTTCATTATTTCTAAAAACCCCACTTTGATTTAGAAATGCATCTACCAATGTGCTTTTCCCTGCATCAACATGGGCAATGACTGCTAAATTTAATACTCTTTTATGTGCCATAACATTTACCTCTTATATAACATTTCTTTTCTATCATATACTTTTTTAGTTATCAATTCTAGTTTTTTTTGTTTTTCCTAAATGAATAAGGTATAATTTCATTATGAAAAATCTATATGCGCAACAACATAAAAAGCTGATTATAATCCTGCTGCTTTTTCTCTGTAGCTTTTTTCTCATTTGTTTTATCGCTTACAACAATATGCAAAACACAAAGAAAAAACCAGTTGTACTTGCATATAAACAAGCTAGCGTTTCGCAATCCTTTGTTTTTGATCCTCGTCATAAAAGTGTAAAAATAGCCGTTTTAACTTTTGATGATGGCCCTAGCATCTATACCCCTAGATTGCTTGAAATATTACATAAATACGATGTGCGTGCAACTTTTTTTATGCTTGGTACCCGCATCGAACAATATCCCGACATCATTACACAAATGTTGAAACACAAACAAGAACTTGCCAATCATTCGTATAGTCATAAAAACTTAACGACTCTAGATGGTAATGAGCTATCATACCAATTCGCAAAACCACAAGCGTTATTGAAAGATAACCATCATTATCATGCAACCCTATTTCGTCCTCCTTACGGAGCCATTGATGAAGAAACAAAAAAAGTGGTAACATCTGACTTTGTTTTATGGAATGTGGACAGCAGTGACTGGCGATTAAAAAAACGTGATCTTATCGTTAAACACGTTGTGGATGCTTTACAACCACACAGTACTATTTTATTGCATGATATCTATGAAGAAAGTGTCGAAAGCATCGATACATTAATACCCCAACTTCAAAAATTAGGGTATCTCTTTTATACGGCAGGTGAATATCAAGATTTGATGAGGGAGCAATAGTATGCAAATTTTAGAAGGTAATATTTCTGTTAAGGCTGCGCTACTTTCGCCTTATCGACTTGTTGAAAAAATTTTAATTGATGAAAAAAAACGAACACGGGACACTACCTTTATTATGCGCAAAGCCAAAGAAGCACGAGTAGAAGTATACTATGAAACAAGGGAAAAGATAGATGCACTTGCAAGTGGCTATAGCCACGGTGGGATGCTTGCTTATGTACATGAACGCCAATACCAAGAAATTCATGATCTCGCTGACGATATCAACTTTTTTGCGTTTGTGGAAGGTATTGAAGACCCTTATAATTTTGCTTATATTTTGCGTTCTTTATATGCTGCAGGATGTCAAGCCATTATTACCAATGAAAGAAATTGGAGTAATGCCGCTAATGTTCTAGCAAAAGCTAGTGCGGGTGCCAGTGAATATTTAGCTCATATCTGCACCGCAAACTCTAGTGAAACGCTCTCCACCTTAAAAAAACAAAACATCGCTATTGTGTGTGCGATGCGTGATGATCAGGCAATAGAACTGTATGATTACAATTTTAAGCAAGCAGTTTGTATTTGTATCGGTGGTGAAAAACGCGGTTTATCTAAAGATATTCTAAAACTTTCTAATCAAAATGTATATATTCCTTACCGTTCAAATTTTAGAAATGCACTAAATGCGAGTAGTGCTACAACTATTTTAGCATTTGAAATAGTAAGACAAAGGAAGCACCCTTAATGATTGCTCCCTTTTTTTATTTTTATATCCTACATTAATCAACAAAGACATATCCACAATAGATATACAACATATTTATATAAAATGTATTCATGCCAAAGAAACTAAAGACTTCCGAAACACTTGTGAACGTGAATAAATCCAATTGCATAAAGAGCAAAAATACGACAAGCAATACAGCTGTAATTTTTTTCCACGTTGCTCCATGTCGTTTCCCTCTTGTTACATTTAAACTAGCACCAAACAAACACAAAGTGATAACAACGATGATTTTAACCAGTGTTACTGTAGCATCTAAGAGCACATACATTGTAAGTAGTTTGGTGAGTAATGCACTGATAAAGATCAGAAGAAGCGGTATCCCTAATTTTCGCATATCGCTCATTTTCTACTCCTCAATAAGGACAACCGATTCCATGACATCACCATTTTTCATACTTTTTACAGCCGTTAAATTTTCTAATATTTGTCCAAATACCGTGTGCACACCATCAAGATGTGGTTGTGCATCATGAACAATAAAAAATTGGCAACAGCCTGTATCTTTGCCTGCATGTGCCATAGAAATTGCTCCTGGAATATGCTTGTGTGAATTGTTTGTTGTTTCACAAGGAATCGTATAGCCCAATCCCCCAGTTCCGGTGCCATTTGGGCAACCACCTTGTGATACAAAGCCAGGAATTACACGATGAAATGTTTTTCCGTCATAATATCCTTCCTTAATTAGTTTCACAAAATTCGCTACCGTAAGTGGTGCATCTTTTTCATATAATTCAAATGGAATTTTTTCTCCATTTGCCATTGTTATACAGCCTTTCATATACATACCATCCTTTCGTATGTTGTTTATTATACCATATTTTAAACAATAGCGATGATAAAAGATACTTTTATCATCAAGCATAAAAGCTGTTTAATGTCGTATCAGAAAACGCAAATCTTTATATAAACCTTGCAGACATTTCTTGACAAACTTTTCATTACATCCGCACACAAAATAAGTAAAAAAGGTAGGGGTTAGAACATAACTGAGATATTTACTATCGTAAAAGAGTATATTCTACATAAACTATATTCTCCATACTTTTATAAGATTCGCATAAAACTCTTTGAATTATAAACTTGAATACTTCGATTACGAAACATTCGATTTCCTAACACACCGCAAAGCGAAATGTTTTTTAACATATCCACGCGTCCGCTAAAAAGTTCTCGAAACACTAATTTTGCATAGTGTAGATAGAGTGTAACCTCATTAATTTGTTGCATAGCAAGACGCTCCACCCCCAACACGCCCATCCCCAATGCTTCTACATTTCGAATAATTTTTGCATCACTGTTTTGTATATAGTTTTTTGCTACCCATGTATCTTTAGCACCACTGTCAAAACCAAATGCTTGTACATTATTTTGACCATCTTGCACAATCACGACGGGAAAGCTAAGCGATAAAAAATTCTTATACGGAAATGTAATATCATCATCAAGAATCCGAAACATTCGGTTTTTATCATCGATTTCAAAATCCAAATGACGTAAGATATCCCACCCTAAAATACCGTCAAAATTCATGATGGAAACATTGAGGTAGGGCAGTGAAAAGTGTTTATGATCAAGTTCTAACAGGGGTTGTTTTAAAACATCCATATCCCCAATGGTCAGTTTGTCGCACAGAAATAGCTGCGTTGCTTGTTGAGCTCCACCAACACTTCCCATTTGAATGTTACGCTTTAAGGAGACTAGTTGCAGTGCTTGTATACCGGACGATAACATGCCACTAATCTGGGCGCCAGTATCCAAAAGAAAACGAAATGTTTGTGTATTGATAACAACTTCGCAAGTGTATAATCCCACTATAGAACGTTTGATTGGAACTGCAAAGCTTGTTTTATGTTTTCGTATTTGTTGGTTCACATCAATAAACAGTTGCTGATAAGCTTTCCATTCTTCTCCAGCTTGTTGAAACAGTGTATTTCGATATGTATGAATTTTTGTTATATCTTCTTGCGTTAATGCAAGGTTTTTTCTCACAATCGTATCACGCATAAATTATCCATCCTTCAAAAAAGATTATAACATGATATAATGCGTGTAGAGGTGATAACATGAAAACAAATGAAGAAAAATTGGTAATGCTATCTTTACTGGGAAGTATTCATCACCCAAGTGGCGGAGATTATTATGTAGGACATGATGGCATTGGTCGAATTTTACCTGGCGTTGGTGGCATTACATATAACTACAAGATCGGTGATACTTGTATGGGGATTGTAGGTGATCACGTAGAACCTTGTGTAAGCCTGAAAAATACCAGTGAAAAAGCAAACAAAGCCTTAAATAGTTTTAGTTGTGTTGGTAATAGCGCTAAGGTTGTAAGTGGTGATGCTAAAGGGGCATATGGAATTGTCTGTGGAACTCACGGAGGTGTGGAACATGTATTCATTCACTTTGAAGATGAAGTACTTGAACAATTAAGCCCTAATGACAATATTCTTATCAAAGGCTATGGACAAGGGCTCAGATTATTGGATTATCCAAATATTGAGGTAATGAACCTCGATCCCAAAATTTTAAATAAGATGCATATAAAAGAAATAGACGGAAAACTTTGGATTGGCGTAACGCACATCATTCCCGCCTGTTTAATGGGTTCAGGTTTGGGAACATCCACATTGAAAAACGGTGACTACGATATTATGACCCATGATATCACCATGAATAAAACGCACCATCTCGATACACTTCGTTTCGGTGATATTGTTGCCATTAAGGATCACTATAGTCCTAATGGACCTTATTTCTTAAAGGATGCTTGCTCCATCGGTATTATTGTCCATAGTGATTCTTATTCTGCTGGACATGGACCGGGTGTTTGTTTATTGTTGACCGCAAAAGATACAAGCATAGTACCTTTTATCGATGAGAATGCCAACCTAGAAAACTATCTATGAAACTGAAACCCTTATCCAATATATGAATAGGGGTTTTATACGCTAAAGCGAAAACATTTTCAAATTAACATTGAAATATTATCCATCACATACGATTATATCTTTACTTATTTCATTAAATTTCCATAAAAAAAGCAAGCATATTTTTCATTGCACTAGTCAAGTAAAAGTAGACATGTAATAAAAGTTATGCAAAGCCTCATTCAGTTCTATACTGAATGGGGCTTTTATAATTTAATGAATACGCTGGTCTTTCATTATTAAAGTACTGAACATACCATTCCATAAACTCTTTAAAGTTATCTAATTTCCTTAATAAATCATCTAAACATTTATAATATGGTTTTATATCACCTCTTTTGCTAGATAGATGTGAAGAGATATTTCGTTATTATAGGTATCTAAGAAATATGTCCGTTCATAATTAATGCTTTTATTCTTAATGACTGTCATATCTGAAACTATAAGCTCTAATGGCTTTGTTGCATTCCAGTTTACTTTAA
>JBKEBQ010000043.1:0-69092 GCA_047973225.1 Breznakia sp. | reverse complement strand
ACTATGTAGCAATAGCTATATAGATAGATAAGGGTCCCCTCGTTACATAACTTTGGCATACCTTTTAGCGATTGATCTATAATGACAAATATTTGTGATGTCTTCCTTTTGGATTGTCATCGGGTTTTGAACAGTTGTAAGTCTCCAAAGATCTCAAAAACGTTTAAAATAAGCTTTTTTTATGTCAAATTTTTTGTTATTATGTGTTGTATTGTGAGTTATAATGGTTTTGAGGTACTCTTTATGAAACTTAACTATGACAGATAATCTGCCAACCCTACTTACTTTATTCAACAAGGCATTCGTAATAGTAAGAAAACCACTACCAAAAAATGTAAAGGTTATTGGCAAACATAATGATTTACTTAAAATCACTGATGTTCCTCTTGCTTATGCTAAGCAAGCAGTTATTGACTACAATATTAACTACAATAATGAATATAAAAATAATAAATTTACACTTGATGTTTCCGTTGATTTCGATAAGAAGCTTTTTACTTCCTCTTCAAATGATATTGTAGCGAAATCGAATAACCTTAATATTGGATATTTATTTCTTCAAGATATTTATAATGATTTAAAGATTAAAGATTTTCTTGATAATATTGCCAGTAAATTTAAGCTTAGCTATAATTGCGATACCATTAATAGATTTTTTACCTTCTCTAGAATACTAGATCCTAAATCGAACTTGGCATTTATGATAATCTTCACACTTATTATAAACAGCCTTCTGGATTGTCAACACTTTTTAGGACAGTTTTGAAGTTTTCTACAGAAGCGCCTAGTAATGAGCGCAGTTTTAGGTTTACTCCTGTTTTTTATGTTTGTTTTGTGCCCGAAGTTTGCAAAAAATTTGCAAACGAATTTACGCAAGCCTACACACTTTCCTTGACAAAGCCTTCAAGTATAACTTTCACTGTTCTACCATCTTTCAGCACACGAGAAATAGAATCATAATTCCAATAGGTATCGCTAAAATGTGCCAGTTCACAAGATATTCTTTCTTTGGGTAATGCAATCCAATTATAGTACATACCTATTCCTAAGAAACCTTCAACAGAAACATCATTTACTGTCGCGTGAAACTTGATACTGTCAAATCCATTAGTAGTCTTTATATTTAAAAAATTCATTACACTAATGCCTCCATAGGTAAAGTGTAATGGATTTTATTTATTCAAAAAAGTACTTTTTTATTAGACTCCTTGACATGAGATCCACTTTATTTCCTCAAACACTGTTTTTTATTTTTAATTTTTAATATCTGCATAGCACTCTACTTTACTCAATAAATTCAAATTCTAATTTTCCCAGACGCACCGTATCGCCATCTTCACATCCCGCATCACGGAGTGCCTTTTCAATTCCCATCATTCTCATTTTTCGCGCAAATCGTTGTTCTCCTTCACTATCATCAAAGTTCGCCATGTGAAATGCTACATCGATATCTTCACCATCAACCAACCATTGTCCATTCCCAAAATTGTGAACTTTAAATTTAGCTTTATCAGCTTCATATTTATAGAGAACTCCACCACTCTTCTCTTGATCTTGTAATAGCGGAAAAGGGTCTGTAACTTCCAATAAATCAGCAACTTTATACAAAACGTTTTGTAGCCCTTCATCAATGAGTGTAATTGCCTCAAAGATTTCTACATCGGGATACTTCTCTTTAAAGCGTTTTAAATTCTCTTTTGCTTCTGGTAAATCCATTTTATTTGCAATCACTACCTGAGGTCTATCCAATAGATGGTAGGTGTATTCTTCTAGTTCTTTATTGATAATTTCATAATCCATAAGCGGATCTCTACCATCTAGCGCACCCATATCCAAAACATGTAAAATGACACGACACCTCTCAATATGTCTTAAAAATTGATGACCAAGTCCTTTTCCTTGCGCTGCGCCTTTGATTAGTCCAGGAAGATCTGCCATTACAAAACTTCTACCATCTGCCACTTGTATCATTCCTAAATTTGGTTGAATGGTTGTAAAATGATACTCGCCAATTTCAGGTTTCGCTGCACTCACAACTGACAACAATGTACTTTTTCCAACAGATGGAAAGCCCACAAGCCCTACATCAGCTAATACCTTAAGTTCCACTTCTACCTCTTTTGCCTCACCCAAACCACCTTTTTCAGCATACGTTGGAGCTGTATTTTTACTACTCTTAAAACGGAAGTTCCCTCTACCACCTTTTCCGCCAACACAAACAATCATCTGTTGCCCTTTTCTAGTTAAATCCGCAAGTAAATTTCCACTTTTTGCATCCTTCACAATCGTTCCCAGTGGAACACGAATAATTTTATCTTTTGCGACCGCCCCATGCATTTTTTTAGTTTTTCCGTTTACACCATTTTCTGCAATAACTTTACGATGATAGCGCAAATCTAAAAGGGTTGATTTTCCTTCGTCAACCATGAAAATGATATTTCCGCCATTTCCACCATCACCACCACTAGGACCACCTAATGGTACATATTTTTCACGACGAAAAGAAGACATTCCATTCCCTCCATCTCCTGCTTTTACCTTGATTTTTACTCGGTCAATAAATTGCATATTATTTCTCCCTCAACGCTATCTACATCTTTTAAAATATCCTCACAAATGTGAGGATATTTTTATCAATTAAGCTTGTGGATATACAGAAACTTTTGTTTTCTTTTTACCCAAACGTTCAAATTTCACAATTCCATTTTTCATTGCGAATAACGTGTCATCTCCACCTCTACCTACATTGGTACCAGGGTGAATTTTTGTTCCACGTTGCCGATAAATGATAGAACCCGCATGCGCAAATTGTCCATCAGCTAATTTAGCACCTAATCTTTTTGAATGAGAATCACGACCATTTTTCGTTGATCCAACACCTTTTTTCGATGCGAATAATTGAATATTTAACACAAATTTCATAGTTTACACCTCAACTTTCTCAATTTGTATATACTGCTTATATACCTCTTCTATACTTAGAAGTTGTATATATAACGTTTTTAAAATTGTCTGTGTAACTTCATCTTTAGATGTTGTTACAATTTTTATAAACCCTTTTTTCATATCTAAAGTACATTTGTCTTTTGCTAATTCTTGTAATGCATTTAATGCTCCAACACCAATACTCGATACACCCGCGCAAACCAAATCTTCACCACTGTCTGCACTATCGGAATGCCCTTTAATACATACTTCATGAATTATTTCATCATGTAGACAAAACTTTATATTGATCATACTTAACCTTCGATTTTATTAATCTTTACTTTAGTATATGGTTGACGGTGTCCTTGCTTACGGTGTGAACTACCTTTTTTTGCTTTGTACTTGTAGATCACAATTTTTCTACTTTTCCCTTGTTTTTCAACCGTAGCACTAACACTTGCACCATTTACATATGGTGTACCAACTTTTGCAGATTTGTCTGAAATTAATACAACTTTATCAAACGTTACTTTATCGCCTTCATTAACATTTAATTTCTCAATGAATACCGATTGTCCTTCTTCTACTTTTATTTGTTTTCCACCAGTTTCAATAATTGCGTACATCTTGCACCTCCTTTATATTATTAAGACTCGCCAAATAAGGTGATGAAACTCATACTTGAACCTTATGATGTGCGGTTGTAAGTCATAAAAGACATACAACACAGTTATTTTACACAAAAACATCACAATAGTCAATAAAAATATAGGAATCGGACTTGGCCACTATGTAATTTTTTAAACATTTTTTTCAATTGAACTAAAATCATATTAAACACGTTTATCCGCCATCTCCAATTGTTTCATATCAATCGCCTCTATTTTTTTCACCAAACAAGACTTTCGCTCATCAATTACTCCTTCTACATAAATATAGTTACCACGTATCAGCAACTGCTGCGACTGTTTGAAGATGTTAGGCATACATACAATATCATACGTACTTGTTTCATCACTTACAATCACAAACGCCATAAGATCTCCATTTTTAGTACGGTGTTGTTTCACCTTCTCAATACCCGCAAAGAAACAAACATACCCTTTCATCGAATGCAGTTGAATCAAACAGCTTACCTCGCGATTTAATAACGTTCTCATCCTACTAATTGGATGTTCACTCAAATAAAGCCCCAATACAGCTTTTTCGGCAGAACTGCGCTCATACGCATTATCCGCATACGCAAGCAAACGTGGTTTTGAAACAATGTCAAAATCCAATTGTTCAATTGCCCCATTACTCACCCGAACAAGGGATGCATAACGCACGGCTGCTTCTAATCCGTTGTGTAATGTTGCTCGCGTTTCAGCAAAATCATCTAACGCTCCCGCATCAATCAAACATGCAATTGCTTTAGATGTTATTTTTAATAAACCGATTCTAGCAACAAAATCAAAAAAGTTCTTATATACTCCATGTTGTTCTCGCTCCAACAACAATTGTCCACTCATTGCCACACCTACATTTTTAATGCCTATGAGTGGAAAAACTAAAGAATTATCATCAATAACATAGACATTGCAAGACACATTTACGTTTGGTTTTTTAACACGGATTCCTCGTTTTCGTGCTTCGAAAATATATTCACTACTCTTTCGCTCATCCCCTATGACACTGTTTAAAAGAGAAGCAAAAAAAGGTAAAGGATACTTTGTTTTCAAATATGCCAATTGGTATGCAATCAATCCATAAGCGACGGAGTGACTGCGATTAAATCCATATCCTGCAAACTTAAGAATACGTGCATATACTTGCTGTGCAATATCCTCTCGATACCCATTTTTTATCGATCCTTTGATAAACTCTGTTTGTAGTTTCTTCAACTCTTCAGGAATTTTTTTAGAAATTGCTTTTCGTAAAATATCTGCTTTCCCTAATGAAAAGTTTGCCATAATTTGTGTTGCCTGCATAATTTGTTCTTGATATATCATAATTCCATACGTACTTTTTGTAATTTCAATTAAGTCTGGATGAATATATTGAATATTTCCCTGAGCGTTACGATTTTTTAAATATAACGGAATATTTTCCATAGGTCCTGGACGAAACAGTGCAATCGCGGCGATGATATCTTCAAAATGATTTGGTTGAATTTTACGAATAAGCGATTTCATTCCTTCACTTTCTAATTGGAAAATACCTGCAGTATCCACATCACACAATAATTTGTATACTTGTTGATCATCTAAAGGAATGTTCATGATATCAAATGTAGGCTCTTGTTTTTTTACTTGTTGAGAAATTTCATCAATAATTGTCAAGTTTCGCAAGCCCAAAAAATCAATTTTGATCAAACCCAATGCTTCCAAATATTCCATCGTAAATTGGGTAGATAAGACATCTGGTTCGACCGCAATTAAAGGACACACCTCAACAATATTTTTATTTGTTAATACAATCCCCGCTGCATGTGTTGAAGCATGCCTTGGGATCCCTTCCAGTGTTTGTGCAATAGTGAAGAGTTGTTGGAATAATTTAGATGATTGAATTGCTTGCTTAAAGCGAGGAACTTGCTCATACGTTGTATTTAAATCGATTTTTAAAACATTGGGAACCATTTTACAAAGCATATCAATATCGCTTCGTTTGACTCTTAACACACGTCCTACATCGCGTAAAACCTGTTTTGCGGCAAGCGTTCCAAAGGTTGTAATATGCGCCATATGGTGTTCGCCATAACGTTCTTTAACATATGACAATACCTCATCACGATGATCATCTGGAAAATCGATGTCAATATCGGGCATTGAAATTCTTTCAGGATTTAAAAAGCGTTCAAATAATAATCCATAATGAATAGGATCCACATGTGTAATGCCTAAACAATATGCCACCAAAGAACCAGCAGCACTTCCCCTGCCTGGTCCTACATAAATGTTTTGTGTTTTCGCATAACGAATAAAATCATAAACAATCAAGAAATAATCTTGAAAGTCCATTGATGTAATGACACGTAATTCGTATTGTAGCCGTTCTACATATGGTTTTTTTAGCTTGTTTGCCAAGCGCTTTCTCAGTCCCATTTGACATAAATTGGTGAGATATGTTTTAGAGTCCACATCGTATTTATTTTTAAATATCGGCAATTCTGCTTTTTTGAACTTCATCTCTACATTACAAGCATCTGCAATCTTTTGAGCGTTGTCCAATTCATTATGTGCATATAAACGTATCATTTCTTTTACACTTCGAAAATAGCGCTTAGCACTAAAACTAAGCATGGGATCATCCATTGTTTTTTGTTGTCCAATAGCGCATAGTGCCTTATAGGCAACTTCATCTTGCGCAGCAGCATAATAAATACGTGACATTGCACAGGTCTTAATCCGTAAAGCATGTGCGATTTGACTTAATTGGTCATTTTTTAATTTTAATAAAGGAGAATCATTCATTGCTATGGCTATATAAAATTCTTCAAAATTTTCATTTAACTCTTTCAAAAGTTGTTTGACACCTTGTATATTATCCTTCAATAAAAGCGATTGCAAATCATCACTACCTCCAGAAGTCGTCATAATCCATTGGTGTTTTATTTCAAGCAATTTTCGCAAATCTATTTCACTGTTTTCCACTGATAAATATGTTGAAAGTTTAAGCAACGCTTGATACCCTGCATCACTGCACGCATATGCATGTAAATCAACTTTTTTATCATCCACAATGCAAGTAAACTCAAGCGCAAAAATAGGCTTTATTTTAGCATTTGTACAAGCAAGATAAAAAGCCATTGCCCCACTCATAACATTACGATCACATAGCGCAATCGATGTTAATTTTTGACTTTTCGCATGCGCAACTATATCTTTGATTTTCAGCGTGCTGTTTAGCAGCGTATAGCAACTTCGAACGTGTAAATGTGTTTGCATGAAATACCTCTTCTTAATTATATCACAAATCATAAATACACTTTGTCAAAGATCATTTTTTATAGTATTCTATTTATGGATACATTGACAACGACCGAATTATATTAAATTTATATCCTCATGTTACTTTTGAAATTATAAAAATTGTATAGGGCATTAGACGTTCCCCTATTTCGATCGACAAAAAAAGAAGAATGTTTGTCCATCGAAGACGTTTTCTTCTTTACTTTTATACAATCCGTTGCAATGTTTTTTTTTCGCAAAATACATGTGACATTTACGCACACCAAACAAGCTGTTTTCTCACGAATAAAGGTGTCTCTACTGTTTCAATTTTTCAATCAACGCATCCACCAAGCGTTCAATATCGCTAGAGGTTAAACTTTTAACACCACAGGCTAAGGCATGTCCGCCACCGTGGAAACGATTTGCGATTTTATCAATTGGTACATCTTTGGAACGTAAAGAGCCATGAAATATGTTCTCCCCAGCCTTTTTGTCTTGTGTAAACAAACACCATATTTTGAATTCATGCACATTTGCCATTGTGAATACTTTTTCTTTTGCATAAGCATAATCAAATCCATATTTTTCATAAATTTCAGCATGCATGATAGCATACGCTACACCATCACGATACACAAGCTGTTGGCGAATTTCTTGCATATAATTAAACTCATGCATACTCATTCCACTTCGTTCTTGTTGAATCGATGCTACATCAATTCCACACCCCACTAAATATGCAGCAGCCAATAATGTTTGTTTCGTGGTAGAACGAGTCGTAAAAGATACAGAATCCGCTAATAAACCCAGATACAGAAAACGGGCACATGCAACATCAATCGAAATTTTTGATTGTTCAAACATATGCGCCAAAATTTCACATGTCGCACTTGCTTTTGTATCAACATAATTGATATCACAAAATGCATCCACATCAATGTGATGATCAATTTTGATTATTTTTTTTGCCAAACGAAAACGTCCATCATCTACACGCTCACTATTGGCTGTATCTAGAATAATGGCACAAGCATTTTTAATTTTCTCATCTGTTATAGTATCCACTTTAGGAAATAATTTCGCACAAGAGCCAATACTTTGACCCAATGCATACACTTGTTTTTTTGGAAACGCAAGTTCCAAAAAACGCTTCATTCCAAATTGTGAACCCATTGCATCAGGATCTGCTAATTTATGACGAAAAATACAAACTACTTCAAAATCTTTTACTTCTTTTACTACATCGAGCATACTATATCAACTCATAAGTGTCACGTACAATCATGATTTCTTCATTGGTCGGAATTAAGAAAACTTTTGTGCGCGCATCATCTGTTGTTAATAACGTTTCTTTCGCACGAACATTATTCGCTTCTTCATTCAGTGTACATCCTAAAATTGGTGCAAGTTTTTTTATAATGTTGGCTCTGGTAATTTTATCATTTTCACCAATTCCTGCCGTGAAAACAATCGCATCTAACCCACCCAATTGCGCATAATATGATCCAACCGTCTGTACAATACGATTTTCAAAAATTTGCATGGTTAAAATGGCGCGTTCATTTCCCTTTTCAATTTCAGCCTCAATATCACGCCCATCACTTGAGATCCCTGACACCCCCAACATTCCTGATTTTTTATTTAAAAGGTGATCTATTTCTCTAGTGCTTACATCTAGGCGATCCATCATAAAAGGAACAATGGCAGGATCAATATCACCGCATCTTGTACCCATCATAACTCCACCTAATGGTGTAAATCCCATCGATGTATTAACACACACTCCCCCGTCCACCGCCGTAATTGAAGATCCACCACCTAAATGTAGAGTAATGATTTTTGTATCTTTAATATCTTTATGCAACAACTTTGCACAACATTGCGAAACATATTGATGAGAAGTTCCATGCGCACCATAACGACGAACTTTATAATCAGTATACCACTCATAAGGGACTGCATATACAAAATGTTCAGGTTTCATCGTTTGATGGAATGCGGTATCAAACACAAAGACATGTTTGGCATGTGGCAAACCATCTGCAAAAGCGCGATATCCTATCAAAGCACTAGGATTATGAAGCGGTGCTAATTCACACAGCTCTTCCACTTTAGAAACCGCATCATCGTCTACTAGAGAACTTTTCGCGAAATACTCGCCACCATGGACAATTCGATGTCCTGCGGCAATGATTTCATTATAATCCTCAATGATTTTGTGTTTTTTCAACGCTTCCAACAACAAATTAACAGCAACTGTATGATTTTTAATGGGTAATACTTTTTCTATTTTTTCATCCTCGACAATGATGCTAAAAATCGCATCATCAAACCCAATTCTTTCCACAATTCCACTGGTCAATACTGTTTCGCTTGGCATTTCATACAACTGAAACTTCAAGGAAGAACTTCCCGCATTCACTGCAATAATTTTACTCATAATGTTCACTCTCACTTTCTTTTAATTGTTTATACACTTGTTGTATCATATCATCCTGCGATTGCGCAAGAATCTTGTAACATTGATTGCGTATTCGATATTTACAAACCAATTGTAATACCTCTTCATAATGAAGAAGTATTTTTATAACACGTTGAATAATATCGGAAACAGCACTTCTTGTAACACCTACATTTTCCGCAATTTCAGCTAAAGAATAATCTTCACGATAATAGGCATTCATAATTGCCTGCTGTTTTTGTGTCAATAGCTTTTCATAAAAATCCAAATGGGTGTTTATTTCGTCATGAGCTAGACGCATTGTTTTCACCATCGTATAACCCATAAATGAAGGTATCAATATCAAACACTCGCAAATCTTCAATTTGTTCTCCCAAGCCAACATATCTCACTGGAAGTCCCAATAAATCTCGAATCGCAATGACAATTCCCCCCTTGGCACTTCCATCAAGTTTGGTCAAAATAATTCCCGATACATTGGTTGCCCCAACAAATTCACGCGCCTGTGAAATACCATTTTGACCTGTTGTAGCATCAATAACAAGCCATACCTCGCTCGGTTGCCTCTCAATTTCACGAGCAATTACCTTATGCATTTTTTCCAATTCCCGCATTAAGTTTACCTTGTTTTGTAAGCGCCCTGCTGTATCAGCAATCACAATATCATATTCATTTTCTTTGGCGTGTCGGCAAGCATCAACAAGAACACTTGCTGGATCAGCATTTGCTTCCCCGCTAATACACTTCACACCAATTCGCTCCGCCCAACGTTTCAATTGATCAACCGCGCCGGCACGAAAGGTATCAGCAGCAACCAAAAGCACTTTGTGTTCTTCCTTTTTGAAATGATGAGCAAGTTTTGCTGAAGTTGTTGTTTTCCCACTCCCATTGACGCCGACCATTAAAATCACTGTTGCTCCATTGGGATTATATGTAAAATCTTTATCAAGAGCATCGTTTTGTTTATAGAGCCGTTGCATTTCTTCAAATAAAATATCGTTGATATCCTCCATTGAATTAACCTTTTGTGCAAGCGCTTTTTGTTCGACTGCAAAAATAATTTTTTCAGCGGTGTGAATTCCCAAATCAGCCTCTAACAATACAATCATCAACTCTTCTAAAAAGGCTTCATCAACTTTATGAAATCCTGTCCCCAAACGTTTTAATTTTGAAGCAAAACTAGTGCGTGACTTTGATAATCCACTTAGGTAATAATCACTATCTTGCTTATTTGAAAACGTATCTTTTAATTTTTTTAAAAAACTCATTATCCCATTGCCTCTCTTTCAGGTACAAACTCAATGGCATCGTTTAGTTTCACCTTCAATAATTTAGAAACTCCATCTTGTTGCATAGTAACACCAAATAATTCTTCACATTGCGCCATGGTTCCTGGTCGATGGGTAACAATAATAAATTGTGAATTGCCTTTAAAATTAGAAACATAGCGTGCAAACCGTTCCACATTTGCTTGATCTAAAGCCGCTTCTACTTCATCAAAAATACAAAGTGGAATCGTTCTAGCTTGTAAGATCGCAAACAACACACTCATCGCCAACAAGGCCTTCTCGCCACCAGATAGTTTGCGCATATTATCAATGTTTTTTCCTGGCGGATGTACTTCAATTTCAATTCCACTATTTAATACATCATGTGGATCTAATAAATAAAGGTGTGCTTTTCCTCCACCAAACAATGCTCTAAAGGTTTGTTGAAGTTCTTGATTGATCAGTTGAAACATCGATGAAAATTGTTGTATCATGACTTCATCCATTTCGTCAATTGCATGCAATATTTTTTCCTTTGCTGCAAGTAGTTCATCTCTATTTTTACACAACATTTCATAACGTTCACGTACTTCCAAATATTCTGCAGGCGCGTCCAAATTTACATTCCCAAGTTTCGCAATTTCTTGACGCAAACAAAGTACATCTTCACGTGCTTTTTCAACATCACTTTGTTCTTGCTTTAAAGTAATGGCATGTTCATATGTCATTTCATAAATGCTGGATAATCTTTGTAATATATTTTCCAAATTGGTTTCATTTTTAGCCAGTGACACTTCTTGTTCACGCTCAACATTTTGAAGAATCCCTAAATCACGACGAATGTCTCTGATCTTAGCTTCTCTTTTTTCAACTTCTTTTCCCAATTGAAAACGGCGATCACGTTTATTTTTTAGTGTATTTTCAACATCATCTCTTTTAGAATGCGCATTTGATAATTGCACAACCAATTCATCTTGTACGCTTTCTTCTTCATGAAAATCTTCTGGATTTAGTTCATTATATTCATCACGTAATTTCTCATATTTATTCCGTTTCACACCAACAACTGTATCAAGCGATGCTAAACTAATTCGTGCTTGTTGTTTTGCTTCTTTTAAATCATTTAATTTATTTTGTAAATTGTTTTGTTTTGCCACCAATTCTTCACAAGTTAATTCTTGTTTCGCCAAATTAGCCTCTATTTGACGCAATTCCTTGCTAATGGTAAGTGGTGAATTGTCGTTGGAAACCTTACCACCTGTCATACTTCCACCTTTGTGCACAATCTCACCATCTAATGTAATGATTTTATATTTATAATGCAACAACTTAGAAAGCTCATTTGCTTGTATTAATTTTTCACAAACCAAAACATTCCCAAGCAATGATGTCGCAACAACTTCATAAGCTTCCTCATAGCTTACAAAATCATTCGCACACCCTAAAAAGCCACTTGCATTTTGTGCAATAATCAAATCACTTTGTTGAACAAAGCGTTTTTTTAATACACTTATTGGTAAAAAAGTAGCTCTACCACTTTTGTTTTTCTTTAAAAAACTAATAGCATTTCGCGCACAATCATCATCTTCACTCACAATATGATACATTGCCGCACCAAGCGATGATGAAATTGCATCTTCATAAGTTTCAAGTGGCGTCAACAATTGTGATACAACCCCATGAATACCATATAAACTATCTTTGGCATCCATTATTGTTTTCACACCTTGCTGATGTGTGAATGGTGATTTACTGATATCATCTAATACCGATTTTCGATTGTGCAATTTATTTATGAACATCGTTGTTGCATTCACATTTTGGGACACTTCTAAAAAAGTATTCTGTTTTTTCTCTAATTCTTGATCAATCAGTGCCTCATCCGCTTGTAGACTCTGTAAGCGTTCTTCGCGATTATCCAATTCATATTTTGCCTCATCTACCATGATTTTCAATTCTTTAATGCGCTCTTTTTTAGAAGCCTTTTCAAGTGCATACTTACGACGCTCATCAAGTTCTGTTTTACGCGCGTCCAATGATGAAATTTCATTTACAACATTCATAAAATCACTTTGTAGTTTATGTACTTCACTGTCCAATGATGACATCTCTTTTCGATCATTTTGATTTTTTTGTTCTTCAACTTGAATCGTCGTATCAGCAATCGCACGTTGTGATTCATTTTCAAATATTTTATTTTTCAAGTCATCTATGCTAGCGTTATACGTTTGTACCTCATCAACAATAACACTAATTTCAATCACTTCTAACTGTTGTTTTTTTTCTAAAAATGTCTCTGCTTTTTTTGCTTGTCGTTTCAATGGATTTACACGCATTTGCAATTCTTCGACAATATCTTCGATACGTAATAAATTTTCTTGTGTTCGATGCAGTTTATTTAATGATTCATTTTTGCGTTTCTTGTATTTTGCAACACCTGCGGCTTCTTCAAATAATGCACGTCTGTCTTCCGGCTTTGAATCCACAAAACTTTGAATATTCCCTTGTGAAATAACCGATAAGGAATCTTTTCCTAAACCGCTATCCATCACCATATTGGTAACATCTTTTAAGCGACAAGGTGTATTGTTTATGAAATATTCTGCTTCTCCCGTACTACGAAACAAGCGTCTAGTAATCGACACCTCTTCAAACGCGACATCAAAATTGCGTCTTGCATTATCAAAAATGAGCGTCACCTCAGCTAAATTTACAGCTTTACGACCTTGGGAACCAGAAAAAATAATGTCGCTCATACTCGATCCACGGAGTGATTTTGCACTTTGTTCACCAAGCACCCAACGAATCGCATCATTTACATTACTTTTTCCACATCCATTTGGTCCTACAATTCCTGTAACTTCATTTTCAAAATTAATGATTGTTTTATCTGCAAACGATTTGAAACCTTGTAATTCTATCCGTTTAAGAAACATAAAAACCTCCAAATACATCGTTATATATTATATCATAAATCTCTTTACTTGAACCAAAAAAGTTGACCATTCTCGTAAAAAAGCATACAATAATAAAATATTACAATTTTGGAGGATTTATGAATAAACATAAAATGAAAGATTTTTTTCCTTTAACTTTTGCCGAAGAAGTTTTTAATAGCGTATCCCACGGAGTAATGGCCTCTATTATGTTATTGTTAATCCCTGCAAGTGCCGTTTTTGCTTATATACAAGGTGGCTTTCTTCGTAGTTTCGGAATTAGCGTCTTTACCCTATCTATTTTTTTAATGCTCTTATCTTCCACCCTGTATCATGCAATGGCCATTCGTAGTAATCAAAAAATTATTTTTCGAATTCTTGATCATATTTTTATCTATGTTGCTATTGCTGGAAGTTATACACCTATCGCAATTTGCCTCATTGGGGGAATGACTGGAATTATCATTTGCGTTATCCAATGGAGTATGGTGCTTATTGGCATTCTTTATAAATGTTTATCAACAAAGAGTTTACCAAAATTATCGTTAACCATTTATCTAATCATGGGATGGACTGTCGTTTTATTTATTCCATCACTCTTAAAAAATGCTACCATTCCTTTTCTCTTCTTTCTTGCTTTGGGTGGTATCTTGTACTCTGTTGGCGCTTATTTCTATACGAAACGGTTTAAATTCGCACATGCCATTTGGCACTTATTCATTAACGCCGCACTTATTTGCCATTACATCGCGATTGTATTTCTCATGTAAAAAGTCAGTTTGATAACTGACTTTTTTATTTATGATTTAAGAAATACTTTATAAGCTTGATACGCTTCGTAAACATCCGCTTTAGAAACAACTTCCCAAGGAGAATGCATATTCAACACAGGTACTCCAGCATCGATAACATCCATATTTAAATTCCCTAAGATATAGGCAATCGTTCCCCCTCCACCTTGATCTACTTTTCCTAGCTCCGCACTTTGATAATGGATATTTGCATCATCCATCATCCTTCTAAGTTCGGCAATAAATTCAGGGCTAGCATCATTACAACCACTTTTCCCTCCAGCACCCGTGTATTTATTAAAAACAATTCCTTTTCCAAAATATGCTGTATTCTTTATTTCATTTACATTGGCATAAAGCGGATCAAAAGCTGCACTAACATCACTTGATAGCATTTTGGAATTGGTTAAGGCACGACGCAGTCCCAAATCGGTAGGTATGTCTTGTAATGCACATAACTCAGCCACGCAATTTTCAAAAAATTTTGATTGTGCCCCCGTTGCACCAATACTACCTACTTCTTCTTTATCAACAAGTGCACACACACTCGTATATGCACATTCATCAATATCTAAAATTGCTTGTAAGCTTGTATATGCACAAACACGATCATCATGCCCATATCCTGTTAGCATCGAGCGATCAAGTCCAAAGTCACGTGCTTCTCCAGCTGGTACAACTTCCAATTCTGCACTTAAAAAATCCTCTTCTTCCATTTTATACGTATCTTTTAAATACTGCAAAACAGCCGTTTTCACAGCATCTTTTTCAACATCTTTTAGTGGGATGCTGCCCACCAATACATCTAAATTTTCGCCTTCGACAACATCATTTGCCTTTTTTTGTAGTTGGTCTTTTGATAAATGAATCAATAAATCGCTAATCCCCATAACCGGATCACTTGCTTTTTCACCAATCACGATTGCTTGCTTACTTCCATCTTTTTTGCACACAACACCATGAATAGCTAAGGGCAGCGTTACCCACTGATAGTTTTTAATTCCTCCATAATAATGTGTATCCAATAATGCCAATTCACTATTTTCATATAATGGATTTTGTTTCACATCAAGTCTTGGTGAATCAATGTGTGCACCTAAAATGCGCATACCTTCATCTAAAGGCTGTTTTCCAACAACAAACAACAATACATTTTTTTCGCGATTTTCAGCATAAAACTTATCGCCTGTTTTAATTTTTTGTTTATTTACAATCGCATCATAAAGATTGTTGAAACCTTTTTTCTTTGCAACTTTAATCGCTTCACTTACACATTCTCTTTCAGTTTTACAGTTAGATAGAAACTGACGATAATTTTCATTTAATTCAAAAACTTTTTTCTTTTCTTTATCATTATACTTATTCCAAGCGTTTTTTGCGTACATCGTAATCTCCTTCTAAATTTCTCTTGTATATTCTTTTAACCAAAGCACTTCATTCTCATCTAAGAACGGATGTAGTTTTTCAAACACATTTTTATGATAAGTGTTAACATATGCCCTTCCACTTTCACTCAAATAACGCAGATCAATCATATCTAAATCAATTGGTGCCAACGTCAATGTTTCAAATTTTAAGAATTGATCATTTCCGACTTTTTGTGCTTTTTGTACAACCAATAAGTTTTCGATACGAATGCCATATGCGCCTTCAATATAGACTCCTGGCTCATTCGATATCATCATTCCTTCCACTAAGGTTGTTTCTTCTTTTCGATTTGTTAAACTTTGCCAGCGAATACTTTGAGGACCTTCATGGACACCAAGAAAATGGCCAATTCCATGTCCCGTACCATGCTTATAATCAATACCATGTTGCCATAAAGGTGCACGTGCCAAAATATCCAAATTAATCCCAGTAACGCCTTGTAAGAATGTTACATCCGCAAGACGAATCATTGACTCCAAAACAAGTGTAAAGTGTTTTTTTACAACATCATCAATATCTCCTAAAGCAAAGGTTCTTGTAATGTCTGTTGTCCCTTGTAAATATTGTCCACCAGAATCTAACAAAAGTGTTCCTTCTGCTTTAATATCTGCTTTACTGTCGACTTGTGCTTTATAGTGCGCGTTCGCAGCATTTGCTTTATAAGCGCTAATCGTATCAAAACTCAATTCGATAAAATCTGCTTGTTGCTTACGTAAATTTTCTAAATAATCTGCAACACTTATTTCATCCATTGCTTGCTTTCCAACATTTTGTTTTAGCCAATACATAAACTTTGTAATCGCAACTCCATCTTTCACATGTGCAATCCTTGCATTTTCAATTTCAACTTGATTTTTTACAGCTTTCATCAAAATACTAGGATTTGCTGCTTCCATGAGGCGAATTTCCTTTTTCACATTTGAATATAGCATATAGTTTACATGCTCTGGATCTAACCATAAACATTCAACATCTAAGGTCTTTATGTCGTCATACAACGCATCATATGCTTTTACTTCGATTGCCAGCGTATCTAAATATTTTTTTATATCTGCACCCACTTTATCGATATCAAGATAGAGATAATTTTGCTTTTCACCAATGTATAAATAAGACAAAAAGACGGGTGTACATTTGATGTCATCTCCTCTTAGATTTAAAATATAGGCAATATCATCTAAGCTTGCAATTAAATGCGCTTGTGCTCCTCCGCTCGCTTTCATGGCTGAGCGAATACTATGAATCTTATTAATTGCACTCTCTCCTGCATATCGATCATCAAAACGATATACTGGTGCCTTCGATATAGCAGGTCGATCCTTCCATATCGCATCTACAAGATCTTCATCATAACGTATACTTCCATTGCGCTCATCTGCAACTTTTTTAAAAGCATTCCCGATCGGCGCTGCTACCACTCTTCCATCAAATGCTAGCACATCATTTTCCTTGAAGTGCTTGTGTACAAACGCCAAAGGCGACACAACTCCTTTTTCGCCTTGGCGATGAAACACGACTACATTATCCTTTGTTTGCTTTTCCGCTTGCAAATAATAACGACCATCACTCCACAAATGTGCTTCTTTCTGGGTGATTATCATGACCCCTGCAGAACCACTAAAGCCGCTCATATATTTTCGTACTTGAAAATACTCTGCCACATATTCACTACCATGAAAGTCACTAGTTGGAATGTAATACATTGTAATCTTTTTATCTCGCATCACATTTTGTAATTTTTTTATTCTTTCATTTATCATTACGAATACCTCCATTACGCTTCATTATATACCAATTTTTCTTTTTTGCACATAGAAAAACAACTTCACTACATGATATCCAAAATCTAAGAAAGCACATATATACAAGATTATGAAAATACAACTACAAAGGTGTTCATTTTATCTAAGCATACTTACATAAATCAATTCTGTAAAAGCATCCATAATGGCAAAATTTTTGCGTTCCTATATAATTACGTTTCTATCATGGAAGCAACTTAAAAACATCATCGCTATTTCATATAACGATGATGTTTCATTTCTATATTGTTTTGGCACATCATTTGTGTACTATATTACTCACTTACTGTTTCCTTACCACTCTGTTTTTTCTTTTTTATAATAGCACATACAATTTCAACAATGGTGATGATCAATAAAATTTGTAATGAAATCATCAAAAGATGTATGAATGGAAGTGAATTCATGTGATAATCTGTATCCATATACTCAACCGTCCGAGATAGGTTATCAATGCGAATAATATTATGTTCAGAAAATAATGCTATGACGATTAAAACCAAACCAAATGTTCTTTTTTTCATAACTTTCCCTCCTTTTTTTTGATTGCTCTTTATAGATTCTTTTTAATTGCATCTATTGAATACAAATCCCCAATAGCCTTTATCTCTTCTCCATGGTTCTAGGTTCCAAGGGACTTTTCTGTCTTTAGCAAAGTCCACGTGACAAATATATTGATTATATAAGCTGCTTTGTCTAGATTGGTTTTGTACTTGCGTATAAAATGGATGATATTGAAAATATAGATACAACTGATTCCATGATGCTGACTTATTTACAGCCCTTGGATGCTTAGGCGTTACACTTAACGATACCTTCCCAGACCTTTTAATCCAGGTTACTGTGCTGAAAATAAACTTATTAACTTTTTCATAATGCATTCCCCTTTCGTTGTTAATAATCTTTATTCTTCTTACACCTTTAGTATACACCCCCCACAAAAAAAACAAGTATCACCAATATTTAAGCATGAGAATATGTGCATTAAATGGGTGGGCATTGCATATGTCCAACATAATTTTGTTTTATTTATTATGATATTCTAACTCAAAAAACTTTATTATAATATGCTAATAACACTTTTAATTTTTTGCAGACACTACCTGTTGAAATTAGATACCAATTTAAAAACATCATCGTTTTTTTTAACAATGATGTTACATAATAATCACTTAATGTATTTGCGACATACACAAATACACGTACAGTTAAAACATTTTCAATATATCATTAAATGTTGCATATGCCATTAAGGCAATTAACAAAATAACGCCCCCATATAGCAATCCTGTCATAATTTTTTCATTGAACTTGCGTTTGAATATCGTTTCCAACAACACAATCAATGCTCTTCCTCCATCAAGAACGGGAAGTGGTAAAGCATTCATAACAGCTAAGTTTATTGAAAATAGCGCCAACAATTGGCAAAAATAAAGCACTCCATAATCAATGGCGTCTGCGGCAACTTGATAAATTCCTACCGGTCCACTTAATTGATCTAAATCCTGCCCGGAAAAAATTCTTCCTAGTGCATCCATCAACAACATAGACGCTCTACCCATATCTTGAAATCCTTTTTGAATAGATTCCAAGGGTCCCATCGGAATCGTTGGATATGAAAAGGATACGCCCATTAAATATTTCTCGCTTCCCTCATCAAAAATAGGTGTCATTTCTATTTCTTGAATTTTGCCTTCTCTTAATACCTCAAATGTTATCAATTGATCGTTGACAATATTTATATCTTCTGTATCGTTAATTGCTTTTGTGCTACCACCTGCTAATTTCATTGATACAAATTCATCACCAATTTTCATTCCTGCTTGATCCGCTGCACCATCAACTACAATGTTGGCTACAATCGCATCTGCTGGTTTGCTTGTATCTATTTTTTCACCAATCGCAAGATTAACGCCAATATAAAGTACAAGCGCTAATAAAACATTCATAACAATACCAGCCATCATGACCATGATGCGCCTTGCTGGCTTGATTCCATTAATCGTTCGTTCAAATGGAATGGACGCATCTACTTTTGTATCATCCGCTTCTCCTGCCATTGATACAAAACCTCCAACCGGTAATAAACGTAACGAGTATTGTGTTTCCCCGACCTGTTTTTTATATAAGAGCGGTCCCATACCAATTGAAAATTCCCCACAAAAAACGCCAAAATGTTTAGCTGTCAAAAAATGTCCCAATTCGTGAACCGTAACAACAATCCCAATCAACAGTACAAAAGGAATAAATCCTAAAACTACATCTATCATTTGACTCCTCCATAACGTATTACAAAACGATCATAAATTTGTTTTTAACATCTCTATTGCATATTCTATATTACTTTTCCAAAAACTGTATGATGATAAAACGTATATTTTTGAACTTTACAATTGTAACACATTTAGCACATATACGCTATTTAAATTCCTATGTCTTCTAATTTATCTATGCTTTTAGTTTATTTTTAGATAATATGCAAGCGATAAGTACAACTTTTTAATTCAGAAACTTTCAATCATAATCAGTAAGTTTTTTTAATACTCTTTGTTTGTTCTGCTTTTTCATATAAAAAATATAGGAGCTATATTTCTTCGTAATCTAAAAGAAGCTCCTATATACACTTTTTACAGTCACATTCAACGGTTCAATTTTTTTTAAGCTTTTAGTCAATAACTATATATTCTTATTGACCATATTGTTTGAATATTTCTACAGCAGTGTGAATTTGTTTCTCGCTCATCATTGCCATTTTTTTACCTGTTGTTCTTGCTAATATAATAGTCTTACACGCCTCTTCCAAGTAGACACAAACATAGAGCGCTTGTTTTAAATCCCGCCCAATCGTGATCACACCATGATGTTTGAGAACCACTGCCAACTGTTCATCCAAATGTTTCAATGCTTTCACACCCATATCTATACTTGCAGCACTGCTATATTCCGCAACATGAACACTCCCCCCTGTGGCATTGGCAAGCGTTGTGAGATTGCAAGAAATTTCATCATCTACCAATCCCAATGCTGTGGCATATGGCTGATGTGTATGGATAACTGCATGAATATCATTTCGGTTTCTAAGAATATGTAAAATTGCTTCTGTATCTACTGAAATTCTCCTACTTCCTTCTAATATTTTGCCGTTTATATCCACCACACAAATATCACTTGGTATCATGTCCTCGTAAATCATAGCGCTTGGTGTGACTAATATCTTACCATTTTCCATTCTCCAACTAATATTACCACCCGATAACGCAATTAATCCATAATGATCTAACTTTATTCCTGCCTCTATAATTTTTTTCTTTTCAACTTCAAACATTTATTTTAACCTTTCTTTTCAGTTTTATTTTTTTGTTTTTGTATTTGTAAGTATTCTGTATTTACACTTCTCGCTCTTCCTTTTAAAGTATCCGGAAACATACAGTATTCAATATTTAAAAGCGAAACAAAAAGTTCTTTTCCCTCATCAAACATCTTTGTTTGTAACCAATATCTTCCTTTCAAAATACCCGCATCATTCACTCTGATAAACATTTTCCCTGAACTAGGAAATTCACGGATTCTCAATTGCTCTATCTCTTCATAAAAATAGATGTCTTTTCTATTGAAAGAATGAAAACTTATATAATCATCTCCTATTATAACTTTCGATGGATTGCTGTTCGAAATAAAACTATTCCATATTGTATAAAATGCCACAATAATCACAACTATCATCAGTCCTGTCAAATAATTTAAGACCATTAGAATAGTCGCCATAATAATTATGAAAATACAAAAGTAACCGGTTAATACTACTCCCAAAAAATACTGTTTCTTATTATACAAATAAGTCTTCACTATCCTCAGCTCCTTGCTTATATTCATGCACCTTGCTGCATATGCAATGTCTCTGCTTCTTTTTTAATACGTATACGATTCCATAACGCTAAGCCTGTCGCAAATATAGCAGCAATGCCAACACCTAAAATACCAAAATCGTGTAATCTCACCAAAATCCAAGTTAAAGGATTTGCACCATCACAAATCGAAGAGATCATAGAAGCACCTTCTGGCATTGCAAAATTTACATTTTTTGCTGCTTCGGTAATTAGCGGAGCTAGGTCAGTAGCGATCAATAGTCCAACTGCCAATACAATTGTTCCAATAAGTATTCCTCTAAATCCGTTCTCTTTTACAATCGGCGTAATCAATACAAACATCCAAGGTACAACCGCTAAATCCGCAAAAGGTAAAACCTTGTTCCCCGGAATAATTACCGCTAAAAAGATCATCATTGGTACTAAAATAAATGAAATTGCCAAGGTGACAGGATGCCCCACCCCTACAGCGGAATCTAGTCCAATATATATTTTTGCACGATTTTTAAAACGTTTTTTTATAAATTCACTCGCAGTATCACTAATAGGAATTAAACCCTCCATTAGTAATGCAGCCATTTTCGGAATCAAAACCAGAACACCGCCTAAGGAAACCCCAAGAATCATGATATTTGTTGTATCATATCCTGCTAATACTCCAATAAGTATTCCCAACGTCGTTCCAACAAGAATAGGTTCTCCAAATACACCAAAGCGTTTTTGAACAGAATCCATATTTATGTCAATTTTATTAATCACAGGAATCATGTCGAAAACTTTGTTAAAAAACATTGCTATTGGTGCATATGCGGTTGTAAATCCATGCGGTAATGATACACCTGGTAATCCAAGCGATTTTTCAACTTCAGGCGCAGTATAATCGCCTAGAACCATAACAATTACCATGTTGATAATTGCCGAAACTATTCCAAATGCAACACTGTTTGTAACAATTGCAACTAACGCACCTGTAAATGCAAAATGCCAATAATCCCAAATATCAACATCAACAGTTTGTGTTGTATTCGTCAATAACATAAAAATATTTACAATTAATCCTACCGGAATTATAACCAATCCTACTGTAGATCCCATGGCGATTGCTGCAGATGCCGGCCATCCTACGTCAATTACAGATAATTCTAAGCCAAAACGTTCAACCATCGCTTGTACAGCAGGCGCTAAGTTTACACCAAGCAAATTATTAATAACTAAGTTCAATCCAATAAATCCAATCCCTACTGTTAATCCTGAACGCAAACTTTTACCAAAACCAGCTCCTAAAGCACATCCCAAAATCGTAATCACGATTGGCATAACAACCGATACCCCTAAACCTTGAACAAATTGAAAAAAATCTAAAATTACATCCATATTCTTTCTCCTCCTTATTTTATTTTTCCATTAATTCTAATATACTTTCAATTGCTGCATCTACACCAACGCCAGTTAAGAAACAGACTCCTGGAACAAACGGACACTTTAATTCTTGCGGTGCCATTGTTGTCGCGATTAAAAAATCGTAATTTACGGACAATGCTGCAGCTTCACCAACTTTACACTGTGTAATTTTATATTTTCCGATATATCCTTTTTGATCCAATATTTCAGCTACCTTCGCTCTAGCAGCAGTTGAAGTACAAATCCCTGAACCACATGCTAATAATATATTTTTCATTGTATTCCTCCTCATTTATTTTCTAGAGTAGACACAAAAATTTCAATCACCTCTTTTTGTGTTTTTCTGTTTAACATTTTTTTTAATTGTTGTGTGTTCTGAAATGCTGACATCAGTGCTTGTAAAAAAGCAACTTGTTTGTGCACATCTTTAATTGCCATCATGAACACTAAGCTCACTTCTACGCTTAATCCGGAATATCCCATATGCTTAAACTTCACAGGTTTATCCAAAACGCCTATAGCTATCGTTTGTTCTTTTACGTGCTCTGCATCCGTATGTGGAATTGCGAGCCCTATCCCATCACAAAGCAAGCCTGTTGGATATTCCTCTTCTCTTCTTAATACAGCAGGGATATAGCTATCTTTCACTTTGTTTTCGTGTAAGAGTAACTCACCAATCTGTTGTAAAGCATCTACATCATTTTTTGCATGCAAATGAAGTTTTACTAATTCAGGATATAAATTCATTTCATCTGTAATTTTTGTTTCCATACGTTTCCTCAATTTCTATTCTCCCAAAATCATTATGTTACATTTTCTATTTCGTACACGATTTTGGTCCCAGTCTATGAAATAGACATATCCAACAGTTCCAATTAACAATGAACTATCTTCTAAAATAAAAGTTTCACTAGCGCCAAATAGAGATCCTCTAATATGTGCGTCTCCGTTTAGAATAGTACCTGGATCTGCTGGATAATTAGGATCCTTCATACCCATTAAAAATTGCAGATGCTCTGGACCCGGATATCGATAATTACAGCCATCACTTAGTTCACGTGGCACTATTTTATCTAATATCCGATTTAAATCTACTTGTAAATATTCATCGCCATTGAAATCTTTATCATGTACATATTCTTCAAATATAACAGAACATGTTGTATGTGGCGATTGCACTACACAAATTCCATTCTGTATTTTACTACGTTTGATTATGTCTTTTATTTGATTTGTTATATTATGATATGTTACTCTATCACCATTTGAAGTTAATACAATCGCTTCGTTATAAGTAGTCATTACATTTCCTTTCTAGCCTGATACAAAGCATCAAACATTTCATTTAAGATTTGTTTAGGATCTTTGGCTGCAACAATACCGCTTGTCCCACCAGTTCCATCTGCTCCCACAATGATTGCATCATAGACATTTTTCCCTGAACTAATTCCTGCCGCTTGCAAAACAAGCGTTTCAGGAGAAACGGATTTCACTGCTTTATTCGTTGAAATCATATAGTGATCATCGCTCACTTGACCTGTACCAATAAGACTGTTTGGTTCACAAACCATTACATCTGGTCTAAATTTTGCGATTGCTTTTGCTTCCTCAACACTGTCCGCACAAACAATCGTGATAATATCTAAATCATTCGCATAACGAATAGCCTTTGCTAATTCATTAACAGTCATCGGATGTTCTGCATGATTTAGAAAAGTGGCTTTAACGCCAACATTAGATAGAGATAATGGCAATACTGCCCCCATTCCTTTGCCCAAAGCGATACCATCCATATGCTGTGCTGTTACAATCAACCTAGTAGTCTCACTTGCTACATCTTTTAAATCTGTGTAGGGCGCTGTGAACAACACATCAAAATCGTATTTCTCTGCTAACATATCTGTATGTTTAGCCAAATCAATGAGCTCTCTTCCAAACATATATGATTTAGGATTTACAACAAAAAATGGTTTTCTCAGTTGAACTTTACTCATGTATGTCTCCTTCCTTTTTATTAAACACTTTGTAGTAGTGCACTAAAACATTCTCCATTCCTCGGTTTACATTTTCTTTTAATTCAAAATAGTTTTTCGGTTTTTCATCTTCAATCATTTTCATAGCACTGATCATGAAATCTGTAAAAATATTTATTTTACTAATACCTTGTGTTGCGCAAAGATATAAATTATCATCTCCGCTTTCACTACCACCATGCAAAACAAGTGGTATCGAAAGTGCAGTAGAAAGTTCCTGTAAACGTTTAAAATTTATCATTGGAATTCCCTTATAAATACCATGTGCCGTTCCTATTGAAACGGCTAAGGAATCTACATTTGTTAAAGAAACAAAGTTTAATGCATCTTTTACTGTTGTATAAACTGAATCACATTTTTTATGATTCTCATAATTTATTCCCGAGCCAACATGTCCAATTTCGGCTTCTACAACAACCCCTAAAGGATGCGCGAATTTGACAACTTCCTTTGTTAAGTTCACGTTTTCTTCAAAGCTTTTCATAGAGGCATCAATCATAACTGAAGTGAAACCTAATGTAATTGCTTTCTTGATGAATTTAATATCCGTTCCATGATCCAAGTGAAGACAAATTGGTACATTGGCTTGCTCTGCAACAAACTTCCCTATCAACGCTGCTTCCTCAAGGGATATCATATAGCTATGAGCTTGCGCATAAGAAAGTATTAATGGCTTCTGAACTTTTTCAGCAGCACTTACATATGCTCTGGCTGAATCCAAATCTATGTAATCCGGTGCGGGGATCGCATGTCCTTCTTGTCTTGCAAGTATCAACATTTCTTTTGATGTAACTAACATTTTACTGCTCCTTTTTCAATCTATAATTCTCTTTCTAAATATTCATACAGTTCTTTAGAAGAAGACATATTATTTATGTCTTCAACACGTTCTTTTGTCTCGATAAAAGTAATCAAATTTGCTATTACTTTCTTTATTTGTCCGATATCTGCTTCTGCGATACATACGACAATAATCATAGTAATTTGATTCATTCCCCATTTTATTTTTTTAGGTAATGTGATAATTGATATTTGCGACTTTAATACTGTATCGGGAAATGCATGTGGCATAGCCACTCCAGTATAAAGACTAGTATCTCCTAATTCTTCTCGATCAATTAATGACTTTTGGAAATCATCTGTCACAATTTTTTCCGTTTGATATGTTTCTACTATAAATTTTAAACATTCTTCTTTATTTTGTAGATTTTCTTTTATAAACAAAAATGATGGCTTTATAAATTTCATCAATTCCCTCCCTTCGCGATATGCAACAGTTCGCAAAGTAGTCATCTGTACGTTTAAATCAGTGCAAAATGATCGAATATTTTGCTCATCCTTTGCATTAATCAATGGTGAAACATTAATGATTGGCTTCTCTATACCTGTTATGGGGATCGATGAAATGATAAAATCTACGTTTTCTAAATTATAAAAATATAGTTCATTCATATTTAAAGCAATTATATTATCATTGGCAGATACAAATTGTTTAACACGATTAAATATAAATTGTGAAGTAGAAAGTCCCATAGGACAAACGATGACAATATTTTTCTGTTGATATTTTTTATCCAATGACAATTGAAAATGAATCATCAAGAAAGACACTTCGTCATCGTCAAGTACTATTTTATATTGGGATTCTAATTCTGATGCGACAAACCACACGAGTGAAAACATGACAATATATTGTTTTTTTATATCTGACAATAATGGGTTTTTTATTTTAATTCCTTTTTGAAGACGATATATCATGGGTGGTAGATGCGCAGTAAGAGATTCTTTTAATATCGTATCTTGATCCAAATCTACATTTATAGCTTTACTCATTTTTAGAATCATTTGTTCTACACTCAGATACATGGGAGAGGTTCTGTAGACTACAGTTTTCGGTAGTTTTATTCCATGCGCGAATAATTGACCACTCAAGTATTTACAGTCTTCATCATAGAAATCAATATTCAACGAGTCTGAAATTTTCACAGTAATATTTATAGCAAGCATATATGGTTCCATGTATTCCATGTTTTCAAATATTTTTTTCTCACTGTTAATATGGAATCCTAACCGACTTCGTATAATCAATAAAAGCAAGGTTATTAACAAAGATTTCATGTAATAATCAGCAATGTTCTCGTTTTTTAAGTTCAACTGGTTAAAAATACACGCAGAAACCACATCGATATCGTTAGATTCAAAAAATCCTGCAATGAAATTTTTAAAATTAAGAAAACTAGATTGCGGTATATCTGCATTTTCTTCAAATGATGAAATATAGTAATAAATACAAGCTCTCTGCATATTATTTTCTTTTCCATCCATATATAATTCATTTTCTTTGACTCCAATTTTTACGTCATATTTGCTGAAAATAGCCTGAATTTGATCTACATCATTTCTTAATGAAGTTGCGGAAATATACATTTTCTTTGCAAATTGCAGAGTAGAAACTGTTTCATCCTGTATGAAAATTAATTTGACCAACTCCATTTGCCGTTGTTTAGGGGAATAGGGATCTACTTGTTCATTTCTGTCATAAATAAGATTTTGATAACATTTTTCTATATCTTTATATGCTCCTTTTAAGCGTAACCCTTTTCGAGGAGCTTTCTCTATTTTTAGATTATATTGTTTTAAATCCTCATTTAATGTTGAAATATCGTTATAAATTGTCTTTTTAGAAACTTGCAGTTTCTCACTAAAATGGCTAGTTGGTTTATAATCTTTTTCGCCAGCTAAAAGTCTAAATAAATTTATTTTTCTTGATAACTTCTGTTGCAACATAATAACTCCTAGCTAGGAATTTCGCTTCCCCTACTTTTATTATAAAATACCGTATTTATAAGTAAACGCTATTTTATTTCTATATTAATGTGGAAATCCGCTAAAAAGCATATATTTTCAATCCTTTAATGTGGATACATTAAGAATATTTTGATAAAACATCAATCACTTGTATCTTGCACAAATACAACATATCCAATCCATAACAATTTTATTATGTAAAAAAACTATACAAAATAGATAATTTTTCGTTTTCACAGTATCTATTTCATATAGTTTTTTTATAGGATATTCTTTTCTATTTATAATGTTCTGGATACCATTCATTATAAATATATGCACGCGTTTCACGATCTGTTTTAATTAAATCACGTAAACTCGGATTTTTCATAAATGCTACATTTTTAAATGCTGAGCATATAGCATCTTCAATTTCTAAAAATGTTATTTTTTTCTGCAAAAACAAATCAATCGCAGCTTCGTCTGCGGCATTGATAATAGCCCCTGCATTGCCTTTTCTATGTAAAACGTCAAAAGCCAGTGCCAATAATGGATATCTTTTAAAATCAATATCTTCAAAATTAAGACTTTTTAACGCCCCAAAATCCAATGCTTTACTATTACCCAGATGCAAACGATGTGGATATGTCAGCGCATATTGAATTGGTATTCGCATATCTGCACTACCAAGTTGTGCGATAATGGCGCGATCTTTATATTCAACCATAGAATGAACAATACTCTCGGGATGAATAATCACACTTATTTTATGCATAGGAACAGAAAATAAATAGTATGCTTCAATTACTTCGAATCCCTTGTTCAGCATCGTTGCACTGTCAATGGTAATACGTGCACCCATTGACCAATTGGGGTGTGCCAGTGCTTGTTCAACTGACACATCCATCAATTCTTCACGCTTTAAATGACGTAGACTCCCTCCACTTGCCGTAAGAATAATGCGCTTTACATCCTCCACTTGATTTCCTTCCAATGATTGAAAAATTGCAGAATGTTCTGAATCAATCGGATACATTTTTCCATCGTATCGAGCAAGTGCCTGTTTCATTAGCTCTCCTCCAATGACTAAACTTTCTTTATTTGCAAGTGCTAATATTTTGCGTTTTTCAATCGCATACAGAGATGGCTTGAGTCCTACAAAACCAACAAGCGCATTCACGACAAGATCACAACTCGTATTTATCATTTCTAAAATTCCATCATCTCCATAACAAACATAATGATGTGGATACTTTTCTTTCACCATAAGATGATCTTCATAACTAGCAACACTTACATTTTTTACCGGGTATGTATCTAAAATTTTAAACAAAGTCGGCATATTTTTCCCACATGCAATGGACACAATTTCGAATTCTTCTGGATGTTGACTTACAACATCCAATGTTTGCATTCCAATGGAACCGGTCGCTCCTAGTAGTGCTATTTTTTTTACCATAGCGCCAACTCCAAAATTAAAGCAAAGACAATTACATTAAACACTAAGGAGTCGATACGATCCATAAATCCTCCATGGCCTGGGAAAACATTAGAAAAATCTTTAATATTAAAATGACGTTTCATCGCTGAGAAAGTCAAATCGCCAAATTGAGAAGTGATGGGTAGCCAAAGACAGCCTAGAATAATGGCGAGTAAAGGCATTGTAGGGAATACAAAAACCACAAAAATAAAAGACATCAATGCACCTGTAACCCAACCCCCAACTGCACCTTCTATCGACTTATTTGGTGAAATTGAAGGAATTAATTTTCTTCTTCCAAATTGACTGCCTATAAAATATGCACCCGTATCGCATCCATAGGTTGCTATTAAAACAAACCAGATATAACGAACATCTACATTATAAATACTAAAAAAACAGATTTCCAAACTAAAAAACATACTTAAAATCGCAATGATAAAAAAAGCATCCTCGCTTGTAACTTTATGACTAAAAATAGGGATGGATAATATCGCCATACTCAATATCGAAAAACTCACTATACTTGCTTGTAATGGAAGATAATGGATAAAAAATACACTACTCAATAATAGAAACATCAAACCAGTTGAAATAAACTTACAGTTTGCTAGTAAATTAAAAATTTCAAAACCTGCTATAATTACAATGAGATATACAAGCATATCTAAAAAATATCCGCCAAATACTAATGGTGGTATAACGACGGCAATAATGAGCAGTGCTGTCAAAATTCTTTTTATCATTGTGTCAGTCCTCCATATCGCCGATCGCGTTTTTCAAATTCATCAATCAGTTGATGAAATCTATTTTCATCTATTTGTGGCCATGCATCTTCAACAAAAATAAACTCTGCATATGCCAATTGCCATAACAGAAAATTAGAAAGTCTTTTTTCACCACTTGTTCGAATTAAGAGGTCAACATCTGGGAATTCATTGGTCATTAAATAGGAAGAAAATATATCCTCATCTAGTGCTGTTTTTTGATTAGTTTCATAATCTTGTGCATAGTTTTGAGCAGCCAATACAATTTCTCTACGCCCACCGTAATTGACAGCAAGTACGAGTTGCAGACCTGTGCATTCTTTAGTTTGCTCAATTGCATCTTCAATTACACGAATCGTTTCTTTTGGAAACTGATCCAGTTCACCAATATATCGGATTTTTATATTCTCGGCTTTTAATTCTTTGATATATCGATTAAAAAAAAGTGCAGGAAGTTTACATAAATATTCGACCTCTTTTAAAGGCCGCTTCCAATTTTCAGTACTAAAAGCATAGAGAGTTAGAACTTCAATGCCCATACGATTCGCTTCCAAAGCAACACGACGAACCGTTTGGGCACCTTCTTTATGTCCTTTGGTACGTTCTAATCCTCTTTTTTTTGCCCAACGACCATTTCCATCCATAATCATTGCCACATGCTTTACCATATAATTCAACCTCCTAATGAAAAACCCACGTCAATGTGGGTTTTTACTAAATTGACATTATTTCTTTTACTTTAGCTTCTACAATTTCATCAATTTTTTTAACATATCCATCCGTTAACTTTTGAATTTGTTCTTGTCCATCTTTTTTCATATCTTCTGTTAATTCACCATCTTTTTTGATAGCGTCATTGCCTTCTCTTCTTGCGTTACGAATGGTTACCTTTAACTCTTCACCAATCTTTGAAGCTTCTTTTGATAACTCTTTTCTCGTTTCTTCCGTTAACGCTGGGATATTGATCCGTAAGACATCTCCATCATTTTGCACAGGAAGTCCTAAATCACTCGTGTTAATCGCAACTTCCATATCTTTTACCAAAGATTTATCATATGGCTTTATTTGTAGTTGACGTCCTTCTACGACCTGAATTGATGACATTTGATTCAATGGTGTCATAGATCCATAGTAATCAACCACAATGTGATCCAAAACAGCTGGATTCGCACGTCCTGTACGTATGCTCACTAAGTGATGTTGCAAAGTGGCAATTCCTTTCTCCATCTTCTCTGTTGTTTTATCTAAATGTTGTTGCATGTTTATTTTCCTTTCTTAGAAATGGTTGTCCCATTTGCTTGTCCTTTGATCGCTTTTAAAATATTTCCTCGTTCATTCATATTAAAGACTACCAAATCAATGTCATTATCCATACACATACTGGTAGCTGTTGCATCCATCACCTGTAATCCCTGGTTCAATAAATCCATATACGATAATGCATCATATTTAATTGCTTCTGGATTTTTTTTAGGATCAGCATTATATACCCCATCAACACCGTTTTTTGCCATCAAAATTACATCAGCCTTGATTTCCGAAGCTCGCAGTGCTGCCGTTGTGTCGGTAGAAAAGAACGGTGAACCTGTTCCTGCCCCAAAAATCACAATTCTCCCCTTTTCAAGATGACGAATTGCTCGTCTTACAATAAATGGCTCTGCTACTTTTTGCATTTCAATCGCTGTTTGCACTCGTGTTGGTACTCCCACTTGTTCTAATGCATTTTGTACCGCTAAAGCATTGATGACTGTCCCAAGCATTCCCATATAGTCTGCCTGGACACGATCAATCCCCATCAGCTCAACCATTTTTCCGCGAATAAAGTTTCCTCCGCCAACAACTATCGCCAAATCGACACCCGATGCATGAACCTCTTTCAACTCTTCTGCAAGTTGCGCAAGTATTTTAGGATCAAAGGTATTTTCTTTTGAAGATAGTGCTTCCCCACTTAATTTTAACAATAATCTTTTATACATGAATGATTCCCTCTTTTTTGTTTCATTTTCTCTATGATTATACACGATTTCTCAATAAAGTTCTACTTGTTCTAAATGATTTCTCACATTTTATGAATCAAATATATGAAAAAAAATCAATTGTCATTTTGTTTAAGACACAACTGCCCAATAATTAGAATCAAAACAAATATTTTGAAATCAATTTTATCAATGAAAGATAGCCTTTACTTAATAAAACTCACCATGAATGGATTGTTACTGCTATCTTATAATAAATTGTAAAAAAATGCGAGACAAGTACAAATGAATATAACTGTGATCATGAGCACATATCATCATATAAAACTGAAAAAAGTGCTGAACGTATTCAGGCACTTTTTTACCAACAAAGCATTGTGCAATTACAAATTATTTTTTACAGAAAAATCTTTTTTTATAGCCAACAAGCAAAATCACCCATGTTGTTACCATAAATGTAAGTACATATGCATTCAGATTGCTGATATCACTTGTTTCCACACCAACCGTCGGTTTTTTTGGATCTATCATTACAATATTAGAACCATCTCCAGATCCACCTGTATCTGGTGTTGTAACATCATTGATGTCTACTGTATTAGAAATATAATACCCATCTCCCATAGAAAAGATGCGATCTTTAGCATCAATAATTCTTATCGTTTGAATCGGACTTAACCCTTTCCCTAGAGATTTTCCTTGCATTGTTAGGATAATATCGCTAGTATCGTTTGCTTTTTTGCGTATAATAATTTCTTTTTTTACTTCCGTTTTTTTAGAGTTTTTCGTATTGTTAATCATAAAATAATCAGTATCATAAACAATTTGTACTTGATAGTCCTGTTTTGATAAAGATTGCAAATCACCTAAAGAAATCGTAGCTAAAAAATCTTCTTTTGTATTAATTGATGAAGGTAAACTCAACGTAATATCGTCAACTGGGTCTCGATAAGTTAGTCCGTATCCGAAAGGATAAGCGATTTTACTTATATCAATATCGTGATTTTGATTAATGGCAGGAACATCTACTGGTAATTTTCCCTTCGCATCCGCATTTCCAAAAATAATTTCAACTCCTGCTGGAATATTAGGACCAAAAGCTGCATCTGGTTGCAAATTTTCTGTAGGATCCATCCCTTTATTTCCATATACAGCTAAAATTGCTTTAGCATGTGGATAGTTGGCGGTATCATATGGTTTAGAAATACTCAAAATCACAGAATCAACATTTTTTGTATTTGCATAATCAATAATTTCACTAGGCATCTTTGTTAACCAATGGGTCGGTTTCAATTGCGAAGTACTTCCAATCTCTGAAATAACTACTACATATTGGCTATCATCTATTTGTGTTTTAAAATCATCCAGCGTTGATGAAGAAGAATAGCGTAGATATTCCACAGTAGCGTTACTTGAAAAGTTTCCCTCACTCATCATTCTATTGATTGCTAATTTCATGCCGGGGATTTCATTATTATATGCTGCCAACATTAAAACTTTATCATCTGATTTCACTTTAATTGGTAGCACATTTTCTTCGTTTTTAGTTATGGTGACAGCATCTCTAGCAATTCTTCTTTCCAAAGATCGATTTAAATCCGAACCAACTTCTTGGTTGGCTTTGGCTAATTTATCATCCATTGATGTATTATTGGCTTGATAATCTAAAATTCCGCGTTTTTCTTTTAATTCTAAAATTCTAGTCACTGATTCATCTACTCTAGACATAAATTTTGAATCAGCTTGCGCTTTACTAAGTAAATGAGTAAAAACTGCATCTAGTTTTGTTATATCTGCTTGTGAGCGCAGTGTTGTAGGCATTAAGACAATATCGGCTCCAGCATAAATAGCCATTTCAATAGCTTCTATTTCTCCAAAATTAGATGAAATAGCACTCATATTCATCGCATCAGTAATAACAATCCCATCAAAATTCATATCCTTACGAACAACATCCGTTAATATTTTTTTTGATAATGTTGCCGGAAGATAGATTTCTTCACCACTACTTATTGAAACAACACTCGTCGAGTCAATTTGTGGATATTGGATATGCGCAGTCATCAACATATCTACGCCATTATCTACCGCTGCTTGAAATGGGACTAATTCTAATGCTTTTAATTCCTCATAAGACTTATTTACAAGCGGAAGTCCACTATGTGAATCCGTAGCTGTATCTCCATGTCCGGGAAAATGTTTAGCTGACGTTGCTACATTATATGATTGCACTCCTTGCATCATCGGAATTGCCAATTGCGCGACTAAATTTGCATCACTTGAAATTGAGCGAAGTCCAATCACAGGATTTAACGGATTATTATTGACATCCATAACAGGAGCAAAATTCACATTCATCCCCAGTGAAGAAACCTCTCGCCCAATAATTTCCCCTACATTTTTGGCATCGTCAACACTCCGTGTTGCACCAATAGCCATGTTCCCTGGAAGTGCTGTCCCACTACCCAATCGATATACAATACCTCCCTCTTGATCAACTGTTAGTAATAAGGGGATTTCGCCATTGCCAGCAGCATTATGAATTGCTGCGTCCTGGTAAGCTGACGGTAAACGTCCGGTTTGTTCGGTACTTTTGACATTCTTTGCAAATAAAATGACACCACCTAAATCATATTGATCAACAATGGTTGCAACCTCTTCATTCATTACCTCTAAATCGCTAACACTGGTTTCATCAGCTGTTTTCCATTGACGAAAATCAGGCATTAGCATCTGTGCAATCTTTTGCTTCGTACTCATCTTCGCTAATAAATCGTCAACACGCGTTGTTGCATCTACTGCCATACTGCTTCCCCATAAAATTGAGGTGATGATACATCCCACCACCAAAAAAATAAAAACCTTTTTCACTACAAAATCCTCCTTTTTTAAAAAACAATCTAATATGGGGATTCTCTTCACACAAAAAGACAAAAACAGATCAAATTTCGATTGGTATGTCCTTTCCCAGTTACAATCCAACACAATTAACTTGTCTCATTAAGTACAGTATAACATTTCTATTATCAATTTCAAATTTGTCCATTCGCATTGAAAATATATTTGATAGTTCAAATACTTTTGTTTATAGATTCAACTATATCCTACAAGTTGTCCTCCATCAAGTTTGTGAAAGTAAAAATAGAGAAGTTTATCCATGTTAAAAATACGTAACAATCAACAAATAAAAGAAATACAATACCTATCAAATTATAAATTTCCAAAAACCTCATCAAAACACCTGAAATAAAAAATACAACTATGCTGTCCGCTTCTTTCATATGTATAAGGTTTATTATGTTCATTCCACATCAACTTCAAGAGGCTGTGTTCATTATAAAAAAAAACGAAATCTTTCAATTTCGTTAATTTATATTACTTGTTATTAATTTGACTCATCACTTCCTCAGCAAAGTTTTCTTCTCTTTTTTCAATTCCTTCACCAACAACATAGCGAATAAAAGATTGAACAGAAGCATTTGCCTGTTTTACATATTGTCCCACTTTTAAATTACTGTCTTTAAAGTAGACTTGATCAACTAGACTAATTTCTTGAAGTGTTTTAGAAACACGCCCCTCTAAAATACCTTTCAGTACATTTTCAGGTTTTGAATTCAAAGTGTCATCGTTTTTTAAAATTTCTTCTTGAATTTTTCTTTCGTGATCAATTAACGATTGTGGCATTTCTTCACGATTGATAAATTGAGGAGCCATTGAAGCAACTTGCATCGCAATGTTTTTTGCTACTTCAGCATCACTTCCATTTAGCACTGCAAGTGCCGAAATGGATCCACCCATATGCATATAAGCGCCAAAGACTTGATCATCTGTTTTTTCAACAACTTCCAATCTTCTAAGTGTAATTTTTTCACCAATGGTTGCTGTTGCATTGACAATCATCGTTTCTAATGTTTCACCATTGTTTTCACAAGCTAGAGCAGCCTCTAAAGATGATGGTTTTGAAGTAAATAAAGTTGCTTTGATGTTTTCCAATAATTCAAGAAATTGTTCGTTTTTAGCAACGAAGTCTGTTTCTGAATTCACTTCGAAAATAACAGCTGTATTTCCTTCAACCGCAACTCTTGACAATCCTTCTGCCGCAATGCGTCCTGATTTTTTTGCTGCTTGTGACATTCCTTTTTCACGCAACCAATCGATTGCTTTATCCATATCGCCATCACATTCACTTAAGGCTTTTTTACAATCCATCATGCCTGCGCTAGTTCTTTCTCTTAATTCTTTTACCATACTTGCCGTAATATTCATAATAATACTCCTTTTTTCCTTTTTATGCTATTTTAATCAGCGTTTGTTGCTTTTGGTGTTTCTGCCTTTGCCTCTGTTTTGACTTCTGCAGAAGTAACCGATTTTGTTGCAGTATTTGCATGTTGTTCATCTCTTCTAGGAGTGTGATTAGAACGGTTGCGATCGTAAGGTCGAGAATTGCGATCATTGCGTCTGTTTGCGAAACGTGCACGTCTTTCTTCATATTTTTGACGTCTTCTCTTCTCTTGTTCTGCAATTTGTTTTTCTACATTGATAATAACATCTGCCATGGTTACATCTGCTTCTGTATCATTATCACAACTATGTGCTAATGATAACAATCCACCCTTTGCTTCAATAATGGCATCTGCCATTAATGTCGTCATCAATTTGATAGAGCGCATTGCATCATCATTTGCAGGAATAGGGTAATCTACCATTTCAGGATCACAGTTCGTATCGATCATTGCAAATACTGGAATTCCTAATTTTTTCGCTTCAGCAACCGCATTTTGCTCTTCTTTTGGATCAATAATAAACAAAGCATTTGGTAGCTTTTTCATTTCTTTAATCCCACCTAAGAAGTTTTCTAAACGATTTTTTTGTTTACGATATTGTGCTTGTTCCTTTTTTGTATATACTTCAATTAATCCACTTGATTCCATTTCCTCAATTTCAACCAAGCGGCGTACACGTTTTTGAATTGTACGATAGTTTGTCAACAATCCTCCAAGCCATCTTTGATTAACAAAAAAGCTCCCAGAACGTAACGCTTCTTCCACAATTGCTTGTTGTGCTTGTTTTTTTGTTCCAACAAATAATACTTTTCCACCTTTTTCTGAAATTTCTTTTAATTTGTTATAAGCGATTTCTATATATTTTTCGCTTTCCTCCAAATTAATGATGTGAACACCATTTCTTGAAGCGTGAATAAATGGTTTCATTTTTGGATCCCATCTTCTTGTTTGGTGACCAAAGTGAACACCTGCTTCTAATAACTGTCTCATTGATACAATAGCCATAATAGCCTCTCTTTCCGTTACTCCGCCATCATTTCTAGGGTTGATAACTCATCTTCGCAAGCTTATTTATGCTAGAGCACGGATCAACCAATCCATGATGTGTGTATGTTGTTATGCACAAAACGTGCTTATATATGATAGCATATAAGCTCTATTTTGACAATGCATTTTACTTTTTTGGTAAATCGTGTGGTTCATATGATAATGTATCCGTATACCAATATTGAAAATGTCTCCATACAGTTGTATGATTACCATCTATGAAAGATGAGGTAATTATAAGAGAGGTAGAGCTAACAATGCAGGAATTAAAAAATATGAAGTAATAAAGAAACTAATTGATACGAATGATAATAAAAATGTTGCTATGCGTAAACTACAATGTACAAGACGCACGATTTAAGCGATTGGTTATTGTTTATAAAAATCAAGGTAAACAAGGATTTAGACACAAAAATAGAGGTAGAAAACCTGCAGTGATTTTTTCAAATGAAGATAAGCAAAAAATTGTTGATATGTATATTAATGGTTTCCAAGATACAAATCTTGTCATTTCTGTAAAATTGTCTTTGTTGACTTACATATCAAAGTCTCTGATTCCACTTTAAATAGATGGCTAAGAGAAAAACATGTAGTATCGCCTAAAGCCAAACGCTAAACGAAAAAGACAATGAAAAAGTATCTTATATCTTTAGAGCACAATACGCATTCACGTAAAGTGCAAAAGTTGATGCAAGAAAAAATAGCAACACTTGATAAATTAGATGCGCACCGAAGAAGATCTAGATGCAAATTTAAAGGCGAAATGATCCAAATGGATGCAAGTGAATATATGTGGATGCGTGGTGTATTATGGCATCTACATGTAGCCATTGATGATGCTAGTGGTGAAATTGTTGGGGCATATTTTGATACACAAGAAACCCTCTGTGGATACTATCATGTTTTTTATCAAATCCTTAATAACCATGGCATTCCGTGTATGTTTTACACAGATCGACGTACGGTTTTTGAATACAAAAGAAAAAAACACCTTACTTGATAACGGAGACACATTTACACAATTTGCTTATGCATGTAATCAATTGGGTGTTGAAATTAAAACTACAAGTATAGCGCAATCTAAAGGACGTGTGGAAAGATTAAATCAAACATTACAATCACGGCTTCTTATCGAACTTAGAAGAGCTAATATAAAAAGTATAGAGGAAGCCAACGCCTTTTTAAACCTCTGCGTAAAAAAAAATTTAATCAGCAATTCGCTCTATGTATAAATAATAGCTTAAACGCATTTGAAAAGCAACCAAGTGCAAAAACTATAAATCATACTTTAGCCGTGTTGTCACATAGAGTAGTGGATAATGGAAATTGTATGAAATATAAAAATAAATACTATATCCCTGTTAACAATTGTCATACGAAACCATTATTTAGACCTAAAACTAAATGTATGATTATAGAAGCATTTGATCAAAACACATATATGAGTGTAGATGATAAAGTATATGGATTAGTAGAAGTAGCAATGCATGAAAAATTCTCGAAGGAGTTAGAAAATGAACCTATTGTGGAACAAACTAAAAGAAAATATATACCACCGATGACTCATCTCTGGAAAAGTGATTCATTCGCTCAATTTCAAGCAAAACAAAAGCACCTTCAAAATGGTGCTAATGTTTAGAGAATTTTAAGTCATTTTTAAAAATGGCTGATACTATAGATTTAAATACTGCATATGCATATCGATATGGAGTTTTTCCTTAACTAGCTATTTTGATTGGATTTAGCGAATTTTTTTATAAATCATAGTTTTTCTAACTCTATAATTCTATCCGTTTTTGAAGCCAATGTTAAATCATGTGTAACAATAATTGCTGTCTTTCCATATTCCCTACACAGTTTTTTCAATAAACGAAATACTGTGTCGCTCGCTTGACTATCCAAAGAACCCGTAGGCTCATCAGCTAAAATAATATTTCCGGGTTTTAATATCGTTCTTACTAGTGCTACCCTCTGTTGTTCACCACCAGATAGCGTATTGATGAATTCATGTTTCAAATCAAAAAGACCCACACGTGATAAGATATTATCTATTTTTTGTTGTTTAATTTTTTCTGTCATATTTAAAAAATACATTGCTAATAATAAATTTTGATTTATCGTCATATCCGATATCAAAGCATATGATTGAAATAAGTAATTAATTTCATTTCTTCTTAACCTTGTCGCTTTAAAGCTTTCTATTTTAGGTAAAATATTTCCCTTTATTTTAATTTCTCCACGATCATATGTTTCCAATAATCCAATCATATTCAAAATTGTTGATTTTCCACAACCAGAAGGTCCAACTAGCGAAATTATTTCTCCTTCGTTAACGTAAAAAGATAGGTTATTCAATATAACTCTTTTTCCATATTTTTTTGTAATGTTATTTAGCTCGACCATTTTCATGTCATTCACCTCCTTTAAATGAAATTAAAATTTGCTTCATATCCGTTTTCATCATATATCTCCACAATATCAAGAATTGAATAAAAAGATTAGTACACAAAATCAATAATCCAAATTTCGAGCGCATTGTGATCATAAATATAAGTTCCAGTACAGAAAAGCCGACCAAACACAAAATAGGAAACCTGTATAATTTCCAAAAATTAAAACCCAAGAATTTTTTTACATTAATTTTTTCCCTATTCACAATCCGATAAATCCAAGCCAATGTAATTAAAATCGCAACCGCTATCGACATAAGCAGTAAAAAAGATATTCCGTACCACATGATTGTCAGCCATAGGTTTTTTTGTAATCCATCAATATATCTTTCTACTTTTTCAAAAATCAACATATTATCATCTAAATGAAAATCACTCATGATTTTAACATCTGTCAACTTTTCCTTTATATCCTGATTAGCAAATTTTATATATCCATCAAAACCATTAGCCATTAGCCATCAAACTTTCATTTTCATAATAGGACATATTTTCTGGCGTAGCAATATAAACTATAGGATCAACTACACTTACAGAATCATTGCCATTAACGCTCCAAGTAAAAAGTTCATTTTGCACTTCATATGATAAAAATAAAAATTCTTGTTGTAATGTGAATTTTGTAGAAATATCTTCTTTTTTATTTATACTTTTTGTATCCGCTTCAATAATCCATTTCTGCATTTTTTTTTTGATTCTTTTAATGTTAGAGTACTAGGCAATACATATACTCGTTTCCCATTCTTAGCTTCTGCTATGGCTTCGTCTGAAATTTCTATTCCTATTTCTTTCGCGTAATTTGGCGATAGCGTAAAAGACCAAAATTCTTTTTTTGGTGAATTATATCGATAAACTGCATTTTCTTTCCATTCTTGTAATTGTTCATGATTGTAAAATTCCGTATGTATTATATATACACCTTTTTGGTTCGCAATTGAAGCATACCAATTATAAAAGTCTTAATGTAACGTCTTACTCTCAGCAGCGAACGTGGTAAAATCCTCTCCAACTGAAGTCGAGTTTACTATTTGGTATTCTGAAACATTAGCCCATTTTTTTGAAGTACTATGATTTTCCGAAAGCTTCATCATCGGCGTATCGACTGCATAACTGCAAAATAAAAGTCCAAGATTAATAAATATATAAGCAAAAATTCCTAGTACATATAACGGTTTAGCTGGTAGTATACCATGAAGCGCATCCAAAGGCTTATTTAGCATTAAAATGATCGATGCAATTATCAATTCAATTGAACTGATCAAATGATTAAATATACCGGCCAACGCTAAATAACTAATTAATAACGGAAAAAAATGAGGCCATCCCGAAAATGCCTATCCAAAAATCATCAAAAAAGGTATACAAAACAATGAGCTAACAAAAAAATCGCTTAATATTTGCTTTGAAAAAGAAAACCGCGACCAACCTAATAGTGTTAGTGTTCCCTGTCTATATAAACTTTTCACAGCTGTAATTACAAAAAATATTGTATTTTAAAAAATCTGCGCAACTAACAAAATTAATAAAACTCTTTCTTTAGAGCTGCTATCCCCACTAACACCACTAGATGACTTAAGTAACGATTCTTCATTATTCCCACAAACAATTGATAATTCTTTTATAAACTCATTCTTTTGGAATTTGAAGAAAATCCAATAATTCTATATGTTCCATTTATTGTTTTGGTTTCTTGCCATAATTGAGGAAGTTTTTTTATAACAACTCGTTCAAAAAAACGAAAAGAGGGAATATTTTCAAGACTATTTATGCTTCCCGTCCCTACCCCTAATGTACTTTTTTGATTTTCTGCATTCAACAAAAGAGATAAATTTCTTTTATCTAATATTTTTTGATTAAGAAAATCAAATGAAACATCATTTACATCTGTATCACCATAGACTCCAAGTTTTATACCACTAAAGTATCCATCTTTATCTAACATCGCATCATGACGGGCGATGAATGGATTATTATCTCGTACGAAATCAAGAAGATAGCTTTCGGTGTTGAATGAAGCTTCCGCATCTACATTTTTTATATGTAGCGTCAGTGCAGTATCCATATTTAAATAATTTTGCCAACCACTTAAATATTACTGATTCAAAGATACAATCATTAGCAGGGTAATAAGTATACCCTGCATAACGATAAGTATCATCCCTATGTATTTTTTAATCCAATAAGTGAAATTTTTCTCATACCATTTCCTCTAATTCATATTAGAATAGCTTAAAAATTATAAAATTATCTGCAATTCCAATAATCACTGGCCGTTCCCCACCATCCTACAAATTATTCAGCATACGCTTTTTTCCGGGTTTTTTCCATCCAGAAAATGTTGTGTTTATAGTAGCACTATGGCTATAAATGCCACTTTGCACACTAGAATAAGCCCATAATCCACTAAGCGATCTACCATAATCCCAACTTACTGCACTTCCTCGATAATATACCGTTGCCGCATAGGCAGGGGCAGCCATGGCTAAGATTACAAAAAACAAAGAAAGACTAATCATAATTTTTCTTATTTTCTTGACAAAACCATTTTAATTAGAGTCAATAGCCACTTTTTTATGTTTTTAGCTTCTAAAATCAAGATATAAGCCCTGTTTTGACAATGCATTTTACTTTTTTTGCGAATGTGCCCGTGGATGCGCATGTTCGTACGTTTTTTTTAGATGTTCTTGTGTAACATGTACATAAATTTGTGTCGTCGAAAGTGAAGTATGTCCTAGCAATTCTTGCACAATCCGCAAATCTGCTCCATTATCAAGCAAGTGTGTTGCAAAGCTGTGTCTTAACATATGCGGATGCACTTTCATCAACAATCCACTTTTCATTGCCACCTTATCCAAAATATATTGCACACCTCGCGAGGTGAGCTTATCCCCTCTTTTATTCACAAATAAAACATTGTGTTTTTCTTTACATACCCACTTTGGACGTATTGTTAGATACTGTAAAAGCAAATCTTTCATATCATCATAAAATGGCACTAATCGTTGCTTATCCCCTTTTCCTGTAATATTAACAATTTGTTCATGAAAATCAATATTTTCAATATTTAAAGACACAACTTCACTAACCCGCAAACCACACGCATACATAAGCTCCAACATGGTGCGATTTCGTACACCTTCATCATTCGACATATCAATAGTATCCAATAGTGTTTCCACTTCATCATAAAAAAGAAACTCAGGAATGCGTTTTTCCCTTTTTGGTGACTTTACATAAGAAAATGGATTATGCGTGAGCAATGATTGTTCGTTCAAGTAATGATAAAAAGAGCGCAGTGAAGATAATTTTCTTGAAATACTATTGTTTGTTAAATGACCAGTACTGCTAAAGCGATTGCGCAACATAACAATATAATTATGAACAACAATCCGATCCACAGCCTCATAACTAGAAACACCCTCACTTTCAACAAAATTAATAAATTCTTGTATATCCCTTCGATAAGCGTCTAGTGTATGGGTTGATCCCGAATTTTTTTGATAAACATATAGAAGAAATTTCTCCATGAAAGATCTCATAATTTATAAAGTTCCATAAGTCGCTTCATTTCTGATATTGCTTGTTTTGCGTATGCTACTTTTCGCTCCTGTTTTTTCGTCTTCTGATCTAATTTCATAATGCCAAAATTTGCATTCATCGGTTGAAAATATTTTGGATTTGTGTGGGTAATGTAGTGTGCTTGTGCACCGATACTTGTGGTGGGTGGTAAAACAATTGGTTTTTCATTATGCAGTAAACGTGCCATATTAATCCCCGCTAAGGCGCCACTGGCACAAGACTCAACATATCCCTCAACCCCACACAACTGTCCCGCAAAAAACAAATGATCGCGAATTTGTGATTGATAGGTTGCTTTCAAACACTTCGGTGCACAGAGATACGAATTTCTATGCATAACCCCATACCGCACAATATTACATTTTTCTAAGCCTGGAATCAATTGTAAAATGCGTTTTTGTTCAGGCCATTTTAAATGTGTTTGAAATCCAACTATATTATATAGACTTGCTGCTGCATCATCTTGACGCAATTGTACTACTGCATAGGGATGATGATTCTCATTTTTTGCCAAACCAACAGGTTTCATCGGACCAAAAGTCAATGTTTTAGGACCACGTTTTGCTATTTCTTCAAAAGGCATACAACCTTCAAAATATATTTCTTTCTCAAATTCTTTTATTGGTGTCACTTCCGCATGGATAAGCGCTTCATAAAAAACATCAAACTCTTCTTTGTTCAAAGAACAATTGATATAGTCCGCAGCTCCTTTGTCGTATCTTGATTTATAATATGCTTTTGTAAAATCAATACTTTCCTTTTCAATAATCGGCGCTGCTGCATCGTAAAAATGAAAATATTCTTCATTACATAAAGTTTGAATATTCTTACTCAATGCATCACTGGTTAAAGGTCCACTCGCAATAATCACATGCCCATCAGGAATTGTAGTGACCTCTTCGTGGATGACCTCCACAAGCGGATGTTCTTTTAATGTTTTACTAATTTCTTGTGCAAACGCCTCACGATCCACCGCTAAAGCACTACCCGCTGGAACTTGATGATGGTCTGCACTGCGTATAATTAAAGAGTTGAGCATCCTCAACTCCTCTTTCATAATCCCAACAGCATTATTTAACGAATTAGAGCGCAATGAATTCGAACAAACCAGTTCGGCAAAATCTCCACTGCGATGTGCCGGTGTCATTTTTTGTGGTCGCATTTCATAAAGCTTCACTTTAATACCGCGATTGATCAATTGCCAACACGCTTCACTTCCCGCCAAACCTGCACCAATTATAATTACTTCTTTCATCATTTATTCCTCTTTTTTTATTTTTTTCTTCGTTTTTACTGTTTTTTTCGTCTTTTTCTTTGTTGCCTCTTTCTCTTCTTCCTTTGACGCTTTTTCTATATAGCGACATTTAGGATAGCCACTACACCCAACAAAATCTTTTCCAAAACGTGATTTTCTTCTCACCAATTCTTCCCCACATTCGGGACACTGTTCACCTGTTGGCTCCGGAGGTTTTTTATCGGATTTTATATACTTACATTCGGGATAATTCGCACACGCAAAAAACTCACCAAAACGTCCCCGCTTTTTGATCAATGGTCCACCGCAATTCGGACACGTTTCATCCGTTTTATCCTCCTCGTTTTGCTTTATATATTTACAATTAGGATAATTTCCGCACGCCACAAAATCACCATATCGACCTTTTCGAATAACCAAATCACCACCACATTCAGGACAAATGTCGCCTGTCTTTTCAGCTTCGATTTTTTCCATACCGTCATAAGCTTTGATAAGCAATGGTTCAAAGTTTTCATAAAAAGATCGTAATTCCTTCACCTTTTCTTTTTTTCCAAGAGCAATATCATCTAAAGTTTCTTCCATACCGGCTGTATATTTCACATTGATAACGCTTTGGAAAAATTCTTGTAGCTTAAGATCTGTCAATTCTCCTTGTTCGGTTGGAAAAAAGACTTTTGTCTTCCCACCTTCACTCGCTCTTTTTAAATTTACATAGGCGCGAACTTGAAGAGTATCAATAATGGAAGCATAGGTTGATGGTCTTCCAATCCCCAATTCCTCCATCACTTTAATCAACCGCGCTTCACTGTATCGTTTTGGTGGCTCACTAAAATGTTGCAATCCTTCCAACTTAACCTTATCTAAGATTTCATCAACGTTCAGCTCTGGCAATACGACATCTTTGCTGCTTTCATAGTCACCATAGATTTTTAAATATCCATCAAATTTTAAAGTACTGCCATTTGCGCTAAACTCGCATCCGTTTTGAATAATGATCGCATTTACACTATCGCTCTCAGCAGCAGCCATAAGTGAAGCAAGCGCACGTGCATAAATGAGTTTATATACTTTATATTGTTCTGGTGTCAAATACTTTTGAATCGACTCTGGAGTTCTTGTGATATCGGTTGGTCGACAAGCTTCATGGGCATCTTGTGCGCCTTCCACCTTTTTTTGTTTCACACTTCCCACATATTGCTTGCCATAGGTATCTTCAATAAAAGATAGCGCACTCTCAACAAAAGTATCACTCAAACGCGTAGAATCGGTACGCATATAAGAAATTAACCCTTCAATGCCACTTTTAACTTCAACACCTTCATATAATTTTTGCGCAATTTGCATTGTTCGCTTAGCACTAAACCCTAATTTTGTAGATGCCTCCTGTTGCAAGGTAGATGTAATAAATGGTGTTTTTGGTTTTTTCTTTTTAACTTTTTTTTCTACGGAAGCGATTTTAAAATCACCCTGACAACGGGCAATGATCGCATCACTTTCTTCTTTGTTGGCTAGTTTTGCCTTTTTATTGTCAACTTTTTTCAATTCAGCAACAAAATCCATCTGATCTTTTTGGATGTCTGCCTCAATCGTCCAATATTCTTCACTAACAAATTTTCGTATTTCCGCTTCGCGTTCGCAAATAAGTCGCAGCGCAACCGACTGTACTCGCCCTGCTGATTTTGATTTGATTTTATTACGTAACAGACTTGAAAGTTTAAAGCCAATAATTCGATCCACCATTCTTCGTGCCTCTTGTGAATGGACAAGGTTCATATCAATTTTTCGTGGGTGTTCTACCGCCTCCAAAATTGCTGGTTTCGTAATTTCATTAAAAATAATTCGATTATTATCTTTTGCATCCAACCCTAACACATCTGCTAAATGCCAAGCGATGGCCTCACCTTCGCGGTCGAGATCACTTGCCAAATATACTTCATCACTCTTATTCGCCAATGCTTTCAACTCTTTTACTACATCTTTTTTTTCTTTACTTATTGTATATTTGGGTTTGAAATCATTTTCTACATCAATCCCTAGTCGTTCTTTTCCTGATTTTGATAAATCACGTACATGTCCTTTACTGGACACTACATGATACTCATTGCCAAGATATTTTTCAATTGTTTTGGATTTCGATGGTGATTCCACAATTACTAATTTTTTCATACTGCCTCCACATATTCTTGTCAATAGTATAGTTACATCTCCTACTGTTTGTCAACTATTTATAAATCTGCTATATCTTCAGCATCAACAAAGACATTTGCACCTTCGCGAATCAAAGCGTTACAACCACCTCCTGTTTTGTTCATTAAATTGTGAGGAAAACAATAAATTTCACGATTCAATGTTAGTGCATAATTCACCGTCAACATCGTCCCACTTTTTTGTTTTGCTTCTATGATAATCAACGCTTGTGATAATGCTGCTAATAAACGATTTCGCCATGGAAAATGATGTGCAAATGGTTTTGTTACAGCTGGATATTCACTTAGAAGTAAATGTTTTTCTGCAATTTCTTTGTACAAGTCTTTATGTGCATATGGATAGATATAATCAATCCCACAGCCAATAACCGCAATTGTTTTTCGCTTTTTTAAAGCACACGTATGGATATATCCATCAACTCCCATGGCTAATCCACTTATAATAGCATAATGACTTGGTAAATGGATATTTACCAAGTCGCAATAAGCTTTCCCTACATCGCTCATATTTCTTGTTCCTATCACGGTGATACCTTCTCTTTTTAAAATACGGATATCACCTTTATAAAAAAGAATAAATGGAGGATTTTGCAATTCATACAATTCTTTTGGATAATCCTCATCTTCAATGCATATATAATTTCCATGATATATAAATTCCTCGTAGGGTTCTTGTTGTTGAATTGCTTTTTTGATTTTATGATATTCGCCATTGTATTTCATTGCATACGCAAGAATCTGTTTTCTTTTTGATTTCATTAAGATTATATAGTAGTTTAGACTAAAAAATCCTAACAAAAAAAGACACCTTTTTGTTGTTAGATGTCAAATGCTTATTTTAAAGCATTTATTACTGGTGCATAACTTTTTCGATGAATTGACAATACCCCATGTGTTTGCAGTGCTTCCTTGTGCTGTTTTGTTGGATACCCTTTGTGTTGTGCAAAGCCATATTGTGGGTATTGTTTATCGTATTCTATCATAATTCGATCTCTTGTGACCTTTGCTAAAATACTAGCGGCAGCAATGCTAACGCTTTTTTGATCACCTTTAATTAAAGACGTTAATGGCAATGGAAGATCGGGTAATGGCATCGCATCGCTCAATACTGCATCCTTATGGATACACGACATTACCAACGAATGCATTGCATTTTGTGTAGCACGATAAATATTTTGTTTATCAATTGTTTGTACATCAACAACAAGAATATGAAATTCAATAGCATCCTCCGTAATTTCATCAAACAGCATTTCGCGTTTTTTTTCGCTTAATTTCTTTGAATCATAAATGTAAGGATGTGCATAGCCTTGTGGAAATATTACAGCTGCGACGACAAGTGGGCCTGCAATTGGTCCACGTCCTGCTTCATCCAATCCGACAACGTATGTATATCCTTTATCCCAAAACGCTTGCTCGTATTTATTTTCGGTTTGCATCACACAACTCCCAAGTGATAGGTCCAAAACAATTGTCACGAATATCTCTTAAAAAAGTTTCAATCGTACGCGTCATATCCACTTCATTCCCGCTTTTTAAAAATCCTTTTGAAAGCGCAATTGCGCGAAACATTTGTTCATTATTTTGAATAAGCTCTACATTATAATAGGAACACAAACTTTGTGCATACTCGCTCTTTAAAAATTTTAATGCATAATATGCGACTTCTTCCAAAGGTAAAATTTGATCTCGAATGGCACCCGTCACAGCAAGCAACATCCCCACTTCTTCATCTTCAAATTTAGGCCATAACACTCCCGGTGTATCCAATAAATCTATTTCCTTTGAAATCTTTACCCAGCGTAACGCTTTGGTAACACCAGGACGATCAGCCGTATCCAGAATTTTTTTAGTAGCCATGCGATTGATAAAAGTTGATTTGCCAACATTGGGAATTCCGCAAACCATGCAACGTGTTGCGCGGGGATTTATTCCCCGTGAACGCTGTTTCTCGCGTTTTTCATGCATCATTTCATGTACAATCGTAATCACTTGTTGCTTATAATTTTTGTGTAACACATCCAAAGCAATGCAGCTATTTTTCTTATCACTCAACTCCATAGTCCACGCCCTTGTCGATACGATATCCGCTTTATCCTTCTTACTCAAAATGATCAAGCGCGGTTTGTGCATAGACAATTCATCAATCAATGGATTATTACTAGCATTGGGAATTCGTGCATCACGAATCTCAATAACCATGTCTACAAGATCCAATTTTTCTTGCATTTCCCGTTTGGCTTTTGTCATATGTCCTGGAAACCATTGGATATTCGTTTTCAATGCTCTTTTATTATGCATTTTTTCCACCACTACATTCACTTCCTTGTTCTTTTTATAAATTGATTTGTTTCTCATAGACACGCACTACATCATTGCACTACATAGCGAAATTTTTTAAATGGTTGTAATACAAATAAACTCTTACTTTCAATATCATGAATACCGAAACAACCTACTGCTCTTGAATCATGAGAAACAATTCGATTATCACCCATTAAAAAGTACTCATCTTCACCCAATACAATAGGTCCAAAATTTTCAGTAAAGACGCCGTGATTTTGCTGCTTTACTTCTTTTACATAAACCTCATCCAAAAAAGGTTCTTCCACATATTTCCCATTAATGAAAAGTTCATCATTTTTATATACAATTTCTTCACCAGGTAAACCAATAATCCTTTTAATCCAATCTGTATTCGTATCTTTTCCTTTAACTACCACAATGTCAAAACGATTGATATCTTTTAAAAATAATACTGAAAATATATTTGTAAATCCTTCTTCTTCATTATGAAGCGTTGGCCACATACTGTTACCCTCTACGACAACATGTCTTGTAAATAAATTATTTATTAAAAAAACTAAAACAAAACACATGAGTAGAATTCTTGCAAAACTCACAATTTCTTTCATAGTTGGATTTTCTTTAGAATTGTTTTTATTTTTCACCATATCAATAGCTTCCTTATGCTATATTTAGTATACCATTTTTATTATAAATTAAACATAACATTCCCACTATTTAGTACTATTTTTTTATATACCCCATCTTGTCGAAAGGATATACCACCAAAATATACTTGCTAACGATATCACTGAGTTTAAATGGACCCACCGATTCATACCTTGAATCCTTAGATACCAAACGGTTATCTCCTAATAACAAATACTCGTTTTTACCCAACGTAATCGGCCCATAATCATTTGTGAATAATCTTTCTCCATTATTGGTTTCACTTTTCACATAAGCCTTATTCAAAAAAGATTCAGCCATTTTTTTTCCATCAACATACAGCTGATCATTTCTATATTCAATCGTTTCATTAGGTAGTCCAATCACTCTTTTTACCCATAAAGAAATTTCTTCTTCGCTGTTTTTTACTTCTTTATGCTTTACTACGACAATATCAAAACGTTTGGGATTTGAAACAAAGGTAGTAACAACATTCGAAAAACCACTTTCGCCATCTTCTAAGGCAGGATACATACTTGCACCAACAACCGTTACTGGACGAAACAAAAATGACAAACATAGATACATAACGACAATACACAAAAGTATTGACCTAATGAAATCCATTACTTCAATTTGAATTTTTCTTTTTTTTGATTCTTTTCGCATTTTTTCTAACATAATGTGCCTCGCCAAAATAGTATATCATATTCATGTCTATTTCAAAAGAAAAAGCATATGCGAATTGCATATACTTAACTTATCTAATTTCTTTAATTCTAGAAGCTTTTCCACTACGTCCTTTTAAGTATGTCAATTTATTTCTTCTTACTTTACCACGACGTGTTACTTCAATTTTATCAATGATTGGTGAATGTAATGGAAAAGTTCTTTCCACTCCAATTTGGTTCGAAATTTTTCTTACTGTAAACGTTTCTGCAATTCCGCCTCCACTCTTTGCAACTACAATTCCTTCAAAAATCTGAATTCTTGATTTGTCACCCTCTTTAATACGAACATGCACTTTCACTGTTGAACCACTTCTGATTTCAGGAAGATCTGCTTTCAATTGATTTTTTGTTACTTCATTAACTAATTTTAAGTTCATCTCTATACTCCTTCTTTCCGTAATACAAATGTTCATAATTTTGCAACCAGCGGAACCTTGTAGCCAATAAGCTTTTATATAATACCAAAATCGTGTGTACTTGTAAACCTTAACTTTATTTTTCTTCGCTTTTTATTTGCGTTAAATATACAGCTTCTTCTTTACTCAGTTCGCGATTCGCTAACAAATCCGCGCGGTGTATATACGTTTTACGCAAGGCTTCTTTTAAACGCCATTTTCGAATGTTTTCATGATGTCCACTCATCAATACATCTGGTACTTTCTCACCGTTATATACAATTGGTCTTGTATATTGTGGATATTCCAACAAGCCATAGGCAAAAGAATCATCTTCGTGAGAGGCTTTGCGAATAACTCCATCTTGCAAGCGAATAATGGTATCGCTAATAACCATTGCAGCGCTTTCTCCTCCTGTTAATACATAATCGCCAATCGATACTTCATCATCTACATATGAGCGAATTCGCTCATCAAATCCCTCATAATGTCCACACAATAAAAAAAGGTCTTCTTCTTTCGCTAACGCTTGCGCAAGCGCTTGATTAAACACTCTCCCTTGTGGACTTAACATAATCACCTTCGTATGCTTTTGTTTATTTGCTTGTATAGCATCAACGATTGGTTGGCATGCAAGCAACATCCCTGCACCTCCACCACATGGTGTATCATCTACATTATTGTGTCTGTCATCTGTATAATCACGAAAATTCACATAATTTAATTGCACATGTCCGTCTGCAATTGCACGCTTAACGATTGATGTTTTCTGAAAAGAATCAAAAAATTCAGGAAACAAAGTTAATGTTGTAATCTTCATAACATACCCTCTATAATTTTCATTTTTAAATATTTTTGTTTTACTTTCACCTCAATAATAAAAGCATCAACAAATGGTATCAAAATATCTTTACGAACACGCAATACAGGATTTGCACCTGTTTCCAAAACATCTTCCACAACCCCTAACAAAGAATCGTTTTGATCATATACTTTACATCCCATAAGTTGATAATAATAAATATGAGCATCCGTGTCATTTGGAAAAATATGCAAAGTACATCCTTTATATTTTTCAACAAGATTGATATCTTGCATACCGACAAAACTAATCAACATTATGCCCTTGTGAAAGCGCGCTGTTTTTATTTCCACATCAATATAGTTACCTTCATGTAAAATCATAACATGATGCGCGATTGACAAGCGTTTTTTTATATTATCACTAAAAGAAGAAACTTTCATTTCTCCGCGTAGTCCATGCGTGTTAAACAAAACTCCTATTTTTACTTTTTCCATACCTACCTCTTAAAAAAGATGCCAATGCATCTTTAATATGATTCAAACTTAATTGTGATCATCTTGCCATCTTGGCGCGATGCTATTGACATTAATTGACGTATACTGCTCGCCATCATTCCACGACGTCCAATTAAACGAGCTACATCTTCTGAATTTGCATAAACATGCAATAAGATCTCGTTTTCATCAAGTGTAGACATAATTTTTGCTGATAAACCGTCTTTGTCATCTACAATCGGTGTTATAAGATCTAAAATAAGTTTTTCGTAGTTCACGAATTATTTCTTAGTGTTTTTTTCGTCGTGTAATTTTTTCATAAACCCTTGTTTTGATAATAGATTTCTTACCGTATCTGAAGGCTGTGCACCAGCACGTAGCCATTTCATAGTTAATTCTTCATCAAACGTTACATTAGATGGTTCTTGGTTGGGATTATACGTTCCAATCGCTTCAACAATCCTTCCATCTCTAGGACTTCTTGAATCCGCGGCTACAATTCTATAATACGCATATCCTTTTTTACCCATTCTTTTCAATCTTAATTTTACTGCCATAACCATTCTCCTTTATTCTTATTTATTCATAAAGTATAGCTTAAGAAGCACAAGGTGTCAAGTGAAAATACTTGACACCTTGTGTTATCTTCTTTTCTTGAGTTTCGAAACAAATTTCTTTTTCCCACTCGACTGTGGCATGGGTATTCCTTTGGGTATTTGATCATTTGGCATACCGCCATTTTGTTGCATTTTCATCATGGAAAACATCATTTTTTTCGTCTTTTCAAATTGCGACAACAAGCGATTTAGATCACTTACTTGACAGCCACTACCTTGTGCAATGCGCTTCTTTCTTGCAGCTTTTATAATTTCCGGATGTTCTCGTTCTTCATTTGTCATACTCGAAAGCATCGCCTTGGTTGTTTTTAATTGTCCCTCACTTTTTGCTTCATCCATAGAAGATGCCATATTCCCCATCCCTGGTAACATCTTCATAATTTTTCCAAGGGATCCCATTTTTGAAATTTGTTGCAATTGCACCATCATATCATTCAAATTAAACTGTCCACTCATCATACGCTTTACACTCTGCTCGGCAAGATCTTTATCCATTTTTGCTTCAGCTTGTTCAATGAGGGTTAAAACGTCTCCCATACCTAAAATACGATCCGCCATGCGTTCGGGATAAAAAACATCAAGATCTTCCATTTTCTCGCCTTGTCCAACAAATTTCACTGGAACATTGGTAATTGCTCGTACGGATAAAATCCCTCCACCTCGCGCATCACCATCCAGTTTTGTAAGAACAAGCCCGCTAACATGCAATCGCTCATGAAATGCTTGCGCAACATTTACAATATCTTGTCCTGTCATCGCATCCACCGCCAATAAAATATCACTAGGATGTAGTAATTCTTTTAAGTCGCTCAGTTCTTGCATTAATTCATCATCAAGATGCAAACGCCCAGCACTATCGAATATGACGGTATCATAGTCATGTTCTTTCGCAAAAACAATCGCATTTTTCGCATTTGTTAACGCGCTAACTTCAACACCTTCCGTGTATACTTCAACTTCAATTTGCTTTCCTAAAACTTGCAGCTGTTCAATCGCTGCAGGACGAATAACATCACATGCAGCCAATAAAACTTTTCGCTGCTGCTTGTTTTTTAAAAGATTAGCAATCTTCGCAGCTGCAGTTGTTTTTCCTGTCCCTTGTAAACCTACCATCATGATTGTGGTAATTCCATCCTTTTGGTAATGAAGAGGGCTTTCGCTATCGCCCAAAAGCGCTACCAACTCTTCTTTTACAATCTTTAAAACCATTTGTGAAGGATCCAAAGATTTGCTCACTTCAAGTCCTTGCCACTTAATTTTAATGTTATCAACAAATTCTTTTACAACCCCATAATTAACATCTGCTTCCAAAAGTGACATGCGTACTTCTTTTAACATATCGTCCATATTTTTTTCGCTTAATTTTGCTTTTCCTGTAATATTTTTAAAAGCATTATTTAATTTATTCGTTAGTGAATCAAACATATTCTTACCTCTTCTTCATGCTATGTATATGTATTATAACAAAAATCACAATCCTTTGAAATATAAGTTTATACTCTTTGTAAAAGTTGTAAATAAAAACCAGCCTGTACTTTCAAGTGATCCAACGAACAAAGTGCTTCGATTTTATCTTTTTTTGTTTTGAAAAAATACGGTGTCATAGTGATCAAATTTTGAATATCTTCTTGTTTTAACACCATATCAAAAGCAATTGTTTGCGACGATATACACTGCCATCCTGCTGGTGTGCTTATCTCATTTTTATATGGATGTTCATACAAAATTTTCTTCATCTCAAAAAGGTGTAAAGGAGCGGGATCAACTTTGACAACAATCCCATTGGTTTTCAAAACCCGTCCAAATTCGGTACCTGCAAATGGCGCAAATATGTTAAATACAATATCAACACTACGGGTTTTTATGGGAAGTTTAAAAATACTGGATAAAAAATATGCTGCGTTTTTATCGTTTTTTGCTGCATGTTTTAAGGCCGTTTTACTAACATCAAAAGCATATAAAAAACAATTGTCTTGTTGTGCAATGGCTCTTGTATAATAGCCTTCTCCACACCCTGTATCTACGCATATTGCCCCTTTTTTATTTTGATGTAGTAAGGCATCCAACAGCGGTTGATAAAAACCTTTTTCTAAAAAATGCGAACGCGCTTCTACCATATCTCGATTATCTCCTGTGCATAATGATTTGTGTTGCCAAACATTCGTATATCCTTGCTTAGAAATATCAAAACTATGTCCGTTTACACAAACATAGTTTTTGATTTTTTTCTGCAATGTTTTCTCGCAAACTGGACAAATAAGGGCTTTAGAACAAGTCTCCATGATCACTTTCCTTTTCAACATAAACATTTTGTGAATCGATTTGTAAAAGTGCTTCTTCAAGGTAATGCCTAAAATCAAATTTGGCTTCGAATCGCTCTGCCTTTTCCAACTTCGGCTTTGTTGTTGGTTTTTTTGGTGTAAAAATCGTACAACAGTCTTCAAATGGCAGTATCGATGTTTGATAGGTACCTATGTTTTCCGCAATTTTAATGATTTCCAATTTATCCCTACATGCAAGTGGTCGCAACACCGTTATGTTGCATGCATTTCCAATAACATTCATGCTTTCCAGTGTTTGTGATGCCACCTGCCCCAAACTCTCGCCGTTTACAATTGCTAGACAATGTTGTTTCTCACATAAGCACTCCGCCAAACGATACATCATTCTACGCATGATTGTGATAGCATAGCTTTCAGGACAGTTCTCGTATATTTTTAACTGTATATCTGTAAATGTTATGATATGAAGACGCACATGTCCTTGAAATAGTGCAATTCTAGACGCTAATTTTTTTACTTTATCAAGCGATTGCTGTGATGTATAAGGAGGTGAAGCAAAATGTACACACTCCACGACCACACCGCGTTTTTGCATTTCATAACAAGCTACTGGAGAATCAATTCCTCCAGACAACATCACCATTGCCTTACCGCCAGTTCCAACAGGATAACCTCCTGCTCCTTTGATGCGATTTGTCATTACATACGTATCAAATTCACGCACCTCTATTTGAATTCGTAATTCTGGTTTTTTTACATCTACCCTCAACTCTGTCTTTTGAAGAATTTTACTTGCACAAGCACGATTAATCTCATCACTACTGTATAAAAAGGCTTTATGATGTCTTCTTGTATCCATTTTAAAAGTTTTGTGCTCTGTTTTTTGTGCCAATTGGCAAGCAATTTCCACCATCGTATCCAAATCACTATCGATTTTAATCGCCAATGAATAAGAAGAAATGCCAAATACATATTGCAACTGCTCGCAAACCGGTTTGTGGTCTTCACCATGCAATAAAATATACAAACGATCATGACCTTTTTCAATCGTTATATTAGAAAAGTTTTGCAAACTACGTTTTACATTCATGAAAAGTTGACGAATAAAATCCTTTTTGTTTTTTCCTTTGGTTGATAATTCACCAAAGCGAATCAAAATATGATCATACGCAATGTTCGCTTGTGTATTCATATACAATCTCCTTAATATTTTGAATCAAATATTCTACTTCTTCTTTGGTTGTGTAATGAGACAAACTGATCCGTATTGTTGCCAATGCTCTTTGTTTTCTATAACCAAGCGCTAAAAGAGTATGTGAAGGTTCTCTGGTTTTGGATGAACACGCACTTTGACTAGAAATATAAATGTTTCGCTCATTTAATGCATTCATCATAATTTCGCTATTCATTTTTGTCCATGAAAAATTAAAAATATAAGGAATACATGTTTCTTGATTAGAATTGATATCAATTTCTGCTAGCTGTGAAAGTTCATCATATAGTAAATTGGATAAGCAACGTACATGATCCATATGTTGTGCACTTTTTTGCATTGCCAATCGCAATGTTTTAGCTGCTACAATACATGCAGGAGCATTTAAGGTTCCACCACGAATTCCCAACTCTTGCTGTCCTCCATGTATCAATGGCAATAATGAAATATTTTTCTTTTTTACTAAAACCCCACAACCCTTAACACCATAAAGTTTATGTGTAGTCCACGTATATAAATCCACATGTTCAAGGTGCAAGGGATACTTTCCTATTTGTTGAACCCCATCAACAAAAAAAGCAGACCTGCTATTCTTTTTTAAGTATGCACCAATCGCTTCAATATCTTGTCTACTACCAATCTCATTATTAACCGCCATCAAACATACAAGAATCGTATCCTTACGCATATGCTTTTGAATTTCTGCAAGAGAAATTCTACCATCTTCTGCAACATCAACATAACTAATGTCAAAAGAAAACACTTCAGCCAACTGCGCCAACGCCTGTAGGGTTGAAGAGTGTTCCATGCGATTCGCAATAATGTGTTTACCACGATGTGAATATTGTAACGCAAAGCCTTTGATTGCAAAGCTATTTGCTTCACTCGCTCCTGATGTGAAAATAATTTCTTCGCTTTGCACCGATAACATATGGGCAATTTTTTTGCGACTCGTTTCCACCAATTGATGAACTTCTAAACCCAATGCATAAACAGATTGTGAATTCGCATAGTATGTTTGTAGTACTTTTGTATAACTATCTAAAATATGCTCATCAATTGGTGTGGTAGACGCATAATCAAAATAATATTTAGGCTTGCACTGCTTCATCAAAAGAAGAACCTTTCGTCATGAGCTTTTCATAAGCACCAGGATGCAAACGCTCAATAATACTCATTGCAATTTTTAAAGACTTTGTGTATTGCCCATTATTAAAACACAACTCCGCGCGCATAAGCTCAGAATCAACTTCTGCATATTCACTACGATACCGATTTCCAAAGACAATTGCATTTTCTACCATAACCGCCATACCGACTAAATTATTCACAGCATTATATAAAGAATATACAAAATCAATGCCTTTCTCCAATTTTGCATTTAATAAATCCACTTGAAGTGGAGTAATGTTTAGCACTTCACGTATTTCAACAATACACACATTTGCCTTTAACAAATCCTCAGTGAATTTATCAGATACCGATGGTAGCCGATTTTTTTTAATCTTTATTCGCATTTCATTCACCAACAATTGCAATTTTACCAGTTGTTGTTTTGCGCGCTCCTCATCACTACATGCATTTTCTAAACGTTCCATGATTTCTTTTGCATTCTTTTCTAGTGAATACACATCATTTTCCAACTCTTCGTAAGAAATAGTGAGTGTTGAATACGGTACGCTTTTCTCACTCATAACCTGTTGTAAGCGATAACGTTGCTCATTTAAACTATCCATTTTTTCTTCTAATGAGGTTAAATTCTCGTTTAATTTTTGAAAACCGAACCGTGTATGAACACGCTCATATAATTCTTTGATTTTTTGAACGGTCTGGTTCAGTATCTTAATTCGTTCAAACAATGGCGCACTTTTGTCCATAATTGCTGTGAATGCCTGATCCTCCATATCCATTTTTTCCTTTAAACTTACAATACGTGCTTCACAGTCATCAATGTCTTTGGGAATATTTGCAATTTTTCCAGAGCTTACTTTTGATAACATTTCACTAATTAACTCACGCATTACTTCCAATTGTGCATCAATCTCTAAATGATTTAAGTAAACACCCTTGCTTTTTGAACTAGATGCAAGATATTCGAGCTCTTCTAGTGCTCCCACCAAGATAATTTTCAATTGTTTATAATAAGATGGAATGACTTCCAATTCGCTTTCAAGTACTTCAATTTCAGAAGTGATTTCAGCCTGTTTTTGGCTTGCTTTATTAAATTCACTCGCAAACATCCATTCCTCAAAAACCGTAAACATATCCTCAATACAACCTATCTCAGCTTCCATATGCTCTACACTTTGGTGATAGTCCCCACGATGATTTAAAAAATGCCGTTTTGCTTCTCTAAATCTAGACTTTAATGTATTGATATTCTCTCTTTGCGTACTTTCTTGTTCCAAAATGGCATCTAATTTTACATCAAGTGAGCGAATTGCTGCTTCGCTTTTGTCAATAACATTCACCATAGAATCGATCGCTATACTTGCTTTTTTCAATTTTTTTGAATACACGTAGTCATCAATTTCAGCCAACACAACTGCATATTCTTTCAACAGCACTTGTGCATCATCAAATTCTTTTTGATAACTTACAACATCACTCTCAACACTACGATTCACCTTTGATAAAGCAACCGCTTTATTCAATTTGAACGACAATGGAACACTTTTTAATTCATTGTATTTCAGTTCCAATGCAGACAATTCTTTTTTTGCTTTATTCATTTTTAAAGAACGAATTGCAATTGATAAAACAACAATCGCAATGGAAATGATAATCATCATAACTGCTATATCAAAAGATATGGTCTCTTTTATTCGATTAAAAAAATTAGACATAATCCACCTCTTGTTAATTGTAACATATTTTACAATTTGTGTAACCAAGATTTTTTTGCTTTTTAGCGCGATCTGCTACTCCCTTTATATGATATGGACAGGAATTCCATTGACTTTATGGAAATGATTTGCTATATTTATAAGGCATGAAATAATAGCAGCATACAAAGTTGAATAGATTGCGTTTGTAGCGCATTGCGTAGTAGGAGTAATTCGGCTGCATTTTCGTATAAATTACATATATACATATATAACGAAACTACTAAAATACAGACACCCTTTTCAATGATTTGTACGTTATTGTTATGCAAGAAACAATAGGAGGACTTTTATGTCAAGAATTACAAAACCAGTATTTAAGACGTCAAGACGCTTAAGCTTCTCGATTCTAGAATCTGGAAAAGAATTTTCAAAAGGAAAACAACGCCAATATGCACCTGGTCAACATGGACCAACTAAGCGTATTAAGCTGACAAACTATGGGTTGCAGTTAAGAGAAAAGCAAAGACTTCGTTTTATGTATGGAGTTAGCGAACGCCAATTCTTTAATACGTTTAAAAAAGCAAGTAAGATGAGTGGTGTTACTGGTAACAACTTTTTATTCTTACTAGAATCAAGACTTGATAATGTTGTATACCGTATGGGTTTTGTTACAACAAGAAGAGCATCAAGACAATTGGTAAACCATGGTCACTTTTTGGTAAATGGAAAAAAAGTCGATATTCCATCTTATACAGTAAAACCTGGTGATATCATTTCATTAAAAGAAAAATCTCAAGAATTAAGCGTCGTTAACGAAGCTTTTGATTCTGTTTACAGAACACCTGATTTTGTTGATGTAGACAAAAAGAAAAAAGTCGGAAAATATGTTCGTTTGCCAGAAAGAAACGAATTAAACCGCGAAGTAAACGAGTTGTTAATTGTAGAATTCTATAACAGATAAAAAAACGGGATATTCCCGTTTTTTTATTGCTTTGCATCGAGGAAGGATACTTTTTCAGCAATCACTTCGTAGTTGATAAACGTTCGATTTTCTTCATTGGTATAACTACGAGATTGTAATCTTCCTTTAATCCCAACCAATGATCCAACCTCACAAACATCCAAACAGCTTTCCGCAATACCACGCCAAAGTGTGCAAACAATGGTATCACTTTCAAATACTCCCTCACTATTTTTGAAATTACGATTCACATCAAGTGTCAATAGAGCATATTTAATGCTTGAATTTGTTTCTTTTAACTCGGGCATTTCTTTTACTTTGCCAACAATTACAATTTGATTTAACATCTTTTCCTTTCCGCACCCCTACTTTACTATACGGATTTATTTTTTTTTTGCAAATATGTCTAACTTGGTAAACACAATAAAAAAGAAGCATGAACTTGCTTCTTTTTTTATATTAAGACTTTGTAGGTTCAATTGTGAATTTACAATAATTTTCTAAATCCAACAATGCTTTTGCCTTTTGCAAATCTGCAACAGTGATGTCTTTTACGCATAAAATGCTCTCAAAGAAATCCACCTTTTCAAAGAAAGAACGAATAAAACCAATACTGATATTTTCAAAATTATTCAGTGAGCGAACATTGCTTCCAAAATATTTTCGCTTCAAACTTTCTAAATGCTCCACATTGATATCTAAATCTTTTTTTAATGTTTCGTTAATAAGTGTATGAAACGCGTCAACCTTATCACTCTCTCCCACAAACATAAGCAAACCATGGTCATTTGCAATCTCGACATGATGGGAAAATGTTTCATTGATAATTTCATCATCTAACCAAGTTTGATAGTCATTCGATAAAGAAGAAAATAACGTGTCCAACAATAGTGTCAATGCCCAATCCATTTTGTTCGCTTCTAGGGCATTTTGTATACCTTCAAATTTATATACTTGCGCAACTTTATACGTACTAACATCCATGCTAATAGATGCTTCTCGATCAAAAACTTCATGTGGCTCCTGATACGGAAAACGCTTCAGTGCAATCTTTTTTGTAAATGTCTTCGCGTCTTGATTTTTCTTTATTTCTGCCAATAGCATCTTGGGATCCATTGCACTTACACCGATAAGAATCATTCTAGATGGGTGATAGTTGAGATGATAACATTCATATAACTTCTCAACGGATATATCTTGAATGCTTTGTTTTGTTCCCAAAATATCATCTTTTAACGGATATTCGTGATAAACGCTTGCAATCGCATCATGAAACAAACGTGCATCACTAGACTGTTGAAAACGCATAAATTCTTGTGTGATAATTCCCTTTTCTTTTTCAACAGATGCTTCATCAATATGAAGCTCTTGCACAAAATCTAATAATGCGTGTAAAGCTTTGGTAGGATCCGTGGTTATTGAAAAATAATATGCTGTTTCATTGTAAGAAGTAAATGCATTTACATCCGCACCCAGACTACTAAAGGTATCCAAAGCATCTCCATCTTTTGTTTCAAACATCTTGTGTTCTAGGAAATGTGCGATTCCTTTAGGATATTCATATATCTTTCCCTCTTCATCAACTTGTCTTGAATCACAACCTCCAAAAGGTGTAGCAAACATGAAATTTGATTTTTGAAAACCTGGTTTTTCCCATAAAAGAACAGTCAAACCATTATCTAAAACTTCACAAACATAACTTTCCTGCAGTCTAGCATTCGTAGTTTTCTTCATCAACGTTCTCCTTTTGAACAATCACTTTTCCTAATAATTCGCATTGTCGCATCTTCTCCATGATTTCTTCTTTGCCCACACTCTCTATCATTTTAATATAATCATCAATTGTGTTTTCACTGTGCAATAACATACTCCGATATGCCATATTAATATATGCATTGCTATCGTCTTTCGTATTTTTTAAAGAGTTCATCAACACGCGTTTTGTTGTTTCTAATAATTGTTCACTAAAATCACCTTTTCTAACTTTTTCCACTTGTTCATGAATAAGCGCTATTGTTTTTTCTAAATTGTTGGGGTCAATTCCTGTCGATATAAGCAAAGCCCCATCATATGCTAATATATTCGAATAAACGCTATAACATAGACTATGACGTTCTCTTACTTCACGAAAAAGCAGCGAAGATGGTGTCATCCCCAAAATTGCATTGGCAAGATATAATTGCCAAAAATCTTCGTTTTGGTTATTTTGATGCGTTGCAAACATCATAAAAATATGTGTCTGTGAAATATCTTTATGAAATTTGTACGTTTTTTTTTCTTGTGTTTTTTTCAACACGTACGAGCTCTTCATCGCTTGAATTCTGTCATATGCAAATAGCGTCTTTACATGTTTTGTTAACGTTTGTTTTTCAACATCACCAAGAACTAAAATATCGATACTATCATCACGCAACATTTCATGATAATACTGTGTAACCTCACTCACATTAAGTGCCTTAAGTTCATCAATATAATTTGCGACTTGAATCCCCAATGCTTGTTCTTTACCAAACAATTTTGACGCTTGATACGCTGCAAATTGTGCTGGTTCATCTTCATTTCTTTTAATATGCTGTAGAATATTACGCTTTGCCTCTTCCAATTCCTTTTCAACAAACATTCCATCCTTAAAAAGTGGATGTAAAATGAAATTTTCTAAAAGTTTAATTTGTTCGCCAAGCAAATCTTGCTTATATTCAATAAACTTACTATGTAATATCCGCGTTTTAAACTCTAATACATGCACATTTCCATAACTTGTAGAACTACTCATGTAGATTGCGCCATACAGACGATTTAAATGCATACTTAACGATTGCTTATCAGGGTACTTCTCACACCCACTAGCAAGCAGTTCTGCCAAGATTGCTTTCATAATGACATGTTTTTTACTTGTCTTGTTTTTAAAACGTAAACTAATTGTTATATCTTTAAATTTTTCTTCTTTGATAATTTTAAGTGCCATGTTTTTGTTGTGTATGCAAGGAATACACACTCCTTTCTCTTTCTAACATGAATAAAAACTGTTTACACAGTTTTTATTCTATCTCTTTTGCTTGTTCCTTTTTTACATATACATCTCGTGGTTTTGAGCCATTCGCAGGACCAATCACACCCTTTGCTTCCAAATGATCAATTAAACGTGCTGCTCTTGCATATCCAATCGAAAACTTTCGCTGAATAAAGGATGTGCTCGCTTTACCAGACTCAATTACGAATAGGCGAACGTCTTCATAAAGTATATCATTTACTTCTTTATCACCCATGATAGCATCCACTTGTGCTAAATTCACAAACACATCTTCAAATTGTGGTTTTGCTTGACTAGCACAACACTTTGCGACACGATCAACTTCTTTATCCGAAACATAACATCCCTGTACACGAATCGGACTATTTTCACCACGTGGAATATACAACATATCCCCATTCCCCAATAACTTCTCAGCTCCTTGTTGATCCAAAATCGTTCGAGAATCAATCGCACTTGATACCGCAAAAGCGATTCTACTTGGAATATTAGCCTTGATCAAGCCAGTGATAACATCAACACTTGGACGTTGGGTAGCAACAATTAAATGAATTCCCGCTGCTCTTGCCAATTGCGTAATTCTTTGAATTCTCGCTTCCACATCTTTCGCGGCAACCAGCATCAAATCTGCCAATTCATCAATGATAACAATAATTTTCGGAAGCTTTTTCATATCATTTTGATTGCGTTCAACCAATTCATTGTAACTGCTAAGGTTTCGAACTCCAATCTTAGAAAAAATATCGTAACGTTCGTCCATCATCTTAACGACAACTTCCAACGCTCGACTTGCTTCTTCCGCATTTGTGATAACTGGTGCAATGAGATGTGGAATATTCGCAAATTGTGTGAATTCAACCTTTTTAGGATCAATCAATAAAATTTTTACTTCATCTGGGCGTGCGCGCATGATAATTGATGTAACAATCGCATTTACACAAACACTTTTCCCACTTCCTGTAGCTCCTGCAATCAATAAATGAGTTAATTTCTCCATATCAGCATAAACACAATTCCCCATCAAATCTTTACCGAGTGCAAACAACAATTTTTTATTTGCCACTGTATCAGGAATTTGACGAAGCAAATCACGAATCCCCACAAGTGACATTTCGACATTTGGGATTTCTATTCCAACCGTACTTTTCCCTGGAATGGGTGCTTCAATACGAATTTCTTTTGCGGCTAACCCCATTTTAATATCTTGTTGTAAATTGCTAATACGGTTAACTCTAACGCCCATGTCTGGACGTAATTCAAACTTTGTGACACTAGGTCCAATATGGGTAGCAACAAGCTTGGCTTGCACCCCAAACTGTTCTAGGATATGCACTAGTTTTTTACCTGCATCATTTGCCGCACTGGTGTTGCTACTTTTTTTACCACTACGTTGTTTTGCTTCAAACAAACTCAATTTTGGTAAGGTATAATGTAAAAGTTCACTCACATAAGGAATATGTTTAGACTTTTCTACTTCTTGTATATCCTTTAAATTACTCTCATGGCCCACTTTTTTTTCAACAAAGGGTGTAGCATCCTTTTTCATAACAGCATCTGCACGCAAGCCAAAACTGGATTCTTCTTGCTTGTGTAGTGATGGTTGTCTTCCATTATCATCATACAACAAATCTGCATAATCCTCCAATGGGTCTTGTTGTGGGTCATAGTCCAAAGGTTCCATCACACTATCATCTTCAATATTTGTTGTATCCTCACGCTTTGTCTTTTCCTTTATCCAGTAAAATGGTGCTATGAGCATAGCTTTTAAACGACTTCTGCCATTCGGTGTTAATAGTATTAATAATACGATAAGAAGTACACATATAAGCACGACATAAGTTCCTACTTTTCCAAAAAGTGTTGATAAGCTTCCATACAGTAAGGCGCCTAATAATCCGCCATGTGCATCATACATGTCTAAAAAATAAGAACGAGCGTTATTGATATAAAAATCAAAGATATCCATACCTTTTAAATCCTGCCCATTCATGCTAGTTAGAAAGCTCAAACATACAAACAATACAACAAAAAGTGAAATGCTGTAGCGATTCCATAATGATTCGAAATTTTTTTTAATTGCTAAATACATGCATATAAACATCATCATCAAAAAGACGAAGATTGACATTTCACCAAAAACAAAACGTACGCAACGATGCAAAAATATTCCAACAACACCTACATTAAGTGCACCGATAATCGCAACCGTAATTCCAATTAAATTATAAATAAGAAAAGTCACGGCACGATCACCTTTGATCGGACGTGTGGTTTTCTTACGAGTCTGTCTTTTTTTATTTTTTTTCGCCATGAACGACCTTCCTATTTATCTACAATTTCCAGAATAACAGGCAATACCATCGGTCTTTTCCCCGTTTCCTTCATCAAGTATTTCTGCACTTTATCCCGTATTTCGTTACGACACTCCAAATTTTCGTAACGTTTTTCTTTTACACACGACTCTACTCGCTCACTGGTTATCTTCATAATTTCTTTCACTAAATAATCTGCATCTTTTACATAAATAAGACCGCGCGTTTGAACATCAATCCCAGAAAAAATCTTTTTTGTTTTTTTATCTAAAGTTACCCCAATAATAACCACTCCATCTGTCGATAGCGTTTCACGATCCTTTAATACAACACCTGTAACATCCCAATTCTCGTTACCATCAATTAAGGTATCTTCTAACTTTAAGATTGTTTTTGTTGATGCAATTTTTCCACCTTCAAATTGCGCAATCTGCCCATTATCTAATAACAAAATATTCTTTTGTGAAAATCCCATGTTTGTTGCAACACGTGTATTGGCAATTAAATGTCGATATTCACCTTTTATAGGAATATAGTATTTTGGCTTGAATAGAAAAATTGACATTTTCAAGTCTTCACTAGATGGATGCATACTTGCAACATCACGACCTTTAAACGTATAAATAGCAGCACCTTCTTTATAGATTTCATTTTCCATACGAACGGCTTCTTTTTCCGTTCCCGCAACGACAGGACTTGTGACAATCACTGTATCCTCTCCATCCATTTCAACATAAGTATCTTCGTGTGTAGCAATTGTTGAAATCTTAAGAAACAATCCTTTGCCTCGTCCAGTAACCAAAATTACAACATTTTTATCATCATTTCGAAAATCTTTCTTTTCTATCAACATACTCTTTGGAATTTTGTAATATCCCAATCGATTCAAAAATTCTAACGTTTTCCGCATTTCATTATCACGAATAAATACTTTCTTTTTGTATTTCATCGCAATATCTAAAATTTCAAAAATACGATATAAACTTTGACTATAACAAGCTACAATAAAGCGACCATCATGACGATCCATAATCGTTGATAAGCGCTTAGTTATACGGTGTTTTGGTGCTGTATAACCTTCATTTTCAGCACTTGTTGATTCATTCAACAAAGCCAAAACACCTTCACTCCCAATTTTTGAAAATTCGTTTACATCAAATGCAAATTCTTCATGGAACATGTTGTAATCAACAATAAATTCTCCAGAATAGACGATATATCCCTGTTCTGATTTAATAGCAACACCAAAACTGTCAGGGAATGCATGGGTAATCGCAAAGGTGCGAATTGCCACCCCTTTCACAATCAAACGTGATGTGCGTTTAATAACTTCAATTTTATAGTTTCTAATTCTTTCTTGTTTCAATAAATCTTCAATTAACAACGCTGTCAATTTCCCCGTATAAATTGTCACACGTAGCTGCTTCAATAGATATGGGAGTGCTCGCATGACATCATCATGGGCATGGGTTATAAAAATTCCCGCAATACGTTTGCGATTTTCAATTAAGTAATCGAAATCAGGAATTACATATTCTACTCCCAATTGTGATGCATTGGGAAATTTAATCCCTGCTTCTAAAATAAAGATGACATCGTTCACCTCAACGACAGTCATATTTTTTCCGTTTTCGTCAAGACCTCCCAATGCAAATATTTTCACTTTTTTCATAAATTACCTCTTTCTTTTCTATTATGTTATTCATCTAAAATCATAATGTACAATTTAGCTATAAATATCTTTTGTTATTATACCATAACCAAAATTATTTTTATTTAATTTTACTAAAAAAGACAAACATTACTTCATTTGCCTTTTTCCATTCTTACGTTCTTATATTTTTTTCACTGCCACAAAGCAGATTATCCCCTCACCAATTTTTAACAGTTCCATTTAATTTTAGCAGGATTGGGTTCATCCATAATTGACATTTTACGCAATGCTTCTTCCATCTTTACACATTCTTGCACGGCTATTTGATCATAGACGATTGGTTTTTCATCAAGTCCAACACGATCATAAGCGATTGCAGCTGAGCCATAAAAAGCTAGACCTAGTGAGTGGGGTGGCGTGTGGAAGCAGGCAGCAGCTTGGGCAGCAGGCTTATCTTCTAATTCTCTAGCTGTAGCATGGTATTCATTTAAAATAATATTTTTTACTTCCACAAGCTTCTTTTTCCCTTCAAACCAATCTCTTGATGCTACTAGTGCCATATGTGGTCGCTGATCATTGAGACATTGTTTTTCAAAAATTGGCAAGATGAATTTTTGAGTATAATCTAAACACCAACTAGCAATTGTTTCTTTACTCTGGGTTTCAATTGCTCTCATCAAAAAAATAATATATGGTGAATCGCTTTGCCAAGTATCTTTCTGAGTTTAGGCATGATTTTTTTCTATTTCTTTCTGTATTAGCTGATTAGCAATACTCAAAGCTGTAATTCTTCTTTTTGCTTCACTTAATTCTGTTGGGGTATAAAACATTATATTATTTCTTCCTGATATTATTTATGTAGTAGTAAAAATCAATTTATAAAATATCAAATTTTTTGATGAAAAGGATACATAACTATCCTTCTATTTCATCACTACAAGATAAATAAAACATATTTTTAATATTATTTGCTAAATGATGATATGCTCGTTTGCCTGTACAACGACAAGTATAAAATCTAGTTTGAGGAGATTTTTCAATTCTTTGATGATTTCATCTAATAATACTTTTGATACCGATTTCCTTGTTATAAGAATAAACAAATGATATCCACCTACACAAAGCGTTTGTGATGGAACTTAGTCCAAACCTTAACATTAATAAGCCTGCATGTAGACATTCCTTAATAAGCGCCGTTTGATTTTCTTTACTAATTACATTTTGCTTATACGAAAAATTATCTTCACCATGCTCATCAGGTAACTTATTATTTGCAAAAGAATAGCATTTGGTGGTATCACTGGCGATAAATAACCTTAGTTCTTCATCTATCTTGTAATTCTCATCCAACAAAACAATTTGATTACTATTTTTAAGTTTTCTATTAAATCTAATATTAGATTTTAAAAAATCAACTCTAATTTGATGAGCATGAAAAACTTTTCGTTGCACAAATATTTTGGCAGTCTTGTTAATTTTCAAAAATTTAGCCAATGCTACACCATTATCTATATATCCATGAGAAATAATCACAATATCATTTTAGTAATATCGACACCACCCTTTTTAACATTCTCAAATAGTGTATTGTCTGAACTCAAGTCAAATGAAATTTTGTGTTTTTAAGTTTCTACATACAAGGATAATCCACGTTTGCTTTTAAGTTATCATTTTCAAGTATTTTTTATCAATGCCTTAATTTCTATATATCATTTCCTCTTTTTAATTTTATCAGCAAACGTTAAAATATCAGTAAAACAATGATTAAGCTGCAATTCATATTCCATCTTAAATTTGCAAATTTTGACTTTTTACACTTATTTATCTTTGGATTAACTGTTTTTTATACTTGCATCACATCAACTTATGCCGTTTTCAGCATGCCAACTCAACTCTCTGAAACCTCTTTGTTTATACACTTTTAAGACTGTTGTTTATGAGCCTAACATCAACTCAACACTCTCCACATGAAATGAAAGTATTACATTGATGCAAAGGTGTATTTTTTTAAATTTAACTTTTACCTAGGAACAAGTTAATTGACTTATGTATGCATATATATAAATGCCTTTATATCACTAATAACTTTAAAGTTTTTGCTTATATATTTATCTTAATCTTTATCACTTAAATG
>JBKEBQ010000055.1:0-9501 GCA_047973225.1 Breznakia sp. | reverse complement strand
TGGCCATAAGAATGAATCCTCACTTCTTAACTGGCCAACCGTCCCAGTGGGTTGACTGATATTTACTTGTGTCCGTTTCGCCGCTCTGGGCATCGCTGATCAGGCGATGAACTTTGAAACGAGTGGAGTGAAAAGCGATGCGTTTCACTATCTCTAAGTATAGTGCCTTTAAAAAAGTAATGAAATATAGTCAAATTACACATTATTTTTATTTATTAATAACGTTATATCTATTGATATACTCATATAGTTTCTGTATTATTAATATAAAACATATTATTTGCCATTATATTCTCAGCGCAAAAAAATAAAGCCATGGCAAAAGCCATGACTTTTAGTTGAAGAAAGGAGCCGAAAATGCCCCAGATCAAAGAGAATTTTTTAAAAAACATTCTGTTTCAGTTCGAAAGCTACTCCTGTGACTGCGTTACTGACTTAGAACACATAGCACCGGGAGAGGAGCCAATTAGAAAATATAAACTGCAGGCCCTGCATGAGCCAAAGCTACTTTTTGCATATGCAGCCAAAAAAGGATTAGTGCGAATTGCCCCCAATGGAACTATAGAAGAAGCAAATGTACTTGGAACAATAATGGCTCTATCAAATAAGTCAGTAAAAGAGCTGTCATCGTTTATGGAAAAAAACGGATTCTTATTTCCTGTATCCACAGGAAGTTATGAAGAAATCGATGCTAACACTTTGTATAGTATTATGGAACGGCTGCGAATGACCGTGGAATTAATGACTGCTGCAAATGAGACACACAAGGACTATCAGAAAATCTTACTGCTAACCATAAATTTGCTGTTTGCCGAAGACCTTACAATCAAAACGGATGCGATGACTCAAGCATACACTACCAAGCATCGTTCCTACATCGATCTGCTGCAATCGCCAAAAATTAATGTTTCGTATGAAAGAGAGCATGAAGCATTTAATTCTGATTTCTACACAGTGACAGATACCATTTACGGCAGTTATCAGCTATCAATACAAGAGTACAACGATATAGTGGGTGGTTATTCTGCTAAGTCCGGTTTCAATGACCTTCTATTCCGAAATATAACAGTACTATATCTGAACCTCGAAAGTTCTGGTATTGAGAAAAATATAACAGACCTTCTGTTCCATTATTTCCATGAGGTCGGTATGCTTAATTTTAGCAACGGCCTTGCATATTACGAAGACCCAAACCTTGATGCTTTCACAAAAGAGATGAAGAAGTCCTTGGTGGAAATAGCACGTCACATTATTGGCGAAGAGATAAATGCAAACTTGGATGGAATCCATCCCGTATATAATGCTGATACGATGGCCCCTTCGTGGAAAGTGGATAATCTGCTGTGTGCTTTATATTTTTCGATTTTCTACTTGAAGCCAGACCTTGAACTTTACCGCCCTTGCGATAATCCAAACTGCGGTAAATATTTTTTAGTCAAAACCACATCGACAAAGACGAGGTATTGCAGCACCGAATGCTGTAACCGTGTCACGCAAGCACGATACCGTAAAAAACGCAGAGAGCGTGAAGAAGCATCTGCCCAATAAAAAAAGGCCTCTGAACACAGTTTTATATAACTGCTATCAGAGGTCTATCTTTTTATGTACGAGGCGCTGGCACTAGGTCACGTCCCAATACTGCTTCAATACATTCAGCCAATGCCACTTTCTCTTTCAGCGGCTTTCCTGAATAATGATACATCAAATATCTGGTATCCATTACGATACCTTGAATTCTCTCGTAATATTTACGGTTGCTTCGCCAGTCACCAACGGCTTCTCCCACATTTCCAACTATAGAATCAATCTCAAAGTGATTCTTCGCCATATTGTACGGCATAATAAAAGCATTAAACAAGGAATCATTGTTCACACCCATGTGTTGTTCTAAGTATTCTCCATAGGTAATTTGCTTATTGATAGAGGAGCCGTTCGGCAAATGATCTGGAATGCCAGTCCAACCATACTTGTAGCACTTCGCATCAAGCACATAATACTTGCCGTTGCAAATCATAATGGTATCTGGTATCAAAGGACGTTTCTCTTTATATCTACCTTTATCCAGCAACCATCTGGTACGAGGGAAATATCTGTCCTTATCTCTTTCACCAAATGCACGGTTTATTAACTTTTCCCATACATGGTCAAAATTATCCGTTCCAAAATAAAACTGTTTGTCTGAGGTTTTCTCGTTCATAAACTCAAGCATATCTTTCATGCCTTGGAACAATGCTCTTTTCTTATCATCGTTAGTTCCAGCCAGTTTACTCTGCACAATTGCAATTGATGTTTTGACATCTGGGTGTGGTCCCGGTTCTTCTATCGTATAAGGAACATACAGCCACCCAAGTCTCTTAAAGGCTTCATAAACGCAGTATCGATTCACCTGAGTAATGAGTTTCGTGTCATTTGGGGTTACAGAGCGAACCACAAAATTTGTATAAATGAATGAACTCACCCCGTTTTTTGACTGCACAAGTGGCATTTGATTTCGCACAGTTCTTGGCCAGTCTTGATTTCCCGTTGCTGCCGTTTTATAGGTTGCATCCGTTTCCACATAATACTTGCCACCAGTTGAAAAGAAATATTCTATTACACTCTTAAAAGCATTTATAGGAAAATCCACACTCTGTGGTGCAGCAAACCTGTTCAATGCCAGTAATCTGTCATCCTTAGTTGTAAACTCAGAAAGCACCTGTATCAAATGCTTTATATCCGTTCTGATTTCGGCATCAGTTTTCGGCAGTTGATATCCAATAGGGAAATAGACCATCGCATTGTCAGAATCTGCTTTAATGCCCACAAACCTATCACCATCTTCATTTGAGTTTACATGACAGTGGTCTGCCAAATCGAACTCCATAACAGATTTTAATGCTGAGTCCAAATCCATACCAAATCACCGCCTTTACTGTTCAGAGTCTCGGAAAGCACTTACTACATTTTCCTTAAACATCTTAAAGCGGTCGATACCTTGGGCATACATGAATGCACGGATAACCTGCTCTAAACTCTGATACTCTGTATTTTCAAAAACTACTTCACGATTAAATTTAAAAGCATCATCCCACAGATACTTAATGACCTTCTCTGGAAACTTGCGATACTGCTTCATTGCGTCACGAATTTCAGATAGACGGTTCTTCTCTATATCGGTAAGTGTGCCAGCTGATTCCTTTTTTCTTAGATCATCATATTCTCCATCACCAAGATTCCCCATACGCTCGTCTTTTTGCAAGTCACGAAGGTGTACAAAATATGCGCCCAGTCTCTTGTCTTCCGATGAAGTCATTCTTGCACTGTTTCCAACAACAATGCCGTTAATTGCTGTGCAAAAATTTTTCCATGTAATAGTGGTATCAAGGATTTCTGCATTAGCTAATTCAGGATCAACATTGTCAAAATTATTTTCAGTAAGTCGCATATCCCATCTTCTTTGAAATGCTGTATCCAATGTAAACACATTCTGATCAGAAGTATTCATTGTACCAAGAATGGAAAGGTTTGATGGGATACGAACTTTGCGAGTTGGATCCCCATATACAATTTTTGCAATATTTGCATTAGTTATTGCATACTCACTCGTTCCGACAGGGAATCCATCGTCATCATCTCCATCTTTTATTTCAACCTTTCGGTCAAGCAGCTGAAATACCTCTCCAAAAATAGCGGGGGCATTGCCACGATTGATTTCTTCGATAATAAGGATATATTCATCCTCTGGGTGTGTATATGCGTCCAGCAAAATATTAGTGAATGGACCTGCTGTGAATTTATAGCTTACCTGCCCATCTTCAGCGACATTTGGGAGAATCTGACCTATGAAATCCGAATAGGTATAGTCTGGGTGGAATACTAAACGCTCCACCTTACTATCCTTTTTGCAATATTCATGCTCAATTGTCCAACTCTTACCAGAACCGGGAACACCGTAAAGAAGAACATTGCAACCTGTGGTTAACCGTTCATTCTCATTTATAGCATCATGTATATCTTCATCAGATTGTAAAATATCATAACCACCGTAATGTAAGTCCTTATAATTTTCAATATAGTGATAAATGAATTCTGGACGAAATGCCACTAAGTTTTTGCCTGTTGTTTTATCAACATAATACCCAGCATTTTTGGCAGGCATGATATCTGTTCTCATGTTTACCCTTAAACTAGGGTTAGTTGGGTAGTTTTTGCCTTCTTCTATCGGCCATGCAACAACTACTGTGTCATCAAGTGAGTTTTTATTTTCATAAACATAAAATCCGAGAATTAACGCATCATCAACATACTGTCTAGGATCGTTTTCTGTCCCCAGCTGTATTTTCTTTTCTTCACGATTTCGTTCGGGATCCTCTTTTCTTACATTTCCATGATACAGATGAAAACGCTTTTCAATCTGCAAATTATCATTCTTTAATTCAATGAAATAGTGCGCAGAGGTTATCTCTTCTAAAAGAGTATACGTCCATCCATTGATTGCGAACATCCGCTCTATCATGGCTGTCTTTTCAGAAGGAGTCAATGTCACAGGTGTTCCAATAATTACAGCACCTTGAGAATTAACTTCATAACGTTCATCTCTCTCCATCAAAATACACCTCCTTTATCTTTTTTGCTAATATACGTGCCATTTCAACAGGAACTGCGTTTCCTACTTGACGCCACTGTTCCTTCATATCGCCAGTGAGTTTATACTCATCTGGGAATGTCTGTATTCTTTTTAGTTCCTCAATCCTAAGAAAGCGATTTTTCCAATGAAATGGACCTTGGTTAGTCGAAAAACTTGCCTGAATAGTCCACGAGGGTCTATCTGGTGTTAATTTTAATAGAAATGTCCAATAGCGAGATTTCCATTTGAATTTCGGATTAGGGTATCCTCTTTTTTCCGTAAAATAAAGATAATTACTTCCAACAGGAATTTCAACCAACAAATCATAGTCCTTTGCCCCTGGGCGTTGAAATTTTTCGTCTTCAGTGATATTGTCAAAATCAGAAATCACATCCCCACAGGTTACCCACGGAATTTTATTTGTATTTTTTTTAGGGTCTGCATGGGTTTCTTCAGGGAAAGCAAACTGTGATAATTTCTTCCGTCCGCCAACGCAGAAGAAGCGTTTTCTTGTCTGTGGAACCCCATAATTCGCACAATTAATTACTTTGTAGGTAATATTATATCCTAGGTGATCCGCTCTTTTTTTAAGAAAATCAAATTCTTCTTGGTGCGTTTTAAAAGAAAAACCATCAACATTTTCAAAAAGAAACACTTTTGGTTTCAACTCTTCTACGGCTCTAAAATACTCTAACACAGCAAATCCGGCATGTTCATCATCAAAACCATCAGCTTTTCCCACTAAATAATGACGAGTTTGGCTATACGGAGGACACGGCGGCCCACCAATAAGACAATCGATTTTTCCATACTGTTCCTTCAATTTCTTAAAATTAATATTTCTAATATCACCACAAAAAATTTCGTCTGCCATATTATTGGCCTTTAGTGTTTCACAAGCAATATCCCAAACGTCTGTAGCAAATACAGTTCTAAATCCTGCTTGTTCAAATCCAATATCAAGACCACCTGCTCCAGAAAAAAGACTTATTATTCTTGGCTTTTTTATATCCATTTGCATAATTCTTCGACCACCTTTTTTCCTAACAACGGCGGAACTGCGTTGCCAATTTGTTTGTGTTGTGAGTATACACTGCCATAAAACCTATAATCATCAGGGAAAGTTTGTATGGCTGCTAGTTCTCTAATACTTAGCCTTCTGTTTTTCCAGTGGAAAGGGCCTTCCCAATGGCCCGGACTTGCAATGATAGTCCATGACGGAAGAAATGGATGAAGTTTCAAAAGAGATGACCAATACCTTTTACCCGCAACAAACACAGGCTCAGGATAGCTTTCGCGAGCAGAAAGTGAAATATAATTCTTTCCAAAAGGTATACATGTTAGCTCATGTTCCCATTTTCCTTCAATCTCTAACTTTTCATCGCCTAAATATTTTTTTGCATCAAATTTTCCGATCCAATCTATTACTCTCTCATAAGGTAGCAACTCTGGATTAGCTAAACATTCCTTCTCGGAACCGTGTGTTTTCGTTAAAGATGCTTCAATTCTCTTTTTACTCGCTAAAAAAAATACTCTTTTTCGCTTCTGCGGGACACCATATTCAGCCGAATTAGTCTTAAGTAACGAACAGTTATATCCTAGCTTTTTCATATTTTCATATATGGAGTCCACTGCATCTTTATTAGATGGGTGCAATAGGCTCTCAACATTTTCAAGAACAAATCCATCTGGCTTCAGTTCCGAAATTATTTTAAAATAAGGAATAATCATATTTCTTGGGTCTTCATTTGAGCTCCTTTTATCATTTGTAACCCAATAACCAGCTTTTGAAAAAGGCTGACAAGGCGGTCCACCAATAATAATCAATTTCTGTGGTTTTTCTTTTTCAAGCGTTCTCTCATAGTGCTTACCGTTAATCTTTGTAATATCGCAGACTTCATGAAGAGTATGCGAAAAAAACTTGTTCTTTTTCAATGTTTTTACGCTGTCCTCAAAAATATCTATACTTGAAATAACTTTTACTCCAGCTAACTGTGCTCCTATATCTAAGCCACCAGCACCTGAAAACATGCTTATCGCTTTTACATCTTTGCGGTATTCAATGTTCATATCATTAACGGTGTATCCCTTGTGAGTGTAATTACTAACGATATCACCATTTTTATCTATCTTAAAATCAGCCAACATAGCCTCTTTTTGGTGAGGTGTAATATTATCTGTAAATTGCTTTTTGATCTTATATACGGGCATAAATCCTCCTAGATAACTTAATCTAAAGACCAAGTGCCTCTTTTAACATTTTTAATTTGATTGCGAGATTTAAGATTAGTTCTGCTCCAGCGCAATCGATAATTTAGTTTTGTACCTAATCCACTTTCATCTTCCATCTGCACGATTTCATCTGATAAATTCAAAATCTCTATTACTTTTTCGTTGATTTGTTCTGTTGTCGCTATTCCACCTAACTCCTTAAGCGAGTCTAGAACAGCTTGTTCCAGCGTGCTATTAGAAGGAAAATATGCTTTCTTCATAACGATATCCTCCCAAACTAAACTCCTGCACTTTTTCCACTTTTTATCCAAGCGTCAAGTTCAGAACGTTTAAACTTCCACAGCTTCCCTACTTTCTGTGCCGGTATGCCATTTTGTTTTTTTATCCAATTTCTTACTGTCTCTTTTGTCACTCCGAGATATTCAGCGGCCTCGCTAATTCCAATCCAAACATCACTGTTTTTTTCTATCATTTGCTCCACCTCTCATTTACGCATAATCCAACTAGTATAATATACACGATAATTGCCCATTTGTCAATTCGTTTTCATAGTATTTGACTATATTTGTTAGTGCTTTTATAGAAATATACATAGATATCATAGATATTGATAAATCCGAATCATTGCGTTTTATAAAATCGCACATCTCTATGCTTTCTCACCCTCAAACTACTGCCAATAACCCCACACACTCCCACTATGCCAGCACTCCTATACACTCCCCAAGCCATAGCCCGATAATCGGTCAACCTTTATAGCCACGGGGGTTGAGTGCATCGGGCTATTGTTTTTTCAAAATCTGACCAATTCTCAAAATTTCATAGCGTTTTATCATTATCAACAAACGCTCATTTCATCGGCTTTTACGGCACTTTTATCCCTCGGTTCGTGACATCAACACCACACACTCGACATGTGTTAAGAGGTGGGGATAGTTGTCAAATATTAGCAACCTGAATTTTTTATTAGAAATTCTCTTAGAGGGAACATATCCACTGTAGGCTTTCGTATGTGAGAACATATCAGTCAATGTATGGATTCATTACATAGCCCGCTGGATATACCTCTATACAGTCCTCAAGTGGTGGGAAGTGCGAAAGGACATTATCTACAAAATCATAAAGATGATTAATATCATCTAAAAAATCCTGGGAAGTTCCAATATCTCTGTATCTAAACGAATGGATTGCATTCCTTTTATGCTGTACGGAATCAACCCAACCATACTCTGATGAACTTGCATCATCCCATAGCTTTCCAGAACTAAAATCTTTAAGATTATTAAATGAGGCTTTTTCAGGTTCTATCATTTTCCCTTTATTATTTGTAATCGGGTTCTTACAATAATCATCATAATAAACACAGTAAAAGAATTTCAGCCATGATTCAACCACTGCACCTAGATTCGCACGTGCAAGAATCAGTTCACCTGTAGTCATTGCAAGACCTTTATCAATCCAAATTTCCAAAGTTTTAGTTAATTCGCTTTGCCATTCGAGCATAGCATCATCTAACTTATCTGCTGCCGAATCCGGCGCAATACCACGAGCTTCTTTCCATATGAGAGCTGCATTGTTTGTAAGTATTACCAGTACATCATATTTATTTCGTCTAGCCATTAATTTCCCCCCAACTATTTATTTATTGCATCATACAACTTAGCAGGTGATAATTTGCTTAGCTCCCTGTTGCTGGCCAACGCACGTTTAGCCTTACTATGTATTAATACATCAGCGTCATGTTCTTCAAATCCTTTTTCTAGCTCTACGGTCTTCCAATGAACCCAAATGCATATTCATGCCCTCCTTAGGTTAACTCAATCCTTAATGCTTTTTTGCTTTATAAATAGTACTTTGGAATCTTCTTTGCATTTCTTCCTCTAACTCATTATCATAGGCCTTTGTATGCTTATGTAATGCATTAATAAAATCTTCAAAATAAGGCACCTCATCAAACAGGTTTCTATTTTCAACAAAGAAATTATAGATTTCTCTGTAATAAACCACAGTGTATTTTTCACCGCATGAAAACTTACTCAAATCAATGCGGTTGTAGTTTGGTGAAAAAATAAAACAGTTCACAGTTTTCTTGCAATACTCATCATCAGTTGTAACAAATTGATAGTATTTTTTTAGCTGAGACTGTACTTGATTGCTGTAGATATCATGCCTTTCATTAATACCATTAATGCTAGATTTGATTTTATTCTCAATTACAACAGCATTATTCTTATCAGAAATTAATAGGTCAATATTTTTCTTTTCTCTCTCAATGGTAAAATCTGTTTGCATATCGACAGATAAAACTTTCTGTGCAAACCTGGAAAATGCATCTCTATTTATATCAAAAAAGTAAGCAAACATATTTGAAAAAGCGAGTTCATTATCTTCCTGCCTAATTATTTTTAGGAAATTAAAATAGGGATCTTTTTGAGGCTCTGGTAATTCAGATATAGCTTGTGTCGTATTAGCTTCTTCCCATAATTCTTTGTTTTCAATTATTTGATTCAAATCAGTGAAGGATTCCGGCTTTTCATTTTCACTGTAGAACTCCCTTAATGTTTGCTTGCCAAATCCTTTATTTGTACGAATGAAAAAAGTGTTATCACCACTTACAGATTCATCGTCTGTAATATAAATCTGATTTTTCGGCTTAATAACCC
>JBKEBQ010000008.1:0-1978 GCA_047973225.1 Breznakia sp. | reverse complement strand
CATCATTTGGAAAATGTTCAGTAAATTCAATAATATCTCGACCTTCAAATAATTTCATAATCATCTTATTTTCAATTGGTACAAAGACAATAAAATACATGTAACTAAATGACGACCTCTATTATTATTAATTAATAGTGATTACTTATTACTTTCCGATGCAAAATCTTTCTTAGGTTGATTTTTAACCACTTACACCACTAGAGGTGTAATGACGATGTAGTAGCTTTGTGGTGGTAAAGATAATATTATCCTGCGAAAGGAAAAAGAGAGTGGTAAAATATGTGTCGAATTGTAGTGTGGGAATTAGTTTGGTTATGTATATTTGAAACCAACAATAATCAAAATAAGCTATGGAACAAAAAAGTAGAGGTTCAGAATGGAGAATATGGGATTTGCATATACATACACCTGAATCCATATGTCAAGACTACAAAAACACACCTGATAGCTGGGAAAAGTTCATTAAATGTTTAGAAAACTTACCAGAAGATGTTAAGGTAATTGGTATTACTGATTATTATTTCATAGATGGCTATGAAAAGGTAATGGGCTTTAAATCAAAAGGTCGACTAAAAAACATAGATAAAATATTTCCAATACTAGAATTTAGAATTGATACTTTTGGTAGTGGTAACGAAAATAAACTACAAAAAATCAACCTGCATATTTTGTTTGATGTAGATGAATCCAATCTAGCTAATGAAATAAAAAAAATAAGAGAAGAATTTATCGATAATATTAAAATATCAAAGTTAGAAGCACATAAAACAAAGAAATTATCTAAAGAGAATTTTAGCGAAATTGGAGGGGATTTAAAAAAAGGCTTTGAGTCTTTTATTCCTTCTACAGAGGAAGTTCTGGAACTTGTAAATTCAACAACTTGGAAGAATAAAACTTTCTTGTTTCTTGGCTACAAAGAATGGAGTAATCTTGAAAAAAATCAACAGCTAAAACCACTGAAAGACTATTTATATTCACAAGTAAAAGCTTTTTTTAGCAACAACGTTGAGACAAATGAAAAGAATCAAAATTGGTTAAATGAATTTGGAAATAAAAAACTACTCCATTCGCTAGATATACATTCGTTTCAAGAGCTAGACACTTATGAGTTAAATGAAGATGGTAGTAAAAAAGCAATAGAAAATTATCATTGCCACACTTGGATAAAAGCAGATCCAACGTTTAATGGAATTAAACAAATTAGTTATGAGCCAGACGAACGTGTTTCAATTGAACAAGCCAAACCGCAAGAAAAAGCGGGTTACCAAGCTATAGATTCAGTTACGATTACTCATAGTGATTTTACAAACCAAACTTTATACTTTAATCAAAACTTAAATTGCATTATTGGAGGAAGGTCGACAGGTAAATCCGTCTTGCTAGGTGCTATAGCCCAAAGATTAAATTGTGATAAGCCTGTAAAATTTGGAAATCAAGAGTATTCTGATTTTGTAAATGCTATTGTAACAGGATTATCAATCACTTGGAAAGATGGTGTAGAAAATAACGAAAGAAATATAGAGTATTTTCCACAAAGTTACATGTACCAATTGGCAAAAAACAAAGGAGGTGAGTTAGATAATCTAGTGGAAGAAATAATCAAACAAGATGTAGTCAAAAATCAAAAAATCACTAACTATGATTCTTTTTCAAGTGAGAACAACTCAGATATTACAGCAAAAGTCAATAAACTTTTTCAACTACAAGAAGAACTTGTAAAACGAAGAACTAGGTTAAAAGAAAAAGGGGATGAAAAAGGTATTAAGGGCGAAATAGATAAGCTAACTAACGAGTTATCTGAATTCAAACAGAAAATTCAAATCTCGAAAGAAGAATTAGAAGAGTATAATAAACTGGCTCTATGTCGAATATAGTGGGTAATCAAATTTGAGTTTTCCAGCAATGAAGTATATCATGTTTATGAAGTTGTCAATATTCCGATACCCTCTAGCTCTTTTCTTGGCTAATTGTATTT
>JBKEBQ010000007.1:0-83272 GCA_047973225.1 Breznakia sp. | reverse complement strand
CTTCGTAATCCGCAAAATCATTACGCAACTGTTTGGATACTTCATTGAAAGAAAATTGACTATTCTTTTGAAGTTTTTGACTAAAATTAAGTAATTGTAATATCATTTGTTTCCTCTCCATGTAAAATCTGTTGTGTTTCCTAATTCATTTTCTCTATTAATGTCTTCACTAAGCCATGGATAATCTCCATCGTAGATTCTGAGCGGTATAAATGTATTCCCTTTCCCTGTAAGATTTCCTGCATCTTCGGCATCTGCTGCTTTCACACCAATGCCAACTGCATAATCAACTTCGGTATACGTAATGTTACTCTCATTGATGATCTTTTTTATCGCATCTTTGTCTTTGATAATCCAATCTAAATTATTGTCTGTGAATTTTTTCATTGTCCCTTCGTAATCTTTTCCTAAATCTCTTAGTTCATTTTTATCAAAAACATCTTTGCTTATCCAAGGATCGACAAAAATCATAAACGCAAAATACTCACTACGATTAACATATTCAACTATCTCATCGATATTCATCCGTTGTTTATTAAAATATAACCCGATTGACTTCTCACCTTCAAACATATCATCAGGAAATTTTTGGTGTTGATTATAATATTCTATGGCTTTTTGAGAATAACTAATAGAAAATGCAACTGCCTCCTCATAACCACATTTCACACTAAACTGAAAATATGGCGCCATCTCTTCTATTTTTACATCGTGATAGTTTCCCGTCTTTTTTATATAATTGTTTATTTTTTTCACTAAGCTATTATAATATTGATTTAATTCTTTCCTATACTTTGTAGCTAACAATAGTTCTACAGATAAATCATCATACCAACTGCTTCCAATAACCTTGCCATCATCATCTTCAACCGCTTCCGCACTTAAGATATCCTCATCCCATGGATCATTTGCCTGCTTCGTATGCAAAAGTTTAAGATCTACATTCACTTGATTATAATATCCAGGATAAGATTCCTGTCCTTCAACATCATATCGATATATCAGTTTTCCTATTCTTTCTTCTTTTTCACTACGGTAATCTGTAGTATATATATAATCAAATACGCGATCTTCTCTTACATCTATATCCATCGCGTACAGTTCATCAAATTTTTCTTCTAAAAATTTGACAACCTTTTTTTCATGCTTTTTTAAATACTTACTCTTGATTTCATCCCCCAGTGGATACATTTTAAATTCATATTCCATGGTTGGTAGTAAGTAACTTTCGCTAATATGCAAAATCTTCCCATCCACAAGTTCTTGTTCTTCTTCACTAAGTTTGACTCCTTCATAAAACCCATCATACGTATAGATTGGATCTGTCTTAACCGCCTTTTCTTCTACCTCGCTTTTTTGACAACCTACTACGCCTATCAATAAAGCAATACTACATAGTATCTTTTTTATCTTTTTCATAATTATGATCCCTTTCATGTTTCCTATTCTATCTTTTACTATTTTAGCGCATTTTCATTCCCTTGACAATTCCACTACTAATCTAGGATAGTGTAAAATTTTAGTGGGTAAAATAAAAGAGGTCCTGTTATAATAGTTTTTGCGATAATCAGAACAGGAGACCTCATGAACTACTTAAATACGCAACTACAACTTTTTGTGGTTCCTATGATACTGTCTTAGTATACTAATGTTGAAAATATACTATCAAGCAAGTAAGAAAAGTTCGTACATGGTGATTCAACGTGAATAGTTAAACCCACATAAAATTTTAAATTATCAACAAGCGGATACTTTTATTATTTGAATACATTGAAGAACTTCATAATACTGTACGCATTCATTCACACTACGATTACTTATCCCCAAATGAATATATCAAACAGTTTGGAAAAGCTAACAACTAGAAAGTGTCTCTATTTAAGTGATCTACTGTCTTGACACAGTTCCACTTTTCTAGGTAAAGAAAAACCGCAAGTGCCGCCTTTTTAAAAGCCAACACATTTGCGATTTTTATTTTTTAATTTATATTTATTTAATCTCAACCTCATATATTTTGTTTGTATTTTCAGCAATCTCTTTGATTTTTTGAATGAGCAAAAACAGCCATGATATCGCCAATAAAAAGGCAATTAATTCGAATGCCGTTAGTGAAAAGTAACCTACCACAAGCCACAACAGTGAGGATACCACAAGTCCTGTAGCAATTAAATAAGAAAGTTTTAAAAACTCTTTTCCTACCTCTGGTAACAACCACCGTAATCCGGCAATTAAAATAATTAAAAAGTAAACAAGAAATCCGGCTACACGATTATGCATTTGTTGATAAAAGGGTGAATCGTTATATGGGAATATTCCGACTGCCGCAAAACTTAATGCTACTAAAATAAGAATTGTTTTAATAATCGTCAAACGTCTGGTCTTCGGTGGATAATTTTTTTGTAAGTTTACAAATAAATAATCAATAAGGGCTACCAAAAGCAGCCCTGAAAAGATCAAGGTAACATTAAACCCCCACGCCCGTGTTGCTTCCGGCGTTCCTAAAAAACTAAAATTATATTGCCACCATTGCGCATCACCGTTGGTAAGCATCGCAACTCCAACGCCTGCAATAATCGTGAAAATAACAACATTGGTAAGCAAGGTTGGCGTTAGCGCAATCGAAACGTGAATCATAATATAATTTACGAGTGCAACAATCACAAAAAATAAAAAGGTAGACGTATAAATATCAAAACTAACACCTGCAAAAAAGGAACCAAAAACCCAAAAGAAAAACAGTAACATAGCAATCATCGCAATCACAAAAGACAATAGAATAGCGGGAAAATTCCGCCAATAAATATCATTTGAAATCGTTTTAATTTTACCTCTTTTCCCTTTCGTAAAAAAATAAATAAAGGAACAAGCGCCACTAAGCACACCCAACACAATTGCCATACTGGCAAGCGAAACCTGTTTTGTTCCGGCAAAAGCAATTTGGGTCTGTCCTTGTGCCATAAAAAACAAAAAAAATAAAACACTAACAATTCCTGCAGGAACAACAAACCAAGACATTTGTATTTGTGAAATATAACTGCTTCGCTTGTTTGTATGAATACATATATTATCATCTTTAAGTGATAGTCTTAACTTGTCCTTAGCTTTTAATTCCAAGGTTTCTACAACTTCATCTGGAAGCTCTACTTGTAGTGTCTTCACTAAAGTTTCTTTTATTTCTGACATATTCATGCCCTCCTAATTTTGTAACTTCATTAAACACTAAACTTTTTTTCTTGTCAAACCACAAGAATATAATCTTATGCGTTTAAATTGTCAAAAATTGTAACTTATGAAAAAAACGAATCACTCGCTTTCAACGACGTTATTCGTTTTTTGATAAGACTTTTATACTATCTATATTTTGCGATGAAGTCATCCACTGTTTTCCAATATATTTCTTTTTCTATTAAATGTGATTGTGCATGTCCCGCACCTTTTACAACCAATTTTTCTTTTGGGGCACGACAAGCTTTATACACCTCATCTAACATCGAAAAAGGTACAAATGCATCTTCATCTCCATGAATAAATAATGTCGGTGTTTTAGATTTAGTTACTTGATCAATTGCACCATCTTTTAAATTATAACCAGCACGAAATTTCACAACAACATTTGCCGCATCCATGAACGGCATTGAGGGTAATGAAAATAGTGCTTTCAATTGATAGGAAAAAATATCCCAAGTGCTTGTATAACCACAATCTTCAATCGCCAGTTTTACATTGCTCGGTAGTGTTTCTCCAGTGGTATTCATTACGGTTGCGCCTCCCATACTTACACCGTAAAGAATGATATTATACTCTTTATCTTCTTTCAATAAATCATCAATCCAAGAAACTATATCCAAGCGATCATCCCATCCCATACCAATATAATCACCCTCAGATTTTCCATGACCTCTTAAATCAGGTGTTAATACATTGTAGCCCATCTCATAAAAATGCTTGGCGCTAACACTCATTTCACTCGCCTCACCAGCATAACCATGTACAACAATGACATACGTGTCACTTTTTTGATTAAAATCATATGCATATAATTTCAACCCATCATTTATGATATAACGATCTTGATGCTTTGTATCGCTAAAGAATGTGTCTTCAACCGCTAAACTTTCTTTATTTTCTGTCGCCTCATTATCAAATATGATACTTTTATCTGTATTCGGGTCTAGTGCTAAATTATAAAAATAATTACTTATACATCCCAGTGTAATCAAACAAACAACAATAAATGATGTAATAATACCAAGGATAATTTTTGTTCTTTTTTTCATGTTTTCATCTCCAATAATTAGTAGTATACCACAAAAGTTTTTCTCTGTTGCTTACAAACCACAAAATCCCAACCAAAAAAACCTACTTTTCACATACGGCGTATTCGCTTTTTCCTTATTTTTCATCTAATCTTCACAACATCACCCTTGAACGTATACATAAACAGTTTATGATGTCTTCACAAAGGAGGTGCTTATGCATAAAGAAATATTCAATCGTCATGAAGCAAAATTTGTATTATCCAAAGATACATTTATCAAATTCCAACAGGACTTACTAGCGTATGTCACAGCGGATATTCACAATGAAAACCAACAATCTTATCGTATTTATTCTATTTATTTTGATACCAAGCAACACGATTTTATTCGCCATTCTCTATCCAAACCTAGATACAAAGAAAAACTTCGTATTCGCTCCTATCAACCCCTAAGCGAAAATACTTATGTGTATGTTGAAATAAAAAAGAAATATTGTGGTTTCACCAATAAAAGACGTACAAAAATGACCTATCAAGAAGCCTTACATTTATTACTTTTAAAGCAAGTCATAGAATATAAAGAATACATGAACAAACAAGTCATAAAAGAAATACTACATATATTAAAAAACAATGATGTCTATCCGATGAGTTTCCTTCATTACGATCGTTTGGCCTATCAAGGAAAAGATGATAAACATGTTCGTATTACCTTCGATTGTAATATTACATCAAAACGAGATACTACTTATTATTCCTTACTCAACCATGAAAAATATCTTATGGAAATCAAGGTCGAAGAAGCATTTCCTTTGTGGTTGAGTACACTTTTAAGTAAATACCAAATATATCGTTCTTCTTTTTCAAAATATGGTAAGGATTATATATTATTTCTATCACAAAATATTTGTACGTATACAACCTGAAACAACGTTGTGTAGGAAAGGATTTTTTATATGTTAAACGCATTACTCAATACAAATCAAAATACATCCGTTACACTAACAACCCTACTTATGCTCATTGGTGTTGCCTTTATACTAGGTGTTTTTATATCCTTCACCTATACTAAAACATCAACCTCTCATTCACAAAGCTTTGCGATTGCCTTGGTATTACTACCAGCACTTATGTGTAGCATTGTCTTATTAATTGGCAATAATGTTGCTGGTGCTTTTTCCTTGGCCGGAGTTTTCTCCATTATTCGCTTTCGCAGTGCACCTGGAAATTCAAAAGATATTGTTTATATCTTATTTTGCGTTGCCGCAGGTCTTTCTTGTGGGATTGAGGTACCACTTTTCGGGCTCATTCTAACCATTGTATTTTGTATTGTTTTACTGATAAGTGAGAAGTTATCTTATATCAAACATAACCACAAACAAATGCATTTGATTATTTTACTTCCTGAAAATAAAAATCAGGAAGGGATATTTGAGGACGTATTGGATCAATTCACAACATCCTACCTCTTGCAACAGATCCGAACAAAAGATCTGGGAAGCACATATGAACTAAACTATATCATTACCCTCAAAGATAACATCAATAAGAAAGTTTTTTTAGATGATTTACGTTGTCGTAATGGCAACTTAAACATCACATTGCAATTAATGCACAATCAAGAAAGTTTTTAGAGGTGAACCTTATGTATAAACACATTCCAAAATCATTATTCCTTTTTGCCTTACTAGCAGCATCAGCTTGCAGTACTTCATCCGATACTAAAAAAACAAGCAACGCTGAGGACTGGCAAGTAGAAAAAGCGAACATTATATTAAAAGATAATGCAACCAGCATTGATGGTGAGGGTGCTAAAGTTGAAAACAATATCATTACTATCACAAAAGGCGGTGTCTACAATCTCTCTGGTAGCTTGAATAATGGTCAAATTATGGTAAATGCTGCTGATAATAATGTCCAATTGATTCTCAATGGCGTCACTATCACCAACAAAACAACCGCTGCCATCCATGTTGTACAAGCAAAAAACACCTATATAAATGTTAAAAAAGGCAGTGAAAACTACTTAAATTCCAGCTTTGAAGATACAAATGCAGAAGTAAATGCGACAGTATTTGCAAGCGATGATTTGTTTATTGATGGTAGTGGAACCCTATCTGTTTCTTCTAGTAATCTTGATGCCATTGCTGGTAAAGATGATGTAAACATCCAAGATTGTAAGCTCATCATAAAAGCAGGTGATGATGGTATCCGTGGCAAAGATTCTTTAACCATCAAAAATGCGATTCTTGAAATCACATCAAACAGTGATGCCCTAAAAGCAACTAATGACACAGACAACAAAAAAGGTTATATCGATATTAAAAATTCTGCGCTTACACTTACCAGTAAATCCACATCCTCTGCCAAGGGTATGCAAGCTTTTACATCCATTACTATAGATGGGGGAACTTTCATCATCAACAGTGTTGATGATGCCATTCATGCCCAAAATGTAACCATCAATGATGGAAACTTTACCATTGTATCACAAGATGATGGTATTCATGCAGATAATTTACTCAATATTAATGATGGCAATATTACCATCAAAAAAAGTTATGAAGGTTTAGAAGCAAGTGAGGTAAACATCAATGGTGGAACGCATACCATCTATGCCAGTGACGATGGTATCAATGCTGCAGGTGGTAGCGATAGCGATAACACACAAGCAATGGACGACTTCTCAAAGCGTAGTGGTACTCTTACCATTCGAGGTGGCGTTAGTGCTATTTATGCCAGCGGCGACGGCTTAGACGCCAATGGCGATATTGTTATGGAAGGCGGTGAAGTATACATCAATGGGCCAGAAAATGGTGGCAATGGTTCGCTTGATTATGATGGTAACTTCACTATGAGTGCTGGGACATTGCTTGCTGCTGGAGCAAGTGATATGCCAATGGCGATTGGCACAAGCTCTACCCAAAATAGCATTCTGGTCTTCCTTAACACGCAAGAACAAGCACATACAAAATTTAGTATTTATGATAACTCTAATACAGAAATAATCACGTACTCACCAACGACAGCTTATAGCGCTATTGTCTTTAGTTCTGCTTCATTAAAGCTGAATGAAACCTATACGATTAAAACCGCCAATCAAAGCATTGAAATGACCTTAACTTCTACATTCACCCAAAATCAATCCTCTATGAATGGCTTTGGTAATGCCCAAGAACCGATGCGCTAATCCAAAAAGACCACAAAAAAAACACACAGCATTACATACAAATTATAAAAAGCATTTTACTTTCGCATGAAAAAGTAAAATGCTTTTATTGCTTATATCAGACATTTTGAAGCGTAGGCGTATTTTCAAAAGGAATTATCAAATAATCAATATAACCATCATCATCAAATTGTATGTTTCCTTTTATTATAAAACTTTCATCATCCAAATCTGATTCTATACTTGCTTCATATGAAAAATTATTATCATTTCCAGAAGTAGTTATTTTAACTTCCTTCACGATATATTTTTCACCATTCATGGATGCCATAGAATGATACATTAAAATATTTTGAATAAGTTGTGATGAAGCATCACTACTCTTACTTTCTGATACATAATCTTCACAAAGTTTTTGTAATGCACCATTCATTTTTGAATTAAATTCTTTTTTATTTTCTTGTGCTAGATTAGAATTCACTAAATTGGAAATCTCTTTATCAGGAGCCGTGAGCACAATCTTTAAAAACTCTTCTGCTTTTTCTTCATTTGAAATTCTTTGACTACAACTAGTCACATTAAAAACGATGAAGGCAATCATAATGATGGAAAGAATTCTACATATTTTCTCTATATAACTATCTGGTTATCCTATGAATTTACCCATTCAAATCTCCTCCAAAATGGATCACTAGCAAGACTACCATAAAATGGTCCCACCAATCCACCCTACATATATGTTCCAACGGAGACAGCAGGTAATCGCAATTAATTAAAGTATATTTGCCAAGTATTCCTGATATTCTTGGGCTTTCTTGTGATCCCACTGCTAAATAACAATTTTTACATTGTTGTGTAAAACCATAAACTAATAACTTCCCGGGTTTTTGATAACTACCAGAATAAATTCTTGCGAAACCTCGTCCAACCATCATGTGTTTTGTTCCATTTGGACATGAAGCTATCCACAATGGTTTTATAAAGCTTTCATCTAAAGATATTGATTCATTGCACGACTGTTTTTGTGAAAAAGTATTTGATGTTTTTTCATGAGCATTGACTTTTATGGAACTAGAACTCATGAAATAAAAAGCAATCATCAAATTGTTCTACCGTTTTTTTATGTTTTTTAACATTTATATAATATCATCAATATCTTCTTTTGTTGCTAATTCTAAATATAAAGTTTTCATGCATAATCCTCACTTTCTATAATTTATTTCACTAAAAAATACTAACTAATCAAAATCTATACTTTTCTTAAGCGATTATCGCTAAGCCGTTTTCGCTTGTGGCAATGGTTTTTTTGTTTTATTACTAGCAGCAAAAGCTTTTTTGTCAATGCGTAGTAGTTTTCTATCATTAAAAAATGTCACACATTCATTGTGTGGCATTTTCCATTATCTAAACAATTCGGTACACATTGTAAAGCAATATTTCGCTTCTTTGGACAAGTCATATACATATACATGCTTGAACATATATCTTCTATTTTTTCTTTATGCGTTTCCACAAAAGAGAAACCAATACCACACTTAAAATGATGCCCGAAAAAACCATGATGACTCCATATTGGGCAAAATCCGAAGTATCACTCGCAAACAAAAATTCTAACATTTTCATACCTCCTATTTTGGAAAATATACCTTGGTATCTTTTTTTATATCACCCACAACCAACGAATGCACGATCACACTCTTCTTTGACAATTCCTCAACCTTATCTTCCGCATCCAAAATCCAAATATTGTGTCCTTCCTTACCTTCGTAAGGTTGATATGGACTTTGTGAAGTGGTATCGACAATACAATAATATGCAGGATCATATCCTTTATCTTGTGTGTGTTTGTAAATTTCATTAATTTTTTGTTTGCTTTTCACCTCTTCATATTCCAATAATTGACGATTTAAAATGCGTGATGCCAGGTCTTTTAATATCATATCCTTTGCTTTGCTTAGTCGACTAAAAGCATACATAAGTGCATTTTCATCTAAGTCAAAATGATCTTGTATACTAAATCTCTGCCTTAAAAACGGCAACAACATTTCAATATCACAGAGTGTATTTGCATCCTTTTCGTAAACAAAGCGCAAACGCTTGAAAATACTTTGTAAAAGAAATTCATAACTGCGGCATACAGGATGGTAGTATACCTGCCAATACATATGATAACGAGCCATAATATAATCTTCAACACTGTGAATTCCGCTTTCCTTCACTACCAATTTATTATCTTTCACGCGAATCGTACGCAACACCCGCTCTAAATCAAAAGCTCCATAACTTGTGCCGGTAAAATAAGCATCACGCAATAAATAATCCATCCGATCGGCATCAAGTTGTCCAGAAATCATTTGATTCACGACTTCGTTAGGATAGGTATACTCTAAAATACGAACAACATTATGTGCCACATTAGGACCTGCTTGCTGTAGCACTTCATGAATCTCACTGTGTCCTAAAATAATCGCTACTGACATCTTTTCGTGTGATGTTTTACTGATGCTTTCAAAAGCATGGGAAAAAGGAAAATGCCCTACATCATGCAACAGTGCGGCAATCATCACACAAACTTTATCTTCTTCACTTAGTGCTTTATGCAAGTCATCAATTTCTTCGCACATTCTACGGACAATTTCATACACACCCAAAGAATGCGAAAAACGTGAATGTTCTGCTGTATGGTACACTTGAAAATTTCCACCCAGCTGATGAATTCGGCGCAATCTTTGTACTTCTTTCGTATTCACCAAATCCCATATCAATTGTAAATCAATGTGAATATACCCATGAATAACATCACGCATAACTTTGATTTCACTCGTCTTTTTAAACATATGCTACCTCTACTGTATCTAGTATATCACGTATGCTATACTGTAAGCATAGAAAAGAGGTACTTTTATGAAAATTGCAACCATTGGTACAGGCTTCATCGTTGATAGTTTTATTGAAACAAGTCACATTGTTGAACACGCTGAAATGGAAGCTGTATACTCTCGTGATATAAAAAAGGCAACAGCTTTCGCAAATAAGCACAATATCTTAAAAGCATACGATAATTTAGATACCATGTTTCAAGATGAAACAATTGATATCATCTACATTGCATCGCCCAACAGTTTACATTATGAACAAGCCAAACAAGCACTACGTGCTAAGAAACACGTTATTTGTGAAAAACCATTCACTTCCAATCCAAAAGAATTAGCTGACTTAATACAAACCGCCAAACAGTATGAGGTCATGATTTTTGAGGCAATCACGACTATTCACTTACCAAATTTTAAATTGCTGCAACAAAGCTTGCACATCCTTGGAAATATCCGTATGGTAAACTTATGTTATTGTCAATACTCTAGTCGCTATGATGCCTATACAAAACACAAAGCTTCCAATGTTTTTTCTCTAGAATTTTCAGGTGGAGCCCTTATGGATATCAATATTTATAATATTCATTTCTGCGTTGCTTTATTTGGCAAACCAAATAAGCTTTCGTATTTCCCTAGCCTTGGCTATAATGGCATCGATACCAATGGTATTCTGGTATTAGAATATGACAACTTTCATGCCACTTTAATCGGAGCCAAAGATTCCACAAATGATAACTTTAGTTATATCCAAGGTGATAGAGGTAACTTGAGAATCAAAGGATCGGTATCTACTTGTGAAAACATCATCCACCTACCCTTAGAAGTAAGTGCGTTAGGTCGTAGAACAGCTGGTGAAATGCAAGAGATTTCGCAATCACAAGATGCGCGTATGAGTTATGAATTGCGTGACTTTATGCAAATTATTACAACGCATGATACAAAAGAATATGAGCGTTTATTACAGCATTCCATTGATGTTATGGATGTCTTATATGTAGCTAGAAAAGATGCTAACATTGTCTTTTCTAAAGATAAATAAAGGATTGCATAAGCAATCCTTTATTTATGATATTGTTCAAATTCCGCTCTACTCTGAGAATAAAAAACACCTGTAACAAGTTTGCCATAGACATCTTTTTCAACATTTCGAAGCGTTCCTTCATAAATAAAATGCAGTTTCTCAATTACACGTTTACTTTTAGTATTCTCTTGGTAATGCCATATCGTCACAATATCTTTTTGTAACACTTCATATGCATAGCGCATAACACAAATAGAAGCCTCTACAATGAGTCCTTTTCCCCAATATGGTTTCCCTAACCAATACCCAAGCTCAAGTGTTGTATCTGCATCCCGTCGTGTGTCTGGTTTTAACCCCACCAAACCAATGACACGATTGTTTTGCTTATCAACAATGCCAAAATTATGTTCTACCATTAAAATATCGCGAATAATTTCTTGTGAATTGGCAATAGAAGTATGCACTTTCCAACCTGCACTTGGACCTATGTCTAGATCTTTTGCATATTCGTAAATATCTTCGGCATCACTCTCTTCAAGTGCTCTTAAAATCAACCTTTTTGTTTCCATGACTTTCTCCATATCCTTTCTAATGTGATTGTTTCTTGATTGTTCGAAGGTGCATATATACCGTATTTTTACTAAGATTCATAATTTCAGAAACCTTAATAACCGCATCTTTCATATCAAAGATACCTTGCTCATACAGATTTTGAATGATCATCTTGTTTTTTAGAGTAGTTGCAATCGTATCATCATCTATGACCTTGCATAACGCTTTGTCATATGCTTGATGAATAAAAGCATTGACATCATTGCTATTGAATAGTGGGCTATCCACATTGATACCATTGCCGTTTAAAGTAAAAAACGGAAAACTTTTCAGTAGTGGTGTATCCAAATAAAAATGAATACAAACAAGCCCAATCGCCCTTTTTCGCTCACCATAAATAATCATACTGGATGAGCGCATTGCTCTACCTTTTTTATTTTTTGTTTCATAAGAAAGATAGCCTCCTGCATTAGCCTCTTCAATTCTTTCAAGAATAGATAGTGCTGATTCATGAAATGCAATCCCCGTTTTTCTTCCACTAGGTTGTGCATTCATAAGCTTAACAACTGATTTTTCATAGTCTTCTAAACTATGTAAAACTACTTCATACCCGATTCCTAAATAATTAGCCAACCCATCCACAACACTTCGATACGAATTTAAAATAATGCGATCGGTTACACTCAAGTTTAAACCTCTTTGCATAGTATTCTCCTTGTTTTTATATTATACCTGTTTTTTTAGTATTTTTCTAACATAGCTATAATGATCTCTACTTATGACTTTAACTATTGTAGTCCAGAAAAGTTGTTACACTAGTATCTAAATTGATGCAATAGAGAACGGGAGATAGCCTACTATACCTTCCTTACTTTCTTTTTAATCAAAAAAACTTCATCTTGATTTTAAATAACGTTGCTAATTTTAAATTATTCATTTGAAACTGTAAAATGGTATGATAATAAGATACGAAAGACATATTCGCAAGAAGTTTAACACTCACCGCAGAGCTTATGTCTAAAGCTAATATCGTCGCCACTATACTCATCATTAGAAGACTTACCATTCGCAAATTATAGAAAAATATCAAAGAAGCTAGCGTAATGAGGATATAGATCGTTCGATCCACAACCATCAAAAAGAGGTAATTTCGATATTGGTATTTATAAATTGTTGAAAAAAAGACAAATTCTTTATCCATTAATAAGTTGTCCTGATTTTCTTTTTATTGATAAATATTCTTTTTACAAGACTAAGCAATATGAAATTTGAAAATACATATTTATATTCTTCTTGGAGTTGGTAATTGGTATGATTCATTTTGTGTAAAACCCAAACACACACAACAAGCGTCAAGATCAATAAGCATACTGATATATAGATAAGAACATTCATATCTTGTACTAAAAAAGCATTTATATTCCCAAATTTTTTTTGTTGCATGACTTCATCAATATTTAGATTATTCATGGAAGCTAACATCACATAACGTAAAACTTCCTTGATGGTAATAACAATTCCGATTAAAGTAAGACAAGTTGCAAAAAGGGATATAAAATATTGAAATGTTGAAATCATTTTTTTTATCATCAATGTTGCATATTGCGTGATAAAATAATATATAGATAACGTTGTGTAAATAATAAAACATATTAAAATTAAGCTAAAGGTTATTCTTAATGGTAACTGTAAATACCATGACAACATCATAAGTAAAAAAAATCGTATTATCTTCAATACATCACTTAAAAATAACATTGTATCCTAACACAATAAAAAAACGATGTGCATGATTTGGTATTTGCAAGAGCATATCACTTCTTTCAAATAGCTTCCAATCAGAGGCATCGCATTTCATAAACATAGAAATGATGTAGATCATGAGTAGTTCTATGGTTAGTGCATCGCTCCTTGTGATTGTATTTAAAAACAACAAAAAAATAATTGGAAGAACTTGGTTTTTGATGAACATCCAAAATATATACCAGTGTTGTTTTCCTTCCAAAAAGTTATTTAAAAATTTGTATTTTTCAAAAAAGAAATTTTTGTTTGTTAGAATATTCAACAATATCAAAGAAGATAGTTTTTTCATTGGAAATCCCCCTAGCTTTATATTACACTATAAAATATTGATATTTCATAAGTGTTCCTAACTACTATATGTGCATCCTATAGTTCACAAACCTACAATAAATTATACATATACATTGTTCTTCCACAAAAAACAATATACTTCAAGCTGTTTTATGCGCTCTTATCCTCGATATTTATTTGACGAATATTATTCATAAATGTTTCATATTGTGCTTGCTTCTTGCCACTTACAACATCTAATTGATTAATTCTTCCTTCCATACGATAAGCTTCATATAGCGGCAGTTTTATGGTCGCTTTTATATCTTTTGCTTGCACATTCATCTCTTCAAACAATTGATCCAATTCTACCATTTCCGCTTCTGGAATCATAATCAACTCGCCATTTTTTAATTTATGATATTTCTTGCGTTTACGATATGACTTTAATACTTCTTGGATTTCATCTGCTTTTAATACATCACTATCAATATCCATATACAATAAATCATTTTTTACTCTTACACCTACTTGAATACCTAAAGAGGTGTGTTCTTGAAGTTTCCTTAGCGCTTTGCTAACATATACATTTGCATACTGTTGAATCGTTGGTAGCATATCGTTTAAAAAGTCCAAAGCATACGCTTCCTCAAGTAAAAGTGTAAGTTTATAGCCCAACACTCATTCAAATAAAATCTTTCAATCAAAGTACTCTCTACCCGTTTCGCTTCGATACTCAAATTTTTATCAAACCTTGGGTCCATGATGTTGTAACTACTTTGGTCAGGATATAGAGCGCTTAATTTTAAAGTAAGTTATTTCTGCTCAATTTCAGCATAGACATGAAGCTCTTGTTCCATAGCTTCCACTTCTACCGCCTCACCTTCAAAACAAATGACCTCTTTAAACATCCCCTTCGCCATCATCACAAATTCGCGCAACCGCTCTTTGTCGAAAAGCATTGCTTGGACATTGAGTAAAAGCAGGGAAGTTCTTGTTGTTTTAAAGTGTTTGGAACGTGCAATCAAGCAAGTAGGAGATGTTCGTGCATGCTTTGTAGTTATTCTGACAAAGACACTCCCTATGATAATACTTGTATTGAATCCTTTCATGAGCTGATTAAACGTGAATGGTTAAACCCACATAATATTTTGAATTATCAACAAGCATATACTTTAGTATTTGAATACATGGAAGCATTTTATAATACGGTGTGCATTCATTCACATTGTGATTATGTATCAGTGAATGAATACATCAAACAGTTTGAAAAAGCTAATAATTAGGAAATGCCTCTATTTAAGTGGTCTACTTTCTTGACATAGTACCAATCCATAAAAAAAACACATTTCTTTTATACTCATAAATAATGATGTGTTTTTCATTTTAAAAAATCTTATTTTATCGTTATGATAAGCGCTTTATAACTTTATCTTTTCCTAACAGAGCAATCGTTTGGGTTAAATCAGGACCATGTTCTTGTGCTGTGATACAAACTCTTAAACCCATAAAAAGCGGTTTTCCTTTTATTCCTGTCGCTTTTTGTGTGGCTTTCAATGCCACTTTGATCTGTGTCGCTTCCCATTCATCAAGCATTTGTAGTTGTGCCTTAAATTCTGCTTTTACAATTGGTGTTGTTTCCCAGTCCATAACTTCAAGTCCTGCTTCATCAAGAGTGCTATCTTCTTTAAAGAAAACACGACTCGCTTCCACAATCTCTTTCCCATAAGAAATTTGTTCATGATATAAAGTAACCAAATTATGAACCCATTCATCATCATACTTACTCAAATCATAGGCTTTTTCTAAAAATGGTTTACTTAAGGAAATGACATCCTCAAGCGGCAACGTTTTAATATAGCGATTATTAATCCAAATTAATTTATTTTTATCAAACATACTTGGTGATTTCGACAAACGTTTTTCATCAAAGATAGCGATCAATGCTTCTTTTGTAAAGATTTCTTCTTCTCCCTCTGGTGACCACCCTAAAAGTGATAAGAAGTTAAACATGGCTTGTGGAAGATACCCTTCTTCTCTATATTGCGCAACAAATTGCATAATACTTTCATCTCGTTTACTTAATTTCTTATGTTCTTCATTCACAATCAAGGTCATATGTCCATAGGTTGGTGCATGCCATCCCAACATTTCATAAATCATCAATTGTTTGGGTGTATTGGATAAGTGTTCCTCCCCACGAAATACATGCGTAATTTCCATGCGATGATCATCCATCACCACCGCATAGTTATAGGTAGGAATACCATTAGATTTCACAAGCACCCAGTCGCCAATATCTTTCGATTCAAAAGTTACTTTCCCACGAATCATATCCGTAAATTCATATGTTGTATGTTCGGGCACTCTAACCCGAATCACATAAGGTAATCCTTGCGCTTCTTTTTGCGCAACTTCTTCCTTTGAAAGATGTGCACATTTGCGATTATACATTGGTGCTACGCCAGCTTTCTCCTGTGCTTCTTTTTCTTGTGCCAATTCCTCTGCCGTACAAAAGCACTTATATGCCAAGCCTTTTTCTAATAAAGTTTGGGTAATATTTTGATAGATATCCAAACATTCCATTTGGCGATATGGTCCATATTTTTCATTCGGCTTTAATGGTGATTCATCTGGTAAAATTCCCAACCAAGCTAAATTATCCAATTGCGATGCTTCTCCACCTTCAATATTTCTTTCAATATCCGTATCTTCTAATCGAAAAATAAAATCTCCATCATAATGTTTCGCAAATAAATAATTAAAAAGGGCAGTTCTCGCTCCTCCAATGTGCAATTGTCCAGTCGGACTTGGTGCATATCTTACTCTTACTTTGTTCATCTTAACTCTCCTCATACATTTTAAAATTACTGCGCTTTTATTGTATCATATTTTATACCCTGTGCAGTTAAAAAACATCAATCCTTACCTGGTTCTCGTTTCAACAAAACCACGCATTGTGCCATAAAACCTTCACTCTTCCCAATAAAACCAAGTCCTTCACCACGCGTTGCTTTAACACTAATCGCCTGTGCATCACACAATAAGGTGTTGGCGATATTCGTCTGCATTTGTGCTATATACGAAGCCATTTTGGGTTTTTCAATCAATATAAGAGAATCGATATTTTGCACGATGTATCCTTGTGCTTTAATTTTTTCATATACTTGTGCAAGGATTGTAAGCGAAGACATTCCTTCATTTTTCTCATCTGTATCGCTAAAATGTGTTCCCAAATCTTTTAGCGCCAAAGCACCCAGCATTGCCTCGGCAATAACATGACATAAAGCATCTCCATCAGAATGCGCTTTAATTCCTTTGTCAAAAGGGATTTGAACCCCACCAATAGTCAAATGATCTCCTTCACAAAACGCATGAATATCACTAGATTGTCCAACTCGAAACATAGATTTACTCCTTTTTATTTTTTTATTATAACACGCTTTTAAGTATTGTGTTTTATTCCCTCAAAATGATAAAAGAGCAACACCGTTGCTCTTAATAATCATTTCCATATTGTAATACTTTACCACTTGTAGCATCCACTGTAGCATCATATTCTTGATTATCTTTTACCATTTCAATTTCATAAACCGCACTTCCTTCTTTATCCAACTCACAGCTAGTAATCGTTCCACCACCCGCATGTTTGATAATAATATCTTGTGCTTCTTGCGATGTGATATATTGTGTTTGGTTGGTCGTTGTGTTTATTTGTTCTTGTTCTTTACTAATAATTGTTCCTTGTGTATCAATTTTATACTCATACTTCACACCATCAACGACAATATCAATTTCATAATAAGTAACACCATCATCATAGTCTTCTCGCTGCTTTACAACTTTTCCATCTACATCTTTTAGGGCAATGGCTTTCGCTTCTTCTAATGTGATATCCCCTGCATTATCTTGTTTTTTTGTATCTGTAATTTTATTATCTACATCATTTCGATCATCATCAAGCGAACACCCTACCAATAAAAACAACACTGCCACTGTACTAATCAAATATTTCTTCATCTTCATTTCCTCCTTTGAAGTTTAATATAAATTCTGTATATTGATTTTTTTCACTCTTTATCTTTACATCAAAGCCATACCATTCACTAATTCGCTTTAGAATTGATAACCCCAAACCAAAGCTATTTTCATCATTTTCTCGTGATTCATCGATACGATATAAGCGATCAAATACTTTTTCTATTTCTTGTTTTTCAATTCCAATTCCATAATCTTTAACGTACAATCCATTTTCGTGAAACGTAATTGTAATATGCTTTATATCTTCTTTACTATATTTAATTGCATTATCCAATAGAATCATTAATATTTGTTCAAAATGCTCTTGCTTCATCTTAATTTTTGCAACTTCACTGACATATATTTCAATCTTAAATTCTGGATGCATTTTTTGATACTCATGCACCACTCGTTCCACTATTTTACTGATATATATCGTAGCAATATCACTATCATCAAACTTTTTCGTCAATTGCAACAGCTCACTCGTAAGTGTAATCATCCGATTCACTTCCAATGTGACAACTTCCAAAGATTCGTCTAATACTTTTGGATCCTGTTTCCCCCAACGTTGTAACATCTCTAAATTCCCTTTCATAATTGCTAAAGGCGTTTTTAGTTCATGCGATGCATCAAATACAAATTGATTTTGTTTTTGTATAGATCCCTCAATATCATCCATCAACGCATTAAACTCTTTACTTAAAGCATCTAACTCATCGTGATGCGTAATCGGAATTCGCTTATCCAAACCATCTTGCTTAATGCGTTTGATTTGTTCGGTAAAACTTACCACATTGCGCAAGAATCGCTCCGAGACAAACAAACCTCCAAGAATACTCACAACCAAAGCAAAGATAATTAACAATACCAATACAACCCCAATAATACTGAAAAACGGTTGTAAAATATCATCATCAATTCCATATACGTGCTCAATGATTTGCGCAAAGTAGATCAGAAACACATAAAACAGTCCTGTACATAGCGTTAGAAATCCCAACATAATTATGGAAGTCGTCAAAATGAGACGTGAGCGAATATTTTGTTTCTTCATTGAAAGCGATATCCAATCCCGCGCACCGTATGAAAATATTTATCCTCATCCGTTTCTAACTTACTGCGTAAATGGCGAATATATACATCAACAACATTCGTTTCGCTCTCATTTTCATAACCCCACACCTCTTCTAGCAATTCATCTCGATGAAACACTTTATTGGGGTTGCGCATAAACAATTTTAATAACTGGAATTCTTTGCTTGTCAACATAATTTCTGCTTCCTGCTTCCACACTTTGTAAGCATCATAATTTAGTGATAAATTACGATAGATTAAAGTTTGTATCGTTTGTTTATGCCGCCGTAGAATCGCGTGAATTCTTGCAAACAACTCCTCCATCGCAAAGGGTTTTGCTAAATAATCATCAGCACCAGATTCCAAGCCATTCACCTTATCCATAACGCTGTCCCGTGCGGTCAGCATGATAATAGGCGTAGCTTTATGCAAACGTAATCTTCGACAAACCTCTACTCCATTCATCTTCGGTAGCATCAGATCCAATAAAATTAAATCGTAGTCTGTTTCCAGTGCCATATGTAAAGCAACATCGCCTGCTGTTGCACTTGCTACTTCATACCCTTCATGTGTCAACTCCAACCGCAATAAATCAAGCATGTGTTTTTCATCTTCTACGATTAATATTTTTTTCATAGCCATCTCCTAATCATCCTGCTCGATTTTCAAAATCGTTCCATCACTTGCATCAATGACAACTTCTGTTTCATTCGTATATTCATCAACGATCGTCATTTCATAATAGGTATGAAATAGTTGATGATCTACTTCAATTTCGACAACACTACCATCTATTTCTGCTTCCGCTATTTCAATGATCTGCTCTTTACTATAGCTTATACGTGTAGCAATGGAACGAAACAATAATATCGTAGCTCCCATTATCATAACAACAATCCCAATCAAAACAGCCATAATTTTCTTTTTGTGTTTTTGAACAAATTCCATCTGCCACCTCCTTGCCTGTATTATAATTCACTTATACATACCTTGCATGAATTTCATCTGTGACTTTCATTAAATTTTTTTAATCTTTTTTTCATTAATCCCATTATACCACTACATAATACCTAAAGAACACGGTCATGTCGTTTATCTTCTAGATATAAAAAAAACGTCATCTTCTACCATTATAAAATATCGTTATTTCGCACACAAACATATAGTTTATTTGTGCTGATACAATACCTTACAATCTGAAAATGGATCTTCCTATAGAATAACATTGAACATATAAAACACCTCCAACGCAGATTGGCTGAATCCCTTCTCTCTACTTTGGAGGTATTTATACAAAACTATAGATGTTGTTTTATATACTATTAATGTTTGAAATGACGGATTCCCGTAAATACCATCGCAACATCATGCTTGTCACAAACATCAATGGAATCTTGATCATGAATAGATCCACCTGGTTGAATTATAGCACAAACACCTGCTGCAATTGCTGTTTCAACGGTATCTGACATAGGGAAAAACGCATCTGAGCCTAATACACTTCCACATGCCTTCTTTCCCGCTTGTGCAAGAGCGATTTTTGCTGCTCCAACTCGATTCATTTGTCCTGCTCCAATACCGATTGTCATATTCTCTTTTGCCAATACAATCGCATTACTTTTTACATGTTTAACAACCTTCCAAGCAAACAACAACTGTTCAAGTTCTTCTTTACTTGGTTTTCTCTTGGTTGGAAAACTTAGTTCTTCTTCACTCACTTTTTTTAGATCCATATCTTGCACCAATAAGCCATCATTTACATTGGTAACTTTTAAAGTTGAATTTAAAGCTAAACTTGTATCAAGTTGTAATAAACGAATATTTTTCTTTTTGCTTAAAATCGTAAATGCTTCATCACTAAACTTAGGCGCAATAATAATTTCTAAAAAAATCTTTGATAGTTTTTCAGCTGTCTTTACTTCCACTTCGCCATTAAATGATACAATGCCACCAAAAATAGATGTTTCATCTGCCGCATATGCTTTATCCCATGCTTCATCAATACTCTTTCCAATACCAACACCACATGGATTCATGTGCTTCATGCCAACTGCACAAGGTTCATCAAATTCTTTTAAAACCTCGATACAGGCATTGGCATCTTGAATATTGTTGTAAGAAAGCTCTTTTCCATGCAACTGTTTCGCATTCGCAATCGCATACTGCGGATGTGCAGATTTGTAAAAAGCAGCCTCTTGATGGGGATTTTCACCATAGCGTAAAGCTTGTACTTTGTCATAGGTGATAGTAAATGTTTCAGGAAATTTCACTTCGGTTTTCTCACTCAAATATTGCGCAATAATCGCATCATAACTCGCTGTATGACGAAATACCTTAGCTGCTAAGAATTCTCTTGTTTTTAAACTTGTATTTCCTTTTTTTTGCAACTCTTTAATAACGACATCATAGTCGTTAGGGTCTACAAGGACGGGAATCGATGCATAATTTTTTGCGGCACTACGCAACATACTTGGTCCACCAATATCAATATTCTCAATAATTTCATCATGTTTTACATTGACTTTTTGGAGAGTTTGTTTAAACGGATATAGATTCACACAAACCAAATCAATATAATCAATATGCAAATCTTGTAATTGTTGCACATGATCTTTATTGTCTCGTACGCAAAGCAGTGCGCCATGAACATTAGGATGCAATGTTTTTACCCGACCATCCATAATTTCAGGGAAATTTGTAACTTTTTGAATACTTATGGTATTAACACCTTGTTCTTCAAGTGTCTTTTTAGTTCCGCCAGTGGAAATAATTTCATATCCTAATAAAACCAATTGCTTCGCAAAGGCAACGATTCCGTCTTTATTGGAAACACTCAACAATGCTCTTTTCATTTTCTTACCTCCTTGCACACGCTATCTAATACTCTTGGATACATCTCATATTCTTTCTTGTGAATAGACCTTTCAAATGCACCAAAGGACATCTTCGGATGTAAAGGCACTTTTTCTTGTTTGATAATTTCACCCGTATCAATGCCTTCATCCACATAGTGTAAGGTTACCCCACTATATGACACCTTTGCTTCATAGGCCTCTATAATGCTATGTGCACCTGGAAACGCAGGTAAATAGGCGGGATGCAGATTGACAATAGCGCGTGGAAATGCCTGTAACAAAACATCCCCAATAAAGCGCATATAGCCAGCTAAAGCAATAAAGTCAATTTGATATTGTTTTAAATATTTAATAATTGCAGTTTCATACAATGCTTTGTTTTTAAATTGTTTAGGATTCATAAAGACACATGGAATTCCTAATTTTTGTGCTCGTGTACGTGCATAAGCATCTTCCTTATCCACTACCAACAATGCAATATTTGCATATTGCATATTACTCCTTACTAAGTTTTCAAAATTAGAACCATTCCCTGATGCAAATACTGCAACCTTTACCACTGCAAATGAACTCCCGCATTTTGTGTAACACGACCAATTTCATAAGCTTTCTCATCCATCGCATGCAACATTGATAAAACATCATTTTTATATTTTGGATCAATTGCCAAAACAAAACCAATTCCCATATTAAAGATATTATACATTTCATTTTTCTCAATATTACCCATTGTTTCTAATAATGTGAAAATTTTTGGTGTAGGAAACGCACTGGGATCAATTTCGACACCTAGATTACCATGCAACATCCGAGGTAAGTTTTCATAAAACCCACCACCGGTAATGTGTGACATCCCGCTGATTTCGATATTGTTTGCGAATAAGTGTTTGATCGCTTTTACATAAATTTTGGTTGGCGTTAATAAAACTTCCCCTAGTGGTTTATCAAAACCATCATAGGTAGTATGTAAATCAAGCCTACCATCTTTCAATAAAATTTTGCGAATTAGTGAAAAACCATTAGAATGACATCCACTAGATGCGATGCCAATTAAAATATCCCCCGCTTTAATCCTCGATCCATCAAGCAATTTTGTTTTTTCCACTACACCCACACAAAATCCTGCCACATCATAATGTCCACTTTGATACATATCCGGCATTTCCGCCGTTTCCCCACCGATGAGCGCACACTGTGCTTGTACACAACCATCCGCTACACCTTTAACAATGGCTTCAATTTGGGTGGGACTATTTTTTTCCACGGCAATATAATCCAAAAAGAACAGTGGTGCTGCGCCTTGGACCAAAACATCATTCACACACATCGCAACTGCATCTATTCCGATTGTATCATGTTTATCATAATCAATCGCAATCATCAACTTTGTGCCTACACCATCACTCCCCGAAACAAGCACGGGCTCCTTTAAAGAAAGGACACTCAAATCAAACATTCCACCAAAAGATCCAATTGAATCGCTAGAACCAAAAATTTGGGTGCGTTTCACATGTTCTTTGATGCGCTCTACTGATGCATACCCCGCTTCTAAATCTACACCGGCTTTTTTATAAGAATTACTCATTATCCTGCTCCTTTTCTAACACCTTTTGAAAACTATAAAGTGGTGTTGGATACTTACCACTAAAACAAGCGACACACAAGTTTGTGGTTTGAAATGCATCTTCCATATCTTCAATACTCAAAAATTTAAGTGAATCAGCTTTGATAAAATCTTTTACTTCTTCCTCTTTCATATGACTACTAATCAATTCTTCTCTAGTTGAAGTGTCTACTCCATAAAAACAAGGATGACTAATTGCTGGTGAACCGATGCGTACATGAACCGCTTTTGCCCCTGCATCTTTTAATAAGCGAACAATCCGTTTGCTTGTGGTTCCTCTTACAATACTATCATCGACTAAAATAATACGTTTTCCATTTACAATATCTCGAACGGCACTCAGCTTCATCCTTACGCCACGCTCTCTTAATTCCTGTGTTGGTTGAATAAAAGTACGTCCAACATAACGATTTTTAATTAAACCTATCTCATAAGATAAACCACTTTTTTCGGCATATCCCATCGCCGCACTCAGACTAGAATCTGGCACTCCAACAACCATATCCGCATCGCAATCCTTTGCTTGCATATCAATTTCAGCAAGTTTTCTTCCCGATAAACGTCTTGCTGTATGGACATTAATACCATCAATACTACTATCTGGGCGTGAAAAATAAATGTATTCCATCGCACACATTTTATGTTGTGTTTTATCAGTATATTGTCGCTTTGAAATTCCATCCTTATCAATGCGAACGACCTCCCCTGGTTGTACGTCAAATGGTTCTTGTCCATTTACGATATCAAATGCACAAGACTCACTACTCACACAATAGCCCTCATCAATACGCGCAATACTTAACGGTCGTAACCCCGTTTTATCACGAACCGCATACATTTTATCATCACACATAACCACAAATGCAAAAGCACCTTCTAAATAACGAACCGCACGATCCAGCTTCTGCGAAAAACTTCCATGTTCTCGTAAAATCAAGTGACCAATTACTTCTGAATCGCTTGTTCCTTGAAAAATCGATCCTTGTTCTTCCATTTGTTTTTTTAACTCTTTGGCATTCACAATATTTCCATTATGTGATACCGCAAAATTTCCACGATGCGATCTTACGACAACAGGTTGAATATTCTCATATTGATTTCCACCTGCTGTAGCATAACGAACATGCCCCAAAGCATAATCACCTTTTAAACTATCAATCACTTGACTATCAAAGGTATCCGTCAATAAGCCCTTGCCTTTGATACTATGGAGTCCCATACTTGACATAGTAGCAATTCCACTTGATTCCTGCCCTCGATGTTGTAAGGCATGAAGTCCAAAATAGGTGAGTGATGCTGCATCTTTCACATTATATACGCCAAATACACCACACTCCTCATTCAGTTTTCCACTTAAAAAATACTCTTTCTCAAAACGCATTATCAGCCTCTTTCGCTGCTAATCTTCGATGAATTTCTACATATGCTTCTTCAATGTTTCCCATATCTCTACGGAAACGATCTTTATCCAACTTTTCATTGGTTTCTAAATCCCATAAACGGCAAGTATCTGGCGATATTTCATCTGCCAATAAAATTTTTCCATCTCTCGTTTTACCAAATTCTATCTTGAAGTCAACCAAACGAATACCTAAAGATTCCCAAAGTTTCACCATCAATTGATTGATCTTCGCTGTTTGTTTATAGATTTCTGCCAATTCTTCGCGTGTTGCTAAATGGAAGGCAACGGCATGATCATCATTGATCAAAGGATCTCCCAAATCATCATCTTTCCAACAAATTTCTTGAATCGGTTGCTCGATCGCTGTTCCTTCTTCTAATTTATAGCGTTTTGCTGCACTTCCAGCAACAACATTGCGAACGATCACTTCCAAAGGGACAATATCAACGCGTCTACACAATTGATCACGTTCATTCAATACCTCAATTAAATGTGTAGGAACACCATGTTTTTCAAGATAACGATAAATAATATTGGATATCTTATTATTTAAAATTCCTTTTTGTTGGATGGTTCCATGTTTTTCACCATTACCTGCTGTTGCATCGTCCTTATAATGAATGATGACTTCCTCTGGATTTTCACTTTCAAATATTTGTTTTGCTTTTCCTTCATATAACATTTTCATTTTCATTCCTCCTTATTTTTTGAAATATGCAATACCATTGGCGAAGATATCTTGCACTTTATTTCCTTCGATATTTTTAAACAATCCTGCTTCATAACGCTCACTATGTCCCATTTTTCCAAAAATTCTTCCATCCGGACTGGTAATACCTTCAATTGCGTAGGCACTTCCATTCACGTTATATTTTCCACTCATACTGACACATGCATTATCATCTACATACTGTGTGGCGATTTGACCATTTTCAAAAAGACGTTTTGCTTCTTCTTTACTAACCACAAATTTCCCTTCTCCATGTGAAACGGCAATGGCGTGCGTATCGTTTGGCATATAACTCGCTAACCATGCGGACTTATTCGAAGTTATTTTCGTCGTTGCAATGCGTGAAACATGACGATTGATATCATTTCTAAATAATGTTGGTGAATGCGCATTCACTTTTGAAATATCACCATAAGGCAATAGACCCGCTTTGATTAATGCTTGAAATCCATTACAAATTCCTAAAATTAAACCATCGTTTGCGAGCATCGTTTGAATGGCTTGTGCAACATCTGCATTTCGCAATACATTGGCAATAAACTTTCCACTTCCATCTGGTTCATCACCACTTGAAAAACCACCCGGAATCATCAGAATTTGTGCCTTTGCAATTTTTTCACTCAATTCTTGAATAGATTGTTTCAATGCTGTAACATCTAAATTTTTAAAAATATAAACTTCTACATCTCCACCAGCTCTTTGAAATGCTTGTGCACTATCAATTTCACAATTATTTCCCGGGAAAACAGGAATGATCACCTTTACTTTTTCATAGGTTTTTCGTGATTTTTCATGGGTTTTGCATGCATAAATCGGTGTATCCAAAGTTGGTGCTTTGATATTCACCGCTGTAGGATACAATGTTTCATAACGTTTGCCCCATGCAAGGATGGCCTCTTCCACATGAACAAGTTCTTCATTGATATGCAACATTCTGGATGCACTTGTTTTTCCTAAATAAAGAAATTGTTCATTTTCAAGTTTTGTATCACTAGAAACAACAATACTTCCTAGATTGAAATTATAAAGATCTTCGCTTGTTGAAATCTCGATTCCCAATTTATTTCCAAAACTCATTTTACATAAAGCTTCCGCAATGCCCCCAAATTTAACACTCATCATCGCCTTGATTTTCCCCTTATCAACCAGTGATTTTATCAAGGTGAAGTTTCGTTTTAATTGTTCATAATGAGGTGTCATATCTATATTTGGCGTATGTTTCAATATGTAAATATATTCATTATCGTTTTTAAACTCACTAGAAACAATGTTTTCAACACGCTCTGTGGTAATCGCAAAACTAATTAATGTTGGTGGTACATGTATGTCTTGAAAACTTCCACTCATACTATCTTTACCACCAATGGCTGGTGTTGCAAAAGCAATTTGTGCTTCAAGCAACCCCAACAGCGCTTGTGTTGGTTTTCCCCACTTATATGGGTCTTGTTGCAAACGTTCAAAATATTCCTGACAAGTTAATCTAGCATGCTCATAACTTGCTCCCACACTGACTAGCCGCGTTAATGCTTCGACAACACTATATGCACCTCCAAGATAAGGAGAGTATTTAGATAATTTTGGATGATAGCCATAACTCATGACACTTGCCGTATTGCAGAAGCCATCGACCGCTATTTTTTGCACACTGGCTTCACTCTCACTTAACTGATATTTTCCACCAAAAGGCATCAGCACCGTTGATGCACCAATACTCGCATCAAACATTTCGACAAGTCCTTTTTGACTCGCCACATTTTGTTGCATTAAATTATGTAAGATATCTTGTTCATGATTCACAAATGGATCTTCTTCATTCTCACTCTCATCACGAATCACAACCTTTTGACTCGCTCTTACACCATTAGTATCCAAAAATTCGCGTTTGATATCGACAATTCGCTCACCCTTGAAATCCATACGGAGCGAAGGTGTTTCACAAACATCCGCAACAATAGTGGTATCCAGATTTTCTTCATAAGCCAAACGTTTAAATTTTTCATAATCGTTTTTGCTAATGACACAAGCCATTCTCTCTTGTGACTCACTAATGGCAAGTTCACTGCCACTCAGTCCTGCATATTTGGTGGGTATCGCATCCAAATGAATGTGAATTCCATCGGCCAATTCACCAATTGCAACACTGACACCCCCAGCGCCAAAGTCATTGGCTTTTTTAATTAATTTTGTACACGCAGGATTGTGAAACAAGCGTTGTAATTTTCGCTCCATTGGGGCATTGCCTTTTTGTACTTCACTTGCACTCTTTGTTAATGAACTTTCACTGTGTTCTTTACTAGAACCGGTAGCACCCCCAATACCATCACGTCCTGTATCACCACCAAGCAGCACAATAATATCTCCAGGTAATGGTTTTTTACGTACAACATTGGCTTTCGGTGCAGCACCTACAACCGCTCCTACTTCCATTCGTTTGGCAATATATCCATCATCATATAATTCTTTAACAAACGTCGTTGCCAAACCAATTTGATTTCCATAAGAAGCGTATCCATGCGCTGCCGTTTTTGAAATGTAGGATTGCGGCAGCTTGTTGGCAAGCGTTTCTTCTCTTGGGGCACAAATATCACCTGCCCCACTAATACGCATCGCTTGATATACATAGCTTCTTCCAGATAGAGGATCACGAATCGCTCCACCTATACAGGTACTCGCTCCACCAAAGGGTTCAATCTCCGTTGGATGATTATGCGTTTCGTTTTTGAACATCAACAAATAATCTTCTTCTTTTCCATCCACATCGACTTTGACTTCAATACTACAAGCATTGATTTCATCGCTCACTTCTAGATCATCCAACTTCCCTATTTTATGTAAATATTTACCGCCAACCGTCGCCATATTCATTAAAGTAATTGGCTTATCGTTACGGTTTGTCTTATGGTGTAATTCCATAAATAAATCATATGCTTTTTGAATTTGTTGTTGAAACCTACCTTCTTCAATGGTGATAGATTGTAAAATAGTTTCAAAGGTTGTATGACGACAATGATCTGACCAATACGTATCCAATACCTTCAATTCCGTTTCACTTGGATCACGATTTTCTTTTTGAAAATATGTTTGAATAAAACGTATATCGTCTAGACTCATCGCATATCCTTCGCGTTTGTGGAAGGCACATAGTTCATCTTCATTCCAAGTTATAAAACCATGAAACCATACGGTAGGTGCAATACTAACATCTTCATCAATTTGCAAAATATCTAGATTCTTTTCTCGCATCTCAACCGGATTGATGAGCATACTTTTTACCTTGTCGACATCTTGTTTGCTTAGCTTACCTTCCAATACCACCAATCGTCCGCTTTTGATTACAACGTTTTCCTTCGCATTCAATAACATTAAACACGCTTGTGCGCTATCACTTCGCTGATCATATTGTCCTGGAAGACTTTCATATGCAATGTATGTTTGTTTATTAAGATCTACCGTGTCCAACACTTCATCACTAACAACCTCTGCTAAAACACTTCCCTTCAACAAATCAATATCACTTGCTTCGGCATGAAAAATATCATACACATTGTAGAGTTCTACATGCTCCAATCCCTCGACATGCAATTTTAATTCTGCCAATAACGAAGTAGCTTCGATTCGAAACGCTTCTTTTTTCCTTACAAAAATACGCTTATTCATATATTTTATCCTTCATAGCTTTCCACAAAGCTATCTTTCAACACTTTTTCTGCCATCTCCTTTTTAAACATCGCCAAACGCTTTGCAACATCTGGATCAGCAATACCCAACATTTCCGCTGCTAAGATGGCTGCATTCCCTGCTCCGGCTTTACCAATGGCAACCGTTGCAACCGGAATTCCTTTTGGCATTTGCACAATCGAAAGCAGCGAATCCATGCCTTTTAAAGCTTTTGATTCAATTGGAACCCCAATAACTGGAATGGTTGTGGTACCTGCTATAACGCCTGCCAAATGCGCAGCACCTCCTGCTGCAGCAACCACAACTTTCACCCCTCGCTCACGTAAAGTATTTGCATACGCATGCGTCTCTACCGGTGTGCGATGCGCTGATAAAATTCTCACTTCATACGCTATATTAAAATACTGTAACTGCTTCAAACATTCTTCCATTACTTCCAAATCACTTTTACTGCCCATTACTACGCTTACCTGAATCATAACCTTCATCCTCCTTACAATGAAAAACGCATTTACATATATGTAAGTGCGCTAAAAAAAGATTCCTTTATTTTTGATATAGAGTCTTCACATACTACATTGTACATAATTTACCTCCATCAAACTTGAAAATAAAAAAGCACCCATTATGAATGTGAGGCTACTTCCTTGTAGTCCAACCATGTTGGTGTTGGGTAGAAACTTGTCGACCAATCTCGACCATTATACAAGTACTTTTTTATACACATTTATAATACCTTATATTGTCTTTTTTTTCAATGTGTTTTTATTGGGAGTTTACGCATTTGTGGTTCCTATGATAATGTCTTCCTCAGTTGTATGATTACTATCTATGAAAGAAGCGGTAATTATGAGAAAGGTAGAGATAACAATGCATGAATTAAAAAAGATGAAGCAATTAAGGAACTTATACATTAAAATCCAGTGCAATTTTCCACACTGAATGCATTTAACTTGTGAACATGTCAATACTTTCACCCACTAATACTTGACACTAGCCGCTTACATTTAGAGAAAACATACTGCTTTAAGTTTGCAAAAAAATGGAATTATATAAAAAAAGATGTTATAATGATTGCACAATCTTCAGGGCAGGGTGCAATTCCCGACCGGTGGTAAAACTCCACGCGTTATCTTCTCGATAGCATGAACTGGTGCAATTCCAGTAGCGACAGTACAGTCTGGATGAAAGAAGAACAATTCTTTTCATATGAAACTAGCCCTGTTTTATGACAGGTTTTTTTATTCATTAAAAAGGAGATACACATGCATTCAAAAATAAAATTAATTACACAGATTGCAATCTTTGCTGCTGTTGCTGCTGTGGTTATGGTTCTTGATTTCCCATTACCATTTTTCCCACCTTTCTACAAACTCGATTTCAGCGAAGTCATTATCTTAATTAGTGGCTTTGCTTTTGGTATTTTACCCGCCATTTTTATTGAAGCTGGAAAAGTACTATTGTCTTTTCTACTAAACGGTACACAAACAATGGGGATTGGAGAGTTGGCAAACTTTCTAATGGGTTGTAGTTTTATCATTCCTGCTACGTTTTTATACCATCGTAAAAAAACAAAACTGAATGCCATTATTGGAATGGGTATAGGTATCTTTTCTCTATGCATCACTGCTTCGGTGTTGAATTATTTTATACTGTTACCTATTTATGCAAATGCCTTTCATATGCCAATGGAGACGCTCATTGCGATAGGTAGTGCTATTAATCCAAACATTGAAAATTTATTTGGTTTTATTTTATTAGCCGTAGTTCCCTTTAACTTGTTAAAAGGGATTGTTACTAGTATTACTGTCTTATTTATATACAAAAAAATCACACACATCTTAAAGAAATAACGAAATCATACAAAAAAACAAATGAAAAAAAGAAAACAAATCAAGACTGCTTTTTTTGTTTTCAATTTATCTGCTTGTTTTTTCTCGCTGTCCTAACAATTCAATCATCATCATAATAATTTCATCCTCAGAAAGCTTACTTGTATTAACCACCAAATCATAGTGATTCATGCTCTTCCACTGTTGGTTTGTAAAATATTCAAAATAGTTTGCGCGTTTTTCATTTACGTCTTTCATTTTTGTTAGGGCTGCTTTTTCATCTAAATTATATAAACGTCTAATTGTTTGTACCTTATCCGCTTTATCCGCTCTCACAAAAATTCGTATCACCTTTGGATGATCCTCTAATATTGCTTGTGAACATCTCCCCACAATCACACATGATTCTTTCGATAGCGACTTAATCATTTCTTTTTGTCTGCGATATATACGCTCTTGTAAGGCAATAAAACCTATTCTGCCCCCTTGTCCAACATAATTCTTCAAAGGAATATCTAAATAATATTGCGCTCCATTGATATGATCTTTTATATTCTTCACTGATAATTTATTAATGCCATCCTTTTCAATGAAACTTGTCAATGCCTTTTTATCATAAAAAGGAATTTCTAAACGCTGCGCCAAATGTTTTCCTAACTTTCTTCCGCCACTTCCAAACTCCCTAGAAATTGTAATCACGATATCCTGTTTCATATGTGTACCTCATGTACTTGTCATTATACCACCAATTAAAAAAGATAAAAACAAAAAAACATGCATCGATCACATGTTTTTTGTTTCCTTTATGAATTGGAATAATTAAATGATTTTAACATATCTGAAACTGATTCGCCGTCTTCAATTCGCTCAATTGTCGAAGCCAATACCTTACCCACACTAAGGACCGTCATTTTATCAAGGTTTCCTGCTTTTTGAGTTTGATCAATGGTGTTTGTACAAACAAATTCAACAATCCGTGAGTTTTTAATGCGTTCAATCGCCGGCCCTGATAGCACTCCGTGAACACAAGCTGTATAAACTTCTGTCGCTCCTTGTGCATACAGCATATCAATCCCCGCCATAAGTGTACCAGCAGTATCTACAATATCATCAATAACAATCGCACGCTTACCACTAACATCACCAACCAAATTCATCGCTTCTGCCACATTTGGTTTGGGACGTCTTTTATCAATGATTGCCAAAGGACAATTTAACATTTTTGCAAGTCTTCGAGCACGGGAAGTTCCACCATGGTCTGGCGAAACAACAACGACATCATCATTCACAAACCCCCGTTCTGTAAAATAATTACCAATAATACACATAGCACTAATATCATCCGCAGGAATATCAAAGAAACCTTGAATTTGGCTTGCGTGTAATTCCATTGTTACAGCTCTTGTTGCACCTGCCGCTTCCAATAAATCAGCTACCAATTTTGCGGTAATGGGTTGACGTGGTCTGGCTTTTCGATCTTGACGAGCATATCCATAGTATGGCATTACAACCGTAATACTTTTCGCACTTGCCCTTTTACAAGCATCAATACAAATCAGAATTTCCATTAGGGTACTCGATACGGGACAGCATGTTGACTGTACAATAAAGACATCTTTGCCACGCACCGTTTCATCCAGTTGAACGAGAATTTCGCCATCAGCAAAATGAGTGACTTCACATTTGCCAAGCTCCAATCCTGAATGCTCACACATTTCTTTTGCCAAATCAATACTTGATGTTAACGCAAATACTACCGCCTTGTTCTTATCCATTTTGTCACTCTCTCCTTATTTATTTTTGTACTTTAAACCTGCTCCAGTTTTATTTTCTTGGCGCACTCTAGCAATTGCCATAGCACCATCTTCAACATCATGATCAACCGTACTTCCAGCTGCTAATACGGTATTCTCGCCAACCATAACTGGGGCAATCAAATTTACATTACTACCAATAAAAGCGCCATCTTTTATGCAAGTTCTAAATTTGTTTTTGCCATCATAATTGACGGTAACAACACCACAACCAACGTTTACATTTTCACCAATGTCACTATCCCCTAGATACGTTAAATGTGCACATTTACTACCTTTACCAAAGACTGTATTTTTCATTTCCACAAAATTACCAATTCTAGCAGCTCCAACAATCTTGGTATGATTGCGTAAGTGTGACATCGGTCCCACAATAGAACCGTCACCCACTTCGCTCTCATCAATTTTACTGGAATCAATGTGAACATCATCACCAATAATAGACGCTTCAATTACAGAATTAGAAAGTATTACACATTTTTTGCCAATCTTACTGCCTTTGCGTATCATAACATTAGGATATATAATACTATCTTTGCCAATTTTTACATCATCATCAATGTAGGTTGTATATTTATCAAAAATTTCAACGCCTTGTGATTGCAAGGCTTCACACTTTAAGATCCACTTTTCTTTTCTATTCATTGTTTTCACCTTTTACATTATCTATCTATATACTACCAAATTATAAGTAAATATTCATTAGGTTTTTGTTTATTTCTATATTTTCGTATAAAAAAGGGGTACTTATTACCCCTTAAAAATTATGCTTTATTTGCTGAACCAAATTCTTTCATTTTTGAAACCACAAGTTCGCGAATTGCAGCAGCCCCTGGAGCAAGCAATTTACGAGGGTCAAATCCTTTCCCTTCCAAATCTTTACCTGCTTCTATATATTTTCTTGTAGCAGCAGCAAATACCAATTGACAATCTGTATTTACATTAATTTTTGAAACACCCAAATCGATTGCTTTTGCTACTTGATCAGCTGGAATTCCTGTTCCTCCATGTAGTACCAATGGTTTTCCATTCGTAACATCTTGAATGTTTCCTAAAACTTCAAAATTTAAACCAGTCCAATTTTCTGGATACTTCCCATGGATATTACCAATACCAGCTGCCAACATATCAACACCTAGTTCAGCAATCGTTTTACATTCTTGAGGATCTGCAACTTCACCATTTCCAATCACACCATCTTCTTCTCCACCGATTGCGCCAACTTCACACTCAACAGATACACCCTTTGCATGACACAAAGCAATAATTTCTTTAGATTTTTCTAAGTTTTCGGCAAATGGATAATGCGATCCATCAAACATAATTGATGAAAACCCAGCTTTTAAACAAGCTTTTGCGCCTTCATAACTACCATGATCTAAGTGTAATGCAACAGGTACGCTGATGCCTAGTGAATCAACCATTGCACTAACCATTGCTGTTACCGTTTTATAGCCTGTCATGTATTTTCCAGCGCCTTCTGACACTCCCAAAATAACGGGTGAGTTCGCTTCTTGTGCTGCCAATAAAATTTCTTTTGTCCACTCTAAGTTATTGATGTTAAATTGCCCTACTGCGTAATGCCCAGCATGCGCTTTTTCGAGCATGTCTTTTGCTGATACTAATGCCATAATATAATTCCTCCTATATATTTATTTCATGTACATTCTACTCCATTTTAATGCAAAAAGAAAGACGTTTACTATAAATATCACAAATTTAAATGTTTTTTGTAAATATTTTATCAAACGCTTCGCTTTTTCTTTCTTTACCAATACAAAAATATGACTTAATCCTCATGATAAATGATATTTTCTATACTTATTTTATCTTTTTCACTTGCAAATCACACAAAGCAACATACGTTTCTCCTAGCGCCTCCGCTACGGCTTGAAAACTAATATGTCCCTTATAGGTATTGATTGAAGAAGCAATGATTGTATCTTTTATTGCCTCCTCAATGCCTTTATTCGCAATGCGCAGACCATATGCTAATGTAGCATTGGTAAGTGCTGTTGTCGAAGTTCTTGGAACAGATCCCGGCATATTCCCTACGCAATAATGAACTACACCATCCACTACAAAGGTTGGATCGTCATGGTATGTAGTATGTGTTGTTTCCATACATCCACCTTGATCAACTGCAACATCAACAATAACCGAACCATTTTTCATTAATTTCAAATATTCTTTTTTAAATAATTTCGGTGTTTTCCCACCAGGTATGAGCACTGCACCAATCACCAAATCAGCATCCTGAATTTGTCGTTTAATTTCATAATCTGTACTATACAACGTTTGGATTTGTCCATTAAAGGTAAAATATAACTCTTCTAAGCGTTGTAAATCTTTATCCAAAATACTAACACTTGCACCAATTCCCAATGCTGCTTTAGCAGCATTGATACCAACAATACCACCACCAATAATCACGATTTTCCCACGATTTACGCCTGGAACACCACCCAGTAAAATACCACTACCACCAAATGGCTTTTCTAAATATTTCGCACCTTCTTGCACTGCCAAACGCCCAGCAACTTCACTCATTGGTTTTAGTAGTGGAAGCCCACCTTTATCACTCAAAGTTTCATAAGCAACTCCCGTCACCTTTTTTTCAAGCAAAGCATCACACAATTCTTTATTTGCTGCTAAATGCAAATACGTATACAATATCAATCCTTCACGAAAGTATTGATATTCGCTTTGCAAAGGTTCCTTTACCTTAATCAACATATCCACTTGATTCCACACATCCACTGCTTTATCAACTATAACTGCGCCGGCATTTTCATACTCAAAATCTTCAAAACCACTGCCTTCACCAGCACCTTTTTCAAGGTAAAATTGATGCCCATCATTCACATATGCAGCCACACTTGCCGGTGTACAACCAACACGATATTCATGTTTTTTTATTTCTTTTACACAACCTATTTTCATCCAACCACTCCATTCTGTTAGCTATAGTTTATACTTTTTTTTATGGAAATGCAAAAAGTTCACTTCCTCAAAACCAAAGTAAACAAAATGTTTCCACAAGCATACCTATCGATAAAATCCGTGGTATATAGACCATATAGAGGATTTTTACTCCTCTATACAAATAAATTAAGCAATTTTTATATGCATTTGAGCGTATCCGCAACTAATTTTGGTGTATACATATTTATAATATAATAGATTCCGTTGAGAACGGCTTTAGGATCTCGGTTGGTTTTGTCACTTGCATTTTCTCTTTTTTCATTTAGCTATGAATACAGTATATCAATTTCACATAAAACAAGTGCATAAATTAGGCAAACTCACGATCATCTACTTTATAACAAATAAATTCGTATGGAGTTTTATTCCCCACTAAAAGTACATGAGGTGTAACTTTTATACGATAATATGACGTTACAAGGATATTTGAATTTTCCCTTGTATCCTTATTTTTCTACTATTTTCATCCTATCTATTATATACGTATTTATTCTTTGTTTATTTTAAGTTATGATTAGGGCAAAGGACTTGGCTACATTTTTGATAAAAAAATAGATGCTTTTCTCATAATAAATCATAAAGATAGATTAGCATTATTGTTGCTATTATAGATATTAAAAATATTCCTATCATACTTTAAACTCTCTTTGCAACCAAACAGAAAAAGCTGTTGTAAATTTGTTTATGTCTGTAACTGTTCCACAGCGACCGTCGCGATTATTAGAGCGTATTGCAGCCGCTAATGATGAAGCATTCCAACTATTCCATCCTGCCCCTACACCAATACCTGCCGCAATTGCAGGACCAATACCGGGAATTAGCGCTGTTAGCGAACCAGCCGATCCGGTTAATTCCCAATTACGTGATAATTCATCAAGCTCTTCTTCCGCGATTATCGAATTGGATTTATTTTTGTAAAAGCGATTATAATTCTATCCAGATGATGTACCATTTTTACCACAATATGTTCCACAGACACTACACGTGTTATCGTCTTCTGGTTGATACTCTAAATCAGTATTTTCAATCATATTTATTACAATATCTGCGAAACTTTCTTTCGTATAGTTTGTATTAAAATACGCATTGTAAGCGTGAAAATCAAAATTAGAATCTATAACAATCTTTGTTATTTCTGCTTGGTCAAAAATATACTTATTGTCACTAATTTGTAGCGCTTTATCTATATCCCTTTGTAATTCATTGAACTTTTCAATAATTACTTCTTTTGAAGAATTCACTCTTTCATTGGCATGTATCGGTGTTATTGTTGTTGCTAATAATGCTATTGCTATTCAAATACTAAACGATTTCAATAGTTTTTTAATTTCATTTTCATCCCTTCTTAGATATATAAATCATAGTACTTCTTTTTTTACAAAGTCTAACTACCAAAAATAACCACTGTTATATAACTTAACAGTGCCACCCGTGGTGTACCAATCATCCATCGCAGAAAAATATTTTGCTTATTGTTTTCTTTGTAATTATAGTATGCGAAAGTTGTTATATACGCAAAAATGAAACATAAAACAACACTCGTCATTATGATTTTTCTTGCACACTGCATACTTTTCTATACTCCCCATCTTTTTTAATGACTATAAAGAAGCGCTCCTCTATACTCATAGTATATAAAAAAAATACAAACATTTCATTTTCTGTGAATCCATTCATTTTCATACTTTTCACTAAATTGCACTTCAGCACATGATAATTCTTCACTTGTTTACATATTTGTTTCTCTCTTATATTTTCATTTATATTTATGTTTATTTGTACTTACAACATTTTTTCGTTGCATTTGCAAAAATGGTTTTATATGAGAAACATCTTTTAATATTGGAATTAGTGACATTGTATATTTCTTCATATGTAAGAGAAAGTAACCATTAATTTTCTCTGCCGAAGTGTATTGTAGCTACTTGCATTCCCTTAAAATCCTCAATAACCTTTACCATAGTCGCAGTCATATCAAGAAAATACAGGAATCAAAGAAATTAACATAGCTAAATTAAATGCTATCCAAAGTAACGCATAATCGCTACGCGCATTCCTGCTCGCCATTAAGAATATCCGCAGTTCCTATTGGTGTAATCAACGCAACTGCCATAGTTAGAATTGATAACTATAAAATATATATTGATGTTTGTTGACAGTTTACATATTTTAAAACAGACAAATACTTGAAAACTTATTTACAGACTCCTTATTTGTATGATATTTTTCTTTTATTTCATTGATAAGCTTTAAGCATGCCGAAGCACTCAAACACGTGGTAAATCCTATTAACATAAAAATAGATGTTGTTTTGTAGAAACTAATAGACTTATTTTTGCATATCTTTATATCGTGGTTCTATTAAAATAAACCTTTCATATTTCCTGCTTCATCAATATCCATATGATTAGCAGCTGGAATTTTTGGTAATCCTGGCATCGTCATAACATTTCCTGTCAGTGCCACAAGAAATCCTGCCCCAAGCGATGGTCTAAGTTCACGAATGCTAATCGTAAAGTCCTTTGGTGCTCCATACAACTTTGCATCATCACTCAAACTCGTCGGCACTTTTGCCATGCAAATAGGCAAGTGATCCCAACCCTGTTGCATATACGTTTCGATTTGTTTATTTGCCACATCACCAAAGTGAACAGCACTTGCACCATAGCATACTTTCGCAATCTTTGTGATTTTTTGTTTGATACTATCTTCTGTATTATAAATGGGTTCATAGGTATTTTCTTGTTCCACAATCGTAAGCAACTGCCCTGCTAAATCCAAAGCACCTGCTCCTCCTTTTGCCCATACTTGTGATAAGGATAGTGGATGTCCTTCTGTTTTACACCATGCACTAAGGGCTTCCACTTCTGCTTTTGTATCACTCGCAAATTCATTAATCGCAACAATGTAGGGCAAACCAAACGCTTGGATTGTTTCAATATGTTTGCTAAGATTTGCACATCCCGCTAACATTGCATCAACGTTTTCTTCTTTCAAAGTTTCAAATGCAACACCTCCATGTTGTTTTAGGGCACGAATCGTCGCCACGATAACAACTGCATTTGGTTTTAAATTCGCTTCTCGACATTTGATATCCAAAAATTTTTCTGCGCCCAAATCAGCACCAAAACCTGCTTCTGTAATTACATAATCAGCTAATTTTAAAGCCGTTTTTGTTGCCAACACACTGTTACATCCATGGGCAATATTCGCAAACGGGCCACCGTGAATTAAAACTGGAGTATGTTCTAAGGTTTGTACAAGGTTTGGTTTGATCGCATCTTTCATCACCAATGTACACGCACCCTCAATCCCTAAATCTCGCACATATATTGGTTGATCATTCAAGCTATAGGCAACCAATACCTTTCCAATACGTTTCTTGAAATCTTCTAAAGATGTTGCCAAACACAAAATTGCCATAACTTCACTCGCTACCGTAATCGTAAAACCATCTTTTCTTTCAATGCCATTTGCTTTTGTTCCTAAGCCAATTTTTACTTCACGAAGTGAGCGATCATTCATATCTAATACACGTTTAAAAATAACCTTTGTTTTGTCAATTTGTAATGCATTGCCTTGATGTAAATGATTGTCCAAACAAGCACTAATCAAATTATTACACGTTGTAATCGCATGCATATCCCCTGTAAAATGCAAATTGATGTCTTCCATGGGAACTACCTGTGCATAACCACCACCCGTTGCGCCGCCTTTTAATCCAAATACTGGACCAAGCGATGGCTCGCGTAGTGCTATCATTACCTTTTTATCCATTCGGTGAAAAGCATCTGCTAAGCCTACCGTCGTAGTTGACTTACCTTCACCCGCTTTGGTTGGATTGATAGCAGTTACTAATATTAATTTCCCATCGCATTTATCTTGATGCCTTTTAAGTACATCCAGTGAAATTTTAGCTTTGTACTTTCCATAACCTTCTACATCATTTTCTTGTATTCCCATGTTTTTCGCAATATCAACTATGGGTTTCATTTTTGCTGCCTGCGCAATTTCTAAGTCGGTTTTATACATAATTCCTCCTTTATCAACGATAATTTTATTGTATCGTACTTTTTATCGTGAAACAATTTCTGTCAATACCGCTTTCGCATTTTACTTTACATACTGCCTTTTATAGAAAGCGTTTTTTAATACATCAAAAACGCTCGCACTTTATAAAATACCTACTCTTTTAAAAATAACATCCACATTTTTAACATGATGTTTGGGGTTAAAACAATCATCAATTTCGCTTTGGCTTAAGCCTTTTTTTACCTCACTATTCGCTTCCATTAATGCTTTAAAAGAAGTTTTGTTTTCCCAAGAATGAATGGCATTCGGTTGTACCAAATCATATGCTTGTTCTCTAGACCATCCTTTTTCAATCAACTTCAACATAAATCGTTGCGAAAATATAACCCCATAGGTTTTATTGATGTTTTCTAACATGTTATCTTCAAACACCGTCAAATTTTTTAATATAGCATTAAATCTAGTGAACATATAGTCTAATAACGCCGTTGCATCTGGGGCAATCATGCGCTCTGCTGCAGAATGTGAAATATCACGTTCATGCCACAAAGCCACATCCTCATATGCACTTACCATATATCCTCTTAACACTCTTGCACATCCACAAATATTTTCACTACCGATCGGATTGCGTTTGTGCGGCATCGCACTACTACCTTTTTGTCCTTTGCGAAAATATTCTTCAACTTCACGAACTTCGGTGCGTTGCAGATGACGAATTTCGGTTGCCATTTTTTCTAAGCTTGCGCCAAGTAGTGCTATTGCTGCAAAGTATGCAGCATGGCGATCTCGTTGTAGTGTTTGCGTTGAAATTGCCGCCGATGCTATACCTAGCTTATCACATACATAATCTTGCACTTGTGGAGGGGTATTCGCAAATGTTCCAACTGCTCCTGATATTTTCCCACACGCAACCCCACAACACGCATCTTTAAAACGCTCCTTATGACGCTTCATTTCTTCATACCACAAAGCAAACTTCAACCCAAACGTTGTAATTTCAGCATGTACACCATGCGTTCGACCCATACATACACAATCCTTATAACGTAGTGCTTGGTTTTTTAATGTTTCCATAAAAATATCCAAATCCTGCATTAAAATTTCATTGGCTTGTTTATATAAATATCCATATGCCGTATCCACAACATCGGTACTGGTAAGTCCATAATGCACCCATTTCTTTTCCTCACCAAGGTTTTCTGACACCGCTCTTGTAAAGGCTACAACATCATGTCTTGTATCTTGTTCTATTTCATAAATACGGGCAATATCAAATGTTGCATTCGTCCATAATTTATCCACATCCTCTTTGGGTATTTCGCCCAATGTACTCCATGCTTCACAAGCCAAAATTTCAACCTTCAACCATGCATTGAACTTTGTCTCTTCACTCCAAATCTTACGCATTGCTTCTCTTGAATAACGATCTAACATATTACTCCTCCATATCTTTCTTACCAATATCATGGCGATAAACCAACTCTTTACACTTAATTTTTTCTATGTCTTGATATGCTTTATCATAGGCTTCCTGTATCGTTTTCGCTTTTGCGACCACACACAACACCCTCCCGCCACTTGTTTGGTAGTGTTCATTTTCGTATCTTGTTCCCATATGAAAGATACGACTATCTACATTATGTAATCCCGTGATAACGCTTCCCTTACTTGCAGTTTGTGGATACGCTCGACCTGCCATAACGACACCAAGTGTAACTTCATCACTCCATACAAGTGGTGTTTTTTTACCTTCCATAAGTGAGAGAATCACTTCCACAAGATCACTTTGTAGCCTTGGTAAAATCACTTCTGCTTCGGGGTCACCAAAACGTGCATTGAATTCAATTGTCTTTATCCCATCCTCACTGAGCATAAAGCCACCATATAAAAACCCTACAAAGGGTGTACCTTGTTCTAACATGCCTTTAACTGCAGGAATCATCACGCGATCCATCGCCTCATCAATAATTTCTTGCGTAATTTTTTTAACTGGAGAATACGCACCCATACCTCCTGTATTTGGACCTGTATCACCATCATATGCACATTTGTGGTCTTGTGCGATTTCCATTGGTATCACAAGATCATGGTATACAAAACTCATCAGTGAAAACTCAAACCCTTGCAAACACTCTTCAATAACAACTGTATTATCACCCACGGAAAAGATATCTTCGATCACTTCTAGTGCTTCCTTCTTGTCTTGACAAACACGTACTCCTTTCCCTGCTTTTAGTCCATCTTCCTTTATCACAATTGGCACACCTTGTTTTTCAATATAAGCTTTTGCTTCTTTTTTGTTTGTGAATGTTGCATATGCCGCAGTTGGAATATGATAGGTTTTCATCAACTTTTTCGCAAAATCTTTACTGGCTTCAATCTGGCTAGCCGCTTTGCTCGGTCCAAAAATTTTCAATCCCGCATTCTCAAATGCATCCACAATTCCTTGTGCCAATACCGCTTCCGGTCCCACAATTGTAAGTTCCACTTGCTGTTTTTTCGCAAATGCAATCAAATCATCATGATTGGAAATCGCAATATCTACGATTTCAGCAACATCTTGCATGCCATAATTTCCTGGCGCTACATACACCTTATCGACTTTTTGAGAACGGTATAGTGCATCCGCTAACGCATGTTCTCTTCCCCCACTACCAATAACCATCACATTCATAGACATTCTCCTTTTTTATCATAAAAGGGTTCACTAAGTAAACCCCTTATACGCAAAAAGATTTACTTATAGTTTGCTTATTTACGGTAAGCAAGTAGAAACAAATCAACCTCATTATGATTTATATACAAGTATGTTCATATTATACCATTTTAAAAAACCAGATTCAGTAAAAATGGTATATTTCCTATCTATCCTCGTAATGATTTTTTCAAATACGCTTTTTTTATGCCTTCTGTTTATTGTGAAGTTTTAAAATCATCAATATATTTTTGTACAGATGCACTCATTTCTTTCGCAAAATTACTATTAAATTTGCGCTGATAAAAAGCATGTATCCACTTTTCAAAATCAAAACTAACTTCTTCTTGCAAACTTGCACGTGCAACAAACATCGCTTTTAATTCTTCATTCGACATTCTATGATACGTATTCTCATGCACAATATACTTTCGATCAAAACGTACTGGTTTTTTTCTGTTTTGTTGCTGTTCTGTTGGATACCCAAATACCAGCATGGTCACAGGAAAGCAATATTGGGGAAGCTTTAAAAGTGCTTTGTGGGTATCGTGATGTTCCATAATATCTCCAATATAACAAGAACCAATTCCCAGACTTTGTGCTGCTACCACTGCATTTTGTGCAGCAATCAAAGCATCATTACATCCCAAAAGCAATTCACCAACATCGGGTTGGCGTGGCGAAGACTCTACCATTGAAAATACATCCATCCATTTTTGATAATCTGCAACAAACACAAGGGCAAACTTTGCACTTGCGATAAACATTTGATCATCACAACTTTTTGCTAATGTCTGTAGCAATGCTACATCGCTAATATTCAAAATAGTATACATCATTTGATTGCCTGCTGTAGGGGCTTGTATCGCTGCATCAAGAATTGCCTTTTTATCTTCTAAATAAATTTCTTTTTCTTCAAACACGCGCACAGATGTTCGTTCATGTAACGCTTTTATAGTTGTATTCATATAACTCACCTCTCAACTCCATTATAATATACAAAAAGATTTGTGCTTCCACAAATCTTTTTATTTTCATCTACACTCTCGATATTGTATGTACCAAAACAACAAATATCTATTTCGTTTTGGCTCGTTTACGTCTTATAACATATACACAACCGCCAATAAATAATAACGTAAAACTTACTACCCCAATAACAATAAAGGAATCAATATCGCTGGTATCATTGGTTGATGGTGCAGGTGGAACTTTAAGTTGATTCACAATCGGTTTTTGATCATTGACAACCAGTTGTTGTTCTTTTACATCTTCTCCTTGATAGGCAACCTTAAATGCATATTCTGAGGTATCTAATACATAATCCTCATTGGTTGCTACTTCAACTGCCGCATAATCTCCTTCTTGTAAATCCAAATGCAATGCCACTTCTTCCACTTCCGTTTCACTAATTTTCCCATCAGCGTTGGCATCCGTTTCTATTCGCTTATCAATCGGATTCCCGTTTTTCCCTATATAAAACTTTTTCACAATACTCCCTTTGGGGATCGCTACTTCTTTATCGTCATACAAAATATCATTTTTCGTCTTGATTACCCAAATACTATCTTTATACGCATCGGGATCACTCGCAATCGATGGATCTGTTTCAAAAGCTTTTGACATAAGCAAAACTTGATCTGCTTTATCGTTTGTTAAATCAGCAAAGAACGCTTGATTTTCACCACCACCATCAGTAACTGAAAAATCGTGCTCACTTTCATCAATTAACAAACCATATGGTGCTTTTGTTTCTTTCCAATAATAATCGCCACTTGCTAAATCAACGCTCACCGCCGCATTTGCGCTCAATGATACCAATGTTTCCACCAATGCATCTTTTTTATACAATGTTTCTTGTTGATGATTTTTTATTTCATTTCTAGCAAAAATACCAATCTCACCACCACTACGTGAAACTTCTTGCCATTTTTGCATATAAATATCTGCACCAATTTCTGCATCTTTTGTTACTTTCACACCCGTCATAGATGGTCCTGTTTTAGAAAATTTTAAATTTCCATTGGCAATATTTATTTGTAATTTCATCGAAACTGAATTTTGTAGAAACAGCAATGCCAAATCTTGGGAGTTCGGGTTTTTATAAAGAATACTTGCCCCCATCATTTCACTGTTTCCATATTTATCTGCACGCAACATACCCGATTTTGATTTTTTTGTTGCCGTTATAAACAAACTATCTCGCACGTTGAGAACTTCAAAATTTCCGCTATTTTCGCGTAGTGTAAACATATTCCACATATTGTTTTTATCATCAAGTCGCACAGTTTCACCAACGTTTATTGTAATTGTTTCATTGGCAAAACTTGGTAATTGACTATGCGCTTGGATTTGCTTGTTAATTTCAGCTTTTCTTTTATCATAATCGGGAACTGTATGGCGAGTAGGAATATATCCAAACTCTTCCCATGTCATAAGTTGCCAAACCACAAAATCATAATCCGTCCGATCTGTTAACCAATAACTGTAATACTTGATTGCTGCAAGCTTTTCTTGTTGATATGGTTCAACTGTATATCCCAATTCTTCGCTTTCCCAAAAATGTTGCGATGGTTCCACACAAATTACCGGATCTTTTTGACCATTTACATAAAACATACTAATGGGATTTTCATCATAAGAAGCTTGCCTTCCGTCACTGCCCTTTGCTGTTCCAGTATGCGTGTAAATCGTGTCTTTCTTTGTTACTTCAACAGTATTTGACTTAACACTTTGTACCTTATTATACGCACGCGCCTCCACCTTACCTGCCCCCATAAGCAGCATGATCAGCATTGTCGTCATTGTTACAACCGAAATGCCTCTTCTTAAATTTCTCATTTTCTTTTGATTCATACACTTTCCTTCCTAATCATAAGTTACTCAAAAAGTGTGTTCCTCATTCCCCCTCTTTCATTTTGATTGATGGGCAAAAATTTTACACATTTCATCACAACTTCCGATTATAATATACCCCTGGTTCCTATCAGTATAACAAAATCCTACATTTCTGTACACCATTAAAAATGGTATTTTTTTATGGTTATCAGATATGAAAATATTTATACAACATGTAAAATAATAAAACCCTCAAGCCATCAGGGTTTAGCGTTTATCTTACGCTCATCAAACAATATTTACGATATAAATCTCTCTATAAAATAACGTAATGTAACGCTGTAATTTTTATATCAGTTCTATCATTGTGTACAATTATTTAAAAACACAATATAAAAAGTTAGATGTTTTTTTCATCTAACTCTATTATTTTATGCTGTTTTAAAGATTTTTGTACATCAATGATGCGCTGGTTACTTGAACCTCTAAAACGAAGTCCATATTGCTTGTATTCTGCTTCAAACTTGCCATCAACCAAAACATCAACTTCTTTTAACAATGCTTTCTGTTGACTGTTTTGCAACAGTTCTTCAAAACGAAAACCACTATATGCCCAAACATCAAAACCCTCTGGTTTGATAGCTGTAACAACTTCCAACAATGCTTCGCTTTGTAGAAAGGGTTCTCCTCCTGATAGCGTAATGCCTTGTTGTAATTTACTATTTTTTATACACTCAATAAGTTCTTGCGTGTCTACTTCATTTCCGGCATTGACATCATGTGTTTGTGGGTTATGACACCCCTCACAATGGTGTCTACACCCCTGTGTCCAAATAACACAGCGTAAACCAACACCATCAACAATGCTGTCAAAACGCATTGGAGAAGCAATTCTAATGCGCATTTACAGAATGTTTGACACGGTCTTTTTCTTCCGCTGCTTTCCCATTGTTAAAACGATCTAAAGTTCCTACCAAGTAGCCTGTAATCCGACGAATACGATCAAATTTGATATCAGAGTCATTTTCATCACGACCACATTTTGGACACACATCGCCTTCAAGTACACCAGAAAAGCCACAAATAGGGTCACGATCTAATGGATGATTGATACTTCCATACCCAATACCACTTTCTTTCATACAACGAACAACCGCTTCAAAAGCGTCAAGATTATGAAGCGGATCTCCATCCAATTCAACATAGGTAATATGTCCGGCATTCGTAAGTGCATGATAGGGTGCTTCAATTTTTATCTTATCAAATGCTCCTAATGGATAGTGTACTGGAACATGGTTAGAATTTGTATAATATGCTCTATCCGTTACACCTTTGATTTTTCCATAGGTGTCGCGATCTTGTTTGGTGAATCTTCCCGAGAGTCCTTCCGCAGGCGTTGCAATTACACCAATATTCAAATGATATTTTTTTGTTGCATCGTCACAACACTTACGCATAAAACCAACAATTTCCAAACCTAATGCTTGTGCTTCTTCACTTTCACCATGATGTTTAGCAATCAGTGCAACCAAACATTCTGCCAAACCAATAAAACCAATCGCATATGTTCCGTTTTTTACCAATCCATCAAGCGTATCTTCCCAATCGTATGCATCTGCCCCCATCCAAACACCTTGACCCATAAGAAATGGAAAGTTTTTTACTTTTTTATTGGATTGAATAATCCCGCGTTCTAATAATTGCTCAATTACCAAAACCACATTTTCTTCCAACTCCGCAAAAAAAGCACTGCGATCAAAAAAGCCCTTCTTACCAACGACACCATGTTTTATCCCTAGTCGTGGTAAATTGATTGTCGTAAAGGAATTGTTTCCTCTACCAACAGAGGTTTCTTCGCCATTCACATTTGAAATCACTCTCGTACGGCATCCCATGGTGGCAATTTCACTGCGTACATCTCCTTCTCGATAATATTGCGAATTGAAAGGCGCATCCACAAACACAAAGTTGGGAAACAAACGCTTTGCACTCACGCGTATACTAAGTTGAAACAAATCATAATTAGGATCGTTGGGATTATAATTGACACCCTCTTTTACTTTAAAGATCAGAATTGGAAAAATTGGTGTTTCTCCATTTCCCAGCCCTGCTTCTTGTGCCAACAATAAGTTTTTCATCAACATTCGTCCTTCTGTTGATGTATCAGTTCCAAAATTAATACTGGAAAAAGGAACTTGTGCTCCAGCACGAGAATGCATGGTATTTAAATTATGGATAAATCCTTCCATCGCTTGGTATGTTAACTGATCACATTCATCTCTTGCTTCCTTATAGGTGAAAACATTGATTTCTGAAATTTTTTCATCTCCAATACGAAATGTTGTCTTTAAATATTTGTTTAATGCATCTAAAAATGTATAGTCCATTTCTAGACTAGGTGAAGCTTTGCATGTTTTTTCAATCTTGATCATATCTTCTTCGATATCAACATCATTGCCAACTACGAAATAGATGGCCTTTTTTAAATTTGCAAGATATCGTTTGCGAAATGTTTTTGCAACCCCCTTTGCTAAATAAAAGTCAAAGGCCGGAATACTTTGTCCGCCATGTTGATCATTTTGATTGCTTTGAATCGCAATGGCAGCCAGTGCTGCATACGATGCAATATCCTGTGGTTCCCGTAAAAATCCGTGTCCTGTTGAAAACCCCCCACGAAACAATGTATCCAAGTCAATTTGACAACATGTTAATGTCCCCATATTCATAAAATCTAAATCATGTATATGAATATCTCCACCAATATGCATACGCGCAAATTTTGGAGAAATCACTTGGTTCAAACAAAATTCTTTTGATACAGCACTTCCGTACTGTAACATCGTACCCATTGCTGTATTCCCATCAATATTGGCATTATCTCGCTTCATATCCGATTCTTTTGCGTCTGCATACGTAATTTCACGAATGGATTTCATTAATTGGGAATGAATATTGCGCATTCTTGTACGATCGCTACGATATAAAATATAGGCTTCACTGGTTTTCGCATGTCCGCTTTCAATTAAAGTACGAACAACCGCATCCTGTACTTGTTCAACGCTGGGAACCTCTTGTTTATAAAGACTATTTAAATATCCAACAACACGATCCGTAAGAACTTCTGCTTCTTCATAATCCGCTTCAACACCCTCTCCCTTAGCTACCGCACTTGCTGCTAAAAAAATAGCTCTTGTTATTTTTTCAGGCGTAAACTGAATTTCTCTACCATCTCTTTTTTTGATTTTATTAATCATACAACCACCACCTATATATATGTTTTATTATAGTATATTTCAAAACATTATTTTCTTGAAAATTAATTATTTTCTTACACAAGAATGTAAAGGTATCATTGTATTACAAAAACTGTTTTATGCTATGCACAAAGAAAACAGAAACCGCATAGTTCCATAATGAAATATACATCATCATTTTTTAGTATTATATATCATCAACATCTGCCATTTGTATATTTTTAGAAGAAATCACAGCTGCTAATAACCCACACCCAAAAGATAGCAGAAAAGCAATCATGCAAACAGGAAGATTAATAAAGAAGTTTACGCTTAATGTTAAAGCTATAACCAACACTAATAAAAACGAAATCAAAACAGATATGCATAGTGATAATAAAATCAACATAGCTATTTCAATGACCAACAAATTTGATATTTCTTTATCTTTTAAGCCAAATGTTTTCAAAATAATGAACTCATCTTTTCGCTCTATTGCCGAAAGATGCACAACACTAGATATCGATAAAATAGATAAGATAAATATGATAATTGAAAACCCCATTAAAAAAGCCGTTATAAATCAACTATTGAAGAAAGTATCATTGACATATCTATGCTTGTTTTTTGATATTGTACATTTCCATTCTCTACTTGATTATGAATATCCATAAACATTTCTTGGGCTCGTATTTTATATACGTCCTTATCATAAATTTCTAGTTTAAGATCATTGATTAACAAATCCTCATTATTATACGCACTGCCATTGCTATACACTGGGTACAATAAAAAATCTTGATTCATTTGTTTCATAATGGTATGTAGCATCGTTGAAGACGCAAACAAAATCGTAAAAATCATCGTCAAACTAAAGGTTATCATGAATACGATATTTATTATTTTTTTTATAACTGTTTTTTTAATAATAAACGGTTAATTTGATGCTACTTCTTACGTTCATTCACCACCTTCTCCTTTAGCTCGATAATCCGATTGCCTAATGTTATATAATCATCATCGTGTGTTGCGATGATAACAATTGTTCCATTATGATTTAATTGGGTTAAAATATTCATTATTTTATTACTATTTTTCTTGTCTAGCGCTCCCGTTATTTCATCACCAATGATGACATCTGGACTCTTCAATAACGCCCTAGCAATTGCAATTCTTTGCTTTTGTCCGCCACTTAGTTGATATGGAAAATAATCTAAAATTCCACATGATAAATTTACTTCATTCAAAGCATTTTGAATTACTTTGTCTTTATCATTCGTTTCCGTAATACTTAAAATAATTTCCAAGTTTTGCCTTATCGTATACTCATTTAATAGTTTAAAATCTTGAAATATATATCCGATTTTATTTTTCCTAATCTTTGCCAGCGTGGATTCATCCACACTACTTGAATTTATTCTTTGAGCATCCATCATCATTCCTTCAAATCGAGCATCTAAACAACCCAGTATTTTCAACAGAGTACTCTTTCCAGAACCACTTTCGTCAATCAAAACAGCAAAGTCATCAGAATTTATTTTTAAATTTATGTCTTTAAAAACCTGTTTCCCGTTGGATAGATAGGTCTTACTAACATTTTCTAATATAATCACGGGGTATCTTCCTCACGAATTTTATACATCTTTTGTTTGTCCTTCAAACCTTTACGCACTTCAAAATAACCATCGCGCTTTTCCCCTTCCACTACCACCATGTTTTCCATAGCATCTTGCACATATAATGTCTGGCCTTTTTCTAGAATATAAGCTTCTGGTACTAAATAACGAGTATCTGCATAGTTAATAAAAACACTTTCATTTTTTTGAGAACTATCCCTTCGTTTAAAGTAATTTCAAATATCGCATTATAATATACATTTGCCCTTTCTTAGTTGTATCCTCATTGGGAACGAAAGACTTGAACACTACGCTACCGATACTCTTTTTCAGTCTATTTTTAATAGTATATTGTGTATCTTTTGTTAAATGATCAACATCATTTTCACTTATCAATGCAATAATTTTTTCATTTGATAAAAATGTAAAAGAACTCTCATTCTTGCTAATTTGCTTCGCACAACCAGAAAATAAAAAGATCAAAATGATTATTTTTAATATTCGTTTCACATTCTCTCCCTTCATACACTACTACTCGTTTCATTGCATTCATTCGTATGCACTTGAAATAATTTACAATACCTATAAATACAGTAACCGATTACGATTATAAATATCGTTAAAAACCCAAACTGAAGCATACTCCAAAATGGTTCTGTTTCATGATTTTTTTGATAAAAATTAATAACACTATAATATGTAACATATTGTAGTACAACAGCATTTATCAATAGTGTGATGGTTGTTCTTACAATCTTATTTCCATATACTATTGATCTTTGCAAAACACAATGATACAAAAAAAGATCCACACTTGAAATCAAGAGAAGTATTGCACCCAATAATAAAATGCTATATTCAAATACCTGATTACTGTATACACCTAAACAAAATAATAATGTAATGATTATATTCATATTTTTTATCACTTTTTGCATCATTTTTTTATCAAAAAAACGAATATTCACTTTTGATGATTTCACCATATTTAAATACGCCTTAGATCGATATGTTAGTAACACTATTGTATTTTCTGTAATATTAAGTTCTACTTGCGTAATCAAGTAGAGTAAAACAAAGATGATTCCCTGCTCCATAGGCAAAATTTTAAAGATAGGAAATTCCGACGATATTAAAAATAAAATAATGATAATGATCGGATATATAAACTTTCTAAGCACTTCACGATTGGCTTCCTTCTTTTACTTTATTTCATACGGATTTATATCAACGCTTTGATATATCCAAAACAGAATTAAAAAATTAATTATAAAATATCCATATAGTAAATATTCCATATCGAAGTACAATAAAAAAACAGGAATTCCATACAAGCCATATCGAAGGAATTGAAACTGCCGATAATAGGATAAATAGGGAGTGACTACAGACAAAATAACTAAAAAAAGGAAATACTGAAAAAATACTGGGCATTGTAGTACGTATTCACCAGCTATAAGTACAGCTGTAAGAAATAGGAGCCATCGTCTTTTTAATGCTTGAAGATAAACGAATAACATCACTTTAAATCTACTTATAATAAACAAATTCATGACCATTCTTTTGGATGGTATATATCCATCATAGTAATCAATGAGTAACAAAGAACATATAAAATAAACAATTAAAATACCCTCTCTCATAACTTTTCCTTACCTTAGAAAACTTTCAAAGTATCTAAAAATAAAAGCGCAATCATTATTTTTTTCTCATTCCTTTTGACAATTCAAATATTTTTTTGCCTTTAAGCGACTCAAAATCGATATCCATATTTTTATATATTTGCCTTAAGATCTCTTTATCTGTACGGTAAAAAAAGCATATCGTATCCGTTACGTCTGATATTTTGTCATTATCAAAGAAAAAAGGAACATCACCAATATAACAAATGTTATGTTTCTCATATATAATTTTCTTTTTTTCTTTAACATTCGTATAAATTCCCAATAGTGTATTCATTAAAACTGTTTTTCCACTACCGTTCGCTCCTGTAATGCGATAAAAATTCCCCTCTATTATTTCGGCATTTACATTTTCGAGAATTATGTTCTCGTTAATTTTGATTTCACAATTATTCAATTTAATTTCCATAATCCCTTTGATGACAGAAGCCCAAGCACTGACCAAATGCTCATGCCCACCATGATCGAATCAACTATTCTTGTTGTAGCATATGTGCTAACGCCTAACATACTAGCAGCATTTGGTAGCCCACCAATAATGATAGCACCTAATAATGCGACAAAAACAAACTTGCTTGCTCTCGTCATCCTTCCCTCCTTTTTGTGTAAAATTTTACATTTATATTATGCTTTTTTTAGATAGTATCCTTTCTCTACCACAAGCGATACCAGCCAATGAATAGCATATTTTGCATTTTTTAAATTTTTTATGTATAATGTAACAGTTGTTAAATATAGCTAGAAAAATAGAATCAAATAAAGGCTACTACAAGCTATTAAAGGAGACCCTATTATGAAAGCAAAAAAAAATGAATCTTCATCCCCCCGTTGGGTGCCAGCAATACTTATCATTTTAGTAACAATTCTCATCGGTAGTCTTCCTGTAATTGTGGAAGCTGATGAAGAAGAAACAATTGATACAACGACCATTGATGCCATGTTTGCAACTCACAAAATACAAGTGAGCAATGCTTCTTTACAGGAAAAAATGGAAAATATTAAGTTACAAGGAATTGCGATCAAAGAACAGCGTGAAAAAGACGCCGCTGAGCGTGCTCGTTTAGAAGCTGAACGTCTTGCTGAATTAGCAAGAATTGAAGAAGCTCGTTATACAACGTATGGTGTTTGTGCAATTGGATCATCGTATAAGAAAAACTATATGGATTATCGTGTCTTATCTCCATATTCTGTACAAGGACGCATTCTCAATGCACAAACCAGTGTACAATCCAATGGATTGCTTGTTACAAGTGATGGATTCATCGCTACAGCCCTAGGTTCCAGTTTTGGATCTTTGGGTAATAAATTCCGCATTACAACTGCCACGGGACAAGTATTCAAAATCATTAAAGTTGATGAAAAAGCCGACTATCACACCACCAATGGATGTCAAGATAGCAGTGGTTCTATGATTGAGTTTATCGTGGACACCCGTCTTATATCTCCATATGCTCGTACATGGGGAAGTTTCCATGTGTTATCACGGTTTAGCGGTAATGTTGTTAACGTAGAATCTTACAATTGACCATTCTCCTGAAAAGATAACTAAAATTACAATAATCAAACAAAACTAGATATACAATAAAAGTTAGCTTACACAGCCTTGTTCCGTTTTAAACTGAATAAGGCTTTTATAATGTAGAGAAGATGTCTATCTTTCATTATTAGACATTTATTTATGCATAGGACATAAAATTCATTTTATCAAAATTGATCAACTTTTTTATAGTTATCTTTAGTTTCTTTTGTATTAGCATCTAATGCTTGTAACATTTCTAACAATTACTTTGATGTTTCTTTAATTTCTTAAGCTCACCCTTCATCAGTATAAGGTTGAAAAGTATAAAAATTTAAAGAAAACGTTATTAAAACACATGTTTGTATAAGAAAGGAAACCCTTAAAATGAGTAATGCGAATACAATTAAAAACAAATTATGGGCAATGGCTAATAAGCTAAGAGGAACAATGGATGCGAGTGAGTATAAAAACTATATTCTTCCGTTTATGTTCTATCGCTATTTATCAAAAAATCAGGATGAGTTTTTAAAACAGAATAGTTTAAGTGAGTTTTATTCAATAACAAAAGAACAAGATAAAAAAGATTATCTCGAAGAAATTAGCAAGGGGATAGGATATGCGATCAATGCTGAACATAGATGGGAAACCTTGGTATCTAAAATAGAAAATCACAAGATTAAAGTTAGTGATTTTCAAGATATGTTTGATGCATTTAATTAGAATGCTAAAAGAAATGAGATTGCTGAAGCAAATTTTTCAAAAGTGTTCTCAGATGTTAATTTAGGAGATACAAGATTGGGTTCCAGCACAAATGATCGTGCCAAAGCATTAAATGATATTGTATTAATGATCAATGGATTTACATTTAAAGATGATTTTGGTCGTGATATCTTAGGTGATGCTTATGAATACTTGATTGGGCAATTCGCAGCAAATGCTGGTAAAAAAGATGGAGAGTTTTATACGCCTCATGAAGTAAGTCAAATACTGGCAAAGCTAGTTACTTTGTATGTAGTAGATGATAAGAAACAGTTTCGTGTGTATGATCCTACTATGGGATCTGGCTCTCTTTTGTTGACCGTTCAAAAAGAGTTGCCTTATGGAGAGCGTAAAGGCAGTGTTGAATTTTATGGTCAGGAGTTAAGTGCAACAACTTATAATTTAGCGAGAATGAATTTAATGATGCATAGGGTTAATTATATAAACATGGAGCTTAAAAGAGCGGATACGTTAGATATCGATTGGCCATTTGATGAGAAAAATGGTACACAAATACCTTTAAAGTTTGATGGGGTTGTTGCGAATCCTCCTTATTCACAAAAATGGGATATTAAGGGGATAGATTGAGAAAAAGGCTCACGATTTAAAAGTTTTGGTGTTGCTCCGGCATCTAAAGCTGATTTTGCATTTGTTTTACATGGGTTATATCATCTAGATAGTAAGGGGACGATGGCGATTGTTCTTCCGCATGGTGCCCTCTTTAGGGGGGCAGCCGAGGGAGAAATCCGTAAGAACATCATCGATAATAATTTGTTAGATGCGGTTATTGGGCTTCCTGCTAACTTGTTCTATGGAACAAGTATTCCAACATGTGTATTGGTGTTTAAAGGAAGAGAAGCAAGAAATACAACGGATATATTATTCATTGATGCATCAAATGACTTTGATAAAGAGAAAAATAAAAATAAATTAGGCGAGAATCATTTGAAAGCAATTATTGATACATATGACAAACGTGAGAGTGTTGAAAAGTATGCACATCTTGCAACCTTAAGTGAGATAAAAGAAAATGATTATAATCTAAATATACCTCGATATGTAGACACGTTTGAGGAAGAAGAAGTAATTCCTCTATCAAAAATCGCTCAAGAATTATCTACAGTGCAAAGTGAAATTAAAGAAACTACTGAAAAATTACTAGAAATGTTAAATGAATTAAATGGATCTGATGAAGAAACGCAGAAAGAACTTAACGCATTAATTGAAAAGATGAAAAGTTAATTATTAATTTATTATAGAAAGACTGCAACAAATGCAGTCTTTTTCTTTATTTGCGATATGAAGAGTTATACAACGTGAAGGTTGGATATAAGGTAGATACAGAAAAAAAATATAATTTATTTATTTTTTTCTGTATTGAGAAAAAAGAATTGATTTTGAGCAGATTTTTATTATAAAATGATGTAAAGAGAGGTATAACGAATGATAGAAAAGAGTATTTGAATAAATTAAAGTTAGTACGTGAAAAACAAATAATAAAGGTAATTACTGGTGTTAGAAGGTGTGGGAAATCAACGCTGTTTAAGCTGTTTCAGGAGTATCTTTTAAATGCAGGTGTACTTAATGAACAAATAATATCAATTAATTTAGAGGATTTAAATTTTGAAAGCCTTTTGGATTATAAAGAATTATATCGTTATATTGAATCTCGACTCTATAATAGTTGTCAGGGGAATTAGCTACTTTGCTTTCAGGGCGTTATATGACAATAGATATCTTACCTTTTTCTTTTAAGGAATATATGAACTCCACAGCCGAAAATAATAAAACAAATAATAAACACTTTTATGACTATTTAAGTTTTGGTGCTTTTCCATATATTGCTACAATGACAAAAGAAGAGTTTGTCGTTGAAAGTTATCTCGAGGGAATTTACAATACCATTATATTAAAGGATGTTGTAAAAAGAGAAAATATAAATGATATATCAATGCTAGAGAATATAGTAAAAGTTTTAGCATCAAACATAGGAAGTCCTATTTCCACAAAAAAATAAGTGACACAATAAATTCTAATGGAAGAAGAACCTCTGTTAATACAATCGATACCTATATCAAAGCTTTATGTGATGCTTATATTTTTTATAAGGTTGATCGTTTCGATTTTATGCTTTGATAAACAATCTCTGCAACTGTTTTACCAGCAATAATATATTGGAATTTATTCTGTATCGTAGCATAAAATTTCTTCGTTATGTCTGCATTCTTATTATAAGTTATGTTTGAAAATATATTTGTAATTTGTCGCCAAATACGTCGCTCACTTGTTTGAATAGATCGTACAGGTTTCAATATTTTTTTAAAATTGTCTTGATTGAAGATGCTTTCGCCTTGTTTCAGTCTTTCTTCATCAATCTTAAAGCCTTTTTGTAAATAATCTCTTAGTACATCCGTTACTCAAAGTGTTTCATCACTGTCGTACATTAAGAACTGAATTCATTCATTGATTTACTCACCTTTCTTGATATCATCAGCTATTTCATATATAGCTTCACGAACTTTACTTCTAAATTTAACCCATGGTAAATCCTTTATAGGTTCTTCAGCAATCGTCTGATAATCAGCCTTAGCTTCATTAATGATGAAGTTTAATTCTCCTTGTTTATTCATATCTTCCTCCAGCACGATGTTTTTTTATCTGCGCATACAAATCTTTTGGTTTAACACTATTATCAAGTCCCCATCTCCTTATAAATGTTGTGATTGATTGCATGTAATCAGCATTTTGCATTTGGTCCATCGCTTGATTCATCTTATCCACATTTCTTGGTGCTGGATACTCTTCAAACACATAGTCTTTAGTGAAAATTTTAAAAATGAATTGCCTAACCCTAAATCTCTCATTTTCATTTACTACCTCTTTTCAAAAATTTTCATAAGCATTTCTAATAACACCAAAGTTCATTGTCAATGAATTCATTATAATATTGATATATTTCAATGAATTGTGCGATACTTTTTTCCTTCGTATTTTCTGTTTTATCTAAAGTAAACCAAAAAAGCACAAGCATCACGCTTGTGCTTTGATATATTCACACACTTCTTTGGCACTCCGTGCATTATCCAAGCAAGCAAAAAAAGCTGTACTGGCAAACAACTCTGCCAATTGTGACATCGCTTGTAAGTGCGATTCATGATCCACTACACTCAAACTAAAAATATACTTTACGGGATCATTTTCTTTATTTTTAAAAGTGATGGGTTGCTTTAACGTTGTAATACCAATCGCCAACGCTTGCGCCCCTGCCTCAGGTCTTGCATGAGGCAATGCAACATGCTTTGTAATCACGATATACGGACCCAAACGACGCATATCCTTAATAATCTCTTCTACATAAGCTTCGCTTACAATCTGTTCTTTTAGCATGGTTTGATAAGACAACCAAATGGCATCTTCACGATTTTTTGCTTTGACTTGTAGTTGAATATGATCCTCACTGATCAAATCTGAAATATTGAGCGCCATCACTTTTTCATCCAACTCTTCACCACGATACATAACACTATTACAATACGCTAATAATTCATGGTACAGTCCTTCTTCATTGTGAATGGATCCATGTTTTTTGAAAATTGTTATTAACATGGCGATATTGAGTTCCTTGGTTTGTTGCCCATTAAAAATAGCATGCACCTTACGCACAACATTATAGCGCTCTAGTGTTGTCATCACGGGAGATACTTTCACAATTGGCAAATCACTTTCAATAGCATCAATAAAGTAATTTGTTGTGAAAATAATATCAAAAGATTCTTCGACCTTGTGAATATTGAATGCTTCTTGTGGTAATAAAAAATGCAGTTCAGGAAATAACGACCTTAGTTCATTGTATAGAATAGCAGAGCTGCCAATGCCATTCCCACACACAATGAGTGCTGTTTTTTTTACATCGAGAAAATCACCACCATTTTTAGCAAAAATAGTCGCGAAGTGTAGCGTTAAATATGCCAACTCGCCTTCTGGTATCTCTTGACCAAAAATAGCACAAAGCGGAATCATCGTCTGCTCAACAAGTTTGTATAAATCTTTATATTCTTCCTTCACCTTTTCGCTGAGAGGATTTTCAATCGGCAAATGAAATAACAATCGATAATATGCTGGTCGGATATGCCCATATAATTGAATAAAAATGTCTTCTTGTCGTTTATAGTGCACGCCACTTAATGATTCAAAACGCATCATCATTTTTGCAATAATATCAGAAATAATAATACAGTCTTTTGTATCTTCGTTAATATCACCAAAGGAAATTCCCAATATCCAGGAACTAATATAATTGATGTCTTCCTCACTAAAATTTTTCGTGTTTTTATAATGTTTTAATAGCTCATTTGTAAATTCATATTCTTTTAGCGATTGCATAAGCTTTACATTAATATGCACAAAAGACGCACTCGGAGTGAATACCCCACTTTGAATACGTGCTTTTAAAAAAATAAAAATATAAATGAATTCTAATAATCTTCCTTCAACAAAACGTATTTGGTGTTTTTTAGATAACTCATCAATCATTAATTTAGAATACGCAAAAATATCCAAGTGAAAAGCATCAATAAACATATCCAAAACATTACTGTTTTCCTCACTCACTAAGGAGTAGGTTATGTTTTTCATCATGAAACGACGAATTTTTATTTCCTCCCCATCTAAATAATACCCATTTCTGCGATTATATCGAATGCTAATTCCTACACTTTTCAGATCTGAAGACAACGCCTTAAAATCAGATAATACGGTCGAGCGACTGACTTGCAAACCATCACGAAAATGATAAAGGGATAAATATTCGCGGTTGATAAACAACATAAGATATATATACGTTAAGCGCTCTTCTTTATTGAAAAAATAAAATGAACATGTATTCATCTCATTCAAAAGGGCAATCATTGCTTGTTTGCTTTCACTTGATACAACAATTTCATTGTACGCATTTACTTGCACATTATCAGCATGGATTGCCTGTAATTCTTGATTTAGTTTATCTAAACGATAAAGGAGTTGACGTTTGCTAATTTTTGCTTGTAGCATAATGTCTTCCACTGTAAAATACGTTTCTTCTACTAATAAGCGCATCAATTGTAAGACATCATTTCCCATACACATCATCCTCCTTCTATCGTATTTACACCAATTGATATTGTTTTAACATTTCTAAAATCGCTTGATCATCCTCTGCACTCGGCTTTTGAATCGGTTGTCTAGCATAGCCGACATCAATCCCACTAAGGCTAAGTGATCGTTTTAAAATGCTTGGCTGAATACCTCTTTTATTGACTGCTCGAAATGCTTCGATTGCTTCTTGGCACTTTTTTGCTTCTTTGATATCACCTTTGATAAAGTTTTGATAAATTGCCACATCATTTTTTGTCAATAAATTACTCGTTGCTGCAACGGCACCCTTTGCACCCATTTCAAGCGCTGCCAAAATACGCGAATCAGAACCAATCAAAACCACAAAATCCTCATGCTTACTAGCATCCAAATATGCTTGTGTAAGTGCCAAATCACCACTACTATCCTTGATCCCTTTTATATTAGGAATCATACAAACTTGCGTGACAACTTCTGCTGATATCGGGTTTTTGGTAACACTTGGTATATTATACAACAAAATTGGCATATCAATATGGGCAGCAATATTTTTATAATGTGCAATCATTTCTTTTTTGGATAAACTTTGAAAGTATGGCGCAATTATGGACAACACATCTACACCCACTTCTTTTAAACGATTTCCAAGGTCAATCACTTGTTTCGTTCCGCAAGCTCCAGCACCTGCATATACTGGTACACGACCTTTACATGCACGTACCACAAGTTTCGCAAATGCCACTTTTTCATCATCACTCATCAGCGTAAACTCTCCATTTGTGCCTAGAATGAACAAACCATCAACACCATCAGCAATTAGTTTTTCTATCAATTGTTTGCTTGCTTCTTCATTGATTTCATCATCTTTATCCCATGGTGTTACCATGGCTGTAATCATACCTTTAATTTCCATTTTCATCCTCCCTTATACTTTTACCTAAAGCGCCACCTGGATGCCACTTCACATACATTTGCGGAGTTATATTCCGTTCGTATTGCAACAATACTGACAAACACTGCAACACAACCATTTCCGCAAGAATGGATGCTCGTGGCGGTTTGTTTAAGATGTCCCCTTCTTTATTTACCCCGGCAAACAAATGGATATCACACACCTTCGCGAGCCAAGATTTTTTATTTCCACTGACTGCAATCAATTTAGCTTCATTTTTTTGCAAGGTTTCAACAGCTGCTTTTAGTTCTTTTGTTTCGCCACTGTTGCTAATCGCAATCACCACATCCCCACACTTCACCTGTCCTGCACTACCATGAATCGCTTCACTAGCATCCAATTGATATGCTGGTGTTCCCGTAGAGGAGAGTAGTGATGCAACATATCCACTTACATGTCCAGGCTTTCCAATCCCACTCACATGGACACGGTTACCTGTCTTTTCCACTTCCAAAATAAGCTCTTTTGCCATTTGCAGCCCAGCTAGATCCAAACCATCAAAATAATGATTTACTTCTTCCCTAGAGCTTTTAATGTATGCCTTCAAATCTTCTTGTAATTTTTCCATATATGTAAACTCTGTAATGATATTACAGACGACTCCTTTCGTTTCATCATCTTTAAAAATAAAAGAGATGCATTTGTAGTCATCTCTTTTTGGTTTAACTAAAATAAATTTTGAAAGAAATTTACAATTTGATAAATAAAACTTCCAACAATATTGTAGTCAACATTAGGGAACGATGCCCCCTCAATTCCCAAGCCTGTAAATGCTGGATATAAAAGTAGTGGTAAAACAACCAATCCAATTCCAACAATAAAGGAAGACAATACGGCACCTTTCCAGCCACCATAGGCATCGCCAAAGACACCACATGTTCCACCAGAGAAAAAACAAATACCGGCTGCCGGAATCATAATAACACTACTATTAAACAAAATCATCAACAACATGCCAAATAATCCACCCATAAAAGATCCCACAAAACCAATTACAACCGCATTTGGCGCAAATGGGAAGATCGCAGGACAGTCTACTGCTGGAACTGCATCAGGAATCCAACGCTCAGAAATCCCTACGAATGAAGCTGTAATTTCGGCAATAAATTGACGAACTCCATAGATAAGCACACTCATACCTGCCGCAAACTGTAACCCCTGTAACATTGGATAGACAAACCAGATATCATTACCTGACATTTCTTCAACCAATGCCATTTGTCCATTCATCACACAAGCAATTACTGCAACGTAAAATAACATAATCATAAATAGGGCAATCGAGAAAATAAAATCTCTAAATAGCGAGAAGAATTTTGGCATTTTAATATTGTCTGAACTATGTTGTCCTTCGCCCACAGGATGTTTAGAAGATTTCCCAACAAGCTTTCCAATCCAACCACTAAATGCATATCCAATACAGTTAAAGTGACCAATTGCCAATTTGTCGTCACCAACAATTTTATTCATGTATTTTTGACATAACGTTGGCAGTGCTGCACCACAAAAACCTAATACCAAACCACCTACAAGTACCGTGATTGGGGTTGCTGCACCAAGACCAATAAATACCAATCCTAGTACACATGCAAAGTATAAAAAATGTTGCCCAGTTAAGAAAATCGCTTTATATTTTGTGAATTTTGCGAACAGCAAGTTTGCTGCAAACCCAACCAACATCAATAGGGCTACTTCTGTACCGTATGTATTTAATGCCATACTGGTTGCAACTTCTACCTGTGTTGTTACACCTTCAATGCCAAACGCTGCATTAAACAACGTTGTAAAGTTTGTAACAATCCCACCAATAAAACCAGAACCAATATTAAAAATCATAAATCCAATAATTGTTTTTGCTGTTCCCGAAATAACATCCGTTGTTGATTTTCTTTGTAAGATCAATCCCACAAGTGCAATCAAACCAACGATCAAAGCCGTATTTCTAGTTTGTGCTAAAATAGCATCTAACATATATTCTTCCTCCTTAATATTTAAATTATTTTTTTGTCTTTAAAAATGCTTCTATCTTTGTTTTAATTTCTTCTTTATCCATAATGTTTTTGATTCCTAAAACGTAAGGAACTTTTCCTGATAATTCGTTTGCTAAATCATCCATAGTAACTACAAAATCACCATGAAATCCGACAATCGAATCCAAACTTCCGTGCTCCGCAGTAATCGCATATCCTTGTTCACTTATCACTTGATCTACTTTGATCTTTAACAACATACTTGATCCCATCCCGGCGCGGCAACATACCAAAGCCTTATACATACCTATACTCCTTTCTTTTCTTCATGTAAGAAATTCCATACCTCATCTACTGTTTTGGCAGTATCCAATACCTCATAAAACTTTTCATTTTCTAACAATTTTGCTAAGTGCGCCAATGCTTGTAAATGTTCGGTATTTTCTTTTGCGCTTAAACAAAATACATATTTTACTGGATCATTGTCTTTGTTTCCAAACGCAATAGGGTGCTTTAATGTCGCAATCCCCAGTGCTGTCTTTAACGCACCTGCAACAGGTCTTGCATGAGGCAACGCAACATGTTTTGTGATGACAATATACGGACCCATTTCTTGTACATTCTGAATCATTGCATCAACATATTCCTTTGTAACTTTTCCACTTTTAACAAGGGGTGCTCCTGCTTGTCGAACTGCATCCACCCAATCGCTAGCATCAATATTCAGTTTTATCAGCTCTTTATTTGTTAATTCTTTTAACATGTAACCTCCTGCAATTTTTAAGACATCTTCATCATAATTTCTATTCATAGCATTGACAATTCTTTTTCAGTTCAACTTTTGTGTGTACACCTAACAAATACTGTACTCAAACAAAAAAAGACAGTATCAGTCGATACTATCTTCTTACTTGTTTTTTACTTTTCTAATTTAAATCCATGACTTGTGCGCGTATTCCATCAATTTCATGCAATTGATGAAGCATATCCTTGATGGTTTCATCATCCCCACAAGCTTGTAAGATAATGAGTCCATCACTTGCGCAATGCGTTTCGCTAGCATCATGAAGCCCCAAACGCGTTTTGATATTACAACCAAATTTTGTCAATATCGTTTGCAGTTCCATTGCATTGTGTTGTCTTGTAGACAAACGAATACCAATAATAAAATATGTTTTCATCCTTGCACCCTCCATGTTGTGTTATATATATTATATCTCATTTTTGCATATTTGCAATTTGAAATGAAGTTAGGTTCTTAAAATAGAAAGTGAAGGATTCACCATCAAAAATGTCGCTATTAAAACAATAAATAAAAAAGATGATGGGATTATTGAAGAAATAATTTTATAGGATGCATGGTTTCACATGTCATTATATGATACACTTATATAAAAGGTGGTTACGATTATGAAAAAAAAGGTTTTGTTAAAATATTTTTGATTGTTGCAATAGCTAGTTGTTTTTCTATTAATGGTTATTTTGAAAATTTATCTAGAACAGAAACACTTGATGGAACTTACACAGATGTTTATGTAACTGGAGCTATATTCGTATCGCTGGGATTTTTGCTTCTTACAGTTCTGCTTGTAATCGAAATATTTGAACTTATAAAGAAATCATAACTTGGCTTTAAAAGCTAAAAAGTATAGGAAAAAGCTATTTTCCTATAATTAAAGGATTTGTAGCTCTTTTTTTATTGCCATCCTCTATGGATTTCAAGTAGGATATTTAGTCCTTCCATAATTTTGTCTTTATTACAGAAATTGATACTTACCACAAATGATATAAAATATATATAAGTGATTTAGATTTTTTACAAAATAATACATCACAAAGAAATAAGCAAATGTCTTATCTAATGCAAAGTATATGATACTAAAATATTACTACCTATCGTTACTTAAAGAAAACGGATAAAAATCAAATGTTCATGAGCATTCATCTTTTTTTCGCTTCTTCAATTGTTAAAGATATTTTATTTCTTATGTATGTGCAATTTGAAATGAATTTTTTATACATTAAATCTAAAATGCATAATATCTCCATCTTGTACAATATAATCTTTTCCTTCTAAGCGAAGTTTCCCAGCCTCTTTTACTGCCTGCTCACTTCCATAAGTGTCCATATCGTGAAAAGACATAGTTTCTGCTCGAATAAAGCCTTTTTCAAAATCCGTATGAATAATTCCTGCACATGCTGGTGCATGCATTCCCTTTTTAAATGTCCATGCCCGTACTTCTTGTACTCCTGCTGTAAAATACGTACACAAATCTAACATATGATAACTTGCCTTTATCACTTGATCCAATCCACTTTCGCCAATGCCAAGCTCTTGCAGAAACAAATCTTTTTCTGCTTTTTCCATAGCTGACAATTCTTCTTCAATTTTAGCACAAATACTAACAACATCGTTATGTTCGCTCATCGCCAATGCTTGCACTTTTTGATAATATACATTATCTTCAGGATTGCTTATTTCTGCTTCACCCATGTTCGCAACATAGATCATTGGTTTTAGCGTAAGCAAAGAAAAGCTTTTAACAAATAACAATTCTTCTTTACTAAGTTCTACACTTCTTGCCGCCTTACCTTTTTCAAGCGCATCTTTAATTTTAACAAGTGCCATTTTTTCCAATACGGCATTTTGTTCTTTTGCCTTTACTTTTCGTTCCACCTTAGATAAGCGATTTTCAACTGTCTGTAAATCCGCAAAAATAAGTTCCAAATTGATAATTTCAATATCGCGAATGGGATCCACCTCACCTTCCACGTGCATAATATTATCATCTTTAAAACAACGCACCACATGACAAATAGCATCGGTTAAGCGAATGTTTGATAAAAATTGATTCCCCAAACCTTCGCCTTTACTAGCACCTTTAACAAGACCTGCGATATCTGTAAATTCAAATGTTGTATACATTGTTTTCTTAGGTACAACGATTTCAATCAAGCGATCCACTCGACTATCCGGCACTTCCACAATCCCTACATTCGGCTCAATCGTCGCAAAAGGATAGTTTGCTGCCTCGACTTGTGATTTTGTGATTGCGTTAAATAATGTCGATTTCCCTACATTGGGAAGTCCTACAATACCTGCTGTTAATGCCATACTTCTCCACCTCTCGTTTGTCTTTAAATATACCTTGTTTCACGCACGTAAGCAAGAACAAATCTTTTTATACCTACCTACTCCTTTGTATCTACATGAATTCTGTTGGGCTGATAGCGCAACGGTTTTTCATAAACTTCATCAGGATAGCCACAAGCGATCAAGGCAAATGGTTCCAACTTATCTTTTAGGTCAAATATCTGTTTTAAAAATGCCATCTGATTTTTATCAATATTTGCGCCACACCAAACAAGACCCAATCCCAAAGCATGCCCTGCTAAAAGCAGTGTCTGTGTTAATGCACCTAAATCTGCATATAATAATTCTGGTACTGCTTGTAAATTTTTATCACCACAAACCAAAATACAAACATCAGCATCATGCATCATTTTGCTATGCTTGCCTTGATCGCTAATTTGTTGTTTCACTTTAGAATTACGCGTCACAACAAAGTGCCAAGGTTGCATATTATGTGCACTAGGAGAATACATTGCAGCAGCAAGCATTTGTTGCACCTTTTCATCTTCCACCCGCTGTTTTTTATATTTGCGAATACTTCTGCGTGTCGTAAGTGCTTCAAACACTTCCATGCCACTGTTTAAAAAAGTAATTTCTTCATAATTTTTAGGATCACGCAAACTTTCTTTATCAAGCTTTACTTCTACTTCCTGTTCAACTTCACAAAGTAACGTTTCTTGCAGTTTAGAATCAAGCATTAAAACTTCTTCATCATTCGCATGTATTTGTATTGCTGAGCGAAAATCAATATTATTTATAGTTCCTTTTACATACAAGATGCCTTTTTCTTGTTGAAACTCTTTTCTTGCATCAAACGGAAACACAATCCATGCATCCGTTTCATCTTTTACAATACGAGCTTTAAACTTCTTCATACAATTCCCTCTTTTCTTAGGCCTTTATACAATCGAAACCCAATAGCGATTGATACGACTCGCTGCATTCTCTACTGTTATTGTATCTTGCAAGATTCCACGATTAAACAAAATCACTTTATTGCTGGCAATGTTATCTTCTTGACATGTAAGCAAAACTTCTTTTATGTTTAACGCTTTACAATGCAACAAACCTAAGCGCAGCATTTCCTTAGCATATCCTTTGCCTCTTTCTCTTGGCAAAACACTATAACCAATATGTCCACCGACTTGTTTTAGGGCGTCATTTAACTCATGACGTACATTTACAAAGCCTACAAGCTTTCCTGCTTTTTTCGCTAGAAAGGTAGTTGCCATGACTCTATCGTTTGCTTTTTCAATCATCATTTCGTCTTTTTTCACCTGCTGATACCATAGACCAAAGTCATCATATTCCTGTAGTCCTGCTGTTCCATCCAAAGAATCGTGATGTTCAATGAAAATCGATCGATATTCCATGATGGCTTGCTCATCATCTTCGCTCACAGGGTGTAATGACAAAGACATTCTTTTTATAATCTTTTTTAATTTTTTTTCAAAATCACGACGAGAAAATAAAACCGTCGCACCACAACCACTACATTTGATACGAATATCAGCACCCATACGAATGATTTCCCATTCTTTGCTTTTCTTACAAGGATGTTGTTTCTTCATTTCTACAATATCTTGCAATCCATAGTCCATCTTCATTTCTTTCTCCCTTGATAAGACTCCATCGTATTTTCTAAAAGCATCGCTATTGTCATCGGTCCAACCCCTTTGGGAACAGGGGTAATGAATTTTGCTTTTTCTTTACAGCTATCAAAATCGACATCACCACATAACTTCCCATTTATATCACGGTTTACCCCAACATCAATAATATAACAGCCCTTTTTCAACCATGCACCTTGCACAAACTTTGCGATACCAACTGCAGCTACAATAATATCTGCATCTTTACACTCTCCAATAACATCGCTTGTTTTGGAATGCGCAATCGTAACGGTTGCATTCGCATTTAACAACAATTGCGCAATAGGTTTTCCGACAATATTACTGCGTCCAATCACAAGTGCACGTTTACCACTCAAATCAGATAATCCCATCGCATCTAACATCTTCATAATACCTTTTGGTGTACATGGTAAAAACGTTTTTTCACCAATCAACATTTTTCCTATATTACAAGGATGAAAGCCATCAACATCTTTTTTAGGATCAATACTAAAGAGGACTTTGTTGGTGTTGATATGCTTTGGTAGTGGTAACTGTACCAAAATCCCATCAACACTGTCATCATCATTTAAAGTTGCAATCTCATCAATCAATGCCGCTTCACTAATGTCATCATAACAAAGTGTGGTGTTTTTCATACCGATAGCATCACAAGCTTTTTCCTTCCCCTTCACATAGGATGTACTTCCCACATCATTACCGATGAAAATAACCACCAAATGCGGAAGTCTTTTATCCTGTTCTTTTATGGTTTGTATCTGCTTTTTTAATTGTGTTTTTATTTTTGTTGATAATTCACTACCATATACAACATTTCCCATACTTATAACTCCTCACTATCTAAGATAATGGTGGTTGGTCCATCATTACATAAATCGATCTCCATATGTGCGCCAAAAACACCTGTTTCTACTTTCATCCCCGTTGCTTTCAATTGTGCATTCAACATATCATACAACGCTTGTGCGTGCTCTGATTTTGCTGCTTTGATAAAACTAGGACGATTGCCTTTCTTACAGTCGGCATATAATGTAAACTGTGAAATCGACAAGATCGCACCACCTACCTCTTGAAGTGAACGATTCATCTTAGCATTCTCATCTTCAAAAATACGCATTTGTGTAATTTTACGCACAAATTTTTCAATTTGTTTTTTATCATCATTTTCGGCAATACCTACCAACAACAAAAAGCCTTTTTGAATCCTTGCAACAAGTTGATTATCTACCTTCACGTGTGCATGTTTTACTCTTTGTATTACTACTTTCATATCATCACCTATGTTTTTTATTATATAAGATTTTTCACTTTGTTGCTAGGATAAAATGAATGTATCGAAACCCTTAAAAAGAAACCTGAATTTTTCAATCGCGATTTTATCTTACCATGTTAGTGGGTTACATCTTTATATTCTATCGTTTCTACTACTCCATACACACTTTCCATATAAAAATATAATGCGGGATACACCTTCAATTCATCGGGATAATGAAAGTAGGCACTCGTTACCTCCGCAAAAAATTCTGCTGGACTACTAAGTGCATATTCTATATTAGAAATTATATATGCGTCTTCTAATCCGTTGTCCTTTGCATCATTAAATAATTTTTGGAATTGTTTTGTTTCGCTTATATCTCCTTGCGTGAAATCATAAAGATGCCCCAACTCATGCGTAATCGTTTCACCAATGTTATATTTCTTAATATTCAAAAATACATAGTCACGATTTTTCAATGCAAAGGCAACCGTCATTTCATCCTCCATATGGAAATCCTTTGTAACTTCTTGAAATGCTACATCATCACACAAGAAAAACGTTCCTACATTCTCTAATAAAATCTTGGGTTGCGTGTATATGTAAGCTTGTTTTAGCCTTTCTACATACGTTGTATCTACCTTTCCGATCACGCGTATGGCAGGCCATGTCTCTTCATAGATTACTTGTTCATCATTTGCCATAGTATCATATTTTTCAAAAATTTCTACCTGATCAAAGACACTTGACATGCTTGCTCGTTGTAACTGTATCGTCGCAACACCAACAATCCCCATCGTTATCGTACAAATAATAATAATGGGTAACATAAACAAACGCTGTTGTTGTTTTTGAAAAGCTTCTACATCCAAAAAAGGATGGGTATCTTTGAGTGCTGTTCCACTTTCTCGTACTTCTTCTTCCCTTTGATCACCAACGTTTTTCTGTCTGTTTTCTACCACGATATGCCAAAATGCAAATCCGCAAACAGCAGAAATCATTCCCAATAATAGTCTGATATCACTTCTTTCTAAATACGCTTTGTTCATCCACACTAAGCCACTATACATACAAACACTGATCGCTATGATCTTAATCCATTTTTTCATGTCGCCCTCGTTTTCCTTATTTCAACTTTACACTTTTATGAAATCTTGTCATAGATATTTTTTAATTTTGTTGCAAGTCCTTCACACTTCTTTATACTTAGAGAACATAAAGCAATACGAATTCCTTTATGCACAACCACTGTATAAATATGCTGTTTCATAAGTGCTTCGTGGTAGATATCTCGAATTTGATCACTGTCCATTTGCAGTGTTACAAAGAACCCCTCTTTATATGGATAATGCATCAACCCCACCTGTTTCGCTTCATTTATAAAAATATCGCTTCGCCGTTTCAACAACTGCAAAGCAGCCGTTTTTTCTTTTTTATATGCTTGTAGGCCATCGGTTGTTACATATGTGAAGTTTTCCATAGCGGAATTAGAAATATTGCTCCACGTTGCTCGTGCGCTTTTCTCCATAACACTCTTTAGCGCTTGCACATCTTGTTTCTGTTTTCCTAAAATAAGCGCGGCTCCACAACGCAAACCATACGATGTCATCGTTTTACTACAAGAAAAAGCAACCACCAAAAGCACATTATCGTTTATATTGTTAAAATGTTTCATATACCTACGACTCTTTTGAAAATCATACGCATAATCAATGTACGCAATATCATTTAACACTGTCACAGGACCGTATTTTGCACATGCATTGACAATCTTTATAACTTCTTCCCATTCTTTTTCAGATAAAGAATATCCACTAGGATTGTGACATGGATCATTGATGATAAGAGTTAATTTGTGTTCTTTTTCCATGATGTTTTGGCATTGTTTCTGAAAATTTTTCAAATGAAACGCTGTACCTTGAAAAAGTTTATAAGTTTCACTTTGCAGTTGAAACATTTCCGCCATCAATCGATATGACTCCCATGCCAGCTCTGGAAAAAGAATACTATCATCTTGATTCACAAGTGTTTGTAGTGTCATACTAATCGCCCCGGTGCCACCAGGCGTTGCTATCACTTCGTGATGCAAATCAAGTTGTATGTCTTGTACAACCCAATGGTATACTTGTTTTCGATAACTGGCATTCCCATCAAAACTTTCTGCATATTTCGCCTTTTTGATGTTATCCATGGCATTGTATGGTTGAAAGACCGATGCAAATGCAATCAATTTACCATCTTCGCCACACAACGAACCAATCGTTGCATCAATCACATGTTCTTCTCCATATGACGACTTGGCAGCTTTTGCCTTTGCGACGATTTTAAATACCGTATCCTTAATCGGATTTGTGTTTAATCCTTTTTTTATAAATGTTGACATACTTTACCTCCATTTTTTTGATAACTTCCCAAATACTTGAGCTCTTCACATTTGTATGTAAGTGCTTGTAACATCGTTTTTGTCTTTTCCGCTTGATAATCGCCCTTTATTTCAACTAAAAAGTAATATGTCCATGGTTTTTCAAAAACGGCTCTTGAGCGAATACTTTCCATATTAAAATCATACTCTGCAATGATATTCATAGCTTGTGCTAAGGCACCTGCATCATGGTTTGTAGTAAACATAAGCTGAAAATAATCTCCTTGCAACTTTGGTTGTTTGGCAACCACAATAAATCTTGTTGTATTATGCTTATGAGAATGAATATCTTCTTCTATCACACTTAAACCAAATCGCTCGGCACTTTGTTTTGACGCAATCGCCGCAACCCGATCATCTTTCGCTTCCCAAACAAACTGTGCTGCCAATGCCGTATTGGGATAGGGAATAAGTTCTATATCGCGTCCTTTTAAAAATGTTTTACACTGTAAAAATGCTTGTGGATGCGAATATATTTTTTTGATTTTCGACAAAGAAGTGCTTGTGTGCCCCAACAAATGATGGGCAATGTGCATATCCCACACATCATGTATATATACCTGATGTGCAAACAACAAGTCACTTACTTCGCCAACTTCTCCGGTAAGTGAATTTTCAAATGGTAAGATTCCATACGCTATTTCACCTGTTTCTACCGCTTGTATTACATCCTCAAAGTATTTGAAACGTTGTAATTTTGCATCAGGAAAACAAGCCAAAGCTGCACTATGTCCAAAGGCTCCCTCAATTCCTTGATAACCAACAACATCATGATAGAGACATTGATTTTGAAATTGTTTTGATACTTTTAACATCATATCCAATACCGGTTGATAGTATTGTATATATTCTGACTTTTGAAAATACGTTGTATTTTGCTTTTTCAAAAGTTGCTCTCGTTTTTTATCCAATATAGCGATATGATGTTTTTGCTTATATGCAACAACATCTTTTATCGCATCCATCCGTGCTTCAAAAAGCGCAACTATTTTTTTATCAATTACATTGATTTTTTTTCTCGTATTTTCTAAGCTATCCATATGTTCACCACCTATGTTCTCTATTATACAACACTTTTTATTTTGCGTGCTTTTTTCTGGCTTTTTTCTTTAGAATATGAAGGAAGTTTGATATAATGAGCACATGAAAGAAGATGCATGATGATGAATATAAACTCTCCCACAAGCAAGCAAGACTATCAAGAAGCACGAAAACTATTATTGCAGTGTTTTCTTGTAATTATTGTTCTTCGCAGTCTGCGCGCAATTTCGCTTTATCAAATGCAAGGGGCAAGCAATGCGTTTTTATCCACTGCTTTGTTGATTGATATTTTATACTTTGCGATTTTATGTTTATTCATTTATAAAGGATATCCATTAGCTCTTTATATCTTGCTCATAGAGGCTATCTACGCCCTTCTTATGTCTTTTATCCTCTTCTCAGAACTCCCTAATTTTTTATTGTTTATGTTTCATAGTTCAGTTTTGTTTTTCTTTGTCTTTCTTTGTTTTTATATTCGTTTTTCCAAACGGATAAGGCCTTACTTTACACATAAAAAATATCTTCGTTTTCAAAAAAAAACAAAAAGCTTATGAACAGTATAAAAAACGCAATAAAGATTCTTAAATAAAAAAATACGCTCACCAAAAGGATATGGTTACGCGTATTTTTTTATCTTTTTACTTCACTTCTAACATTTTTGCCAATTCAAAACTATACATGTATGTTTTGATTTCATGATGCGCAAACAATATATGAAGCGCACTACGATACGCTAAAATTTGTTGTTTATAACGATGCATGAACACTTCTGTCTCAATACCACGATCACTCTTAAAATCCACCATCACAACACATCGCTCATCATATGCTAAAAAGTCCATAAATCCATGGGAAATGACCTGTTTTTCTTTCACTGCGTAAGGAAATTCATGATAGACATTTGCAAGTTTTGTAGCTTGTTTAAAGATCGCATTTTGTGACAATTTTATCAACACATCCACATCGTGAGCAAGCAATACGAAATCTTGTTTCGCTGCCACTTGGCGAATATCCTCTACACTCCATACTTTGCGATCCAACCGTTCAACCATCTTATGCAACATAACGCCTCGCGCAAAACGATCACTTTGTTCTATCACAAACGGTTTTGGTGTATAGGCACTCAATTCCGTATCACTCGGTGATACCAATGAAATCTTCTCACATTCTTTATGATACGCTTTAGCAATATACCTTTGTTTTTCTGTTGATGATTTTGGTGTCATAAATTCCCACATCGTATCAATGACTTTATACTCAAATACATCACTGGTTTGGTTCGTAAAAACACTCATAATCCAATCACTGTAATTTTTTGACTTATAAAAAACATTGGCTGAAAATGTTGGATACTCTTTGCCATCACGTATATCCACAATATGCAATTCTTCTTGAGGACGCGTTGTTGCAACATATAAAATCCGTATTTCCTCCTCGATCATTTCTTTGTTTTTCTTTTGATACATCGCCAATATTTCTGGTGTTATAAAGCATGCATTTTGTTTTTTATCGACATACTTCATACCCATTCTTAGACGCTCATCAAAAACAGCTATATCTTTGCTTTCTGGTAGACTAAATCCGCCACCCACAAATAAAATAACCACTTTAAACTGTAATCCTTTAGATTTATGAATACTCATCAATTGTACAACATCATCGTTTTTACCAATCGACATTGCCTCTGCAACTTTACTTTCTTTTTGTTTTTCTACGCGACGCAAAAAAACATGTAATGATATTGCTTGCTCTTGCTCATAGCGATATGCCAACTCATAAAGCAAATCTAAATTCGCCTTTTCTTGTCGTGTTGTATAATTTTCATAATACTGCGCTTGTGCATACACTTCATCAAAAAGTTTACTGAGTGATACACTTGTGCTTTTTTCTTTCAATTTTTGAAAGGGTTCAAAAAACGCTTGGTCTTTCACATATTCATAATACGACAGTTTTCCTTTTTGTAATTTTATCATGGCTAAATCTTCAGCAGATTGTTTATAAAATGGTGATGTTAAAACCGACAACAATGCAATTTCATCATATGGATTGTCCAATGCTTTCAAATAGTGCAACACCGTTTGTAGGGCATCATTATCGTAAAATCCTTGTGGTTTTTTATAGAAACAGGGAATGTTATGACTCATCAATTCATCACTCAAAGCACTTAAATGTGTATTTCCACGTGCAAGTACAACAATATCTTTATATGCTTTTCCCTTTGCATGCAAATCTTCAATCATATGTGCAATGTAACTGTATTTTAATGTATTGCTGGTATATGCTTTTTGTTCGTCGACTACAGGATCAATAAGATGTAATTGAACAGGTTGTTTAAAAGCCTTTTGTTCTTGTTTTCCTGTGATGACATGATCTTCTTTTGTATACGTAGAAGATGCTACCCTAGCATTCATTAAGGTATCAAAGAGTTGGTTATTAAAATCAACTATCTTTTTACTGGAACGATAATTGTGTCCCAAATAAATAAGCTCATCTTTTGTAGTTTTGTGTTGCATAAGCGATTTCATAATCGTTGGTAATGCATGGCGGAATCCATAAATAGATTGTTTGATATCACCCACACGAAAGACATTGTTCGATCTACAAATACACTTTACAAGTTCATCTTGGATATCGTTACTATCTTGAAATTCATCTACCATAATCGTTTTAAATTTATTACGATAAAGCGATGCTACATAGCCATTATCTGCTTTTAAAATCTTTAAAGCATACTGTTCCATATCATTGAAATCGATCACTTTTTCTTCTTGTTTTAAACGATCAAAACATTCTATATAAGCCTTTGTGATTTCACAAAACAAATGTATATCTTTTATCACTTGATTGTGAAAACAAACAAATTGATCTTCTTCAAAAAGATTTTCCAAGATTTTTTTCTCCAACGTATTTGCCTTTTTGACCCATGGATCACTTAATGGTACTTCGTAACGCATTTGGATACTCGCTAAAAAAAGTTCATGATATTTTGCATAATCCGCTGCTTTTAATGCCTCCATTGCCTTTTTATACCCCAAACATTTTTGTATAATCGCATCGTTATCATGGTGTTCAAGGGCTTTTTCAAGGGCTTCCACCAGTAAGTCTGTGTGTGTTTTAAAATATTCTAAAAAGGATATTTTAATGTCTTCTGGCAATGCCTTTATTTGCGTGATTTCTTGATACTCCATAACACATGATGTTAAAAACATATCACGATCAGCTTTAGCGTTGGCAAGTGTTGCTAACGCTAGGATACTGTTTTGGATTCTCTCTTCGTTTGCCAATTGATTGCTAAATGCTTGTGTCAATTGAAAAAAATGTGGATGTTCATAATATTTTGTCAGTACTTCTCGCATCGCTCTTTGTTTTAAATCGTTAGCGTCAGCGTCATCTATGATATGTTCTACCCTTTGTTTATCCAAACCGACAATATAATAATAATTTTGCATAATCCGCAAACAAAATCCATGAATCGTAGAAATATACGCTGTATTTAACTTAGTTAACTGCTGTCTCACAAAATGATCATGGGGATCCTTTTGTAATTGTCTATGCAACTCTTCCGATAAACGTTTCTTCATTTCAGCTGCTGCTGCCTCTGAAAACGTCATTGCTAAAATTTCATCAACGCCAACCCCTTGCTCCATGAGGTGCATCAAGCGCGCAATCAGTACGGTTGTCTTTCCAGCACCCGCACTTGCCGATATCAGAATGTTCTTATCCTTGGTTTTGATTGCTCTTTTTTGACTATCATTCCATTGTATCATGTGCAACTTCCTTTCCTTTCTTTACTTGATAAATACATTCATCTACTTCTAAGCTTGGTTTTTCCACCATCATGCCTTGATAATGACAAATAGAATTGTACATACAGTATGTACAATCCATCGGTGCAATAGCAACCTTACCTGTTAAGAGTTGGTTCGCAATACGATTATACAATGCTTCAACAACGTTTGTGATCTTTTCAATTGCGTAAATATTTGTTCTTGCCGTATACGCACCATCGGCTTTTTTACTAATACTTTTTTGATGTTTTAAATCATCATCCATAACTTCAATGGCTTCATCAAAGGTCCATCCTACCAATTGTTTGCTTTTTAAGAATTCATTTTGCAAGTTTTCTACTTCCTGTTTACAAACTTCATACGTCTTGCCTTTAAATGATGCATATGGGGCTGAAGCAATAGAATTTTTAAGCGAATAATAAAAACTTCCCAAAATACGTTTATCAGATGTCTTCGCTAGGGCGTATAAATATGTAAGCAATTGTAATTTCAAACCTGAAAAAACAGCTTCTTCTTTTAGGTCATGCGGTGTGCTTTTATAGTCGATAATAGATATAAAATCTTGGTTTTCATCGATTCGATCGATGATGCCACGTAATACAATATCGGTTTTTTCTAGCGTGATAGTTTGTTTAAAACGATACTCCAAAGCACTTGGAGCGAGGGATGAGTGTACTTCCATATCACTCATAAATACAAAGTTTTTCAAAATATTGTGTAGCGCTTGTTGTTTTACAATCTCCAAAAAACCTTTCCACTGTGGATGCAGCTTTTGTAGATCTCGTATTGGCTTTTCTAATAATCCTTCCACCATCTTTTGCTCAACAAGTGGATATGCCTTGCCCTGGGTAGATAGCAACTGCTCCAACAAACCATGCAGTAGCTTTCCTGTTTTTGCACGATGGATGTGATACGCTTGTGGTTCTCGCACACATAATCCCTGTGCAACAAAATACTGAAATGGGCAATTGTTAAACTTTTCTAATGAAGAGATGGATCCATACAATACCTGTTCTTTAAAGAATAGTTGTTCACTCACTCCTTTTGATAACGATGCACTAACCTTATAGGTTTGGTGATTATATTGTAAAGAATAATATACGGCTGGATGTTCTTTATCCACCCCAACAAAACGTTCAATCTCAAAAGCAGCTTCTTTTTCTTTTCCTTGATAATCACTCATCGGATAAAACCCTATAAAGATATCGCTTGCATGAAGGGTATTTTCAATGCCTTCTTGATACAATGAAAATCGCTCATCCAAACTTGGAAAATCACAAAGTGCAAGATAATCTTCTGAGAATATCCCTTTCTTACTCGGAAACTGTGGAAAATTATCACTGCTGGCACCAAGCATAAAATGGTATTTTTTATAGGCCTGCGGTTCACTCAGGATCGAAATTCCAATGCCTTCGATTGCTTCTTTATCTTCAAGTTGTAATTGTTCTAACTGTGCATAAAGCAAAGGTAGCATCAACGGCTCTAGATAAGGGTATGCAGCTTTAAAAAGGGCGCGTACTTTATACGCTATTTGCGTATCACGCACACTTTTAAAATGATGAAACTGACATATAATTTCATCGATTTTCACAAAAGCTTGCTCTATTTTGCAGTTCTGTAATGCTAAGATATACGGTTCTACTTGCATTTTGATATCTTTTGCTTGTGTTTCCAATCGCAACAATGCCTCATATTCTCGCTGATGGATGACATCATCCGTAATATCCGCTTGTTGCACATGATCAAAATCATCATCAATATCCTTGTCAAACAATTCGATATACTCGTAAAAGGCATGATGATAAACGCCTTCAAAAACATCTGCCTCCCATAGCTTACGCAAGTTTTGTTTACAAGGTTTCATATAATAAGCGAGTAGTGCCCTATACTTAAAAACCAAACGATGCCCTTTTCTTGCGTTCAAAAAATAATGAGGAATCTTGTAACGCGTAAAAATTTGGGTAATCAATGGACGGTATTCTTCATTTAAAATGGTAATTTTAGCATCTTCTGCATAAACATCTTCATCTAAGATATAGCGCGCTAGAGCTTCTACTTCTTCTTTTTTATTCAGCACATAATATAACTTACAGATTGGCTGATATCGCTTAGTTTGCAAGCGTTTTGCGCCATATAATTCCATATGTGCATATACTTTATTTTTATATACATCAGGAAATGCATCATAGATATACACATTATGAAAATCTTGTCTTGCCCAAAATTTCTCATACATATCCTCAACATCCAATCGGTACGTACTACAAGCTGCAATGATTTGTTGCAACTCTTTTTGATAAGCATCATCTTTCGCCAGGCTAGAAATATCCATATTGTATTTTTTTCCATCACGAACCATTTGTATAATTTCATGTAAAAAATATGGTGTTAAGGCGATTTCTTTGAAATGTTCTAACTTTAATGTTTTGATGATATTTGCATATTCATATATCACCACATCTTCGTGTTTTACAATTTCACTAGCCATATAGGTAGATAAAGAAAGAATTGAAACATTCGCAATTCCACGTTTTTCCTTAAGTAATTGTTGACGAACTTCATTATGAATATATCCTTCTGCAAGAATACAGGCATTGTCTTTGATATCTTCTAACTTCATGATTTCACCTCGTATGTTTATTATAGCGTATTTTATGAAATTATTGATGTAACAAAATAAAAAAGTGACGAAGAAAAACACTTCGTCATTTGAAAGATACTGCTAAATCAACTATATCCAACGAAAGTCAGTTCACGATATCATTTGCATGGTCTAGCTTTTATGATTGCAGATAACCTTGCAAAGCCTTTAGCTACTGTTGCTACAAAATCATTCTCTAAAATGCTTGACCCTACTAAGGTCACGATTCAAAATTTGTCCGTCAACTATTAGGACGACTTTCTTCTTGACCCCAAAGTTGTTCGTCACCGTCATGTTGTATTTACGATTGATAAGCGCCTTCGTGACTTCTTTCTCGTGAGCGCAAACTACTCAATATTTTATTTGATGCCGTAAAGATACTTTATTTTATGCTTTTAATAAAATGAATGGAAAGGATCATACAGAAGGATTTTATGTCAATGCTCCAAAAAGGAAGCAACATAACGGGAAAGATGCGGTTGTTTCTTATATCATTCGTTATACAGGTAGACCCGTTATGGCATCTTCCGAATTTTGAAGTTTGACGAAAAAAAGTTATTCAATATGATTATGAAGATCATAAAACGAAAGAACGTGTGGAAGTGGAGGAACCTATTTTCTCCTTCATGAAGAGATTAATCGTCCCTTTTCCAGAAAATCAATGTTGGCATCGTCCAACCAATGCACTATACATAAACCAACGTATCGCAAGGATTTAATTTCCTTTTTTAATACTGATCCTTTACTTTGTGATTGCGGTCAATATATGATGTATATAAATTGCTGGGTTCCACCAAATAGAAGAAAGAAGGAGGCTCCTTATGACAGTTCCTGAATTTGATCAAGACGGCGACTTATCTACCTATATTTCAAAGGATACTTATATCCAAATGAAATGTAGTAGTTGCGGATAGGAAGAACCAATGCCTTCATGGGTATATGGTGAAGAAGGTGAGTCAGAACCTCCTGCTTTCTAATGTGTTAAGTGTCATAAAGATACCTTTATTCGTAAAGACTAAGATTTTTTTAATCCCTACAATTCATATTGTTTTTAGTTCGCTTGAGCGAACTTTTTTCTTTTTACTCGCACTAAGAACTTTCCCATTAAATTAAACAAAAAACTCCATCCTTTTTTAATAGCTCACAAATATACACATATTTCTTAAAGATCCATGTGCGTGTTTTCGGGTTTATCCTCACCCCAACACTACATCCAATACCATCATAATCGCAAAACCTAGCATAAACACAAACGTGATCTTGTCTGAGTGAGTATCCATTTGGGCTTCTGGAATGAGTTCTTCCACCACAACATATATCATGGCACCTGCTGCAAAAGATAAAAACCAAGGCATGATGCCACTTACTTGCGATACAAAAGCAATCGCAAGTAGCGCTCCCAAAGGCTCTACGATACCCGAAAGCGTTCCATATACAAAGGCTTTTTTATTGGATGTTCCACTTTTCTTTAGTGGCAATGCAATCGCTGCTCCTTCTGGAATATTTTGAATAGCAATGCCTATGGAAAGCGCCAATGCACTCGCAAAAGCAGCAGCCTCTCCGCTTTGCAGCGCTACCCCATACAAAAGTCCCACCGCCATTCCTTCTGGAATATTATGCAACGTAACCGCCAAAATCAGCATGGTTGATTTTTTTAAGTGTGATGGCAACCCCTCCACTGTATTTGTATTAGGGTGAAAATGGGGAAGCAACTTATCCAGTATCCCGAGAAAAACTCCACCCAGCATAAAACCTAACGTAACTGCAACAATATTGTTTTCCCCATTTGCTTCTAATGCTGGTAACAATAAAGAGAAAAAAGAAGCACTTACCATAATGCCTGCCGCCAGTGCTAAAAAACCGGCAATTAATTTATCACTTACCTTTTCTTTCAAAAAGAAAACAAAACCTGCTCCAATCGTTGTTCCTAAAAACGGTATCATAATACCTATCCATGTTTCCATCCTTTTTCTCCTTCTATCTTTTGTCGGCAAATCATCATACGTTCTGTAAATATTTGTTGATATGTTATCATAACTTTGAAGCAAAACATCAAGAGCGTACGCTTTTAGATACCGTTAAAAAAATACCTTTACTGATATATTACTTTTTTAATAAATTACTCCATACAAATGGTATCATTACAGCTAGCTGTTGATTTAGCGAAATTGCATATTGTAAAGTTTTGCATACTCCCCATTCTTTGCCAATAGTGTATCATGTGTTCCACTTTCTTCAATTCCTTGTACACTTAAAACAACAATTCGTTTGGCATTTTTGATAGTTGACAAACGGTGTGCAATCACAAATGTTGTACGATTTTTTGCCAGTGCTTCCAACGATTCTTGCACCACTTGCTCAGATTCATTGTCTAATGCACTCGTCGCTTCATCAAATATCAAGATCTCAGGATTTTTTAAAAATACTCGAGCGATCGAAATACGTTGTTTTTGCCCACCAGACAACTTCACACCTCGTGATCCAATATCACTCATATAACCGTCTTCTAATTCCATGATAAATTCATGTGCATTGGCAAGTTTTGCAGCTTTTATAACATCTTCTTGCGAAGCTTTTAAATTCCCATAAGCAATGTTATCAAATACACTGCCCGCAAATAAATAAACATCTTGTTGCACTACCCCAATATGATTTCTTAAAGAATTCATGGTAATATCTTTAATCGGAATTCCATCTATTTTAATATCCCCACTACTGGCCTCATAGAAACGTGGAATCAAGGAACAAAGGGTAGTTTTTCCAACACCACTTTGCCCAACAAGAGCAATATATTCGCCTGCTTTCACATCCAAGTTTACATTGCGCAATACATCTTCTTTTGTATCTTTATAGCGAAATGATACATCTTCAAAACATACATTTCCTTTTACATCTTGTAATGGAATTGCCGAGGGCGTATCTGCAATATCTGGTTCTATTTCTAACATATCCATAAAACGTGAAAACCCTGTGATCCCATTTTGAAACGTTTCAGTAAAATTGATAAATTTCTTGATGGGATCAGTTAAATTTACCATAAACAATAAATATGCAATCAAATCGCCAGCATTTAAAATTCCTTTCGCAATTAAATAACTTCCACCAAGTACCACAATCACACCCAACAAACTCATAAATGCTGCTAAGCCAGCATTAAATCTTCCCATTTTATGATAGGAATTACGCTTTGTTGAAATCCACATATTGTTTTCTCTCGTAAAACGATGCACCTCTTGATGTTCATTCGCGAAGGACTTCACGACCCGAATACCCGATAAAGAATCTTCAATTCGTGCATTGATATCCCCAATTTTTCTGCGATTCATACTATACGCTTTATTTAATTGCTTATTATAATGAATACTAAATACAATCATAATAGGGATTAAAGCGAATACAAATAAGGTCAGAGGAACATTTATAGTTAACAAAATAATAAAAGCACCTAAAATACGAATGATGGAAATCACAATATCCTCAGGTCCATGATGGTATAGTTCTGTTAGAGAAAATAGATCATTGGTAAGTCTTGTCATCAATTGTCCGACTTTTTGATCATCATAAAAACTAAAGCTCAATTTTTGGTAATGTTGAAATAATTCGTTGCGCATATCTGCTTCCATAAACGCACCCATAACGTGTCCCTTATAGGCAATATAATATGTGCAAACATATTCAACAATAACCAAGATGATCATAATTGCGCCCACTTTCGCAATTACATCCAATGCAATAGAAGATTTCGCTAGAATATCATTGGTAACATATCTTGTTAGCATTGGATAAACAAGCGTTATCGATGATAGCAACAATGCACAAAACATATCGATAAAAAATATCTTTTTGTAAGGTTTATAGTATCCCAAAAACTTTTTCATTCTTTGTTTATTCATATATTCTCCCTTAATGTAGTTCATTATAGCACAACAAAGCTATATTGCCCTTTCAAAGTAATATAAAAAACCCTTATGCAGGGTTTTCTATATATTGTTTAAAAAAAGGGAGAATATATGAAGTATTTAGGGGAATACTTCCGCAAACCTATGATTGTTTGCGTATGTTCATTGTAGTTCTTTATATACATATAAATATCGTGCTTGTATGTAAAAATATGTGATGTATTTTTTAAGCAAATACAGTATAATAAAACTATGAAAGGAGTGACTTGCATGATTCTCTTATATACCTCTTTTGGTTGTACTTCTGCACTGAAAGCTAAGGCGTGGTTAGAAGAAAATAATCTTGATTATGTTGAAAAAAACATTCAAAGCACACTCCTAAACAAAGAAGAAATTAAGTATCTACTCCAAAGAGCACCGAATGGAACAGACGATATCATTTCAACAAGATCGAAAGCATTCAAAAATTTAGATGAAAATATAAACAATTTATCTATCAACCATTTAGTTGAAGTCATTCAATCCAACCCTACGATCTTAAAGCGCCCCATTATTTTAAATAACAGTAGTTTTGTTGTCGGCTTTGATAACGATGAAATCACATCCTTTATTCCCAGTGAAAAACGTTATGAATATAATCTTTGCCCAAATGAAAAATGTGGATTACATGATACCTGTAATCCTATAAAAAATAATATAAATAAAACCAAAAAATCATAAGAAAAGCATAATTCTATAATAGTATGAAGTGCTAAACTGGAAGTAGACAAGCAAAAAAAGCAAGTCTACTTTTTTGTTATACTTTTAAATAAGGAGGGTATGTAATGAGACCAAAGGGTGGAAAGAATAAAAAGTGGAGTAAAGAAGAAAAACTTCGGATAGTTAAAAGGTACTATGATGAAAGGATTAGTAGGAGTGAGTTAGCTCAGTCTGAGGGAATTTCTTCTGGCCAAATTTGGACATAGTTAGATAAATATCAAAAGTTTGGAGAAAAAGGACTAGAAAACAAGAAAAAAAACTGGCAATAGATTTTCCGCTTTGCACGCGAGTAAAAGCTTAACTGAAGTAGAAAGATTAAGGCTTGA
>JBKEBQ010000047.1:0-47385 GCA_047973225.1 Breznakia sp. | reverse complement strand
ATATTTGCATCCATTTATTCTTGCTTTCACTTTCCTTTAGCCATAATCCCAAAATCTCTTTTTTTCCTTTCATGGTATAACCAAGTATCGTATATAAAGCGTATTTCTTAACTTCATAGTCCTTTCGTATAAACCCTTTTGGGTACATAATCCCCAAGGCACCTTCTTTTACCTTCATTTCATACTTCTTGGGTAAAAACTTTTGGTTTTACCAAATTTATAGATATGCCAAGCATACCAAAATAAATTATTAAAAATGCAAAAATATTTACAGATTCCACATTTACGAATATGCACATAAATGGTGGAAATATGGTTAACAATATGAACATGATTCTTGAAGCAAAGCTGATTTCAATCTTTTTTCCATGGAATTCAATTTTTCGATTCATTGCTAACATAAACTTTTGCTTATAATTTAATTTCTCTTTCATTTTAAAACATTGATCCTTGATAACTGTTTGGTGGATATGGATTTATTTCTGCTCTATAAAGTCCCGACCATTTAATGGTTAGCATCCCATCCATTTTACCATCCGCAGCATCTAATCTTTTTGCCATAGACGACTAGGTGAATAGATACCCCAAATTGTCGATGCAACGCCCAGCAATGTGCCAAAACTAGGAGCTATTAATGATCCTCCTTTTTTTTCTATGACTATACAAAAGCGCGTTTTTTTATGGATAATATACAAAAAAAACAAAAAATACAAGCGTTTTCAAAAAAGCTTTAGCACTTGCCCTTTTTTGATCATTTAACTAAAAATTAATAATATTTGGCTCTTCAATAGTAAATGTGTATAAAAAATAGCTATGAAACTAAAAAGGGACCTTTCGTTATGGTTCTTTTGATTAATATTGGATTTTAAAAAACATATGGTACATTTTATTAGGTTATGAAGCTAAATAAAAAAGTATCCATATGGCGATTAAAACAATACTAAAATCGATCTTGAATGTCCACTGTATCAAGTAGGTTGGAATCAATACATAACAAAATAAAAGTAATGATTCGTAAAGCATATGGATTTCGCAATATTGAAAACATATTAGACATCATAATGATGGTGTGTTCTAATATATTGTATCAAATTAAATTACCACATCAAACAAGGTGTTAATTACCCACACATTCTATCGATACCTCTAATGTTTTAGCCTATTAATATACTCTCACTATAGGCATTATCATTTTTATTTCTATGAGTTAGTTTTTAATCTAGAATGATGGATGACACCATTTTTGTATCACTCACTTTCCATACATCACAAAGACTAGCTTTCGTTTATTTTACTTCCTCTGTTTTATCACTTTTTTATTGATGGCATTTTAAAGATATGAATAACTCCTTCATCATTTAAATTTTTCACAATAATCACAATAATTGGTAAAAGAAAGATACCCAACGCACCAAACAGACGAACCCCGATATACATACAAAGTAACATCATAATTGGATGTGTTCCTACCTGTTCACCAACAATTTTAGGTTCAACAACATTTCGCACCACGGTAATAACTCCATAAATAACCAACAATTGAAGAGCTAAACTGGTATCTCCATTGATCAAACTAATTAACACCCAAGGAATCATGACGCCTCCTGTACCAAGAACAGGCAAGATATCGAAAATGGCAATTACCAAAGCAATTCCCACTGCATTTTCAATTCCCATAATGGTAAATCCTATAGATAATTCGCTAAAGGTAATAAACATAATCATGCCATATGACTTAATGAATTTTGTGATGGTTCCTAATCCATGCGTCTTGATACCTAAAATAATTTCTCTTTGTTTTGCATTACATTGCAATAAAACGAAATCGACAATTTTTCGATAATCAATCACAAAGAAAAAAGATGAAATAATCGTAAACAAAAAACCAATTAAAACTGCAGGAATAGCAGAAAAAAATCCCGTAGCCAATTGAAAAGACGTCGTCGAAATGGCCGGCACTGCATTTAGCGCCATCGATTTTAACTGCTCATTGATATCATCAACTTGTAGTACTTCACCATGGCTGATATTTGCAAGCAGTTTGCTGAATCCATCCGTTACCACAATCAGTGCCGGTGAAATCGTAGATTTATAGAAATCTGGAAAGCCATAAATCACCTCGCCTATCGTAGATAGAATTTTCACAACAACAAACGCTGCTATTGAGCCAATCACTAAATAGAAGAAAAGCAATACGATAATCGCAACTATTTTATTATTTACATTTAACTTATCAGAAAAGAAATGAATTGGCTTTTGTAGGAGCATCGCAATTGTAAACCCCAGTACAAAAGGCAGACACCACGCAAGGCCATAGCGAATCAATATATATGTAATGCTAATTACGATCAAAGTATATATTAAATTAATTAGAAAATGTTTTCGGTTTTCAATGTTCATATCCTCACTCCTTAAGATAACCTCTATCAATAATTAAATTATACGAGTTTTATGAGACAAACTCAAGATATACTCCCCATCTCCACAACTTCACACAAAGAAGAAAGAACTAATCTTCTGCAAACTGATTTCGGTATAGCTTTTCGTAAACCCCTTTTTTCAAAATCAACTCTTGATGATTTCCTTTTTCGACAATATCCCCTTTATCTAAGACAAGAATAAGATCGGCATCGCGGATCGTTGATAAGCGATGCGCCACAACAAAACTCGTCCTTCCTTCCATTACTTTTTTCATCGCTTTTTGAATTAAAATCTCTAAGCGTGTATCTACAGAACTGGTTGCCTCATCCAAAATGATAATTTTAGGATCGGCAATCATTGCTCTAGCAATCGTAAGCAATTGCTTTTGCCCTAAAGAAATATTTCCAGCTTCTTCATTAATTAGCGTATCATAGCCTTCCGGCAATGTTTTAATAAAGTGATCTACATTCGCCATTTTTGCGGCTTCCACAATTTCGTAATTACTAGCATTTAACTTTCCAAAACGAATATTCTCATAAATCGATGCATGATAAAGCCAAGCATCTTGTAATACCATGCCAAATAAGCTTCGCTCATCACTACGATTCATCGCATAAATAGATTCCCCATCTATACAAATATCACCTTTTTGAATATCATAAAACCGCATTAATAAATTGATGATGGTCGTTTTTCCTGCTCCTGTGGCTCCAACAATTGCCACTGTCTGTCCAGGTTCTGCCACAAAACTTAAATCTTTAATCAATGGTTTTTTCTTTGTGTAAGAAAATGCAACATGCTTAAATTCAATTTTCCCTTTAAAGCTAGAAAAATCTTTTTTGAGCATCGAAATTTCTTTTTCCTCTTCTTTTTCTTCTAAGAAATTCACAATGCGCTCCATTGAAGCAAAGGCACTTTGCATAGCGCTGGAAAGTTGTGTAACCTGTCCTAAAGGATCATAGATTAACCAAATATACAAAACGAAGGATTGCATTCTACCTATATCTAGTCCTTGAAATACTGCCAATCCACTCAACAATACCATTAGTGCATACATTGCATTCACCAACAATTCAAGCAACGGCGCAAGTAAAGATGATACAAAGTTTGCTTTAAACCCATGATCGTTTAAGGTTTGATTTACCGCTTTAAATTCTTCGATTGAATCTTGTTCGTAATTATAAAGTTTAATCACATGAAACGCATTAAAATGTTCTTGGATGTATCCATTTAAATCGGCCAATGAATTTTGCATATGCAAAAAGTTTTGTTGCGACTTGCGCATAACAATACGTGTAATTACAAAAGCACCAGGAATTAAAAATAAGACAATTAATGTTAGTTTCCATGAAATTACAAACATCATAATAAAGCTAATCGCAATGCTGGATATCGCACCAACAATAACCAATAAACTTTGTTGAATAGCATTGCTTAAGGCATCTACATCATTGGTAATAGCACTCAAAACCGTTCCTTGTTGATGTCGATCAAAATAAGATACAGGAATAAAATTCATCTTCTCACTGATTTGTGTACGTAAGTCTTTAAAACTTCTTTGCGATGCTCCTGCCAATAAAAAATTTGCAAGATATGTACAAATTTGCCGAACCAAAGAACACCCCATAAACAATCCAATGATCATTAAAATATACGGGAAATTAACTCCTGCTCCTACCACTCCGGCTTGCATATCCGCAACATTACGTGTTAACTCGCTAATTGCATATCCTGTAATAAAGGGGGTTAAGCCGCCTACAACACAGGCAATCGTCATTAATAAAATTGCAAAATAAAACTGTTTCTTGTATGGCTTCATACAATATTTCGTAAGTTTCATTGCCTTTGAGAATCTTGTCACTTTCATGATAATTCCTCCTCTGCCATTTGTGAGGCGGCAATATCATAATAAATTGGGCACTTCTTCAACAATTCTTGATGTGTTCCCTCACCTACTACTTTCCCCTCATTTAAAACAACAATTTTATCGGCGTGCATAATCGTACCAATCCGTTGGGCAACGATTAAGATTGTTGCATCTTTAATTTCTTGTTTTAATGCATTTCGTAACGCATGATCCGTTATTGCATCTAATGCTGAAAAAGAATCGTCAAATACGTAAATTTCAGGTTTTTTCACAATCGCTCTAGCAATCGCCAAACGTTGTTTTTGTCCACCGGATAAGTTACTTCCTGCCTCACTCAATACTTCTTCATATTGCAGCTCTTTCGCCTCAATAAAGTCACTTGCTTGTGCGATCTTGGCAGCATATTTCATCTCTTCTAACGTTGCATCTTTTTTGCCAACACGAAAATTATCAGCAATTGTGCCACTAAATAAAACCGCTTTCTGAGGAATAAAGCCAACTTTTTCCCTAAGACTGTGAATATTGAAATCACAAACATCCACATCGTCAATCAAAATGCGTCCCTTACTAGCTTCATATATTCTTGGAATCAATTGCAAAAGCGTACTTTTTCCACTTCCTGTACTGCCAATAAAGGCAACCACTTCCCCTGGTTTTGCCTCAAAACTTACATTTTTAATCACCGGTTCTTCAGATGATCCCCCATAAGCAAAGGTCACATTTTCAAAGCGAACATAGCCTTTTTTATTGGTTTGTTTAATACCATCTTCATTTATGGAAATACTAGCCTCTTTATCCAACACCCTTTGAATACGATTTGCGGATACGGCAGCACGGGGATACATAATAAATAAAATACCCAACATCATAAATGAAAACATAATATGGAATACATACTCTATCGTTGCAGCAAGGGTACCAACATCCATATGACTCACTTGAATTTGCTTTGATGATACCCAAATAACAACCGCTAACATACAAGAAAACAATAAATAAAACAATGGAGCAGATAGGGCAGTAAGGCGAAAAACCTTACGCGAATACATTGCATATTGGGCATTTACATCTTCAAAACGCTCATTTTGAAACTGTTCATTTTGAAATGCACGAATCACTCGCAACCCCATTAAACCTTCTCTTAATGTTAAATTAATGCGGTCTAAAGTCGTTTGTTGTCCCTCTGAATATTTTTTTGAACGAGCAGAAATCACAAAAACAATTACAAACAATGCAGGAATAATTCCCAATACAAACCACATCATACTTGGATTTGTCTCAATAATCAAAACAAACCCCGAAATCGCCATTAGTGGTGTAATTAAAACCGTACGCAAGCACATTTGCGTAAAAATCATAATTTGATAAGAATCACTTGTCGCGCTAGTAATTAAAGAAGAAGCACTGAATTCATCAAATTCTTTATGTGAAAAACTTTGGGTTTTTTTAAATAAATCATTACGAATATCGCGAATCACATTGGTGCATATACGACTGTTTGCGAATGCCATACAAATCTCTCCAAGAAATCCCAATAATAAAGCGATCAACATTAACATTACCAACTTGATCAATAAATCTTTATCACCATTGGGTGGTAAAGCATCATTTAATACATACTTTAAAATAGTTGGTAAACCCATTTGAATTAAAATAAACCCAAGAACTCCCATTAAGCTCAATAAGACATATTGCTTGTAACGAAATACATATCTAATAATTAATTTCATACTACCTCCACATAAAAAAAGAAAGAGACCATAAGGTCTGCTTCATTTATACACATACATGAATTTTGTATCTATAAACGTTTCTATAACTACATGATAATGAAAATAATAAAATAGGTCAAGTCTTTTTCTACTTCATTTTGTAATGTTTGATGAAATTACACACATAAAAAGTTCTTGCTTACGCATATGAAATGATTTTCATCTAGAAAACAAAGTGCACTGTGATCCGAATATGATTGTTCTAGTCCCGTTTCACAAAGACAAATTCTTGCTTACTTGATAATTGTGCATCAAAAGAAAATCCATGTTGCGCAAATGCTTGCACTTGTTTTAAGCTCATAATTTCATGTTCAATCAGATATGACAACATCGCGCCTCTTGCCATCTTTGCACTTGTTGCCACAACTTTTAAAATATCTTGCTTATACACTTTAAAAGAAATCTGAATACACTGTTTTTTTGTCGTATCATTCAACACTTCATCATATTCTTTTGATGTTAAATTTATAATACAACAATTTTCTTGTTTTTTACTTTCCTCTTGAAGATAGCGATTAATTTTTTCTTTCCAAAACTCGTACAGGCTTCGCTTTTCATTAATAGCCAATCGACATTTCATCTCTAAGCGATAGGATTGAATGGGATCATTTGCTTTTAAAACACCATACAATCCAGATAAGATATATACATGATTGTTGGCATAGTCAATTTGTCTATCGTTATATGTTGATAATGATAATTGTTTATACTGTAATCCCTCATATGCATAAAGGGCATCACTGCCAAACTTTGAAATGCGCAAACTTTGAAAGCGCTCATAATTTTGTTTGGCAATGGTTTCACTCACCTTCATAACATCCATAATATCTTGTATCGACAATGTTTTTAAAAAATCCATAAGTTTTTTTGTTTCTTGATGAAAATAGGGAAACGTAGCATGGGTAAATATTTTTTTTCGCATCATTTTTGTTGGTGACATCAAAATCATCATAATCAATTCTCCTTAGTGTTTGTTGCCCTTCATTATAGCGTACTTCTTTGTTGTTGCATAAGAAAAAAGCACAAGTTGTGCTTTTACTCTTTAATAAACTTTAATAATTCTTTTGCGGCTATATTAATTCCTTTACGATTTGACTTATCCAAACCTAAATGAGTAAATACCTCGCCAACATAAATATCATTCTTTTTTAAACAAGCAAAGACTTTATCAATGATAGGATTACAGGCCGCTTGCGCTTGCATTGGTCCAAATGGATTTGCGAAATACGTTCTCGAAATACCAACTTCTTGGGTTGTTCCTTTTGCCATTCTCTTTCCTTCTACAAAGATCTTTTTCGCTTCTTCCATATCTTCGATTTTACGCATTCCGAGATTTTTATCATAATTATTTGCATAAGCAAATAAGTCAATTTTATGATTTCTAGCAATCACTCGATACGGCGCAGCAGGCGTAATTACACGAGCATTTAAAATATCTGGATTAAAGAAAATTGAGCGATCCATATCCCGATATGGCGTTCCAGGCTCTAGATCATCAAGGCGAATAAACGCTCCAATTTCACTACCCTGTCCATAAGGTACACCATCTTCAATATGAATCGTTCCCATATCATCAAATACAACCTCAATATCTTTAATTTCATTTCCTGCTACATTACGCAAAGCTTCAATTGATTCTGATTTTCCAGCTCCAGAATCTCCCATCAACATAATTCCTTTACGCTCACCACTAAACAGCGTCACATTGATGAAGGCTCCATGAATTGGCAACCAACCTTTTTTCATCATGGCTAGATTATGCAAGGTTAACATCATTTTTTTCATATATCCAAAATATTGAACTTTCTCATTATACGAAATACCACCGACCCATAAATCTTCTTTTTCATCATAGTGGAACACGGTTTCATCTTTACCATCTTCATTCGCGAATAAAACAATAGCATCGGGTTTTCGATCCACTTCTCCTGCAGAGGCCAATTCAAAAAGGTTTGCCAATGCGACACCACTTACCAAAAAGTCACGATGAAAGTATACATTGATCAATAATTTTCCAACCTTTGCCGGATAACAAAACCAGCTATCACGATCGCCTGTGAAATAGCTAATTGGATTTATATCACTTTCACTAAACATTCCTTCTCGCTTATTTGATTTTGTTGACATAATCATAGGTGTTCTAAGCATCACCGATTCAATCATATAAATGGGTTGTAGCATTTCATAGGTATCAGACAAATAAAACTCACGTTTTTTATATACTGAAATTCCTGCATTACTGCCTGCTTGTACTTGACGATATATCCCGTTTTTTCTTCCTGATAGCGCCTGTACAAGCGTACGATAAGAATTTCTAACAACACTATTGAACTTTGAATCCTTTTTTACAAGTGACATCCCACTGGTTCCACTATAGCGTTGACGCATAACCGAAAAACGTTGATGACTTTTCCAAAAATCATACACATCATCAACAAAAACAAGGAGTTTTTCTTTATCTTTTAAATAATAATTTTCTTCTAATTCATCAATACTAAAAACCATCATTTTACGAAACAATATAGATAAATCTTTACATGTTTCTTCTCTTGTTTTTCCATTTGTTATCCATACATAAAAATCTTTATCATATTTCTCTAAGTTCTTTAAATATGCATTCACTATGATACCTAATGTATTACTGGCAACCAACTCATTTTGATTATTAGGATATGCCGTATCAAAGTTTACAATCGCAACTTCTCCATTTAAATATAGTTTTTCTTTCATTGCACACTGCCTCCTATTACTTGTTAGTTGTATTGTATACTATTTTTAAAGTATTAAAAAGCTTAAAATAAGAATATTTCCTATAAAAAACAATGTAACGGATTACATTGTTCTTCTACTCCATCGTATCATTAAGAATTAGAAATATTCATCATTTCGCATTACATTTACACCATATACCTGTTCTACTTCTCTTAAAAATCGGCTCATAGGAAACCCGACAATATTATTGTAATCTCCGCATATGCTTTTTACAAAGATACATCCTTTTCCTTGTATGCCATAGGCTCCCGCTTTATCAAAAGGTTCCGCACTATTGATATAAATATCTATATCTTCGTCTCGCAAAGGATAAAAACATACTTCACTTATTTCACTGAATTGATGCATTTTACCCTTATAGGATATCGCAACCCCACTGATAACTTGATGTGTTGCATTCGACAATTGCTTTAGCATTTGTTTCGCCTCTTGCTTATCTTTCGGTTTTTTTAAAACCGTTCCATCCTTCACCACCACCGTATCACAACCAACCACCATTGCATTGAAAAAATCTTCAACAATCGGCGCAATCTTTTGAACTGCAATGTTTTCAATCGCTTTGGCAATAGGAAGTGAATTATCCAAAACTTCTTCAATAGGGGATGCCCGTATCGTAAAATCCAATTGTACCTGTGTCCATATTGTTTTTCGCCTCGGCGAAGCACTAGCCAGCATCAATCGTATCATACTACCTTCATCACCCACTTGTGAGGATCTTTTAGTTTCCCTGTTTGAATCCCCGTCAATATTTCGTACAAACGTTTTGTGATGGGTCCGCTTGTCATATTATTAATAATGGCAATTTCACCTTTATAGTTCAACTCACCAATGGGGGAAATCACCGCAGCCGTCCCCGTTCCAAAGGCTTCTTGCAAACGCCCATTTTTTGCATATTGCATCAAAATATCAATAGCCAATTCTTCTTCACGGACAACATATCCCCAATCGCTTAACAATTGCATACACGCATCCCGCGTGATACCTGGCAATACACTTCCTTCAAGCGGAGCGGTAATAATTTCATTATCAATCACGAATAATGCATTCATCGTACCCACTTCTTCCACATATTTACGATGCACACCATCTAACCACAACACTTGTGTATATCCCTTTTGTGCTGCCTTTTGTTGGGCAATGATACTAGCTGCATAATTCCCACCACATTTTGCATCTCCCGTACCACCCTTTACGGCACGAACATATTCATCTTCCACATATATTTTTACTGGATTGACACCCGCTTCATAATAAGCGCCAACCGGTGATGCCACAATCATAAATTTGTATGAAGTGGCTGCATGCACCCCCAGTGCTACTTCATTCGCAAAACAAAAGGGACGTAGATAAAGCGCCGTTCCCGCTCCTTCAGGAATCCAATCTTTTTCAACTTTTAAAAGCGCACATAATGCCTCCACAAACATATCTTCATCAATGGTTGCCATACATAAACGTGCGTTTGATGTCATCATTCTTTTAGCATTCTGATATGGACGAAATAAGAGTACATCGTCGCCATTTCGATAGGCTTTTAAACCTTCAAAGGTTTCTTGTGCATAATGTAATACCATGCTTGCTGGATCTAATGAAATTGGTCCATATGGCTTAATTTTTGCGTTGTGCCAACCCTTTCCTTCTACATAATCCATTTCAAACATATAGTCACTAAAGTATTTGCCAAACGATAATACATCAGGTTTTGGTTTTTCTTGTAAATGATCTCGTTTTATAAATTCAATTTTCATAGCGTACCTCCAATAACAATATCATAATATAAACTCATTAAAAAAAACAAGAATTTACTCTTGTTATTGTTGTAGAGATAGTGCATTTCGTATTCTACTCAAACCATAACTACTTGCTACATAACATAAGATAAAGAAGGTTGCAAAGCTAAAGACAATCCTTGTGACTAGGCGAGAGAATACAGCTTCCGGCAGCATTTGAATCATGCGATCTGTTGCTGGATTTAAAAGCCATAAATCATTACTAAAAAACAGTTTATGGAATTGTGTCCAAAACCCGGTGAAATCAACACTAGCATAAAGACTAAGCGCTGCCAATATAAACATAAAAAGAACAGCGATCGTTTGAAACCCTGTCGCTAATACCCCGACCCATTCATCTTTTTGCGTATAGCGAAGAATACCAATAAAAAAAACCATAATGATCAATGCTGCAATTGCGATATAACGCGCACTTATATATAGATTTCTCACATCCACCATATGTTTTTTTTCTTTTTGATTAAAAAGTTCAACTGGATCGTCTTGCTCTGTAATGGCAACTTCAATATCCTCACGACTGCCTTCAATATAAGACAATAAAACATCCATGCCTTTAGTATAATCTGCGTCTGTAATGTTCATATCTGCAGCAATTTCCAATGAACTATTTACAGATGCATAAAAGGAACGAGAAAAAACATTCGTTTGAATAGCGATAAACAGAAAACAATATACGCTACAAATGGCGATGACATATGATAGCCATAACCGTAAATGATAATTCATGATATCGCTACCCTCATTGCTTTTGTTTCACATTTATAAGTTTCCCTTATAAACTTTATATACGCTACATTTCGCATTACTTTCATCACAAACCTCCAACTCTTTCTTATTCATTATCATAGCAAATATCGACTTGTTTTTCTATGCTTTCGATATTTTTGAAGTAAATTCATTGGCAGCCTTTTTACGGAATGCGCACACTAAACAAAAAAAACAGGAGGAAAAGCACAGCTAAGCTAGTCCGTATTGCTTCTGTGGAAAACTTTCATTTTTTCACACATTGAAAAAACCTCATATGCCTTTATCTATTGCGTTTTTAATGAAACTTCAGTAAACTCATATAACTACTTTACTGCTTTTCAATATGTGTTTTGCCATTGATAATATTACTAAATTATGCAATATCACAATCGAGTCTCACATTATATCTTTCTACTGCTGTTCTTTTTTCATATGTTGAGTACAATTGTTTTTTCTTAGTTTATTGTTGCACTGTGTTTATCGCTGCTATCTTACTTGCGAATAAACGCTATTTTTATTGATAACTTTTCACTTGCAATATATAGAAACTGTTTTTTTTTACTACTTTATTAAAAAAGCCAACATAAAAAAGCATAAAGCATGTATATAAATTAAAATAAGGTATGTATATCTTTAATTTGCCAATCAATCGTCCCTCTTTTTTGCTTTTTTAAAAAAGCATTGGCTTGTGAAAAAGGCTTGCTGTTGAAGAATGCTCCCCCAGCAAGTGGTGATGGATGTGCCGCTTTTAATAGAAGATGCTTGGGATTGTCTATTTGTCTTGCCACCACTTTGGCATGATTCCCCCACAACAAAAAGACAATAGGTTTATCATATGCGTTTAACACTTGCAAAACATGATTGGTGAAGGTCTGCCATCCATAACTTTGATGACTACCAGGCTTTCCTTCGCGTACACTCCAACTTGTATTCATCAATAAAACACCTTGCTTCGCCCATGAAGTTAAATTCCCATGATTTGGAATGTCGATTCCCAAGTCATGATGCAACTCCTTGTATATATTTTTTAAACTAGGCGGGATTTTAATATTATCGCAAACCGAAAAGCACAACCCATGTGCCTGTCCTTTTTTATGATAGGGATCCTGCCCTAAAATCACGACTTTAACATTTTCATACGGGCATAAGTCGAAACAGGCAAACATATCGCTCTTCGGCGGATATATTGGTATTTCTTGCGCTTCTATTTCCAAACGATTCATCAATTTGATAAAATAATCTTTTTTTTGTTCTTGTATCAAAAATTCATGCCAATCTTTCAAAGTAATTCTCCTCTTTATTATTCCATCCTATCACTCTTTCTTGGAAAAAGAAAGGTGTGAAATTATGGATTTACAATCGTAGAATTTGAAAAATCCCTAGCATTAGACATCTATTTGATTTTTGCTATAGTAGTTGAACAGTGAGGAGACTAAGAAATGGAAAATTTCAAAATTGGTATATGTGATGATAAAATCATTTATATCAAACAAATCAAAAAAATAGTGCATGCGTTCTCAGAAGAAAATGCTTTTCCTATAGAAATTATTGAATACGAAAATGGTAAACAACTTATCGATGATAAAGCCTAATTACATCTATTATTTTTAGATATAGAAATGAATGAAATAGACGGTATAGCTTTAAAAATTTATTAGATAAATCAGCTAATAATTGTAAAATTATATTTATATCAAATTATGAAAATCGCATGATAGAGGCATTTGGCAAAAATGTTATTGCATTTATAAATAAGGATAATATGAACGAAATTAAACGTTATCTAAAAAGGATGATGCATGAGCATACTACACATAATACGTTCAACCTGGGCAATTGCCGAATTGATCTTTTTAATGTCCTATATATTGAGGCGGATGGCTCTTATTCCAATATTATCACAAAGTCAAAAAGTCTTTTATACTGCATATATCTTTCTCATATCGTGAAAAGAATAAATATTAAAAATTTCGTAAGATGTCATAGATCATATGCTGTTAATTTACGTTATATAAAAGACATTGTAAAATCTACTGTTCTATTATTGAACGGGCAGAGCATTCCCCTTTTCAAAAAAATATAAAGATAATGTATTGATTCAATATTTTGCTTATGTGAGAGATAATTAAGATGGAGGTATTGAACTCATTGATTTTTCTAATGGAGGAAATGCTCACGATTATGAGCTGTCTTTTAATTTCTATAACATTCTTCCAGCAAAAAATCAAACTTTCTAAACATGTTTTTTTTATTTTCTTTTTGTTTATGATTACCTGTTTCATCGTAACAGACACTTTATCAAGGCTTTGTTTAGGTATTATATTTGAATTTTTAATGTTCTTTTTTTGATGGATGTATCAATAATTCGCAAATTTTCAATGTTTATTGTATCTGCTCTTTTTGATGCATTTGGAAATATCTGGATAGAGATGGCACTTCTCTTTAATGATCACACATCCACTGATCTCAGCCACGTATTTATAAAAATCGTTACGGAAATTGTATTCTTTTTATTTTATCTAATATTCTTAAAAATTAGGTACAAGAAGGATAAAATGAGCTATATCCCGTATTATTCCTATATAAATTTATTATTTAGTATCTCTTTTCTACTTCTTCCCTTAGTGATTATCAGGTTTTTTAGTAAGTCTTTACATCCACTGGTTATTGCCTTTGTTTTCATATTCGTTTTCTTCTCTATGATTTCTAGTATATATTTTTTTCTGAAACATACTCATAAATTAATTGAAAACTCGAAATATAAACTTGAAATAAGTTACAAAGAACAGCTATTATCATTGCAGAAAAAGAAAGCTTACTTTTCAAAGAAAGAGAGAAAACGAAATACAAAAATTAAGCAAAATGTTATTAGTAGTCATCCTCATAATGTTAATGTCTGCGCAAGCTATTTCTTTTGTGTCAGCAAATGAAGTTCCTACAGACAACAAAGATGAAACACCTCAAGGAGAGGTTCAAAATGAGTCCACACTCATTCGTGGCAAAGCAAGAAGCTCATACAAATACACATTACATAGAGGATCTTTTTTATTATGGCCTGATGACATTGTATATTTTAATACAAGATCTAGGAAAGTATCATATTTATACGGTGATCAAGCCTGGGGATGGATTTTTCCAAACTATATTGAAGGTAAAGGAATCAAAAAATATCCTCTAGTAATTCTCAGCACACATACGATGGAAAAAAATATGTAACTGCAGGAATACCTACTCCATGGGGCGCAATTGGTCCCTTTGGTAGAACCTTTACGGATTATATCAGAGTTTATGCAATTCCAAAGCTACTTGGTGGTAACATGATATCGATTAGCGAATTCTCTAAAAAATATGGAAAGAAGACGATATTGAAGGATGTCAATATCGTCTTTCCAGATAAGCGAATTAATTTCATTCTAGGAAAAAATATTGGAAGAATTAAAAAAAGAAGGTCGCATCTATTGTATTTATTATAATCCTCCATTTTACTTGAATTTATCAGGATTTACCAATATAGAATTATATAAATCCATCTACAATATCACTAGTACTCCTGATTTAAATTCCATAATTCTTGACACAGATCTTCTTTAAAAAAAGGTAAAACATTATTCCTATGGTCAAAAAAAGTTAGCATTATTATTGGTTGACATTATTCATCCGCGTATTATCTTGCTTGATGAAGCTTCCAATGAACTCAACTACGAGACCATCAAATACTTAAAACATAGATTGATGAAATGGAAAGAAAATATAACGATTCTTGTTACGGGGCATCAACTTGATTTTTACAATAATATTGTAGAAAACGTATATATAATGAATGAAGAAAAATTGCTTAAAGTAAAAGACTTGGCTGAAAGTACATTGGAGGATATATATGAAAAATATCTTTAAATATATCAAATATCAGTTTCATTTATCTCACCTTTCAAAACATATATATTACTAATCTGCTGTGTAATCATTATTTGTATATATTCATTTGGCCAATTTATACAATTAAATAAAAATATTGAAAATTACAAAAAAGATGTTATGGTATTTCAAGAAAGTGGTATTTCCGAAAAAGAAGCGCTCTTACTAAAAAAAACAAGAAATTAAATCTGAAAATGGCAATATCTTTACCATTGAACAAAACCCCTTAAAGTCATCAAGTAGGGCAGTAACCATGACATTAGATTCAATTTCTCCATATTATTTTTTGCAAAACATCCTCGAAGGCGCAACCTTTTTGTTTTTTCCATAATTTTATCAATATATACAATTTTTATCAGTTCACAAGAATATGAAAATAAAATGATTCACATCCGTGCAATAAAAACAGATTGGGGACAGATAATTCTTTCAAAATTGGTTTATTTATTGTTAATCGGAATCATCTTTATATTCCTAACCTCAGTATTGTCATATTTTCTAGCGACCATACAATATCGATTTGTAGATAATGATATCATCACTAAGTTTATGATAAATAAATATAAAGTTTCATTTAATATAATACAGAATGTTGGTATTTCCGTATTGATGTCTAGCATTTTTATTGTAATATCAGTTTTAATAACCACACTATTAAAAAAAGGTCTATTCCTTTGATTATTATATTAATTTATCTTCTTGTAATCCCTTCCTTAGGAACCTTTGATCTAAAAAACATACTTATGAATTTAACATTTCACTACTTCCCATATTATGGTACAAATAGTTTAGCCAATGTTCAAGAAATATCAATTATCTTTTGTTTAGGATATTTTGTAGTTGTAACCTTTCTTACTATCGTCTTGATATATATCATATCAAAACGCCAAAATAAATATGTATAAGGAGTAGGCTATATGAATGTTAGATCAATTTTAGATCTTCTATATTTTCTACTCGGAAGATGACATAAAATAATACAGTAATCAATTCTTGGTTTAAAAAATGACTAGGACACCGCTGTTTTAATGTATGAAAAAAGCCTTGATACAAAGGCTCTAGCAAAGTATCACGCAAAAACAATGATGATTAGATTCCATCAACTGCATCTAAATATCATTGTTTTTTCTTTGGGCTTTTCGATAAAAGTATGTTCATTTGAAGAAATTTTAGATTATGAAATGAAAATATATTACGAATATCTTCCTTTATCTAAATACATTGCATTTGATATATAAGTTCATAGATAGCCTACTATTATAATCACTAAAACCATGACCATAAAAAGACTATCTGTGTTACGATTATACTTATATTTGCAAAAGAAAAATTTAAATATTTTCCTTCTTATAATACCGTTTTTTATTTGATTGAAAACTTTAACTAGTCCTTATTCTTTTCACATGAAAGCATCGTAGCACCTTTTCCACATAACGTTTCAAAGTCTTTAACAAAATCATCAATCGCAACGTTAACCGTATCACTTTTAATAAAGCCTTCCATAACACCAGTGGCAACGGTCACCGCTTCAATACCATATTCGCACAATGCTACTACTTGCTGTGAATTTTTGAAACTCGCTGCTAAAACTTGCGTGTTTAAATTTGATCTTTTCAACATGTCATGAATTTGCTTTGCAACTGTGACTCCATTATAACCAAGGTTATCGATACGGTTTACATAAGGTGCTACACATTTTGCGCCGGCTTTTCCTGCAAGATACCCTTGCATTTGATTATAAATTGCGGTTCCCGTCACATTGGCACCTTCATCGGCAAGATACTTGATAGCTTTTAATCCTTGCGGTGTTACAGGAATTTTGATGTATGTGTTTTTTCCTAAAATATCTTGAATCGCATGCCCTTCTTCAATCATTTCTTCTGCTTTTAAAGAAATAACTTGCACATGTAATTCTGCTTTTTCACCAATAAAGCTTCGGACTTCTTTAAGCAATGCATAAGGTTTTTTTCCTTCTTTCAATAAAATCGTTGGATTGCAAGTAACTCCATCAACAGGGTAATATTCATATATTTTTTTTATGTTTTCAATATTTGCATCATCAATTAATAATTTCATACGTTTCTCCTTTAATTCTCGACTACATTTCTTAAGCCAAGCGCTTTTGCAAGTTTATAAAAATTCTGCATTTGCGCTTTTGAAAACTTTTGTAAATCTTCATTCACAAAATACGACTTGTTTATATACCCATATTTTGCCTTTGCGAGTGGATTATAATTCAGTAATTCATACGCTACATTAGGATATAATTTTACCAAAAAATTCGCAATTGCTTCAATATTTTCTTTGTTTGCTGTTATCTCTGGAATAAGTGGTGTCCGTACAATTACAGCATCTTTATATGGGGATGTCAATATGTACTCTAGATTGTCTAACGTCTGCTTATTCGATGCCCCTATCAGCCGTTGATGATCCTCATCTTGCATAAGTTTGAGATCAACATACATTTGATCAACATAGGGCAATATCGCAATCATTTGTTCCTTTGTTGTAGATAATGTGGTTTCGATCGCTGTATGGAGCTTTTTTGCTTTACACGCCTTTAATGCTTCGTAAAGAAATGTATATTGTTGAAAAGGTTCTCCGCCAGAAAACGTAACACCGCCATTCTCTTTATAGAAAATTTGATCTTTCTCAATTTCCCATAATAACGCTTCGATCGTATATTCTTCACTATCAAACTGCAAGGCATTGCTTGGACAAAGATACACCAGTCTATCCCAATCTTCTTTCACATTTCGGTTAAAAACAATCATTTGGTTGTTTACACTAACGCCACCATGTTTGGCATTATTGACACATATTTTACAGTTGATACATTTATTTTTAATATACAAGAGCTGCCGTTGTAATGTTATTCCTTCTGGATTTTGACACCATATACACTTCCATGAACAGCCTTTTAAAAATACGGTTGTTCGTATTCCCAAGCCATCGTGCATCGCAAAACGTTTGATATCAAATACACGTCCCTTTTTATGCAATGTCTTCATAACTTGTCCTTGCAATAATTTCGTCTTGTAGCGTTTTTGTCAATTCCGTAAAATATGCGGTATATCCTGCTACGCGAATCGTCAAAGAATGATACTGTTCTGGATTTTTTTGCGCTGCTAATAAATCTTTTTTTTGAACTACATTAAATTGTACATGTGGTATCTCTAAGTCTACAAACGAGCGAAGAAAGAGGGCAAACTTGTCTATCCCTATTTCGCCTTGGAAAAATGCAGGCGAAAATTTTAAGTTTAATAAACCACCATTTGTAGTTAAATCATTGTCAATTCTAGATACCGATTTAAACACTGCTGTAGGCCCTTTGCGATCTCTTCCATAGACTGCCGACATTCCCCCATCTGCCAGTGGCGATTGTGCCAGCCTTCCATCTGGAGTAGCACCAACATTTTCGCCCATGGGTACATGTGCTGACACCGTATACATCCCTGTATGATAAGGTCCACCTCGATAATTGGTAAAACTTTTCAACTTTTTGCGAAATTTTCTTGCCCATTGAATGCCTAACGCATCTACCCACGCTACATCATTTCCATATTTTTCCACTTTATTTTGAAGCACTTGTCGTAAAACTTCTTCGCCTTCAAAATTATTTTTTAAAGCTATCAATAAATCCTCTTTTTTGATTCTACCTTCTTCAAATACCAATTTCTTTAGTGCAGCTAGAGAATCTGCAAGATTTGCAATCTGAATCATTTGAATACCATTTAAATTATATTTCGCCCCACCACATGTAACATCCATTCCTTGCTCCATACAGTCATCAATTACCGATGATAAAAAAGGCGAAGGTAACCTGTCAATATGTGCTTTTTCGACAAGCTCACAGCATTCTATCATTTTTGCAATATAATAATCCAACATTTTTTCAAAAGCAATTTCTAAATCTTTAAAGGTTGTATACTCTTCTAACCCCCCATAATCTGGTCCCATCTGCTCACCACTTATCATGCAGATACCATGATGTAATGTAAGTTCCAATGCTTTATTTAAGTTAAACATAGCCGCATCACTCCACCCAAGATTATTTCCTGGAGTTGTAAGTTCCACACAGCCCACAATCGCATAATCCAAAGCATCGCATCTTGTAATTCCCAAATCCATAAGTCCTGGAATAATGCATTCATCATTAAAAAATTGTGGCATCCCACTACCCTTTGCTAAAACACGGATCGCAGCCTTTAACAATGTATCGCTGGTTTTTTTGTTTACTCTAAGCGATAAATTTGGTTGTGGTAAACCTAGATGCGCTTGCGCTTCTAGGAATAAATACGATAACTCGTTTTCATAGGCTTCGCCTTGTTCATCAAGTCCCCCAATTGCAATATTAAATCCAATCGGAAATCCCGCAAAATATTTTGCTCCTCGTGCATTTCGCATATACACAATTTGATTGAATTTCAACCAAATAGCCTCCACCATTTCTAAGGCATCTTGTTTTGTGATCTTTCCTGTTTTAATATCTTGTTTATAATATGGATACAGAAATTTATCCATTCTTCCAGGAGAAAATGAGGAGGCATTTGATTCCATCTGTAAAATCACAAATAAAAACCAAGTAGCTTGCACTGCCTCATGAAATGTTGCAGCTGGACGTTTGCTTAAATTGTCGCAAATTTTAGCCACTTTTTTTAAACTTTCTTTATGCTTTTTATTTTTTTCTTCATTTGCTTTATGAAACGCTATATCGCGATAACGCTCCATAAAAGAAATTGTACCTTTCATTGTGATAATAACGCTCTCATAAAAATATTTCTGATCTGTACTTGCCGTTTTTAACTTTTTTTCTGCTTCCAATTTTAGCTTGCGTGGTCCCTTTTTTAGCCATTTTTCGCAATTTGGGCAAATATGTCCCTGCGCATGATCCGTTTGATTTATTTTAGCAACTTTTGCTATTTCTCTTATTTTTTTTCCACCCCGATCATCAATAACATATTCTAATGATTTTTCACGCCAATAAGGAAGGATCACTTCACGAAATGTTTGGATATCTTCAGCTTTTACCGCAAATTGATCTTGTGGCCTATGCGCCAAGGTTTCCAATTCCTGATCAATCCACAAGCATCCACCTTCTGGGAATACCACACCAGCTCTTACCCCTTTACTACGATTTCCAACGATGAGTTCTTCTGGCTCCATGGCAATTTCCATTTTTTCTAAAGCAGCCTGTAGTGCTAGTGCTCGTTTCAAAATAATCGGTTTTTTTTCATTTTGTTTATACACATCTGTAATTATTTTTGCCTGCTCAATGCTGACATAGCGTTTTTCATTCAACATTTTTTCTTTTAATACTTTAATTCTTTCACTTTGTAATCGTTTCATAAAGGACTCCTATTTTACCAATGCGCTGATCACCAATCATACTTTTATTATATATTTATTTTTATTATTATCAAGTGATTTATTATTGTTTTTTATTTTTTTGAAAAATAAAATATAAAAACATAAGATATGTTATCTTATGTTTTCTGGGTACATCAATTTCAATTCATATTCATTAACACTTTGCATTATTTCTTTTGTTGGTTTTCTATCGGTAATGATTCCTGTAAACTCGGATACTGCAGCATATCTATAATTACCGCTTTGCATGAACTTTGCACTCTCACATAACATATAAGCAGATTTTGTACCTGCAAGAATTGCTTTCTTAGTAATACCATCATTATCCATATACGTAAATACATTGTCTTCTATTACATCAACTCCGACAACGCCAACAAAGGCGATGTCAAAACGATATCGCTGAATGGATTGTATAGCTACACTACCCACAAAACCATCTCTACCATAATCTAACGCACCACCAATAAAAATTATTTTTATCGTTTGTGACTTTGCTAATATCATCATAACATCAATCATATTCGTGACAACGCTAACCTGTTTGGAAGCATGTTGAAGCAACACTGCAACTTCAATACTATTCGTGGATATATCGAGAAATACAACATCTCCGTCTTTAATTAGTGAAAATGCCAATCGGGCAATCTTTACTTTTTGTTTTGTATTGACATCTTTTCTTTGCGAGACAATTTCACGATGGATATTTACCCGCTCCAAAACAGCCCCCCCATATGCTTTTTTTAACAGCCCTTTTTCTTCCATTGTTGTCAAATCTTTACGTATCAAATCGGGAGTTACACCAAATTTCTCACTTAAAGCTTTTACTCTAACGCTACCGTTTTCACGTAATAGGTCAAGAATCATTTCTTGTCTTTCTTCTACAAACATAACATTACCTCAACTATAAAAATATTATAACATGTTATCAATCAATGAGTTAACATTAAGTCCATAAGGATTATAAGCCTAATACAGTAAATACATACATGTGAGAGAAAGATAATATTCTCCACATTATGTAAGCATAAAAAAAATCATTGACATCTTTGTTGTAAATTCTATGGATAAAAAAAAACAGAATTCCTTGATTCTGCTTTATATTTATTACTGTTATCAACAAAGGTTTATAAAGAAAAAAATTCTTACTTTTGTTTCACTGTATTTTTTTACGGTATTAGTGAAAATGTGAACCTTAATATCCCTGACCACTGATATTGTTTTTTCTCTTCGTCAATATCAGCCTCCAATGAAAAATTCAATTCTTTAGATGCTCCTGCGCTGTTACCTATTTTACCCAATGAGAGTTTGTTATCACTTTCATGTGTACCATCTGCTTTGGTAGTCACCAAAATCTTATCTGCACGATCTTTACTATGCAAATCAAAGGTTTCATTTACAACCACTTGATACTGTTTATCACTGTTATAATCAAGATATGCAATTTTTTCTTTGGCAATAATTTTATACTTACGCATGGGATCTTTTTTCAAAGTGATAGACTTGGGAATCACAATATAACCATATTGTCCATTGGCGCTTGTTTGTGAATCTTCATAGTCCCACATATTCTCAACTACTTGGACATCGATGGTTGTTTCTAAACCTACATATCCGCCAACGATCATGTGAACTTTATAATTACCTGGATTTTTATCAACGTATCCTCTAGAATTAATCCATCCACTACTATCTGCACTAATTAAGCGTCTGACCATATTGCCACTTTGAGCATCTACACGAAATGCATTCACATCACATGCACGTGCCATGTTATCCACAAAATTGGATTCTTTCCAAGTACTTAATTCGGTTTCTAAAATCTTTGATGGCGTTTGCGTATTACTAAATAAATATCCTAATCCACTATTTTTCATTGCATCGGATATTCCTACATGACGTTTAAACGTATTCGATAACCTTTTATCTCGGGCATCACTCACTTCAATCGCAAGCGAATAAATTTTACTGTTATCAATGTTTGGAGGCAATCCTGCACTAATATGTTCAGGAAAGTTTGTTGTATATTGATAACTCATTTTTAAGTTAGACAACAATAACGGTTTTCCATCTTCTAAACCTTCTTTTTTAATACCACTGCTTAAGGACTGTTGTACTTCAGGTGCAATTTTTCCATACAGTGACTTGCGTAAAACTTCAAACAAGGCAGAAGTGTCGCTACTTTTATCTTCAATATGCATCACATCAAACACGCTCTTTTCACTGCCATCAGACGCCTTTGTGAATAAGGCAGGTTTATTCCAAATGGACAATACACCCCCTGCTGTTGGAGTCTGTTTCCAACCTTCTTCCCCAACAATAGGCGCATTCTTTAATTGGTCGATTTGTCCGTAATTACTTAAATATGGTATTTTAATTTTATATTGCACATAATATTTTTTACCGTTCGCAGGGTAAATGACACGCAACTGTTGCATCTCATTAATCCCCCCTACCGGTAGGGTTTGCAAATCATTGATGTTCGTTCCAACTTTTATACCACCCGTATCCTTATCAATAATCTCAATATCATCACGTTTTATTTCATTTAAGAAAAATGGTTTTAAATCCAACATAATTCCGTAATCAATATCATAGGATAAATTTTTCTTATTGTAAATTTCATGTGTAACGATAATTTCTTCTTCAGGAATGGCATATTGATTCCCGATTTGGGCATTCGTGCTTGCAAACGTTGTAAAATTGGTATCAAAACTAATATCTTCATCCAAATATTCAAAGGCATCTATCCAAAAATAATTTTCTCTTTTGTATGGATAATTATCATTATTGACATCTAAGCGATAGTTAATTGCCGATGAAATTGTATAATATCCTGGCGTCTTAGAAAATTCACTAGGAATATTAGCGCTTACTTGATACACATTTGAATCACTTCCATGAGCATTCCAATCAATCGTAAACTGAATGGTGCTTGCACTTCGGTTCCATTCAATTTTATAGCTTGCCATTTGATTGAAAGGATCATTTGTTTGTGATGTAGAGGAAGGTTGTTTCCAATATTTTGTGTCAGATATCTTTAACGCATGACCAAGATTATCTGTTTTATTGATTTGCATATGATGTTGTTCTCCGTTAGGACCATTGCGATCGGCATAATCATTACTACCTGCATAATTACTACGATTACGTTTCGTATCAATTTCTGCCACTACCGCATTGTGTACACCTTCACGATTTCCTTGAAACCCTTCGTGACCATCATCATCATAATATACACCTAGTGCTCCACCTTCTGTTCCGGCAACAAAATTCTTAGTATGATGAAAAGCAATCGCAAACCCTTCCGGTTCACTACTCAAGTTCATTCTTCCTTCCATCACAAAACTTCGTCCATAGTTTAATTGTTTTTTACTCGTTAGGGTAACAACTTGTTGATCCCAACCGCCACCACCTGCACTGTTATCCGTATACGCATTACGATTTCCCATAATAATTCCATTTTTTTGTATACCATTATCATCTCGATAAGGCGTATAATAGTCGTATTTATCGCTATTCTCATAAATGGCATCTGGTTCCCATCCATAAGGTTGATTTATATTTCCTTTAATACCAGACAAATTAAATGATGAGCGTAAATCAATATCATTAGGATTATAATAATCACTTGAAACACTACTACGAATTTTATCGGATTCATCTAAGGTCTTCTCGCGTAGATCCACTTCTATGTTTTCCTCTGGTGTCTTTTCCAACTCATCAACACAAACCTCAAGGTTCACTGCTTTTATTTCGCTTTCTCCCATTGCTTGCTCTATACTATTTTTACTTTGTTCGAGTAGTTCGTTCTCGATCGCTTCACCATTTTTTTCATAATATTGAACATTAAAATAATAAGTTCCATTTTCATATACTTCATATGCGATATCAATATCTTTGCTCATCGCCTCTTCATATATTGTAACATCATCACGTTTTGATGTAATACTTTCTATTTCATACTTTTCTTGATCAATACTTTCCATATCAAAGTTGATCGTTGCTCCCGCTTCATGATATGTCAGTGTTGTCGAGAGAAAAGCTTCATCTTGTGGCATTGCATTAATACTTTGTGTCATAACAAAGGAAGTAGCCACCATGCACATTACCATAAAGGCAATACAAGCTTTTTTATATATTTTTTTATTCTGTAATAATTTCATACGATTCCTCCTCTTTTGCATGTATATCTTAAGCAAGAGGTAGAAAATACAAAGTCTATTCTTGATTCTTTGAAATTTCTGCTCTTAAAACAATTTTTTGCTTTTCATTAAAATGCTTAAAAACCAATGAGATGCGATTACTTATACATTTCTATCAATTCCATAAGCTTTGTAGTTTTTTATAAAATAGAACGAAACCAAAGGATTTCGTTCTATTGCGTACTGTTATAAAATGATAATTATTTGTTCATGTTATTTTCTTGTTCAGTGAACGTATATGTAAGCTTGTCTGTATATTGACCTTTGATCGTTGCTTTTTCACTTAACGTTGCTGTTCCTTCTACAGATGCTGTATTTGCCCCAGCAAATCCTAATACATAATCGCTTCCACCCAATACTTTGTTGTCAGCTGTTAAAACCTGATCATTGTATGATAGCGTATAAGGAAGTTCAATGCTGTTGCCTTTTAACTTCCATCCGTTTTGTGATGCTACTTCAACTTTAATCTTTAAAGATGTCCAGTCTTCTGCAACATATCCATTGATTCCGATAATTTCAACATTTTGCTTATCACTTAATTTTTCATCCGTAAAGTTAATGGTTGTTGGAACAATCATTCCATATTGTCCATTTGCATCAGGAATCGTTCTACGGTTATCGTAGCTCACTGGCACATCCGCTGTTGTTGGTTCAGCTGCACGTACACTACTTGCTGTTGCTAACACTAACCCAAATCCAACGATTGTTGATACTGCTAACATTTTCACTTTTCTGTTTTCTAGTTTTAACATAATTTACCTCCCTGGTTAATAACTATTCACACCTATATCCACAAAAGCTTTCACACCTTTGTAAATACCACTCTAGAATTGTTTTTTAAGCAATGATATTCGTCATTTATAAGTCAAAATAGCGTTGTTTAAAAATCAAGACGATTACAGTTTATCAAAAGGTTTTAGCAGATACAAGACAATTACCCAACATTTTTACGATAACTAAAATATGTATATTTTGTAATTTTTTCATTAGAAAAAAACATATATTTCGCATATTTTTGCAACTACGGAAAATGTATTTATATTCGCATTTTTAGGGTTTTATTTCATTTTTTTTAGGCGTAAATTAAAAATAAAACAATTATAAAAAACTTTCATTTTAGCGTCATTATGAAAATGATTTTTTTGCATAATCGTGATAATTTTTTTAACATAGGCTATAAAAAAATAAACCATAAAAAAAATGACAAACTTTTCTATATTCAAGTTTGCATATATGGGGACAAAAACAATCTTTCACTAACTTTTTTTAATATCCAAACATAAATAAAAGGGTAGGGTGAAGAAGTACTGTCAATAATTTTTTTCTGTTTTATCCATTACCATATAGCTTCTTTTTAAAAGTCGATTTTCTATTTTTATTTTCACAAAAAAAAAAATGGAATCATGTGATCCCACCTTCTTTTATTACATTCTTTTTAGACTACGACTATTTACTCATGTTGTTTTCTTGTTCTGTGAACGTATATGTAAGCTTGTCTGTATATTGACCTTTGATCGTTGCTTTTTCGCTTAACGTTGCTGTTCCTTCTACAGATGCTGCATTTGCCCCAGCAAATCCTAATACATAATCGCTTCCACCCAATACTTTGTTGTCAGCACTTAACACACTAGTGTTATAAGACAGCTCATATGGTAACTCAACACCATTTCCACTCAATTTCCATCCATTTTGAGATGCTACTTCAACTTTGATCTTCAAAGTTGTCCAGTCCTCTGCAACATATCCATTAATTCCAATAATTTCAACATTTTGTTTGTCTGTTAACTTTTCATCAGTAAAGTTAATTGTCGTTGGCACAACCATTCCATATTGTCCATTCGCATCTGGAATAATGCGGCGGTTATCATAGGTTACCGGTACGTCTGCCGTTGTTGGATCAGCTGCACGTACACTGCTTGCAGTCCCTAAGACCAATCCGAATCCTACAGCTGCTGTTGCTAACATTTTTGTTTTTCTGCTTTCTAGTTTTAACATTTCATTTTCCTCCCTGGTTAATAACTATTTTATATATATTTACAAAGTTTTCCTTTGTGAATACCATGTTTCGTATTCTTATACAATATCTTATCTATGGTATAAGTTCAAAAATAAAGCGCATCGTGCCACTCCATCCATGTTGTTTCTTATCGCTATCTACATTTGCTGTTAAAGAAAACGATAATACATCTTCTACGCCACTTTTATTTCCAATTTCACCCAATACGATTTTGTTGTCGCTGGTTGTAGCGCCAAGTGCACTTGTCACTACGTTGATTTTATCACTGGTTGCTACGCTACTTAGCGTAAACGTTTCATTTGTAGTTATACGATAGGTTTTATCGCTACTATAATTTAAAAATTCAATTACTTCATTCGCAATAATTTTATTTTTGGTATTTAAATCGTCTTTTAGTGCAATATATTTAGGGATAATAATATAACCGTATTGTCCATTTGCAACAGGCATTTCTTCTCCATTTCGATTACGATAATCCCATGTGTTTTCACTAATTATCACATTTGTATTTACACCTAGTGTTGGATCATTTTCCATATGCATCGCCAACATATATTCCCCAGGATTTTTATCTATAAAGCCTTTACTGTTCACCCAATCACTTGTATCCAAACTTATATTTTTTATACTTAATATTCCACTGTTTTCATCAATATGAAAGGCTCTGGCATTGTAAATATCCATCATTTCCTGAGAAAAAGATGCTACATTCCACGTATTTAAAATAGTTTCTAAAATGGTTTGTGGATTTTTGTTATCAACTGCTACATAATTATTACTACTTTGTTTCACTTCATCGGCGATGATAATATGTCGTTTATATTCGTTATATAGTCGTGCATCGTTTTTTTCTTTCACTCGAATATGCAGCGTATATATTTTAGTATGATCAACCGTATCCGCTAGTCCCAAACTAACATTAGAAGGGGAATTTGTTTCATATGTATAATGCATTAGCAAATCATCTTTCACTACCACATATTCTGTATCTGTAGCCAGTCCTACTTTCGTGATTTTCGAACTTAAGCTCTGTTCACTACCTACAGCTGTTTTTCCATAAAGTGCATTTGCAAAGGCACTAAGCAACGCATCAGTATCCGTACTCTTATCGTTTAGATGCACAACATCATAATGCAATGTTTTCGTACCATCATTCGTCTTGCTGAATAGCGCTGGACGATTTCGAAGATCAAGCGCCGCATTCTCTGATGACTCCTGTGTCATCCCTTTTGTTCCCAATTTATGTTCTAAATTGAATAGCTCCGTTTCGCCATCATTGGACAAGGAGGGAATCCTAATCTTATATTGTACATAATAGAGTCCGCTATGTGCTGGATACTTCACAAACATTTCCTTCTCAGCATTCACCCCATCCGTAAGCACTTGTAAATTATCAAGATCTGTGCCAACTTTAATACCACCGGTTTTTTCGTTGATAATCTTTATATCTTCACGCTTAAGTTCATTTAATAAAAATGGTTCTAAATTCAATTGTACATCTTGAATTTCATAATTCTTATCCATTTGATTTTTAATCGTATGCGTTATCAAAACTTCTTCACCACCAATCGCATAATTATCGCTAATCTGCGCATCTTGACTGGCAAACGTTGTGTATGTTGTATCCAAACTAGGATCTTCATCCGTATAGGAAAAGTTATCAATCCAAATATCATTCTCTCTTTTTTCAGGATTACTTCCTGCCGTATCTCGATAATTGATTGCCGATGTGATGGTATAATATCCTTTATTTGTCGTAAATCCTCTAGCGATAACATCAGAAAGCGTTGTTGAAATTAGATATTGATAATCCATAGTTTTACCATTCCAATCAACAAAAAATGTTATTTTGTTTGCTTCTCTATCCCAATTGATTCGATACGTCGCCATTTTATCAAATGGGTGTCTAATAAAATTCCCACTCTCATTATTCACTCCCCAATAATCGGTAGCTGAAAGACTTTCCGCTTTTCCTTGCGCATCTGTGCTATTGATACACATATGATGTTGCACACCACCCCACGAATCTAGCTCATCGGCATAACCTTTATTGTATCTAGTATCCAATTCAAAAACGACAGCATTTGCCAAGCCATTGCGTTCGCTTGAATGAAAAGCATCATTTATGTTATCCGCATAATAAACGCCCAACGAACCACCTTTTACGCGCGCTTCGTAGTCATCATCATGGTGCATGGCAATCGCAAAGCCATCGGCTTGGCTATTAATCCTCACTCTTCCCTCTAATACAAAGCTGCGATTGTAATCTAATTGCGTTTTACTCGTTAAGGCTATTAATTGTTGATCCCAACCCTCATCATACTTTGCACGATTCCCTACGGTAATCCCATTAGCATGAACGACTCCAGCTTCACTGTAGTTTTGCGCAAACTCATTCTTTTCCATTTGTGAAATTGCTTCTTGTTCTCCAGTCGTCTTTCCCTTAATACCAGAAAAGTTATATAAAGAACGCAAATCAATCCGATTGGGATTGTAGTTAGCATCACTCACTTGGGTTGCTGCTTGGCGAACCTTTTCATGTGACGTTGTCAGCGCTGGGATAACAGAACTCTGTTTCAATTGATTGTTCAATCCATCCACCACGACCGCAACATCACGATTTTGAATTGCTTGTGTAGCTTTTCCATAATTCTCATCTTTTAACCAATATTGAACACAAAAGTTATATGTAGCATTTTCACTTGCTGTATATGTTAATGAAAACGCTTTTGCCTCATCCTTCTCATATACAATGACACCATCTTTTTGGGCTACAATCGACTCCAGATCATACCGTGTTTGATCAACACTCTCGATATCAAAACTTATAATTGCTTCATTATCTTGATAGTCAACACTTGTTACTATAAACACATTTTCATCAATACCTACAGCCTTGATGATGTTGTTTGCGCAAAATACGCTAACCATCATTGATAACGTCATTAAAAACACCCATACTTTATATGGTTTTCGATCCTGTAACAATTTCATAATGTTTCTCCCCTTACTCAACAACATGTAATTTTACTTCAATATCTGAACCATTATACGTTATTTCTGTATCTTCTAAATCGACCGTTTTAAATTTTAGAACTGCATCATATGTACCGACTTCATCAAATGATGTATTCATTTTTACCGGTTCTATGCCCTTGCCTGGTTCTACCAATCCACTTTCATACAACACTCTATTATTGCTTTTTTCCACTAATGTAAACTGAAAAAAGCAAGGGTTTCCTTCTGGATTAAACAATACCGTATCGATTGTGTCACTGCCCTTTTGAACGGTGAACTTTCCATACCCTGGTATTAAGATTTGTGAATCGTTTATATTCTCTGGTCTTTTTAAGCTAGAATCGTAATCGCTTGCATTGGGATCAAGCCTTAAACCATTATTAGCTAAAAATGAATATCCAATCCCAACAATTACCAAAAGCAATCCGACAAGAAAAAGCCACCACAACCATTTATTTGATTTTTTCTTGATAGCCACATATTCATGGTTTCCACAATCAATATAGCCAATGGTTTTATATTTTTTCTCTGCATATGTTCCATTTTTAGAAAATTTAAACGTCCCACTTCCAACAAGTTCCCTTGTTAAATTTTGTTTTTCTGCCTCACCACTGCAAGCTTCTCCAACAACAACATAATTGCCGTCTGGATGTTTTTCTTGCACCTCTTCTACGCTAAAATAAGCAAACTCCCTTTTGCTACTTTTGTCTTTGAAAACTCTTTGACTTCCCATTTCTTGACACACTCCTTTATTATATTTTTGACACACCCTTCTTACTTATGCTTCTGCCTCGTCTTTTTCTGTACACAACACCATTTGCATAATAAATAAAAATGCAATCAGCGTTAATAGTATATATCCGCCATTCTGTTTGAAAATTCCTGTTTGTGGATACTCCTGTGATTCGAAGATGACCACTAAGCTTTGATCTTTTTGTGCTCCTTTTATAATGAGTTTGTTGCTATCCTTTGCGACTGCGATTGGTGTACCATCAAGTTCGATTTTCTTAATGATTTTTCCTTCATCTGCATTGATTTCAAAAATCCTTGTTTCATCAACTGGCAGTGTATAATGCTTTTCATCATTTCTGATCATTGCATCACCATCATGAACACTTCCCTCACCCATTACCTTGATACGCAAGCGATATGCAACGCTTTCTTCTTTGACATAGCTAATCATCGTTGTCGTCGAATTATTAGATTGAAATGCTGATTCCGCACTCACCACCGCTTTGTTAGTCATTGTTAAAAAGCTAATAAAAAGCGATGCCATCAATACGCTGTGCAGTATGTTTTTTTTCTTCATCAATACCTTCACCTCCCCTTTTTGTAAATATCTTGATAAAGTAGATTGAAAATATAAACGATTTTCATCGTCACTTTCCTAAAATACAAAAAAATTCTATCAGATCATATTGGGAAATACAAGTGTTTTGCGATTACCCAAAAAATACATTTATCTGCTTTTTTTGATATATATACATATCATAAATAAATCAAAAGTTTTTATTTTCAAGAAACAAAAGCAATATTTTATCGATGATTATTATCTCGCGTGTGAAAAAGGAAGATGTTCATTCTCCCCATACTGACTAAGTTTATACGTTTTTTTTTCGATATCAAAAAAAATATTTCTGTGTTTCCGTTTGCTGTTTGTGATGAATTTTAAAAAGCAAATGCGCATATCCTAATCAGTTTTTTTCATACATGGTATATACCGTATATAAAAATGTGAAATTATGTGATTTATTTTTACGACTTTTTTTCATCGTATTATCACCATGATTCAATCCGTTTTTTTATATATATTGCGATGTTCTCGCTCTTTTTAAGTCTTCTTTTAACTTTTTAAAACTAATATTTTGCTGTTGCTCTTTAGTTTCCTCTATAAAAAAAGAATCATCTTTTACTTATACGTAAAAAATAATTCCACATATTATTTTATACGATAACGTACTACAACATTATCGCATAAAGATTATTACGCGTTTATTCACAACCGCTACAACCACATGTATGATCACTCTCACAGCCACCACAACCATCATGCGATCCTTGTTGCATTTGGCGCTCATATACTAGTGTATCCAATACCATACACTCAATTGCAACCTGCCCAGCATCCAATAATGCAGACACCTCTACCACACTGCAAGCAGGGTAAACGCCATCAAAATACGTTGCATACATATCGTTCACAAGCGCATAATCGTCCATGTTCGTCAAGAAGATTGTCGTTTTCACAATATGTCTTGCTGCAAGTCCTTTCTCAGCCAATAAAAACAACACGTTTTCCATTGCCTGTTTGGTTTGTTGGCTTACATCATCTGCCATTTCCTCATTGTCTGCATTTTTCCCTGATTGTGCAGACACATATACGAAATCCCCCAATTTCACAGCAGGTGAATACGCTCTACTTGCATCCGCTCCTTGTTTTCCTTCAATTTTTTGTAAAAACATATGTATTACCTCTTTCTATTTATTATTTTCATGATGCTATTATAATATAGTCCTTTTGGTTTCGCAATCAAGTAATTTGCAATTTCATGTAGTTTTGACAGCAATTATTTTTCCTATGGATAATTTTAGAAAACTTTATGATTTTGTATAAACTTTTTACATTATGCCTTACATTACATGATATACGTTGACATATTCGCCCTACATAGTAAAATAAAATTATTGAAAAAGGAGACGACATGAAAACATTACATCATATCTTTGAAGAAGTCATTGCAAGAAATCCAAATGAACCCGAATTTTTACAAGCCGTTGAGGAAGTTTTAGAATCTTTAGAACTCGTTAGTAACAAACATCCTGAATTACTCGATGCAGGAATTTTTGAGCGATTAGTAGAGCCAGAGCGTCAAATCATGTTCCGTGTTCCTTGGTGTGATGATCAAGGAAAAGTTCATGTGAATCGTGGTTTTAGAGTACAATTCAATTCCGCAATTGGACCTTATAAAGGAGGACTTCGTTTTCACCCGAGCGTGAATTTAAGTATTATTAAATTCTTGGGCTTCGAACAAACCTTTAAAAATGCATTAACAACCCTTCCCATCGGTGGGGGTAAAGGGGGAAGTGATTTTGATCCAAAAAATAAAAGTGATGCTGAAATCATGCGGTTTTGTCAAAGTTTCATGAATGAACTTTTTCGTCACATTGGACAATTTCATGATGTTCCAGCAGGAGATATTGGTGTTGGTGCCCGGGAAATTGGTTTTCTATATGGACAATATAAAAAACTTAGAAATGAAGCGGTTGGTGTCTTGACTGGAAAAGGTTTGAGTTATGGTGGAAGTTTGGCTAGAACCCAAGCAACGGGATATGGACTTTGTTATCTCAGTGAGGCTATGCTAAAGGATCACAACAAATCCTTTAAAAATCAAAAAGTAATTATTTCTGGTTCTGGAAACGTTGCTATTTATGCTGCTGAAAAAGCAATGCAACTAGGTGCAACGGTAATTGCTATGTCTGATTCTGATGGTTTCGTCCATGATAAAAATGGCATTACATTAGATATTATAAAAGAAATTAAAGAAATCAAAAGAGCACGTATCGCCAGCTATATTGACCATGTTCCAAGTGCCACATACCATAAAAACTGCAAGGACATTTGGACGCTCGCTTGTGATATTGCACTGCCGTGTGCTACGCAAAACGAACTGGATGTAGACAGTGCTAAAACACTCATCGAAAATGGCTGTTATGCAGTTGCAGAAGGTGCCAATATGCCTTGTACCAGAGATGCGCAACAATTATTTTTAGCACACGCAATTCTGTATGCACCTGCAAAAGCTAGCAATGCTGGTGGAGTTGCTGTATCAGCACTAGAAATGAGTCAAAATTCACAACGATTATCTTGGTCTTTTGAAGATGTTGATGCTCGTTTAAAAACCATCATGGAAAACATTTATAAAAACATCGCGCAAACAGCAAAGGATTTTCACGCTGAAGATAACTTCGTCATTGGCGCGAATATCGCAGGTTTCTTGAAGGTTAAGGAGGCTATGCTTGCACAAGGAATTATATAATATCAAACTTCACAAATAAAAAACTTCTTATGCCAAAACATAAGAAGTTTTTTTATAAAACATTAACCATACAAGATTTCGTTATTTTATCATTCTCTGCATCATGTTATCACCATAAAACTTACTCTATCGTATCTAAAAAATGCGCGCCTTTGATAACCTCGTGTTTTATCAGTCCTTCATATGCTTTTTGCCGCATAACTTCGTATACCATAATCGCTACACAATTGCTTAAATTCATACTACGTGCATGCGCAACCATCGGCAAACGAATGCAGTGATCCAAGTGATTCTTCAATATCGCCTTCGGTATCCCTGTGCTTTCTTTACCAAAGACTAGATAGATATCCGTATCTTCCACAAACGAAAATGCATCGGGTGCTTTATGCGCATATCTAGATATATAGAAATAACGCCCCTTTGAATGTTCTGCAACAAAACTTTCCCAATTTGCGTATACTCGATAATCTACGTCTTTGATGTAATCCATACTGGCACGACGTAAATGTTTTTCATCAAGTGAAAAACCCATTGGTTCAATCAAATGCAATTGCGCATTCATTGCCATACAAGTTCTCATAATATTTCCCGTATTTTGTGGTATCTCTGGCTCATATAAAACAATATGGATCATGATTTTAACTCCAAAAGTAATTTTTGAATTGCACGTCCGCGGTGCGATACATCATTTTTTTCTTTTTCACTCACATTGGCAAGTGTCGTTTTATATGGTGGGTAATAAAAAATCGGATCATAGCCAAACCCTTTTTCACCAACCATTGCAGATGCAATATTACCATGACATTCTCCTCGATAGTAGCTTACTTTACCCGCTTTTGTGATATGACAAATAACGCAAACAAACTTTGCACTACGATCTTGTGCATTTTCTATTTCTTCAAGAATATACGTGTTCTTTTTCACATAGGATGTTGTCTCCCCCAAAAATCGAGCAGAATATACCCCAGGTCCATCATCCATAGCACTGATGCATAAACCTGAGTCATCACTGATCACATCAATATGCAAAGCATCATATATAGCCTTAGCCTTTTTGTATGCATTTTCTTCAAAAGTTTCACCATCTTCTATAATTTTGATGTCTTCATCTAAATCAAGCAAGCATTTCACATCATAGCCTAAAGGCTCTAACATCTCTTGAAACTCTTTTCGTTTATGTTTATTTGCTGTTGCAATAAATATTGTTTTCATAGACATCCTCCTTTATGATACTTCCTGAATACTTTTCCCATCGCTAAAATAACGTCGTGGATACGTTTGTTTATTTGAGTATAAAACAATTTGGTATCCGCAAACTTGATTTAAATATCCATACGAAATATAACTATAATTATAACTTTCTTCTGTATTCATTATACCTTCTTTTTGCGCTAAAGTGCGAATCATTTTTGCTTTTTCTCTTGTTGGTATTAACCCGAAAAGTTTAGGTCGTTGCTTAAATATTTTAAAATAATCCATATTAAGTATCGAAACAAGCAATTGCTTATCCGCAAATAAAGATAATAAATTTTCAAATAACGAATGTGGTTGATAAGGGTGCTTAAGTTGTTTTAACATCATTCCCAACTCCATGAATAGAGAAAAAGCATCACTATATAAACCAAGAGATAAAATTGTATCAATGCTATTTCGTAACCTACCTGAATTATAATACTTTTCAACCGCATGTGCACATGCATGAATTGCCTCTAATTCTTGTTTGTTGAGCCACTTTGTCGCTTGAATTTCATAAGGTGGTAGTGAATTATACACATAATCGTATTGTTCGCCTTTGGCTTTTAAAGCCGTTCCCTTTAATAGTTTCAAAATACCCAATTGAATTTCATGGGTATGCAATGCATACAAGCGATTAAAGGAATGTTGAAACAACGCCATTCCCTCATATGGAAGTCCTGCAATCAAATCAACGTGCATCACTAGCTTTGCCTTTTGCAGCCTTGTAATAACTTCCACCAACCGTTCATTGTTTTGAATACGCGAAACCGCATCCAGTGTTGGTTTATGAAACGATTGCACACCGATTTCAAAGCGGAAGCGTTTGTTGTCTGCTTCTTCACAAAAAAATTGCAACAACTCCTCACTCAACGTTTCAGCAACAATTTCAAATTGGAAAATCTGATGTTTACAATGGGTATTCATATAGCGGGCAATTCGTAAAGCACGCTCTGGCATAACATTAAAGGTACGATCCAGTAACTTTACAATACGAATTTTTGACATTGCGATTTTGTCTAAAATATGAAATACATATGCTTCGCTGAACATTCGTACACTTCCCTCACACCCACTCAAACAATACGCACAGTGGTAAGGGCAGCCTCGACTGGTTTCAAAATAAAAGTATCGATTGGCTTGTGCTGCCTTGTCAAAGGAGAGGAAATACGGGTTTTCTAATTTCTCTAGATCATGTAAATCGACACTAGGAAAACACTTACACGGATGCGCTTTGGTATACATCCCCATAATTTCATAAGCTTGTTTCTGATCAAGCATATCAATATATTTCCAAAATGCAATTTCACCTTCACCAATGCTAATGGCATCTACCCCCTCATCCAGTAGGTAATGGGATTCATAGCTAACTTCTGGACCCCCCACAATTATATGTTTATCACTATATTTTTTTATATATTGAATAATTTCTAAAGTTTGCGTGATATTCCAAATGTAGACACTAAAAGCAATCACATCAGCCTCTTGTTTAGTCAATTCTTCAGCGATAGCAATCAAATTGTCATTGATTGTATATTCCTTCAAATCCACATCATAACGCTTTTTATTTGCCACATATAACCATCGTAGCGCTAAATTGATATGAATATATTTGGCATTTAAGCTCGTTAAAACAATTTTCATGAAAACTCCTTTCTCTATAGTTTACCAAAATTTCTCTATTTATGCTAATATAGAAGCATGATACATACATTAATAAAAAAATTGTTCAAGAGCGAACAGTTCACGCTTGTTGATCTGCAAAAAGGCATCTCCAATAAAAACTATATACTTAGCGTTCATGATGAACAATATATTGTTCGTGTGCCATTTAAAGATAGAGTAAATACGCTTTCTTATGTACAAGAAGAAACCATTATAAATCTAGTAAAAGACTTGGATGTACCTACAGTTTATTTTGATAATGTTACGGGTATCAAAATAACCAAATATATTCCGCAAGTATATGAATATCAAGAATGTCCTTTTGAAGATAAAATTGAACGTGTTGCAAGCCTATTAAAAAAACTGCACAGTCGAAAAAGTGTAGGTGTTTCCTTTGATCCTATTGCTCAACTCCATTACTATCAATCACATACTAAAAAACCTTTATACAATTTAGATGCCTATGCGTTTATTATTGACGACATCAAGCATCTACAAAACCCACAAACCCTTTGTCACAATGACATTGTAGATGGAAATATATTATTTAGTGATCATGGTGATTATCTCATTGATTATGAATATGCTGCCGATAATGACCCTTTATTTGATGTCATGTCTTTTTTAAGTGAAAATAATATTACCAATCCAGATCTTAGAATGCGATTTTATCAAGCTTATTTTGATAGCATTAATGATACCATTCTTTTCCAACTAACTTTATGGGAAGGCTTCCACAATCTGTTATGGTGTTATTGGGCAATGATGTTATATGAAAAGCGCAGTTTACCCATATACAAACAAATTGCTGATGATAAATATCAAGCATTGACAACGATGAATTTTAATTAAACTATCTAATATTGAAAAACTTTAGGTTATACTAACTACTTTGATGTTGATGAGCAGGCTTGCACATGAACATCTTTTTTTGCTTACGCCATAGAAAAAAACACTACATATGCTTTAACAAAACTCCATTTCTTGTATTGTTCAAACAAAAAAACACTGTTGTCTATTTTCACAAACAACAGTGTTGCGATTAAATTCACTATTTTTCGGTAATCAGAAAAATCATCCGTTATATTTTATTTTTTTGTTTCTTTTCTCCTTTTATGCTTATCATAAACTCCACCGAGAATAAAACAAGCTACTACCATCCAAAACACATAATAAGTAATATTTGAAGTATCTCCTGTCGAGGGAAGTTCCTCAATAGAATTGTCTGGATTATTAGGATTGGTCGTAGTATTCTCATGCACTATTAATGTAACCGTAATACTAGGATTATATGTAAATGTAACATTATAGACACCGACCTTTGCTTGTAATCCTCCACGATCAATGTCAATCAGTGGATCACTCACCCATTCACCACTTACAATATCGTAAACTTTTACATTTGCTAATGTAATCATTTTGGCATCGTCCATATTGGTATCATTTATATCGATTTCAAAATCTTCAGCATGAATAATATAATTGTTATCCTGTATGTATGTTTCATCGTTTACCAAGACAATTTGAACAGCCGTTGTTGTTTGCGAAAAACTATCGCTGACACTATATTCTACTTTATAAATACCTGCTGTATTGACATCAACAGACTCTCCAGTGACCACGACATCATCAACACTCAACGCACTATCTTCCTTATCGCTCACTTTAACACCATCAAGCGCATCAAAGCCATCACCAACCTTAATTTCTGTGAAGCTAGGTACTTCCAAAACTGGATTTTCATTTTCTTCCACTGTAATCTTAATTTCTTTCGTTGCGATGTCATTCCCTACTTCAACACTTATTGCAGCGCTGTATTCTCCTGCAATTGAAGTACTCGTTAAATTTGTTGTAATACTCGCTTTTACATCTGCATTCGTACGCAAATCTTTTGCAACAACAAGTGCTTCTTCCTCAATAAAACGGTTGATATCTACTTGCGTCATCAACGCTTGTACATTGGCTGTAAAATTTTGTGCATCGACAAATGCATTTTTTTCAATTACTGAATTTTCACTTCTTACAATTGCCTGAATTTCTCTTTCAGCATATGATTGGTCTTCTGTAAGTTGGAAATATATTTCATAAGATCCTAATTTATCTTTATAATATTCCCTTCCACAAGCTACAGAAATTGCCGCACCAGGAACTTCTTTACCAGTTTTATCATACACTGTAACATCTGCGGATTTCTTTATTCCTGTTTTACTCTCGTCCACATCCTCAATATTTATCGTGAAATCTTTTGCGAATAAAATAAGACTATTCCCTACTTCATAATTTCCATCATTCACCAACACCGTTCGTGTTGCAGTTGTTGTTTGTGAGAAACTGTCAGTGACACTGTACTCTACTTTGTAAAATCCTGCTGTAGCTGTATCTACACTTTTACCACTCACTACGACATCATCAACACTCAACGCACTATCTTCCTTATCGCTCACTTTAACACCATCAAGCGCATCAAAACCATCACCAACTTTAATTTCCGTAAATTCAGGTACTTCTAAGAATGGCTTTTCATCACCTTCCACTGTAATCTTAATTTCTTTCGTTGCGATGTCATTCCCTACTTCAACACTTATTGCAGCACTGTATTCTCCTGCAATTGAAGTACTTGTTAAGTTTGTTGTAATCCTTGGTGTTACATCAGCATTCAAATCCATTTTTTTCGCAACTACCTTCGCCTTATCTACAATAAAGCGATTGATATCTTTTTGAATGCTTAAAGCATATACATTAGTTTTGAAATCTTGTGCATCTACCAACGCCTCACCTTCAACCACACTATCCTTATCTTTTACAATAGCATCAATAGTTCTTTCTACTCCAGAATCTTGCCCCACAACATTCAAAGTTATTTTATAGAAACCCAACTTCGCTGTATAACGACTATATCCATATTGAATCCATATGTCAGCATCGACTTCTTCTTTGTTAGTCTTTCTATATACTTTAAGTCCTGCTGCTTTTTTTATCGCTTCTTCACTGGTGTCAACTTCATTGCGCAATTTAGTAAATCCTTTTGCATGCATAACAAGATGATTCCCTGCATAGTAATTTCCATCATTTACCAATACCATTCGACTTGCTGTTGTTGTTTGTGAAGCACTATCACTTACACTGTACTCTACTTTATAAAGACCTGCCGTATTTACATCAACACGTTCACCGCTTACCACAACATCATCTACTCCCAATGTTGTATCTTCATTATCACTTGCGACTACCCCTGAAAGTTCATCAAAGTCATCGCCAACGTTGATTTCACTAAATGCTTCTACTGCTAGTGACGGATGTATATCACCCTCTACTTTAAAATGAATTGTATATTCCGATTGTTTTGGCCTATTATTATTAATACCATTATAAAGAGCATGTCCTGATTTGGTTGTTGCTACTAATGTATATTCCCCAGAATGACTTAAATATGCCCCAGGAATTTCAATACTTTTTTTGTTTTCGGTAACAACACTATCAACCTTTACTTTGGAACCATCAGGGTTTTGTAATTCATAATAAAACCCATTTCCACTACCTTTGAACAAGTAATTTTGATATAAAACCGGAACTTCTACAATCTTTGCGTTTTCATCAGGATAAAATGTATTGTCCAATGTTATTTCATTTCGTTGTTCATCTATTTTGAATTCGCGCTTCCATGAATGTGCTTTAAACACTGACTCTGGAACATCTGTGATTTTATTTCTACTCATATCCAAAAAATTTATTTTTAGAGATGCTAATGATTCTGGTAAACTTTCTATTTGTTGCCCTGTAGCGTATATTTTTTCTAATTTTTCTAAATTTACAATATCGCTAGGAATTTCTTTTAGATTTCCTTTCCCTTCTATTGTCGCATTTGGCCGTGAGCTTTCGTATGAAAGAGTCAAACTCCACAATTTGGATAGATTCATAATTACAGGTGGAATCGATTCTCCTGTATACAGGTATACTAATATCGTTTCTATATTAGGAAATATCGCCAATTTTTCGAGATCCTCATAAGATATCTCAATTGCCTCATCATCATTTTGACTAGTAGTACCATGGCGATCAAAGCCAACAAAATCATCAAGTTCCTCTATCAGCTCTTGGGTAAGAATCGTATCCTTTGAAATAGTATCGGGTTTATTAAATGAGCCTACTATACTCTTTGTTAGATTACTATTTTTACCGAAAACTTCCTCAATTGTTTTTCCCACAACTTTTGTTTGTATTTGGGACGCTTCTTGTTCTTGTTCATTCTCTGCACTTATTTTTTCTACTTCTTTAGCCGAAACCATTGTTGAGGGAAACATCAGCATAATTGCCAATACCCCACATATCAACACTTTCATCTGTCTTTTCATCTTCACTATACTCTCCTTCCTGACTATATGTTTCTAACATATAAATCATCTTATCCTCAGTATTCTAATACCACTATATGTAAAGGTGAAAGCGCTGTCAATTTTTTTATGTTAATTCCAAAAAAAATTATATACTTCCTAATTTTTTTATACTTAATTTTTTACTGCATAAAATATTATTATTCTTTCATAATTTTTTTATAATATTTTAATTTCATCTTTGTTATGATAAAGGTGTTCTTGAAGATTATGAAATATTCCCATCGTATTTCTATCAAAAAGAAATGGTTTTATAAACCTAGAATCCTTAACAAGCGAAAAGCGTATCTTTCTCATACTCAAGATACGCTTTTCGTTTGTTTGTTATTTTAATCTTTTTCAACTTCTTCTATAAACTTTTTTTCAACTCTTACTTTTTCAATTACCTTATCATCAACAACCAATATTTTAAATGTATAATTTTCGAATACAATTGGTTCTTCTTCGCTTTTCTCTGGTAAACGACCAAGTTTGGCAATTAAAAATCCATTTAGCGTATCATATTCATCGCTTGGCATTTCCATTTCCAATACTTTTTCTAAGTCATCTAGCATCATAGATCCATCGACAATATAAGTGCTTTCACCAATTTTTTTGTAATCAAAAGGAATGTCATCATATTCATCGAATACTTCCCCAACAATCTCTTCCATCAAATCTTCCATGGTGACAATTCCAGCAGTACCTCCATACTCATCAATAACCACTGCAATATGATTAGCTTTTGCCTTAAACTCATAAAACAATTGATCAATAGCTTTTGAGTCAGGAACAAACAATGGTTTTCGAATAATATCTTTCAAATGAAACGAAGCTTCATCTTTTAATTTTGTACTTGTCATATAATTAAATAAATCTTTTACATATAAAATACCGATAATTGCATCAATCGTTTCCTCATATACTGGAATTCTTGTATACCGAATCCCGTGCATATACGACAATACCTTCTCATAAGCTGCATCACTTCGAATCGCTTCAATATCCGTACGGTGCGTCATCACCTCATCTACCGTAGTATTATCAAACTCAAAGATGTTATTGATCATCTCTTTTTCACTATCTTGAATAGAGCCTTCCGCACTACTCGTTGCAACCATTAAACGTATTTCTTCTTCTGTTACATTTTGACTATTTGCATTAGGATCAATTCCCATAACGCGCAAAACAAGGTTTGTACAAGACGAAATCAAAACAACAAAAGGAGCTGCGATTTTATTTAGAAAATAAATAGGGTAGGCAACCGCAAAAGCAAACTTTTCAGGATTTGCCATCGCCAAACGCTTTGGCACCAATTCTCCTAGAATAAGCGTGATAAATGCCAATAAAACCGTAATTGCTATTAACGATATCGAACGTAATGTGTTTGGCGATGCTTCTAGTCCAGCACTTAAAAATACTCGCACTAAGTCATCCGCGAAACTATCCGATGCCAATGCACTATTTAAAAACCCAGAAAGGGTTACCCCTATTTGAATTGTTGAAAGTAAACGTGTTGGTATCGCAATCATTTTATAAACAATGCTTGCAACTTTGTTACCATCGTCAACCATTGCTTTTATTTTATTCTTATTTAATGATATAAGTGCTATCTCACTACCCGCAAAAAAAGCATTTAATAGGATCAAAGCAATCAGTATTATGATATTTACCATTACTTAATCCCCCTATGTGTATATTTATTTTTATTCCTGGATATAGGTGTATCCGTATCTGAATCTTCCACTGTGATTCCTCCTGATATAGCCATATTCTAAAGCATTTGATGCTACAATGTCAAGATACCCTTACAAAAAAGACTTACGTCTTTTTTTTCAAACCTTTCTTCAATAAAGAAAGAAGCGTATCCTCATCCATACCTAGATTTTGCATATTGTCGATAAATGTAGCAACAATAAAGCCAGCTTCTTTTACCTTCAATTCCTTTACAAGCGCTTCATCTTGCGTGACATAACGTCCAACGGTTCGCTCACTATAAAGTAAGCCTTCACGCTCAAGCTCACTCAATGCTCTTTGCACTGTATTCGGATTCACTCCATAATCAATGGCAAGCTCTCGAACCGATTTAACCTTTGAACCTAACACAAAATTGTTGGATACAATATTATTTTTGAAATCATTCATTATCTGTACATAAATCGGTAAGTTAGCATCAAAGTTCATCTCGTCATCTCCTTTCTTTTTACTCTATTTCTATTTTTTTATTCAAAGCATACCGCGTTGCTAGGAAATAAATCAAACCTTCTACAATTGTCAACAATAAACTAGACAACAGCAACTGTTCCAAAACATGGTTAAAATTACCAATTGAATAATACAAGTCTTGAAAATAATAAAATGAAATATCTGTAGATAAAATAAATTCTTTATTGATCCAATTTATCGAATAGTAAATCAGAAAAAACAAAATAATGGCAATAATTTTACGATGGTTGCGAATCAAGCTCGTATGTGCAATCGTCAAACAAAGGTATATTAATAAAATGGCAGAAATAATACCTAAAAACATATTTAATAAAAATAAAAACACCGTAGATTTTAACCCGACTTCAGATAATAAATCAAAAATTTCACGCACTCCGGACATATCTAAAGCGGATAAAAAGATAATAATAAAAGATATAAATACTACACAATAAGCCAAAATAATCCAAATCACCGACATAATTAACTTGGAGAGCATCAACTGTGTTGTCGACACCGGCAGTGTCATATTCAAATAACTAGACTTAGAAAACATTGAGCGTTTATACGAGAGCACAATGGACGCTAATGTAAAAACAAACAAAACTACAAGACAAATACAATATAAAAAAATTAGAAGTCCTATCAAAAAATCACTTTCAGATAATATCTCCATTTGTCCCATAAAAAAGGAAAGAGCGATTATTCCAGCATAAATGGAAAAGAAATTTACACGATTGTGTTTAAATTCATATTTTATTAATTTAAGCAACATACTTAAACTCCTCTCTAAATAATTCATCAATAGATTTTCCTGTTTTTTCGCGAACCGCATCCACTTCATCATCCAAAACAATGCGTCCCTCTTTGATAAAAATCACACGATTAAATATTCTTTCAATATCTGCTATTAAATGTGTAGACAAAATAATCGTTTGTTCAGAGCTATAATTTTCCAAAATGGTATCTAGAATTACTTCACGCGCAGCTGGATCCACACCGCCAATCGGCTCATCAAGAATTAATATTTTTGCTTTTCTAGACATCACTAGCGACAACATAAACTTCTCTTTCATCCCTTTTGACATGTTTTTAAATTTCATTTTTGGATCAATTAGAAATTTTGTTAGTAACGACATACAACGTTCATAATCAAAATCTTTGTACATATCCATAAAAAGTTCCAAGGCATCGTTTCCCTTCATCCAACTCTCAAAGTAATCGACATCTGGCAAATATGAAATGATTTTTTTAGAATCGATCCCGAGTTGATTTCCCTCTACCATGATACTACCTTCATAATCCGCCAATAAGCAATTCAATACTTTAATCAATGTTGTCTTTCCACTTCCATTAGGTCCCAATAACCCAATAATTTCTCCTGCTTTTACATCAATAGAAACATTTTCTAATGCTACCTTTTTTCCATACTTTTTTGTAACATTACTGATTTTCACTAATTCATTCATAATTTCCTCCTTTTCTATTGTATTAATATTATAACACAATAAAAAGAAATGTAAATTGTTTTTATTGTTTTCCCGTAATTTAAGAGGAAACGTTATTATACCAATATACCGATGTTTCTAATCTTTTCAAAATATATGTTTGCAGCCACTCCCTACAATGATTTTCTTGCCAAATCTTACACTTTATCACAAAAAAAGCCCGCCATCGTTACAATGGGCAGAGCTTTTTTACTTCACTTACTATATAGTACTATATTTCTTCTAAAGCATTTATTATTTTGAGTGTACGTTTTTTTTATTTCTAAATATAATGATTCCAAAAAGTGAAATCACCAATAATGAAATCCATGTTACCATCATTGATGTATCACCTGTATCAACACTCGGCGCTACCTCAACAATTGGTTCTTCAACATCGATACTTGGTGCTACTTCGATAACTTCAAATTGTGCATATAATGTCACATCAGTATCCGTTACAACATTACTTGCAAAATCCCATTGATTTCCACCTGTTGTTGCATCAAACCACCCGATAAAATTATAACCATCTCTAATTGGATCTGCTGGTTTGCTGACGTAATCACCTGCGTGTAGGGCTTGTGCCTCTGGTGCATCACCTTCGCCGCCATTTGTCGCAATATCAAAGTTTACGGCATAAACTGCTTTTTCAAACATAGCCTCGATTGTATGATCTTTTACAACATTTTTAAAATCGTATGTACTTAGCGCACCTACGGATGTGCCATCAACGAGCACATCAGAAATTTTATATCCTGCATCTGGAGTAATCATGTAAGTTTTATTTTCTGTACCCAATACAGTTGTACTTCCAGGTGATGAAATCGTTCCACCAACACCGCTTGAAGCATTAATTTGAAATTCTGCTTTTTTAAAATATACTTCGATGTTTTTTTCTTCTGTACTATTTAAATATGCAAATCCATATTGATTCGTACTCGTTGCACCATCGCTTAACTTCCAATAGTCCACTCTATATCCAGGATTTGGAAGAGGCGAAAATGTAATATCACCTCCATACGGGTACATATAACTACCACTTGTCCCACCAGCAACTATTTTTTCCAATACTGGAGTTGTTGGTTTATTGTTCACATAATGTTCTTCCCATGCCTCAACAAGTAAACTCCCACCATTTCCAACTTTCACTTTGGCACTTAACTCTTCCGGTAACGCCTCTTTGAAACGTGGTGCGATCGTATGCTTCTCCGTAATGTTTTTAAATGTAAACGTAGCTTCTTTTCTATCTGCTGAAATCGTATATTCGCCAAAGCGATTCGTTAGTGCATTTGTTTCATTTATGATCTCCTGATCAATAGCTACATAATTAATATCATATCCTTGATTCGCTTTTACTGTATATGTCTTATCAGAAAAGCTTTTTACCGAAGCTGTTCCCTCTGGTGAGATGCTACCTTTTCCGATATCGCTATCATCAACACCTGCAGTGATTTCAAAAAGTTTATTTTTAGCATACATTTTAAAACTTCGGTTAACACCATCTTTTACATTGATAATCTTTCGACTCCCGACAGTGTCTCCTTGCCGCACTCCATCCACTTCCCAATAATCAACGTCATATCCTTGTTCAACTAGTCGCTCAATCGTAAAACCACCACCAGTTGGAACTGTATATACCTTATCGGAAGTGATTGTTTCGCCTAAAATTTTACCAACAGGACTACTGCCCACCGTTCTATCATAAACTGCAACTTTAAACTTCCCTCCAACATTTCCAAAAGAAACACTGAAAAGATTACCCTCTTCTGCTCTTTCGCTAGAAGTGCTCTTTACCTCTTTTACATTTTCACTTTCGTCGTATACCGACTCATTTGCCAAAACGCTACCCATAGAAGCTGCGATCAAGCCAAAAACAACAAATAACTTAAATAACCACTTGCTTTTTTTCTTGCTAAAATTAGACATCTTTACATTTCCTCCACTTTCAAAGTTTTCTTTTTTTGTACTTTACCTTCAAACTTGAAAGTGTCGGTACAACCCTTTTCTACCTTCCGATGCTCTTTTATTTACTCTCCCTTACACATAAACAAATTCTAAGTTCATGAACACACATACTCCTAGAAAAATTATACTATATAATAATAGTAATAGCAAGCTATATATAATTGAAGAGAAAAAATTAAATACTCTATCATTAAGAACTTTGATGGTTTTATTATTTGGAATGCTAGACGCTTTCGATACGAATCTTGCGTGAAAACATTTTCTGAAGATAACTCTTTTACCTTTTCGGGTTTCATTACTAGCTATGCGACGATGATAAATATTATGAAAGAACTTGGTAATTTTCATTTATCCTACAAAGATATTGCACAACATAATCATGTCTCTACTACATTAGTTCAATGTTACTTCGATAGTTTCGTTAACTTTCCTAGACTAAAACTTCCTACTAATATTGTCATTGATGAATTACATTCTTCAATGACAAAATATGGAAGTTCTTATTTATGTGTACTTGTGGATAATGAAA
>JBKEBQ010000028.1:0-7291 GCA_047973225.1 Breznakia sp. | reverse complement strand
ATAGATCAAGTTAAACCTAATACTTGACACAAGTATCAGTTAGAGAAACTATCTAATACTGTAGATTGAGTATTTGATGGTGAAACAGAGTTTCATCCACAAATAGCTCATATAGCATTAGATAGTGAAACTGCTGATGGTTGAGCTATAGTAAATAAACTAAGACGTAAATATGGCAATGCTGCCCTATTTAAGTCTTGAGGATCTAAAGAAAGAGGATTAATGTTTATAGAGATTAATCCTCTAGGAGCCTCTAAAGGCTCTGCTATCCCCTATATAGCTTCTTACTATAACATTCCTTTATCAAACACTATTGCCTTTGGTGATGGAGTTAATGATAAAGAAATGTTAGAGACAGCTAATATAGGTGTAGCAATGAAGAATGCTACAGGAACTGTAAGATTCCTTGCAGATGATGTTACTGACTTTGATAACAAAGAAGGTGGAGTTGGAAAGTACTTAGAAGAGTTCTTTGATATCAACAAATAACAAAAAGAGACTGCTAGTCTCTTTTTAATTTTCTAAAGATGTTTTAACATTTCCATTATTCAAATCTAACAATTCTTTTGCAGATTCTTCATCCAAATTTTTTATTGCCATTATAACTGCAACAGCCATAATATTATATTTGTTATTCACACACCTAATAAGTTCATCATTAGATTTAGTTCCGTTAGTTAATCTTGTTAAAATATCAAGGGCATCTAATTTTGATTTGTCTGTATTATATTTTAAATATACTAATTCTCCTTTGTAAATATATCCTATTTTTTCCATAGTGGAAATTATCGAAGAATCTATAAGTATTTTAAGCAATGTGGTTGCTTCGAATGAACGCAAACCATTTATTGAATAATTATCTATCGGCAGCACAACTTCAAATGTGGTCTTGTCGCCAAATTCATGATCTACATTATTTGTAATAAATATTGACCTGGCCTTCAAATCCTTAGCATAACCAAGGGCACTATAAGTATAGGGATTTCTGGCGCTTGAACTGAAAGCAATTAACACGTCATCCTTAGAAAAACCAATTTCAGCCAATTCCAAGGAAGCTATGCTTGCAACTTCAGCAAATGACATTCAATTTTCAAATTGTTGGCTATAAAGTTCACCTTCATTAAAAGCTCTAAACTGATTGCCGATTGAACCAAAATTATAATTCATGTCATCAAATATCCCCTTAACAATTGCAGCAGATACTCCTACTCCTATAAAAAAAATTTTATTTCCTGCTAATATTGCGTCTTTTATTATTTCGGAAATTCAATCTACATTTTTTTTAATCAGTTTTTTGTTTTCTTCGGTAAAAAAATTTTCAATAAATTTCATATAATAATTATAGCAAAGAACATCGCTATGCGATGTTCAAGTAGTTAAATAGATTTTTTTTCTATTTCTTTTTTCTTAAGTGTAAACTCTTCTTCAGAAAGTTTCTTTTGAGCTGGAATTTCTTTGTTTACAATATTATCTAAATTAGATGATATATCTTTTAATTTAGAATTTAATTTTTCTAATTTAATTGATGTTTTATCTTTAGATTTTTGTATTCTTGATTCAGTCTTAGAAATTTTGTTTAATTCTGATTCAGCTTTATCATTATCCCCTTGTTTTTTATAAAGAATAGAGTTTGATTTATATATTAGAATCTCATTTTCAAATGTTGATATTTTATTATCCAATGAAGCATTTATATTGGTAATTTTTTCTTCAATATATTCTTTGTCTGAAATTAAAAGTTCTTCTTTATATTCTAATATTTCTAATGGTTTAAACGCTTTTCTTTCTGCGTTGTTAAGTTGGATTTCAACTTTAGTATATTCTTTATATTCTTCAACTGACATTTTACTTTCTATGGATTTTCTTTTAACTTGCGTTGATATATCTGCCAATACAAACGGAATATATATTGCGAATGCAATTACTAATAGTAATAATGATACAAATAACGCTCTTCAATCAAGCGTTGCCAGGATTGAGTTTACAAACACAGGCGTTGTTCAAGGAACATAAACAACACAAGGGTGGACCAATCCTCAAACGGTTAGATAATATCCAAGAATTGCTTGTATACCTCCAGTTAATGTTAATGGTATGAAATACACAGGGTTAAGAACTACCGGTACTCCAAATAATGTTGGTTCTGAAATATTAAAGACCGCAACTGGAGTGGCCATTCTAGAAATTGATTGTTGTTCTGGAATTTTTGAGAATACCAATAATCCAATTAGTAACGCGATTGTTGAAGAAGCGCCTCCCATTAAGGTATATATTTCTTTTGATTGATCAGTTCAGCTGTTTAGCATTCCGATGTTTTCTGCATCAAATACGCTGTTTCCAAGTGAGGCATATAAATCAATATTTTCCACCATCATAGGTGTTCAAACCGCATACACAAAAGGTGCGACAGCATTTGATCCATGGACACCAAAGAATCAGAAAAATCCTGTTAGAGTCATAATGATGAATATGGCTCATGGACTTTGTCCTAAATTATAAAGCGGCTCAACAATGATAGTATATAAAGCATTTTCAATATAATATCACTCTGGATTTATAACTAGTGATGATTCTTGCCCAGGACCAGCAAAATATGCAATCATTCCTCAAGCTGGTTGAATCGTTGCAAATGCAAGTAATGTTATAGCAATTGGAAATAGTAGATTTAGAGATGTTGCGATTACTGGTGGAATCCCTTCAGGCATTCTTATTTGTAATGCTCTAATATTTTGTAATTTATAAAGCACTGTCGGTGCAGTTAAACCTACAAACATTGCAAAGATTAATCCTTGCGCACCAATATAAGTCATACCTCCTGCATCAATTGGTGATAGCACCATAAATGTTGCTATAGAAATAACTCCACCAAACAATTTGCTTCCTCCATATGATCCCATTAAGAAATAACCTAATAGGAACACAATATACAGAGAAAATAAATTCATAGTGGCGCTTGACACACCAGAAAAAATTGGTTTCACAAAGAAACTGAAATATTCTCAGTTTACTAATGATTGTCCATCAACTTTGAATATTGTTGCAATAAGACCATCATAGGCGATAAATACTTCGGCTATCATTAGTGACATTGCACCAACAATTAGAAAGGGCAGAAACGCTCCAAAGGCATCTCTAATTGCTGAAAGATGTCTTTGTCTACCCATGAATGAACCAAATTTTATAAAAGTATTTTGAAATTTATCAAGTTTACTTATTTTTTGAATTTCGTTTTCCATAATTCTCCTTAAATTTTATTTTCTTTAATCACATTTCTGATTCATGATGCGGATAGTTTTTCTCTCCTTACATTATCAGGTGTGGTAAGGTCCAGTTCAATAAAACCGTACCTATTTTTATAGGCGTTAATTCATGATCAGTTATCAATATATGTTCACATATGATATCCATTACATGAAGATCCTTCGGAAATAGCTTGAGCTATCCACATGAGATGTTCTGCCATGAATTCAATTCTATATTTATCTTGAATCATTCCATTCTCTCCACGGAATCTTTCTTCATTTTGAACTCCCATTCCATTTTCTGAAATGAAACAATTTATATTTTCATATTCCTCTTTAATTCTCATTAATATTGAGTAGATTGTTTTAGGATATATTTCCCACCCTCTATAAATATTCATTCTTCTACCTGGCATTTCATATTTTTGATAAAAATGTGTTTCAGGAGTCACCTGAGACCTAGACTCATCAAATACTGGTTCGTAATCTAAAGATTTCACTCTTAGAGGAGAATAGTAATTCACTCCTAAGAAATCAATTTTTTCCTTTAAAAACTCCTTGTTATAATCGGCTATATTAATAGAAGATGGTCAGAGATCTCTTTCAACCAATAGATCATATAACTCATTAGGAAATTTTCCTCAATATGCTGTATCCATAAAACATTTTCACTGGAATAGATCGGCAATTTTAGATGCTTTGACATCAGACTCGGACTTTGATCTAGGTACGGCTAATGTAATATTTAAAATTAAACCAAATTCTGTTGATAAACCAGATTTTCTAAACTCTTGTAAAGATAACGCATGAGCTAAATTTAGATTCAACATTGCGCTTATTCCTTTTTTAAAATTATTTTCGAATGGAGGATGAACATCATATCAATACTGACCTTCAATTATTCCTACAGGTTCGTTAAATGAAACTCATCTTTCAACTAAATCACCAAATTTTTCAAATGCGATTGATGAATATTTTGCAAAATCTTGAGCAGTTTTTTTATTTTCCCATCCGCCTTGCTCCATCACCCACATTGGATGATCGAAGTGATTTAAAACAACAAACACTTTGATGTTATATTTTTTACATTCGTTAAAAACGTTTTTGTAAAATTCTACTGCCTCAAGATTTACATTGATGCCATCTGGCACCAATCTAGCTCAAGATATTGAAAACCTAAGTGAGTTAAAATTTAAGTCAGCAGCAATTTTAATATCTTCCTTATATCTATTATAAAAATCTCCTTCACAAAATCTTTGTTCAAAATATCTATCAGGATCATTTTTGAATGAATTCTCTCAAATTGTCTCTGATTTCCCCCCAATATTAATCGGGCCCATGTTCTCTGTTTGGGGCGCTGATGTTGCAGAACCTCATAAGAAACCCTTGGGAAAGGTTATATTCTTATTTTCCATATTTTTTATGTATCCTTGCTAATTTCTTAGATAGTGTGATGATAGTTTGCGCATTTAGCATTTGATCTTCTGCATGAATGAACAAAACATCGATGTCAATTTTTTCACTCGCTGATTTATGAAGGACTTCAAAGTGAACCTTGTTGGCTTCTCCTAAATTATTTTCCGCCTCTTCAAAGAGATACTCAAATTCTTCGCCTTCGTCTGATTTTTCTACTGCTGCTAATGATGATGAAATTGCTGCGCCTGAGTACGCAATAATCATCATTGAACATTCTTCTAAAGTTCTAGGCATTTCTAGCCTCTTCAGCAATAGCTATTGCTTTTTTTGCGTCAATAGTTCCGAAAACTATTGGAGGAATCACGGCGACATAATCATGAAGTTTTTTAAAATTATTTAGATCATGTTGTATTTGTGGTCCAAGTAAAACAACATCATAATCTCCTAAGTCTTCTCTAGCCGTAGTAGTAGAAAAAGCATCGACTTTATAGTTTTTACCTTCTCTTCTAGCTTCCTTTTCCATTTTTTTTTGCTAATACAGAGGTTGAATTTCCTCCGTGACATATTAATAATATTTTCATTTTTCTCCTTAATAATATAATAATATTTGATAATTGTAAATTATTAACACACAGACGTATTTTGTATTAAAGTTTCATAGAAAAACAACAGCATGTATAAAATGCTGTTGTCTCAAATAGTATTTGTATATTAAAATATTAAAAATATAACCATAATCGTAGTCGCTAATAATATATAGCATAACAAAAAAGAAAATAATATGAATTTTAATCTTAATATACCAAATATTTCTGTGTTTTTAGTCAAATTGGTTCAAACCCATATGGCGAAAGGTGTTAATAATAATATAACTCCTAAAATAAATAAAAGATCAAATACTATCATTTTCTTAATCCCGCCTCTATTTCTTCAATATATTTTTTTCAAGATGATCTAAAATCAATTCTAATGCCATTTGCAATTAATGAAGTTCTTTCCAATGAGAATGGAGATTGTAGTGATTTAACTACAAAAATTTTGCACTTATTAGATTTCGAATAAAGTTCAAAAGTGTCTCTATAGATAACGTCTTTATGAATGAAAACAGATTTAAATGTTTGGGCTTCCTTATCATAAAGGAACCTATAGATATTTTTATTAATTAATTGATAAGGATTACTTGATACTTTATCAAGTGTTAAATTAATATCTATGGATGATAAAAAGGAATTACATAATAGAACAAACTTTTTAAGTTGTGTTTCAGGATCTCAATTGAAACTAATTTTTTTCTTGCCATATACGGTTCTTTGCTTTTCGGCAAAGAACGAATAGTATTCTGCGGATGATAATTTTTCTAAAGCTGCCTCAAACTCCTTTCTATTGGGAAGTAATTCATACTTAACTTTATGAAAAGTTTCAATTCCTTTCTGGGTCTTATATCTTTTTTGTTCGTATTTATTGGCCATAATATTCCTGTATTTCCTTTTTATATTTTTTTGTTCAGACAAATGGCGTTACTTTTTTTAACTGTCTTAGAAAGTTAATCTCAGCATCATGAATATGACTAGTTATCAATAAATCTTCTAAATAGTCAGACTCTAGTATTTCATTCAGTTTATTAGAATATTTCCCATTTAAACTTGCAACGGATTCTATTTGTTTATCAAAGTCATCAAATAGATTTTCAAACAATTTTTTAATGTTAATATTATATTTTTCCAAATTTTTTTCTGATATCGTTCTGATTAATAATTTCTTTTCTTTAAATGAATTTGTAATTTTCTTTTTTTCATTTCAATGTGAAATCACAACAAAAATAGCAAGAATAATTATTACAATAACAACGCCAATAAAAACTAGCAATGTAAAATTTGGATCATTTTCTATGATGTCAATTTTGTGATTTAATATTTTCATTATTATAATTATAAAATATATATATTAAATTGAAATTATTTAAAATGTTTCCTACAAATAATAATTGTTTAAATGGCGAAGTATATACTTCAAACTTAAATGCGTTGGAACAGAACGGGGCATAATTATTTAAAGCTCGAATAAATATTTCAGAATTTATTTTCTCTCAATACTTTACTTTTCCACCCATCAATAAGTAAAACCTAGAGCGAAGCTCTAGGTTTTTTAGTGTAATATAATTTGCGTAAACTGATACCTTGGGTCAGCAGAACAACTAATAATATTTTACGACATGTAAGGCTTTGAAATAATCGAGTATTATACTTACTAAAGTAAGTGTTGCGCTGCTGAATCAAGATATCATTCTGATATATATTGATTTAAAAAAATTAAAAAAGTAAAAAAGGCGCCTTACTCCTTATTCAAAACTTAATGTTTAATTCTCGATTATTTCATTAGTTTGTAATAAAGAATAGGTCGCCTTACTGATAACTACTTTATTATGTATTTATTATACATAAAATATACTAAAATAGTAATAAAAAAATCATCCTCACGGATGATTTTTTTTTTTTTTTTTTTGTTGTTAATCCTTAATTGCTTTAGAGACAATTTTGTAAATTTCGTTAACGTCAGTAGAATTTTTGATCGCTTCAGTAAAACTGTCATTCATCAAGTTAGTTGCTAAAACCGAAAGATATTTCATGTGTTTA
>JBKEBQ010000017.1:0-79520 GCA_047973225.1 Breznakia sp. | reverse complement strand
CATATCGTTAAAGGGGAAACCATTACAGAAGCTGCAAAGAAGTGTTTGGCTGCATTCGAAAGTGAGCTATATACAAGCAATGGTATGGGAACTAAGCGTTTAATAGAGAATTTATAAAAGATAAAGAGATCCAATAGATAAGTGTGATACTTTGTTTGAAGAGTAAATTTTAGAAGAAGCGGGAGTGTAAAATAAACTGTGTAAGTAGAGAGCGTACGGCTCTACCTACATGGTTTTTAATTTGTGTATGATAAAACAAATGAAAGAGGTAAAGATAATGACAAAAATAAAGAGAGACCCAAAAGCAGTAGCACTAGCACAACAGATTATTAAAGAATATAATCCTAAAAATGTACAAGACATGAATGACGCTTTAAAAAATCTATTTGGACCAAAGTCTGAAACGATGTTGCAAGGCGAGATGGAACATCATTTAGGTTATGAATCAGCTTCTCATTAGTCCTGATTTTGAAAAAAGAGTGAATCAGTTCATCAATGCGGATTAATTACTTACACACTTTTATTGACAAACCCTTGACACTTGTCTTTTTTATTTCACTAGGCTCATACCCAAGTGCTTTACCAGAATCACCTTGTGGATCAAAATCAATCAACAATACTTTTTCCCTCTTTAAACTCAATGCACTTGCAAGATTGATACTTGTTGTTGTTTTTCCTACACCACCTTTTTGATTGGATATGGTTATCACTTTTCCATATGGCATGTTACTACCTCCTTTCTTATAAGCCAATTCAAATAAATTGGCTATGTATGAACGCAAAAAAAGGAATCACAAATTAATGTAACTCCTCTATGTTTATTTAAATTGGTGTATTTTTGGTGTACAAAACCTATTTGAAGTTAGTACAAGTCCCCATTTTAAAGGTTTTTAAGCATTTTACTTGTTCAAGTTTCTCATATGTGGGAACAACAGCACCTCACGAATACTGGATTGATTTGTCAACAACATCACAAAACGATCAATCCCAATTCCTATCCCCCCCGTTGGTGGAAGTCCATACTCTAACGCTTCAACATAATCACTATCCATTTCATTTGCTTCGACATTTCCTAATTCTTTTTGGTCTAGCTGACTCTCAAAACGTTCTTTTTGATCGATTGGATTATTCAATTCTGAAAATGCATTACAATATTCTGAGCCATCAATAAACAACTCAAAGCGTTCCGCAAAACGTGAATCCTGTTTATTCTTTTTTGCAAGTGGTGAAATTTCTACTGGATGTCCATATACGTGCGTTGGTTGCACAATTTTTTCCTCACAAAATGTTTCAAAGAATAAATTGATAATATGACCAACACTATTTTGATGTTTTTCTACATGAACATTGTGTTGCTTTGCAATTTCCAACGCCTCTTCATAGCCCATTTCTTGCCAAAAATCAACACCGCACACTTCTTTCACCATATCTACCATATGCACTCTTTTGAATGGTGCCTTTAAACTTATTGTTTTTTCATTCCATGCAATGTCTACACGTCCACAAACCTCCATTGCAACACTTTCCATCAATCCCTCACATAAATCCATCATTCCATACATATCCGAATACGCAACATATGCTTCAACCGTTGTAAACTCCGGATTGTGATTTTTATCCATTCCCTCATTTCTAAACAAACGACCAATCTCATAAACGCCTTCTAAACCACCTACAATCAAACGTTTTAATGGTAATTCTGTTGCGATACGCAAGTAAAATGGCATATCAAGCGTGTTGTGATGCGTTTCAAATGGACGTGCAGAGGCACCCCCAAGAATAGGCTGTAATACTGGTGTTTCAACTTCAACCAACCCTCGCTCATCTAAATATTTTTGAATGGAACGAATAATTCTTGGTCTTGTTAAAGCAATGTGTTTTGCATCTTCATTCATAATCAAATCCACATAACGACGGCGATAACGCTCTTCAATATCGCTTAATCCATGGAATTTTTCAGGAAGCGGACGAAGCGCCTTGCTCAAATGTGTATATGTTTCAGCTTTTATCGAAAGCTCTCCATGATTTGTCTTCATGACACTTCCCTCAATTCCAACGATATCCCCCAAATCACTCTTCTTAAAAATTTCATATTGTTCTTCTCCAATAACATCTTTACGAACATAAATTTGTATTTTTCCATCAATATCTTGGATATGCATAAACCCCGCTTTTCCTTGACGGCGTTTAGTCATAATGCGACCTGCAATCTTCACATGAACATTAAGTTCTAGCAACGCTTCTTTATTCATTTCTTCATATTGATCTTTAATTTCACCACTTTTATGACTCCGGTCATATCGATCTCCAAACGGATCAATTCCCATCGCTTCTAATTCTTTCGCCTTTTCTCTACGAATCAATTCTTGTTCTGTATATTTTTCCATACTGTTCTCCTTACATATAAAAAAACTCTTTTCCATAGGGACGAGAGTTTTCAATCGTGGTACCACCCTAATTCATTATAAACTTTCATTTATAATCTTAGTGACTATATAGTCCATTCGTATCTCGTGAATGAAACGTATTGCTCCAAGTCTTTTTTCATCAATAACATAATCATCCATTTTCACCATGATAGGATTCTCTTTTCATCTATTTTATCGATTACTCTTCTTTTCAACGCAATGTATATATACCTTATTTTATGCATATACTCCATATTTGTCAATGATAAAGGCAATGGTTTTTAAACCCTTGCAAATTACAAAAAACTTTTGTCTTTCAAAAATCACTTATCTTCACTTAAAAATATTTGATATTCTTTTAATATCATTAACAATTCTTGATATGTTTTCATATTGGATATCTTTTCTTTCACACGATGGGACAATGGCAATCCTTTGATATACCAAGCGGCATGTCCGCGCATTTCTTTGATCCCCACACTTTCACCCTTTAATGCGCACAAACGTTTTGCATGTTGTAAAATCAAAGCAAACTTTTCCTGATAGGAAATCGTTTCTAGTTGTTGATTAGTTTTTAAATAATATTCACATTCTTTTAATAACCAAGGATTGCCGAGTACTCCACGGCCAATCATTACAGCATCACAACCCGTTTCTTTTAACATCCGTTGCATATCTTCAACACTCTTGATATCCCCATTACCGATCACAGGAATCGATAAAGCTTGTTTCATCTCTTTGATATAGCGCCAATCTGCTTTTCCCTCATACATTTGTGTTCGTGTTCGTGCATGTAGCGCAATCGCTTTTACACCAACGCACTCTAACGCTTTAGCCAATGCTATACAATTTTGATTTTGATCATCCCAACCAATTCGCATTTTTACAGTTACTGGTTTTTTAACATTTTTCACAATTTCTTCAACAAGTGAGACTGCATACGCACCATCTTTCATCAGTGCTGATCCTGCATTTGATTTCACAATTTTATGCACAGGACAGCCCATATTGATATCAATAATATCGCAATCTGTTTGCGTATCTAATAATTTTGCAGCGTATACCATACTATCCCTATCATGACCAAAAAGTTGCATACTTATCGGATGTTCTTGTTCTGCAATTTGACTCATAGCTAGAGTTTTAATATTATCAAAGTATAGCGCCTTATCACTTAGCATCTCTGTATAAATCAAACCCGCTCCAAACTCCTTACAAATGCTTCGGAATGCTAGATTGCTTACACCCGCCATTGGTGCAACGACGATTTTATTTTGTATTTCGATATCACCTATTTTCCACATGGTGTTCCTTACTCGCTAAAATCATTTTTAACTCGTCTTCTGTAAATGCATACGTTGTTGCACAGTACTGACAACTTACTTGTGCCCCTTTGTCTTCTTTTATCATCACTTCCAAATCACTAACATTCAATAGTCGAAGTGCATTTCCTGTTTTCTCTTTAGAACAATCACAGACAAAATTCATCGATTTTATTTGTAATATTTTTACATCTTCAAATAATTGATTTGCGATATCTTCTAAAGAGTTTCCTTCATGAATGAGTTTCGACATTGGTGCTAGCGTTTTGATGCGCTTTTCAACATAGCGAATATCTTCCTCTTTTGCCTCTGGCAATAATTGCATCAATAAGCCTCCAGATGCTAAGACACTATGATCGCTATCAACCAAAACACCTAGTGAAACAACCGAAGGAATTTGTTCACTCATTAAAAAGTACGCACTAAAATCATCACCTATTTCGCCACTTTGCAGTGCTACTTTGCCACCAAAATTTTCTTTCATCCCAAAATCTTTAATGACTTCTAAAAATCCATTTGATCCAACTGCAACTCCAACTGCTAGTTTTTTGGTATCGTTATATTGATAATGAACGTGTGGCTCAGCTACAAAACCACGAACATTTCCGCCATAATAAGCATCCACCATAATGCTCCCAATCGGTCCACCACCATTGATAATAATGTTAATTTTTTCATGATCACTTTTTAAGTTTGCCCCCATCATGCTTGCCACGCTTAACACTCTACCAAGGGCAGCTGACGCGGTTGGCCACAAATCGTGAATTTTTCTGGCATGGTCTACAAGCCCGCTTGTATCACAAATACACAAACGCACCCTTCCCTCACAAGCCACCGCTTTTAATAATTGATTTTTCATATATACAATCCTCTATTCTTAGCGATTATAGCATATTATCGTTATTTTTGATATGTCAATGCCACTAAAAAAGGTGCGGATATACCCGCTACCTTTTTTACTCTATGATGATTCTTTATCACTTTTAGCTTTTGAAACTTTCTTTGTTGCTTTTTTCGTACTTACTGTTTTTGTAGCCTTGGACTTTACTTTTGTTGGCTTTGCTGCTGTTTTATTTGCCTGCTTTTTTGTAGTTGTCGCTTTTTTAGCTTTCGGCTTTGCTTCATCACTTTTTGCCTGAGAAGATGCTTTTGCCGTTTTTTTAGTAGCGGTTGTTTTTTCTTTAGCAGCCTTTACTTTTACTTTTGAAACTTTCTTTGCCGCTTTTTTAACCTCATCCACCTTAATATCTTCTTCTTTCGTCCTCTTTGGTTCACGCAGTGTACCAAACTCATTCAAATTGCTAATTTCCTCAGCTGTTAATGTTTCTTCTTCCATCAACGTATTTGCCAATAAATCTAACAATTCTCTATTATCAATAAGTGTTTGACGACATTCATCTTCACATTGTTTTATGATTTTACGAACTTCTTTATCAATCTCAAATGCAATTTCACCAGAATATTGTGAACCACTTGTATAATCTCTACCTAAAAACACATTTCCTTGTGGATCACCATATTGAATTGGTCCAAGAGATGACATCCCGAAGACACGTACCATCGCTTTCGCAATTTTGGTGATTTTTTCAATATCATTCATTGCCCCCGCAGTAATTTCACCAAATACGAGTTCTTCTGACATTCTTCCACCAAGCAAACCAGTGATCTGTGCCATATACTCTCGTTTTGTATGGAAATATTTTTCTTCCCTTGGTAACATCAAGTTATAGCCACCAGCATCACCACGAGGAATAATGGTTACCTTGTGCACCATATCTGCATCTTTTAATTTAATTCCAATAACCGCATGCCCTGCTTCATGATAAGCAACCAAGCGTTTATCTTCATCTGTATATTTTTTAGATTTTTTCGCAGGTCCCATCATAACGCGATCCACACCTTCATCCAAATCTGCCATTGTAATTGTTTTTCGTCCATCACGAACTGCAAGAATTGCACCTTCATTTAAAACATTCTCTAAGTCCGCACCACTAAATCCTGGAGTTCTTTTTGCAAGACTTTCTAGCGTTACATTTTTTGCTAATTTTTTATTTTTTGCATGTACTTGCAAAATTTCCGTTCTACCCTTTTTATCGGGTAAACTTACCGTGATTTGACGGTCAAAACGCCCACTACGCAACAATGCAGGATCTAAAACGTCTGCGCGATTTGTCGCAGCAATAATCACTGCTCCTGTATTTTCTTGCATTCCATCCATTTCGACTAACAATTGATTTAAGGTTTGTTCTCGCTCATCGTTTCCGCCACCCATACCAGCTCCACGCTGACGACCAACGGCATCAATTTCGTCAATAAAAATAATACAAGGCGCTGCTTGCTTGGCTTTTTTGAACATGTCTCTTACACGACTTGCCCCAGCACCCACAAACATTTCCACGAAATCAGAACCTGAGATTGAGAAGAATGGAACATTTGCCTCACCTGCGACAGATTTTGCCAACAAGGTTTTTCCTGTTCCTGGAGGACCTACCATCAAAATTCCTTTCGGAATACGAGCTCCCATATCTGCATATTTCTTTGGTCCTTTTAAATAATCAATGATTTCTTTCACTTCTTCTTTTTCTTCATCACATCCTGCTACATCATTAAATCGAGTTTTTATATCACCTTCTACACGAGCTTTTGATTTTGTGAATTCAAAGGCTTTATTTTGACCTCCGCCACCCATTTTTCCCATGATAAAGTAAACTCCACCCATCAGAATCAAAAGTGGTAAAAAGTTCACTAAAATGGTTAAGAATATATTTTCATTGCTTGGTACGTAAAACGTTATTTCATTTTTTTCCTTTTCATTTAACGTTTCTTCCAACCATTCAATATTTTTATCAGTTTTAGGAAGAACCGTACTAAATTTTACATTTTTCTTATCTTTACCACTGCCTTTAATATACACTCCTTCAACTTCAATAATGGTTGTGTCAATTCCTACTTTCACATCACCAAATTTTAAATCATCTGCCTTTTTAACAAATTGGTTATATGTGAATTTTTTCGAATCCCCATTTGAAATCTGCGTAGAAAAGAAAACCATAAGCGATATTAATAAAATATATGGTAAAAGCATTAAGGGATTAAATTTCTTATTTTTCATATGTCCTCCTTATTCGTAAATTTCTCTTTTTAAAATACCTACATAAGGTAAATTACGATATTTTTGATTAAAATCTAAACCGTAGCCAACAACAAATTCATTTGGAATTTTAAATCCAACATATTCCGCTTGAACATCTTGTGTTCTTCGTTCTGGTTTATCTAGAAGAGATACAACTTCTACTGATTTTGCACCTTTATTTGCGAGCATTCGTTTTACTTCTACTAGTGTCGTTCCTGTATCAACAATATCTTCTACAAGTAAAATCGTCTTTCCTGCTGCTGATGTACTCAAATCCTTATCAATTCTTATTGATCCTATAGTCTTGGCACCATCATAGCTAGATACGTCCATAAAATCAATGGTTACATCAAGTTCAATGTAGCGCATAAGTTCACTTAGAAAAGGGACTGACCCACTCAACAATCCCACCAGTACGGGTATTTCATTGCGTGCTTTATATTCTTCACTAATACACTTTCCCAACTCTTTGCATTTTTGTGCAATCTCTTCTCTTGTAATTAATATTTTGGCAACGTCTGGGTGCATACACATCCTCCTAAACAATATTACTATTTTAACATAAACATATTGAACTTTGTACTATAATGTTCAATATCACACCCTATCCCACAAACAAAAATAACTTTCCCCATAGTATTGACAACAACCGGCCATGATAATCGTTGTGCTCGCGGAATTTTACAATCAATAAAGAACCTAGAAACTTTTTTACTCCCCATGCGCAAACAAATTTTATCCGCTGGTTTTGCACTTCGAATCGTCAGCGGGAAATCACCATCTCGTACATACAATCCCTCGATTGTTTTTCCTTGTTCACAAATTTCAAAATATGCTGTTTTTTCAAATTGTAGTCGTGTATACATAAATGAAAATCCAACATTTTTTGATTCCATAATTTCTAAATGTGTATAACTTCGATAGAACGTATATTCCCCAATTGCTTTTTGAAAATTCTTTTTACATTTACACAATTGTAGCACTTCTGTTAAAAATCGTTTTGATACATCAGTTTTTGTTGTTTGTTGACGGATGAACTGATAAAGAATAAAGCTTGCTTGCGTATTGGAAAATGCCAACAATTCTTCAATCTTCATATTATCTTGACAATGTTGCAAAAATGATATTGATACGGTATACAATCTTTGCAGTTCTTGATTTTTCATTTTTATTTCTTCTAACATTGTTTGTTTTTGTATGTTTGATAATGGCTGTAATTTGTAACGAATCCGATTTCTTTCATAGATCATATCTTGATTGCTTTCATCTTCAAAAAAGACAATTTTTTGTTTTTTACAATATGCATATAAAGCTTCTTTTGTATAGTTCAACAAAGGCCTTTTTACACATATTCCATAGAGTGTAGTTGTTGCTTTTAATCCATAATACTTTGGAATATTGGCTCGCTCTTTTTGCATTTGATAGGTCTCCAAAACGTCATCAAGATGATGTGCCACAAGCACGCCTTGGGCCTTCTGTGCTTTTACCAATTCAGAAAAAAACGCATATCGATATGCTCTTGCCTGCGCTTGAAAATTATCACGATTATAGCTATTCATATGACGCACAAAAAAAGGGATATGATAGCGAGAGCAATAAGCCTCTACCCCTTTTTCATCTCGTTTCGCACTGCTTCGCTTATGATAATTCACGTGTGCCACAAGTATATTCATCTTTTTTTGTCGACAAATATCCAAAAGCGCCATAGAGTCCACTCCTCCGGATACCGCAACAATCCACTTTTCTTCCATATGCCCATTATACACTAATCTAAAAGCACATAAAATTTCTTTTTAATCTTTTTAAATAATTTGCTTTGCTTAGGAATATTCGCCTTCACATCAATGATCCGTGCTGAATTCACAAACTTGGCATCATTTAAAAATAATGTCGAATTTCGGTGCATCCCTATAATTTGACCAAGTGCAAACAAATGCTTTCTACCCTGCAGTGCTTCTTGATGTGTTTTGGGATTGCTTGTCATAGGAATCACAAGTACCTTGGCGTTTTCAATTGATAGAATCAAACCAAAATGCTGAAAACCCGCTTCATTAATGTAGTTTGGTCCATAATCAATAAAACAAATGTCCCCGATACGTATCCAAACCCCTAAATCTTCACAACTTTTATATCGTGAGCGTTCATTAAAGTTAATAACCGATTTCAGTCTACCAATCGCTTCTTTAGTTGTAAGATTTCCATATGCTCGTATTTCTTCTTGAATATAATAATTACGTATTTCATCATAAAAACTTTGCTGCTTGAGCTGTAAAGTCCCATCAACTTCTTTTAAATATGCATTTAACTTTTCAATCATCCCTTTCCTCCTACTTATACATACACAAAGTAAGCTACTCTTCCTATAAAAAAACGCCATTCAAATAGCGTTATATAAACCAAAAATTCAATTTATTTGGTACATGAAAATCATAGAATTGATACTCTTGTATCTCCTTTATCGTTTTCAAAGTATTTTCTGCTTGCTTATATGTAATTGTTTCTTCCACCTTTTGCTTTACAAGGTTACCGTCTTTATCAAGCTCCACAACCATCACTTGTAATACATAATCACCCACCACACTACAAGCATCCAAATCCTTGTCACTAGGATATGCTTTATTGTAGCCTTTCACATCATCTAGCTGCATCGTATATTGTGTATTGCCACTTTCTAAGGTATCCTTTTGGAATGTAAAATAATTGGTATCGATAGCACGTATCGCATAATCGAGAATAACATAGTCCGATGTTGCATTTTCATCAATCAATTTAATATCACTTTCTAGCTGTGTAAAACCCTCATATAACTTTTTTTGCTTGTAGTATACATTTCGGTATTGAATCTCATCAACAAGCTTTTGAGATTTTTTATAAGCAATATCTGTGTCATCTTTCATGACTTCAAAAAGCCATGGTTCATTTAGCAATGGTTCAAATACAACACTCCCATCACTTCCACAAACTGCCTTTTCTCCTTCTGATACTTTGCGAATCTTAAAATAATCCATCTTTTCCATCTGTTTTTCACTAGCCTTAATTTTCTCTAACATCTCAACTCGTTGTGAAGGAACTTCTATTGTTTTAGGTCTTGGTTCGCTACAAGCCACCAATACAAAACAGAAACAAACTAGCCATATTCTTTTTTTCATGTCTTTATTATACAAAAGACGACCCATAATTGCTAGAACTATATGTCGTCTTTTTTCTTAAATATAAATTTAAACAATGTGGTAATCGGATGAAATCCTTTAGAAATCATCTGCGTTTGTTCAATAAAAATTTCTAATGCCAACAATAATCCTAAAACAAGAAACAAACCAATACTTTTATTTTCAATATATACATAAGCGCTCATCCCAAACACCAAGGTAATCACATAAATAATCCATACCGTATTTCGATGACCAAAGCGGCGCATAAGTACATGATGAAAGTGCCCGCGATCGGCATCTGAGAATTTCTTTCCGCCTAAAAATCTTCGTAAAATTGCACTTAATGTATCCACAATCGGCACACACAACAATAGAATCGGAAATCCTAGGGTAATAAATGTTGATCCTTTAAACCCCATCAAAGAAATGGCGGCAATTAAAAAACCCAAAAACAAAGCCCCTGAATCACCCATAAAAATCTTAGCTGGATGAATATTAAAAAACAAAAAGCCCCCTGTCGCACCTGCTCCAACCAAAGAAATCATCGCAATATCAGCGCGACCTTCTTTCACAATTGCAATTACGGCAATGGTTAATAATACAATAATGCTTACACCACCCGCTAATCCATCAAGTCCATCAATCAAATTAATTGCATTGGTAATCCCAATAATCCAAACAAAAGTAACAAGAAAAGAAACCACACCCATGTCTATCGTAATGGCGAACGGCAAATGAATTGTTCCTAATTCTATTTTTCCAATATAAATTAAAGTGAATGCTGCAATTACTTCAAAACCAAGTTTCACCATTGGCTTCATATCAACAATATCATCAATAAGTCCCGCCATAAACATAATAAAGGAACCAATCAACAAGCCCTCAAAGCCTGCATCAACACCTTTTATAAAGTAGGTCATACTTAAAATAAACGCAACATAAATGGCAACACCACCAATATTTGTAGTTCTTCTTGTGTGAATCGTACGCTCATTTTGTTGCGCACAAATATCCAATTTTAAACCAATCCAATTCACAAGTGGTGTCAATACCAGGGATAGCATTAAGGGAATAATGAAATAAAGTAAATACGATATTGTACCTTGTTCCAATTCCATAAACATCTCCTTTACTAACGATTATTCAAGTTTTCCAACATGATTCCACAGCCTTCCGCTACACAACTAAGTGCGTTTTCAGCAACATATACAGGAACCCGTAATTCATTTGTCAACAATTCATCCAAGCCGTGAAGTAAAGAACCTCCACCCGTAATCACAATCCCACGTGTTACTATATCGCTTGATAATTCTGGTGGTGTTTGTTCTAAAACGGTTTTACATGCAGCAACAATTTGTTGTAAGCTTTCGTGCAACGATTTTTGTACTTCTTCACTTGTCAAGCTAATCTTATGAGGAAGTCCTGTAACCAAGTCACGTCCACTCACATCCATTTTTTCACTTCTTGATTCTGCCCAAGCAGTTCCTACAACTTTCTTAATTTCTTCAGCTGTACGCTCCCCGATCAATAATTTTTTCATTTCTTTCATGTACTTAATGATATCTCGATCTAGTGTATCTCCAGCAATTTTCAGTGATGTTGAAGTAACAATTTCACCCAAAGAAATAACCGCAACATCGGTTGTTCCTCCACCAATATCTAAAACCATACAGCCACTTGGTCGGCTAATATCCAAACCAGCACCAATTGCCGCAACTTTTGGCTCTTCTTCAATATATACTTTTTTCGCCCCTGCACGATATGCACAATCACGAATCGCATTACGTTCTACACTCGTAATATTCGACGGGCAACAAATCAAAATCGTTGGCCTTTTAAACATTCCTTTAATATTAATTTTCTTCAAAAAATAATTCAACATGATCTCCGTTACTTCAAAATCAGCGATGACTCCATCTTTCAAAGGACGAATTGCCAACACCCTACCTGGTGTTCTACCTAGCATTTCCTTTGCTTCTTCACCAGCTGCTAAACACTTTCTTGTGTCTGCATCAATCGCAACGACCGATGGTTCATCAACAACGATCCCTTCGCCTCTGACATATATCAATAAATTCGCTGTTCCTAAATCGATTCCAACTTCTTTTGTAAACATATATTGCCTCACTTTCCTTCATTCATTTTTCTTGCTTATACATTATAGCATGATTCTAACAAATATAAACTACCCAATAAAAATATATACTTTCTTTTTATCTTTATTTTTTAATAAAAAATAAAGATATCTAACACAAAGCGTGCCACCAAGTATCCCAGTGCCATGGACAATAAAATCATCAATAATTGCACCTTTCTAGGATCTCTAACATTGCATAAAACATCAAATTTTACACTTGTTAAAGCATACATACTAAATAAAAAACTTAAAAGATACACTACTATTTGTATCACACTAATTGCTTCCATGAGAAAGTTCCTTCCGATAGATATCGCAAGCTCCCAATACCATCAAAAACAGCGTTGCTGTTTGTATCCAATAAATAGGAAAATCGATAATACAAAAACTAAACGTAACTATGATAAAACCAAAAATGAGTGCCATCAATGAGCTATCGATGCCTGATTTTAAAAGTGCATATAAACTTTTGATTTGTGTAAACAAATAGCCACACAGCATAACGACTCCAACAATCCCAAAAGAAAGCAATGGCTCCAACAAAAAGGAATGTGCATGTGGCGCACTAATACCCAATTTCCCCCATCCTTTTGCACCATAGATCGCCTTATAGGAATCCACATAGTCTGGCCATTGATTATAATAGGTTAAAGGTCCTCTACCAAAGATATAATTTTGCTGCAACATCAAGATTGCACTACGATAAATCTTTTCTCGTCTTCCAAGTGCCAACCCTTTTTGCGCAAGCCGAGGAATTAATTGTGGTTTTAAAAACAATAGCCCAACTGATGCAAATACCGCCACAATGGTCGCTGCGAATAAACGATACCACTTTTTCATAAACACCATCACCAATAAACCAACGGCTAAACATAACCAAGCAATTCTTCCCCCTGTTAAAAATAGAGCAAATAAATTGGCAATGCCACATATGACATAAAACAATCTGTGTCTTATATCACTATCATCCATAAAGCGATAGACACAAAAACAAACAGCATATAAAACCATCAGTGCATAATAATTGGCATTCAAATAAAATAAATGTACACGGTATTGTGGTTTGTTTTGAATATCAAAAAAACCGCGCATCGCATCTACTTGTGAAACATAATACAATTGTTCAAACACACTGACCACAACACTCACAAGACTAAGGACAATCATAATATCAACAAGTTTTACGAACAATTGTTTGTGCATATATTTACGAATATGGATAATACACACAAATATGGAAAGCATTACGACACTCGCAAGAGCCCCTATGTAATTTTGAAAACATAGCGATACAATAAATAAATAGACACCAAAAAGAAGCAATATCTTTGCCCCATAAACGCTTTTTAAAACGGTTTTAAAATCACTCTTGATCAAAATATATAAAGACGATACAACCAATATCCCGCACGTAATCGGATAGGGTAAAAATAGCGATATCGCGATACATGTAATTATATTTTCTGCGCTTGTGTGTCTATCCTTTATATCATACAACAATTGTTTTATCCAACTCATATCTACTCCTAACTGTGCTCTTTATTATATCATCAAATAATTGCAATACCTAGCTTTTATGAAGCACATATAAATTTTTACATCTTTTAAAACTAACACTTCATAACTCCCTTTATGAAAGAATCTAAGCCTCTACTTTGGTGTAGCGATATAGTAAAAACATAAGCATACATGCAATGACAAAAAATATCCCCGAAAACAAAAATGGCAAACGAGCCCCTAAACCATATACTACACCTGCAAAAATCCCACCTGCAATCATTCCCAAACCTTTCATAGAGTTATAAAAACCCATGATTTGATTTTTATCTTTTTCTTCTGGAGCCTTGGCACAAGCACTTTGTATGAGCGGCACATACATGGCATTGAATGCGAAGAAAATAAGGTTAATGATCATAAACGGCATCCGATCAAGTGCCAAATACATCCCAAACAAACATAATGATGCCCCAATAAAAATTGCCATCAAAGATTTATGAACATCTGTATTGCGCATCAACCACAAACATAATGTAGTATTTGCTACAAAGGATACCAAACCTACAATCGCTTTTAAAACACCATTATATGCTGAACTAAAATTAAAAATATCTTTAATAAAATAATTAAAACTTTGATCATATGTTGTCGTCGCAAACGATGTAAAAAAGACAACCGCAAACAACAACATAAAGGATACATTCATGAAGTTTTTCGCATCCATGAAGGCTTTTAAAGGATTTGCTTCTTTTAAAATATGAACTTTTTTTCGTTCTTGCATACGATCATCCTTTAAATAAAAGAAAAAGATCCACGCTGAACTTATCAAAAGAACCACTTGAACAAAAAAAGTCAAATGAATCGAAACAACCCCGACAAAGCCACCAATGACATATCCAAAAGCACTCGCAACACTACTTACCGTAGCATTATAAGCCAAATACTTCCCACGTTCTTCCTGACTCACAAAATGAATCGTATAGGTTAGAAAACTCACCAAAATTCCTGCCACAAAACTGCCCGATACCAATCGAGCCACAAGAATCATGGATGTCGTAGAAGATATCATAAATAGAAACTGACCAAACCCATAGCCCATACAACACACAAGTAAGGTAATGCGACTTCCCAAATTGCTGACCATTTTCGCCCAGAAAGGTGAAAACAAGAAGTTGGTAAACGCCATTCCCGCATATGCCAATCCAAACATGTAATCTGGCATATGCAAATTTTTCATTAAAGTCGGGGTGATGGGGTGCGCAATATTAGCAGCAATCATCTCTATCCCCATAAACAATAAAAAGATGCGCATGTGCGTGGTTTGGTGCCTATTCATTTCTTAGCTCCATCAACATGTCACGTAGTTCTGCAGCTCTTTCAAAGTCCAATACTTTCGCAGCATCGCGCATTTCTTTCTCTATCTCTGCTAGCATCTTCTCTCTATCCTTTTTAGAAACCTTATGTTTCTTTTCCATATATTTTCTTGTCATTTCTTTAGTCTCTAAAGAATGTAATGCCTCATGAATCGGTTTCATAATCGTCGTTGGCGTTACATTATATTCTGTATTGTATGCAATTTGAATATCACGACGTCGTTGCGTTTCATGTAACGCATACGTCATCGACTCTGTTTGTTTATCCGCATACATAATCACACGTCCATTGGCATTACGCGCAGCCCTTCCAATAATCTGAACCAATGATCGTTTACTACGCAAAAAACCCTCTTTATCAGCATCTAAAATCGCAATTAAAGACACTTCTGGAATATCCAACCCTTCTCTTAACAAATTAATCCCAATCAACACGTCATATTTTCCTTGGCGAAGTTCACGAATAATTTCGGTACGCTCAATGGTTTTTACTTCATGATGTAACCAAGCAACTTTAAAATCCATATTCTTAAGATAACTTGTTAAATCTTCTGCCATATTCACTGTTAACGTCGTAATTAATGTTCGCTCTCCTTTTTGGATTTGTTGGCGAATTTCATCTACCAAATCATCGATTTGTCCCATCGTTTTTCGTACTTCGACACGAGGATCCAAAAGTCCTGTAGGTCGAATAATTTGTTCAACAATTTCACCATTGGTCTTTTCCAATTCATAGTCTCCAGGTGTTGCAGAAACATAAATAGCTTGGTTCATTTTTTGTTCTAGTTCTTCAAAACGCATCGGTCGATTATCCAAAGCGCTAGGTAATCGAAACCCATAATTCACAAGCGTTGTCTTTCTTGCTCGATCGCCATTGTACATTCCACGAGCCTGTGGTAAGCTCACATGGCTTTCATCCACAATCAATAGGAAATCCTCAGGAAAATAATCCAACAGTGTATAGGGACGCTCACCTGCTTTTCGTCCATCAATATGCCGAGAATAGTTTTCAATGCCTGGACACACGCCAAACTCTTTTAGTGCCTCCATATCATATAATGTACGTTGTTCAAGTCGTTGTGCTTCTAACAATTTATCTTCTTCACGAAACTTTGCCAATCGCTTCTTTAGTTCAATAGCAATGGTGTCTACGGCTTGGTCAATTTTTTCCCTCGGTGTAGCATACCCACTTGCTGGATATACAACATATACTTGATATGCATGAAAAACTTTGCCTGTTAATGGATCTACTTCAACAATTCTTTCTATTACATCATCAAACATTTCAATCCGTAAAATATAGGCATCACTATGGCCCATCGCCACTTCAATACTGTCTCCACGCACACGAAAACAACCGCGATCTAGATCGACATCGTTACGCTTATATTGCCTATCCACTAGCTTTTTTAATAGTTCTTTACGCGAAATTACATCATTTACACGAATATTAAAAAACATCCCACGATAAGTTTCAGGATTTGCAGCCCCATAAATACAAGCAACACTAGCTATAATAATGGTATCTCTTCTCTCCAATACACTGTTTTCCGCAGCCATCCGCAACATATCTAGCTCTTGATTGGTTGTGGCTGTTTTATCAATATAGGTATCACTTGTGGGAATATAAGCTTCTGGTTGATAATAATCAAAATTAGAAACAAAATACTCAACACGATTGTGTGGAAAAAACTCTTTAAACTCACTATACAACTGTCCAGCCAAAGTTTTATTATGAACAAAAACCAAAGTAGGTTTATTTACTTTGGCTATTACATTCGAAACGGTAAAGGTTTTCCCTGTTCCTGTCGCTCCCAACAATACTTGATGTTTTTTACCTGCCGCTACACCTTCACTTAATTGTTGGATTGCTTTGATTTGATCTCCTTGTGGCTGAAACTTTGAAACTAGGGTAAATATATTATTTTCCATTGACTACCTCCAAAGCTTTGTTCATTTGTATATCTAAGGTTTCTTTTTCATCATGCCATTTTCTAGAACCACTTGTAATCAACTTTTCAATTATCTCTTCATCAATTTTGCCTGTTACTTCCATTCCTTCTTTGGTTTGATATGCTTTTAAAGCAGCGAGTGTTTCTTGCGAGAAGTAACCATCCACACGGTCTACATCATATCCCAAAAACTTCAAAAATACCTGTACTGTTTTTATATTCTCACCAAGTCCATCTACTTCATATACAACATCTTCTTCAATATTTGCTGCGTAATTGATTGCCTCGTCCAGTTTCACTTCTTGTGTTGGTTTAATACCTTTTTGATTGATTTTTTCTTTTTTTGGTGTCAACCATTCTGCTACTGTATATTTAAATGCACTCCCATCACTAAACTCAATCGTTCTTTGGACCGTTCCTTTTCCATAGGTGTTAACGCCAATAATGTCGGCATCAATATAGTATTTTAAAGCGGCACTCAACAATTCAGAAGCACTGGCCGTATTTTCATTCACCAATACAGCAACCCGATCAAACGCATATTTTGTTCCCCCGTATGTTTTCTCATCACTGAAATCACCATTTTTATCTTCTTGGTAGAGGACAACCTCCCCTTTCTCAATAAACAAACTCGCAATCCCAATAGCGGTTTCTACATACCCACCTCCATTGTTGCGAACATCTAGAATAATCCGTTCAACACCTTTTTGTTTGAAGGATTCTAAATAACTTTCAACCTCTTGCGCACTGTTTTGCGAGAATGAAGACAGTTCAATAATGCCAACATTATCCTTGATATATCCATATGCACTAATCGAAACTTCAGCACGTGTCATCACAATTTTTTTATTTTCTTGGCCACGCAACACTTCCACGCTAACCTGTGTTCCTTCTTCTCCTGTAATCATAGCTTTGACTTTTTCACTGTCCATTCCCTCTATTGCTTTTCCATCTACCTTTTTTATTAAATCGCCTTCTTTTAATCCACTTTCTTGTGCGGGTGAATTCATATACACTTTCTCAACTAAAAATTCATCACCTAAAGCATAGTATTGGATTCCGATCCCCACCAAAGAACCACTAAGAGATGTCATCAACGAGCTTGTGGTTTCACTGTCCATATATGTTGTATGTGGATCTATTTCATCCGTACTCATACCACTAATCGCCTTATCGATAAGCTTAGCATCCAATTCTTCAATGTCTTTTCCAAAATACCATTCATTCGCAAGAATATCGTAGATTTTATTGAATTTTTCTGAAACACTCACAGATTCACCAGTACTTGTTATCGTTAGCGAACCACCTTTTGCAAGAAACGTGTTTGTAGCATAACCTAGACCAAAACACACAACGAGTAAGGCAACAATGCTCACCCTATTTCTGCGTTTTAGCTTTTTAGCCATAATTTCATCTGGCCATAAATGTTTTTTTACATGAATTTGTTTTTTATTATTGTCTTCCATTGCCTTACCTCACATTGTTTTTAACACTAATGAACATTATACTATATTTTTTTTAAAAGCTTAACCCATACTCTTCACTTCACTAAACTTTCACATTTTTTATCCTCAACTGCACAATATAAAAAGGATCTAACATAAACTGTTTCATACCCTATTTCATAAAACACTTATAACACTATGCTATTATATCAAATGCGTAGTTATTTTTGTGTCATAAACCTCTCAAAAAAGAGAAAGACTCTAATTCGATTCTTTCTCTTTTTTTATATTTCTTCAATCATTACAGTATCCGGATAATACTAGACCAATATTTTTTAATCTAGATACATTATCCATAATTTCAGTTGGTATATTTTTCCATATATTTTTTCATTTGATTCGCTTTTTCATGTGCATCCGCTAAGGAATTTCCCTTCACACAATAATAAAACTTACATTTTGGTTCCGTTCCACTTGGACGAATAGCAATCCAGCTACCTTCCTCAAGATAAAATTTAAGAACATTGGATTTCACAAATCCTTCTAATACTCCCTTTGTCTTATCGAATTTTGTTAAGGTTTTATAGTCTTCCCAACATACAACCTGATAATCTGCAATTACTGCTGGCTTTGCTTCACGCAATTGGCTCATAATTGATGCAATTTTTTCAGCGCCTTCTTTCCCTTGTAAAAAAATCGCAACTTGTGTTTCTTCATAAAAACCGTGTTGTTGATACAGATCGATCAACACATCATACAATGTTTTTCCTTGTTTTTTGTAATATGCACTTGCTTCGGCTAGCATTAAACAAGCTTGTACTGCATCTTTATCTCTTACAAAGGGAGCAACCAAACTTCCATAGCTTTCTTCATACCCAAATACATATTGTTTTTCCTTTGTTTTTTCATACTTGGCAATTTTTTCGCCAATGAATTTAAAACCAGTTAAAGTTTTTTCAACATCAACTTGATAATGTCTTGCTATCATTTCACCCAAGTCACCTGTTACTACGGTGTTGAACATAACTGGATGCGCTGGCATGGTGTCGTTTTTTATGTGTTGTGATAAAATATATTCTACTAAAATTGCCGCGCTTTGATTCCCCGTCAACAAATGATAATTTCCCTCATGTGAAACGACAACCCCCATCCGATCTGCATCCGGATCACAAGATAACACAATATCAGCCTGTTCTTTTTTTGCATATGCAATAGCCAATTCATAAGATGCTGCTTCTTCTGGGTTGGGTGTCAGGGTATTGGTGAAATTCGGATCTGCACTACACTGTTCTTGCACTGGAATATAGTGATAACCGCTTCTTTTAAATACTTCTTGCACCGGTACATTAGCTGTTCCGTGCTGTGGCGTAAACACAATCTTTACATCTTTTTTATCGATTGTTGTTTGCATCTGAATTGCCAATACTTTTTGATAATATGCTTCATCTACTTCCTCATCAATATAGTGAATACAAGCTTCTTGTTGTTTATCTACTTGCCAATTAATCTTTAATTCATCTTGAATAGCAAGCACTTCGTTGATGACTTTCTCCGCGAGGGACGGAATCAATTGACATCCTTTTTCATCATATAATTTATATCCATTATACTCTTTTGGATTATGTGACGCCGTAATCACAATCCCTCCAAAACAATCTAAATGGCGTACTGCAAAAGACAATTCTGGCGTTGCTCGTAAACTTGTAAAAACATAAGAAGTAATTCCATGCTTTGCAAGCACTTGTGCACATACAAGCGCAAATTCTTTTGACATATGTCGATTATCATAGGCAATTGCCACACCTCTGTGTTTTGCCTTTTCTCCCGCTTGTTCAATATAACGTGCAAATCCTGTATTCGCTTTGGCAATCGTATGCACATTAATACGATTTGTTCCTGCGCCTAAAAGCCCTCGCATACCTGCTGTTCCAAATTCTACGTTCGTGTAAAAAGCATCTTGTTTTTGATCTTCACTCATGTGGTTCATTTCTTCTTTTAAATCATTGTCTAAGTTTTCATGCATAAACCATCGTTTAAATTCATCTTGATACATACTCTATTTCCTCTTTTCTAAATAAGAAAGAGGTGATATATAACCACCTCTTCGCCATTTTTATTGTATTATCCAATAATTTTTTGTGTGCGTAATACTTCTTCAATCGCTGCCAATGCTGCGTCTTCATCTTCTCCATTACAAGAAATTGTAATTTCTGATTGTGTAGGGATTCCAAGTGACATAACACCCATAATTGATTTCATGTTTACTTCACGTCCGCCAAATGATATATTCACTTCACATTTGTATTTTCCTGCTGCATGAACTGCAACAGTTGCAGGACGAGCATGTAATCCAACTGGATCCACTACGGTTACTGTAATTTGCTTCATATTTTTCCTCCTGATATCATGACAATCTTTGTCTAACACTCATATTCTACAACAATTCGAAACCACTTACAATGTTTATTTACTACTTAAAACCTTTTTTTGCTTCTATATGCTTCTTTCAAACAAAATTTACATATTTGTAAACAAGATTCATAACTTTATTCGTTACCTTCAACTTTCAAAAACCATTAACAAACTTTTATTTACATACTCTATCTTTCACAAACGATGCACCAATAAACCAATCTATTCATTTCCCTATATACATTTAATAACGCAAAATGAAAATTATTTTAAAAGAGATAGTATTCAACCATCTCTTTTCCACTTCTACTATATTATCTAACATTTTTTACGTACGCAATCCTTCTTCAACAAAAACTATTTATTTATGATAAGTTTCACGATTCATAATCTTGTACGCCCTATATATTTGTTCCAATAAAATATATTTACTCATTTGATGTAAAAAGGTCATCTTTGACAATTGAAGACGATAATTTGCCCGTGCCACAAGCGCATCCGATACCCCTAAACTACCGCCAATAATAAAGATGATATTGGCACTTTGATAGGTTTGAATGTCTGCTAATTTTTTCGCAAATTCCTCGCTACTACATGATTGCCCATGTAAATCTAACAAAATAACATAATCTGTCTCTTTCACCTTCGCAAGCACTGCATTGCCTTCTTTATCTTTGATTTGTTGCGCTTGTTTTATAGAAACATTTTGGGGGATGCTTTCATCCTTCACTTCAACAAGATCCAGTTTTTGATAGGGTTGCATTCTTTTTACATATTCGTTGCACAATGTTTGTAGAGCCTTGTCCTTCACTTTGCCAACGCTAATTACTTTTATCATAGCTGTATTATAACAAAGACCTTCACATTCATCAAAAGAATTGTGGCAAGCACAACATATAAATACCTCTTTTGTCATTCACCACTTTGCATAAACAGCAGTGCTTCACTTGGATTATTTTTTATACTGTAGATAACGACGATTCACTTCCTGCCAATTGACAATATTCCAGAATGCTGTAATATAATCACCACGAAGGTTTTGGTATTTCAAATAATATGCGTGTTCCCACACATCAAGTGCCAATAAAGGAATTTTCCCATCACTTAATGGTGAATCTTGGTTTGCGGTAGAAACGATTTCTAGCGTGTCCCCTTGTAAGACAAGCCATGCCCAACCAGAACCAAAGCGGGTGGTTGCCGCTTTAGCGAATGCTTCTTTAAATGCTTCAAACGATGTGAACGTTTTGATAATAGCATCAATAACTTCCCCCTCTACTGCTTGTTTCTCTTCGCTTAAGCCCTCCCAAAACAAAGTATGATTGGCATGTCCTCCTCCATTATTTTTGACAATTGAGCGGATATCTTCTGGAAGTGTATCAATGTTCTTTAAGACTTCCTCGATTTCTTTTCCTTCAAAAAAAGACGGATGTTTTTCTACAATCGCATTTAGGTTATTAACATATCCTTGATGATGTTTATCATGATGAATCCTCATCGTTTGTTCATCAATATATGGTTCTAACGCAGAATATGCATATGGTAAATCTTTCAATATATAACTCATGTTCATTTCTCCTTTTTTTCACATGTGGTTTTCCATGTGTATATGCTTAAGACTACCACTAAGAATTATGCAGTACAAAAGTTATGCTCAACTAACTATTTAGACAAAAAAGAAGTTGTTTAAACTTCTATTGTTGCTTTCCTCCAAACACAATCTCAAATTGCGATGCGGCAATCATGCGAATATGTTCATAATTGATCTGTTGGCGTTGAAACGCTTGTTGTAGCGTTTGCATTGCCAATGATTTACTGTTTCCCGCTTCACTAATATGCGCCAATACAATTTCTTTGGTATTCTCGCCAACCAACTCACTCAATGCTTTTGCGCTATCCTCATTACACAAATGCCCTGCATCGCTAGCAATTCTTTGTTTGATAAACGCAGGGCGATCTGTCTTCATCAACATTTCAAGGTCATGGTTACTTTCAAAAACATAAAAATCAGCATTTATAAGGTAAGGCTTAATTTCATCACTAATATATCCTGTATCTGTCATATATACAAGTTTTTCTTGCTTACTTGTAACCACAAATCCACAAGAGTCTTTTGTATCATGTGAAGTGGGAATCACACGTATTGCAAGGGTGTCTATCGCTATCGTATCGTATGCATTCACTTTATTGTAATGCTTGATGGGAAGTGAACACATGGCATAGGTTGGAATATTATCAAACATCTTCAATCTTTCAATATGATCTTTATGTTCATGGGTAATGAACAGTGCCTTAGTTTTGGAATGGTCATACGTAATTTTTGAAAAACAATCCATTAAATATCGTTTGGGTCCTCCACAATCAATCACAATCGATGTATGTTCATCTTCCACAATACAGCTATTTCCCTTAGAGCCACTTGCCAATAAAAAAAACTTCAACATTAATATTTACTTCCCCCATCATGATAATATTCTCCATCTGAATAAAATGCATTGATTTTTTTCTCGAATTGTAATGTAAAAGAGCCCGTTGCTCCATTACGATGTTTTTCCATTAAAACTTCTACTGGTACTACTTCTTTTTCGGCATTTTCACTTCTTGCTTCTTCTGATTTATTGTGATAATCCTCACGATATAAAAATAAGACAATATCTGCATCTTGTTCAATCGACCCCGATTCTCTTAGATCAGAAAGCATGGGACGCTTATCCCCTGCCCGCTGTTCAACGGAACGCGATAGCTGCGATAATGCAATAACAGGGCAATTCAAATCACGAGCCATAATTTTCAATGATCTTGAAATATCCGATACTTCTTGTTGACGATTATCATTACTGCGTTTTCCACTGCCTTGAATAAGCTGTAAGTAGTCTACAATCACCAAGTCTAAACCATTTTGATCACTCGCTAGTTTTCGGCATTTTGAAAATACTTCACCAATGCGAATCGAACTGGTATCATCCACAAACAATTTTAAATCTTTTATTTTATTTACTGCTTCATAAAGACGATTTGTCTCGTCATTTTGTAGTTTTCCATTTCGTAACTTATTTCCTTCCACTTTACTTTGTGCACTTAAAATACGTTTCATCAATTGCTCGGATGGCATTTCTAGCGAAAAAACCGCAATTGCTCCATTGCTTGTTTTTCGATTATGCAAAGCACTCCGTAATGCTAAATTTAACGCAAATGCCGTTTTTCCAACGGATGGTCTTGCTGCTAAAATAATCAAATCTCCACGTTGTAAACCATTGGTCATGCGATCCATTTCCGCATAACCAGTTTTAATTCCCGTAATTCCTTCTTTTGATTTTTGTAGTTCATCAATCTCATTCATAACACTGGTCGCAATATCACGACTGGAACGAAAATCCGTAACTCTACGGTTTCTTGTGATACTCAAAATTTTACTTTCGGCATCATCCAATAACTCCTCTAAAGAGTTGTTCGTATCAAATCCTGTTTCGGCAATGGCTTCTGATATCATAATCAAACGTCTTGCATCCGCTTTATCTTTTACAATTTCTATATAATAATTCACATTAGCGCTGGTAACCGCACTATCACTCAGAGCTAAGATATACTCTGCCCCACCAACCAAAGCAAGCTGTTCACTATCTTGCAGTTTTGCGACAATCGTGGTCGCATCAATGGGTTTTCCTGCTTCAATCAACTGCATCATCGATGCAAAAATATGACGATGATGTTCCATAAAAAAATCACTTTCATCTAACGCTTGTTCAAAAACCGTTTTCGATACACTCGGATAAATAAGAAGCGCTCCTAAAATCGATTGTTCCGCTTCCACATTATGTGGTAATGCTCGTGCCATACTATTTGCTCTCACTGAGATGCACGAAAATCTCACCGATAACTTTATTTTTATACAAGTCAATTTTGACAATCGTTGTTCCTAATGAAGAAATAGGGGAGCTATCAATTAGCTTGTGTTTATCAATGATAATGTTATGTTGCTTCTTTAAACCTTCAACAATTTGTTTGCTGGAAACACCCCCAAATACACGCCCTCCTGCTCCCACTTTTACGCTATATTCAACAATTGATTTCTTCAATGTTGCTTTCAAATCCTCTGCTACTTTCTCTGCTTGTTTCGCCTGTGCTTTGGCATCAGCTTTTTGATTTGATAAAATTTCTTTACTACGCTGTGTTTCAGCAACAGCAAATCCTTTTGCAATTAAAAAATTTCTTCCATATCCTGCTGCAACTTCAACAGTTTCGCCTTGTTTCCCAACGTTTTTAACATCCTTAAGCAATATCACTTTCATTGACTTCATCCTCCTCCAAGTATTCATCAAGCGTTTTTTGCAACAACGCTTTTACTTCTTGTATTGTTTTATTTTCTATTTGTGTGGCTGCTGCACTAAAGTGCCCACCACCTTGTAATGCCTCCATAATTACTTGTACATTAATTTCCCCACGACTGCGAGCCGAAATCCCAACTTCCGTTTCTGAAATGCGGGCAATCACAAAGGATGCTTCCATATCCTTGATACTGAGCATTCGATCTGCACTCATCGACATCAAGGATCTGGATAATACATTTTCACTTTCCACACAAGCAATCATAATATCATCATGGTATACTTCGCTATATTTGAGAACATTTACCTTAGATTCAAATTCACCATAATCTTCTTTCACAAAATTCTCTGCTTCTCCGGTATTCACACCCCACTTACGCAATTGTGCACAAGCTTCAAATGTACGAAATCCTGTACGCATTTTAAAATGATTGGTATCAATTAAAATCCCCAAATACATAATCGTTGCTTCAGCTTCACTAATTTCAACATGACCTGGCTGATACGCTATCATTTCACCAATCAACTCACATGATGAGCTCGCACTGGATTCTAGATACACCAATAACGGTTTATTGATGAAGCCCTCACCTCGACGATGATGATCAAGCACAATACTACGATCAATTTTTTCTAACAATTTGGGTGCATTGGTATGCTCAGGATTGTGATAATCTAGGGCAATGAAAAGATCATTTTTATTTCTTAACTTCAATGCTTCTTCATCACTAATAAATTGATGTCTTTGTTGTAAATCTATTTCAAAATTTTTCATCGCTGCTTCTAATTGTTTTTCAATACCACCACTTTTTGAAACAATATACACTTCTTTTCCATAGGATTGCACAAGTCTGGAAATGGCCAGATTTGCCCCCATGCAATCAAAGTCCATTTCTTTATGACCACTTAAAAAAATTTGATCACTTTCCATAACAACTTCTTTAAATGTTTGCGCCATGACTCTTACCCGAACACGACTTCTTGTTGCTGTAGCCTCACTGTTTCCACCGTAAAATTCAACATCTCCATCGCTGTGTTTTACCGCAATTTGATCGCCTCCACGACTCTGTGCCAACTCTACTAAATCATTTGCACTCTTATCTAGCTCTGCAAGTTCCACATGCCCACGTGCGAAAGACATGGATAATGTAACATTGACTTCTATTTCTTCAGCACGCGTTTTGGTCTTAGTGAGAATATCGAACTTTTCTGCTACTAATGTTTCGTAAATTTCTTCATTCAATACCAAAAAGAAACGATCACTGCGTAATCTTCGAATGACAATTCCCTTGGCTTGCGCCCAATCTACAATGGGTTGTCGCAAATTTAAATTCACTGCGGTAATCGTTGCTTCATCTTCAAAAGTTTGCACATCTGCATAATTGTCCATATGCACCATTCCTACGACTAAAGATTCATCTTCAAATTGTTTATGTATGGTTGAAAATTTAGTAATATCTTTCACGAAAATCACTCTTGCTTCAGTGTTGTTTGCGATTTCATAAACTTTCCCATCAAGCACACTCTCTGCAACATCTACTTCTCCTTGAAACAATTCCTCGACATCTGTAAAGACCGTAGATACTTTTTTTCCAACACAAGCAAAATGACGCTCCACTAAAAAGCTACTAACCCAACTAACTTCATATTGTTCGTTGTAAATAATAATTCCAACCTCCCCAAAAGAGAATGCTTCCTTGGTTTCTTTCCCCAATACTCTAGCTACTTCTAAGGCTTCATCTTCTTTATGTTTTTGGAAAACAAACAATATCCAAAACACCAAGGTCACATTCACAATTAAAGATAATAAAACAGCAATTGCTGTGTTTTGAAACCCCAATACCGCAAGCAAAATAATGACGACAAGCTCCAACAGTACAATCGTCCCTACTTGTACTTTAAGTCCTTCCATAAATTTCATACAATCCCTCCTTAACAACACAACATAATTACATATATCTCTGTTGCATATTCGATTGATCTTTTTATCTTTCACAAAAATAAACTACTTGTATTATACCACTTTCGCCCACAGAAAAACGTATAGAAACTTCAAACGCCTTGAAATTTTTAAAAATTTGCATTGTTTTATATCCACTACACATACATAACACCAGCTCTTGCTATTGATAACTGCTTCTTTTTTTAAACACGCTTGATTTTCTTATTTTATCATTTCTTCTCATTATAAAAAGCGAAAGCTTTATTTCTTTTTACAAGAATAGCCTTCCTTTTTTAAATGCTTGATTGTTTTTTTTAAAGAATCATATTCTTCTTTTCGTTGCTTTTCTTTTGGGAATATCTTTTCACTATATTCTTTAACCGTGCTTTTTTCTTCATCGATACGATAAAAATATTTCCAATCGTCTTTGTCCTCTTTTGATTTTATTCTTGCACTTTTTTCTAATTCCTTTTGATACCCTTGTTTTATGTATGCCTGTAATAATTCTTTCTTAAACTTTGCACTCGTCACTTGTTGAAAAAACATAAGTTCATCATTTTTTGCTTTCAATTTTATTTCACTCATTATTTTTAAATTATGCGTATCTTCGATTTGTTTTAGACAAACGCTTAAGTCCGTTTTGGATTCTTCCTCTTTATTTGCTGCACACGATACCAGCATACTAAAACTTAAAAAAATGAAAAGTACGATTTGCAGAACCCCTCTATCTTTATTTTTCATGTGATAACTATAACACGGTTTTAGTATTTAATAAACTTTCATCTAAAAAAACTTCTGCAAATAAAAAAACAACCGAAGTTGCTTTTGTTAATTAATCTTCTACGTAAGGAAGTAGTGCCATCTGACGTGCACGTTTGATAGCCGTAGCTAGCATTCTTTGGTATTTTGCTTTGGTACCCGTAACGCGGCGTGGAATAATTTTTCCATTTGCAGAAATAAATTTTCTTAATAATTCTGTATCTTTATAGTCAATGGTTTCAATCTTGTTTTTTGTGAAATAACAAACTTTTCTACGTCCTACTCTTTGTTTTTTAAAAGCCATGATATACTCCTTTCATTAAAATGGTAAATCATCACTAGCAATATCTAGAGAATTTCCATCATTTCCAAATGGATCTTCTTCTTGTGCTGTGTTTTGTTGAGATGTATATCCGCTTTGCTGTTGCATTGATGTTTGTGGAGCATATGCTTGTGTGCTCGCTTGTGAAGAAGCATTTTTATTTTCTAAAAATTGAACATTGTCGATTACAACATCTGTTGTATACACCGTTTTTCCATCTTTATCTTGATAGCTTCCTGTTTGTATTCTTCCTTCTACACCAATTAAGGCACCTTTGTTTAAGTATTGTGCCATCAACTCAGCTGTCTTATTCCAAGCTGTACAGCGAATAAAATCTGCATCTGGTTGTCCCTCTTGTTTAAAACGTCGATTGACAGCCATGGTAAACGAGGTAACAGAAGTCCCTGTTGGCGTTTTCCTTAGTTCCAAGTCTTTGGTAAGACGTCCTACTAATACGACACGATTGATCATCTGTTTTTCCTCCTTACTTCTCTTCGTCTGTTTTTACAACTAAGAATCGAATAACATTTGTATTGATGCGGGTTAAACGATTAAATTCTTCAATTGCTTCGTTAGTTGCAGTTACATTAATTACATAATAGTAACCTTTTCTCATGTGGTTAATTTCATACGCGAACGCTTTTGCACCCCACTCATCTACTTTATCAATCGTAGCTTTGTGGTCTGTTAAAGTTTTATGCAACCCTTCAACAACTTTTGCTCTTGTTGCATCTTCTAGCGATGCGTTCACGATGTACATGATTTCATATTTTTTCATTTGTACACCTCCTTTTGGTCTAATGGTTGTTTATCGTATAAACAACAAGGAGTAAATTTATATTTACTCGCTTATATAATATACCAAAAGACCGTCTTGATTGCAAAGAATATTTCTTTTTTCTGCTGCCATCGTATTGATAATACAAAAATTTTCATTTAAGCAAAAAACATATGCATAGGTTAGCATCAACACACAAACATTGATGCATAAACCTTACAAACGTTTATTCAGTTCTTCAACATCCTTTTTTGTCAAGAAATATTCTACCCCCCATATTGCCGCAAAAATTGCAAAGAAAATTAAAATAAACATGGTTATCTGAATTCCTTCAAACACGATCCACTTGCCAATATATGCGGCACACAATAACGTAGTTAGATAAATAAACATGGTAAGTAACGTCCGTTTCCTAAGGCTCCAATCATTTGACCAAATAAAATTACAAACGGCGAAGACGATTCCAACCACTGCCCACATCAATGTTTGGGATTTAAAAGCTAAAATTTCGCTATCGTAATTTTTAATAAAGGCAGGTGTTAATGTAAATTCCCCATTTGCGAAAATTGCGGACATTAATAATGTTATTAAATACCCAATTGCAATTCCTAACAGTGATCCCACCACTATTGTTTTCATTATTTTTTTTATTCTTATACTCATCTTAATTTCCTCCTATCTGCAATATTTTCTTTATCTTTTTTACATTTCTTCTTGATACATAGGTTTTTATGTTATTTTTTAATAGCACAGAAACGAATCCATTAAACTCCAAAGAAAATTCTACTACTTGTTTCAAATTGATAATTTCCGTATTCGAAATTCTAACAAAGCAATACTTTTCCAATGCTTCTTCTAAATCATACAGTCTTTGCTTTACTTCATACGCATCATTCTTGGTAGCAGCCAAGACTTTTCTATCATATGTATAAAAATGAATGATGTTTTCATAGTTTAGCATTCTCATCGTTTTTTCTTTATATCCAACCAAAAACCCTCGTTTATTGTCTAGTATTTTTATAAGCTCGCTTATCTCTTCTGTAATATTATTTGTTGTAATTACCACTTTAGGCTCCGTTTGTTTGGGATCTATTTTGATTTCATATTTCATAAGGCCTCCTTTATTTACATTGTATCTCTCTTGTTTAAAAAAACAACCGCAAATGCCTATATGGTTCTCTCCATTGAATAGATGGCATCATATCATGGGCACTGTTTATGCGCGTTTTAAAGGAGATCATTGTACGTACTTTGAAGCCTGTATATCTTTTGCATACAAACATTGCAAGTGGGCAATAACTTGACATTATATATAATATATAAATAAACTGAAAGGAGAAGTTTTATGAAAAGGAAAATATTTGTTGTATTCGCTTTTCTCATTCTTTTGAGTGCAACATTTACAAGTGTGGCTGCTACTACATTATACCCACACGAAGGCAATGGAGTTATGGAGTAGGTATTACTGGTACGTATTCGGATTTCCTTCACCTTAGCAAACGACATTCAAGTAGTGTAATCAAAGGTGGTCAAAAAGTAAATCTGTGAAGAAAAGAGGTTCTTGAGAAAAATCAAGGATCACTGTTTTCTGGGGTGCTAATTGTTATTATGGATTTGAATAAAAAAATTTAATAGAGGTTCTTATGAAAAAATGATGATTGTTTTGCTTTGCTTTATTTCTGCTTTGATTAGTTTTGCATATGGCATGCAACAAAAAACGGATAATAATGAAAAATTAATTAAGTTTGATAAAACCGGTAGTGAAGTTGTTGTCAATATTAGTGGGTTAGATTTCGAAAAGATGATTTTTTAAGTAGCCTACTTACCATCAGTAAAGAATATGATGTCAGCATCATCCGTACAGACTATGTATATGAAAATAAAAAAATGAAAGTTTATAAGTCTGGCGTTTATACAAACGATTTTTTGATAATACAAATTTAGAATTACAGGAAGGTAGATTTCCTAAAAACAATAATGAAAGTGTCGCAACTAAGCACGAAAATGATAAGCATCAAGTTGGTATCATTAAAGATTTATTTCAAGACCAAAGTATGGAAATTCTTTCTTTAGAAAAGTTTTTTCAAAAAGAAGGAACAACCATAAATGCTAATTATACAACTATTGGAAAGGATACTACTGCGCAAAAGAAGGCTGTGGAAAGCTTAAGCATCTATACGGGTATTCCCACAGACGAACTTACGCAATCTTTACACGATGATATCGCCCTAATTGGAATGTTTTATTGGATCGCTTTGATTATAAGCGTCATCCTTGCTAGCATCTTTTTTGTCACCAATATTTTTTATCCAATAACAAAATTAAAAGAAATCGGTGTTTTGAAACTTTTGGGTTATTCCAATATCAAGATATGGATGGAATTAAATGCTAGTTTATTCTTAGTTCCCTTTGGTTTTGTAATCCTATCGCTTATCTTACAACGCACCTTTATTCAAGATTCCACTTTCCAATATTTTTTCATCCTGTTTATTTTTCAACTCCTTGTTTTTGTTGCTTGCTTCCTTATTTCATCAATATGTGAGTAGTTGTGCTAAGGCAGGCGGTATAAGTGGGATGGCTGTTAGTGCAGCAGGCTGGATGGTAGAGACGGCATGGGATGCAGCAGGGAAAATGCAAAAGGAATTGCGATGTATATACAAAACCAAATTATGTTGGTCCAAGATTTTGTCCGCACCCCCAAGTGTCTACGTTTAGGTTGTCCACTTTCTTGACATAGTACCACTAGCTAGATTACAAAGAGAAAATAAAAATTTAAAGGATACGTTGTATGTATTTTAAAAAAAGCCATGGGCATACTAAAATGTACCTAGCTATTATATTCAATTCACAAAAATAATGATAGGATATCAAAGTATTCATAACTTCAAAAATGTTCTTTATTGCAAAAACTGCTCTTTATAATGACCAGGGGTGACGCCCATATACTTTTTGAAAACAATACTAAAATATCGTTGCTCCCTATATCCTGTTGCAAGTGCCACTTCATATATTTTTATATTTGGATCCTTTAACATTTCACAAGCTATTTTTATACGATAAATCGTTAGATATTCATGAAAACTGTAACTTGTTTCTTCTCGAAACAGTCGACTCAAATAACTCTCTGATACTTCCATCTGAAAAGCGGTTTCGTTTAAATTAATCTCTTTATCATAATTTTCATGAATGAAACTTAAAATTTTAATAATATTCCTGTGTTTACTATTTTTACTTTTTGATAAATATCGATCAATTGTAGTTATCATTTCAGCTTTTGTAAATTGTTGTTTTTGTTCAAACACTTGGTGTCGTTCCACCTTTTGTTTTGCTCGATTAATCGCTGTTATAAGTTCTTCATCTTTAAACGGCTTTAATAAATAATCAACCGCCCCAAGCTTTAATGCATCTTGCACATATGCAAATTCATTATATGCACTCAAAACAATAAACACCGCTGTTTGTTTTTTTAACACAAAACTCATCATAGTGATTCCTGTCATCTTTGGCATCTGGATATCACTAATAACAATATCGGGTTTTAATTTCTTGATAATCTGCAACCCTTCTTCCCCATTTTCTGCATCACCAATAACTTGACAGTCAAGCTCATGCCAGTCCACCCCCATAACCAACCCGCGGCGAACACTGATTTCATCTTCCACAATGACAATTCGAAACACTACACATCTCCTTTCATATGAAGAGGAATTTGAATTAATACAATTGTTCCTTTTGCTTTTTCACTTTGCCATTTCAATTCGTATTCATCTCCATAGTATAGTTTAATTCTTTGGTTCACGTTATGTAAACCAATGCTTTTTGAATTCATTTTCAAAATTTCTTCAAACGTCAAATCACTTCCAATCCCATTATCTGATATTGAAAAAAACAAAAATGCTTCTACTACCCAAACATACAATTCAATTGTTCCTTTTGTAGATAAAGGCTCAATCCCATGAATAATCGAATTTTCAATAATCGGCTGAAGGATTAATTTCGGAATAATATACGCCAATGCCCCTTCTTCAATTACCATTTCGAAATGAAAACGATCTGTATACCTAAATTGTTGAAGACTCATATAACTTTCAACAAATTTAATTTCTTCTTTTACACTAACAAGCGTTGTTCGTGTATCCATGCTCGCTTTCAATAAAACGCCCAATTCACTTACCATAATTGCAATGTCTTCTGTTTCTTTTAATTTCGCCTTCCACTTAATAGACTCAAGTGTATTATATAAAAAATGTGGATTTATTTGTGCCATTAAAGATTTAATCTCTGCCTGCCGCAACAAACTTTGTTTTTCTAAATCTTCTTTATAAAATTCATTTATTCGCTTCATCAAATGGTGAAATTGAAAATATATTTCGTCAATTTCATTTTCTCTTTTTCCTTCAATAATTTTATTGTCATTTCCCTCTTCATAATCACGCATACTATTCGCTAATGCGACAATTGGTGCGGAAATTTTCTGGCTTGAAATAATCCCAATAAGCAAAGCCACAAAGAAAACCATCAAGGTTAAAATCGCAAACACCCAAAAAAGCGCTTTACTTTGTGAATCTAATACCGATTTAGGAATTAGTCCATAATATGTAAACTGATATTCCTTATTCGTATAAGACTCCATGAGCATAGCATTTAGTTCCACAGAAATTTCTTTTGCATTTTCGACAGAAAAGCGATCATATTGAAATACATTGTCTAAAAAATGAATGGAATTTGTGAATGCTGAATCATTATAAATGATCTCATTTGAAGATGATGTAACAATAAATTGCGTATATCCAAATGATGTTCTTTTTACAGTTCGAATTATATTTTGAAGATATTCGCTAGATATATCTAATATTATATACGCCTTTATAGTAGATTCAACCTCGACTTTGCCTATAAAAGATAGCGCATTTTGAAATTGAGAAGACATCCTCGTATTATTTGGATATAAGAATATCGATCCGCTTTTATTGACTTCTCGATAAATCCCCCAGTTTTTATATAAAGGAATTTGATAACGTTCCGGCAATTCATTACTGCCATAATATTCTCCATTATCTTTGATCATATAAATATTTATATATTCACTTTGACTACCTACGAATCCATACAATTGACTTTTTAAATAATTGATATCTTCTTCTTTCAACTTATCACTTATCGCAATCTGACGAATTTGATCATCATCAAGCAGTAACTGTATACCTTCTTTATACTGTGTTAAAGCGTTGCTTATTAATTTATCACTCGATATTAAAGTTTCTTTTAATCGATCTTCAACACTTTGCGTAAGCGTACCGTTAATATAATAAAGTGAAAAAAAACCAAGAATTACGATGGGAAGCGTCGAAATCAGAATCATAGTAATTGTGATTGTTTGCTTAAAACTTCTTCTTAGTTTAAATTTCATATATCACTCCTTTTATACTACAGAAACTTTACCCTTACTTACAACCGCAAACAAAATAAATGAAATAATGGTAGCTAAAGTTAAAATACTTGCAAGTGCTGCCGCCGTTCCAAAACTTGCCCTAACTACCTCAGTATAAATTGCAACCGATATCGTAGCTGTTTTTCCTGTATATAACATTATACTAGAACTTAATTCATTTATTGTACTAATCCAACTTAAAATTGCTCCAGATACAATACCAGGTAGCATAAGTCTTGCTGTAATCTTAAAGAATGAGCGAATCGGAGATACGCCAAGATTGATAGATGCTTCTTCGACGCTTTGGTCAACTTGTTGTAAAATAGCACTAGAAGAGCGCACGGTATAAGGCATCTTACGGATGACATAAGACAATATCATAATGATTGGGGTTCCTACTAATACTAATGGCGGATTTTTGAAAGCAAGCACCAAGCCAATCCCTAAGACGGCACCAGGGATTACATATGGAAACATCACGATAATATCTAGCATACTTGAGGTTCTACTTTTTCTTTTCGTAATCAAATAAGCGATAATAATTCCTAACACGACAATTAAAATAATTGCAACCAAAGAAAATGTGAATGTATTTTTTATGTTATTTCCTAGCTTATAAAAAATGGTATTATAACTCTCTAAACTAAAACCATTTGTAAACATTGGTCCTTTTGTTTTAATAAAGGAAGTGATGACAACGACAATTTGCGGCAGAAAAGTGATCATTGCAATTACAAACGCAAGTATTGACAATAAAATTCGTTGTATCGCTTTTAATTTAATGATTGCTGGTGGTCGCAATGTACTCATTGTATAAACTTTTTTATCCACAATACGTTTTTGAAAAAGCAATACAGCCAAAGAACAAGCAACAACAATAATACTGAGTGCTGATGCTAATCCCGCATTTCCACCCATCTCACTCATAAACTCTTCGTATACTAAAACTGGTAACACTTTATACCCTTCACCAATCAACATCGGTGTACCAAAATCTGCTAAACTCGACATGAACACCATAACCGCTCCAGCTGCTATTGTTGGTAATATAACAGGAAAAGTAACACTCAACATTCTCCTAAATTTATTCATACCTAAATTTTCGGCTGCTTCTTCTAATGAACTATCAATACTTCCCAGTGCACCAGAAACATATAAATAGACATAGGGATAAAGTTTCAAAGTAAATACCAAAACAATGCCTGTAAATCCATAAATTGGAGGAAGAGCAATGCCTATATTAGAGAAAAAATTTGTAACTACACCATTTCTTCCCAATAATAAAATCCAAGAATATGCACCAATAAAAGGTGGTGACATCAGTGACATAACAATCGTAACATTAATGATCCTTTTTCCCCAGACATTATAGCGGGTCGTCAAATAGGCAAATGGTACCCCAATTAAGACCGCTAAAAAAGTTGTGATTACAGATACTAAAAGCGATCTAGCTAGTGTTGAATAATAATATTCATACTGAAAAAACGTTTGAAAATTCTGTAGTGAAAACGTTCCGTTCGAATCAAATAAACTTCTAAAAAACAAAGAAACAAATGGATATATTAAAAATAATGAAAAAATTACGAAAATCATAATTTTTGAAAATGTCCAAAAATCCCATTTTATTGATTTTAATTGCTTAACCATTCACATGCACCTTTCCTTCTATATCATAAATATTAATATCATCTACGATAGGAAATATGTATACTGCTCCTTTTTGCCGAACTTTTTTGTTGTTTTGTGTATATTCACTCACTTCGATAATCTCTTTATTTTCTAATTCTATTTCATAACTTATATAATCTCCTAAAAAAGTAGCTAACATAATATTTCCTAAAATTCCTTTTTTTTGCTCGGAAAAGCGTAGCTGTTCGGGACGCACAGACAACAATACTTCATCTCCTACATGAGCACTGACTTTCTTTTCAAACGTATAACTACCAATTTGAATCTTATCACTTTCACAAACTTTAGCTTTCAAAAAATTAGATGTTCCAATGAAATTCGAAACAAATTGATTGGCAGGTGTTTGATATATAACTTCTGGTGTATCACATTGCATTACCTCTCCTTTGTTCATGACTGCAATACGATCAGAAATCGCTAATGCTTCTTCTTGATCATGGGTTACATAAATAGTCGTAATATTTAAATGTTTTTGTAACTTTTTTATTACTGTACGCATTTGTACTCGTAGCTTTGCATCCAAATTACTTAAAGGCTCATCCATCAATAAAATTTTTGGTTCAATAACAATGGCTCTTGCTAAGGCCACGCGTTGTTGCTGCCCTCCTGAGAGTGCTGATGGCATACGATCTTTTAAATCAGCAATTTGTACTATCTCTAATGCTTTCATAATGCGCTCATGTGCTTCTTTCTTTGGGATTTTTCTAGCTTTTAAACCATACCCTACATTATCATAAATACTTAAATGCGGAAAAACTGCATAGTTTTGAAACACCATTCCGATATCCCTTTTGTGTGCAGGTTTTTGATTAATCATTTCCTCGCCAAAATAAATCTCTCCAGCTTCAATACTGTTAAACCCAGCAATCATCCGCAATAAAGTCGTCTTTCCGCATCCACTTGGACCTAGAAGCGTAAAGAATTCTCCCTCATGAATATCTAACGAAACATCATTGATCGCTACAAAATCACCATACTTTTTTACAGTATTTTTAATCTCAACATTTATACTCATATTTTTCTCCTAACATACTTGAAGTAAAAAGAGGTTTCCCTCTTTTTTTATTATTTTCCTACAACAATATTCTTCCATTCTTGTAAAATTTTCTCTTTATCTGTAGAAGCCCAATCAAAGTCGTAATCAACAAGCTTAATTGTAGATAAAGCATCAAGCCCTTCTGGTGCATCTACGTCATCGCGAATTGAACGTCTACTTAACTCATTAGACATAATTTCTTGTACTTCTTTACTCAATACAAAATCAATAAACTTTTTTGCATTATCCATATTTTCAGCATCTTTAATAATAGCTACACCATCAGGAATTGCTGAAGTTCCTTCTTCTGGATATACAATTTTAACAGGTGCTCCATTTAGGACATATTTAATCGCTTCTTTTTCCAAGGTCAATCCAACCGCATACTCTCCATCAGCCACTCCTTTGTATACTGAAGATGAACTAGACAATATTTTACCATCTAAACTATCATAGAATTTTTCAATGAAACTCCACCCTTTTCCATCATCTTTTCCAAAAGCTTGTACCATAGTTGATAAAATTGTATACGCTGATCCACTCTTAGCTGGATCCGCCATTGCAATTTTGCCTTTAAATTCTGAATTTAAAACATCTTCCCATGATTTTGGAGCATTGGCTGCCGTAACTAAATTTGTATTATACATTAAAACCATAGGCAGAGGACTTTCCCCTAACCATTTAAATTCTGGATCATAGTATTTAGCATCTATATTCTCTAATTCTTTCGATTCATATGCCTCAAAATATTTTTTATAGGAAGCTAGTGATTCCGCACCACCTCCCCAAAGAACATCTCCTAATGGGCTGCCATCTTCAGATTCAACACGTTTTAATAATTCACCTGTTCCTGCAGCTACAATATCAACTTCTATTCCTGTTTGTTCTTGAAACTCTTTCACTACTAAATTAATCGTTTCTGCTGGATGTGGCGAATAAACCGTTAATTTCTTACTCGCTTCTTTTTTATTTGATGATGACTCACTTGAACAAGCCACAACACTAAGCGCCAGAATACTCACGAACATAACTTTTAAAATTTTCTTCATTTTCTCTTTTCCTCCTCGAGAACGCTTTCATTCTTAATTAAAGAATAGCACACAGTATTTTTCTTACAATGTGAATTTCCCGTCATTTTGTTTAAAATTCACTATACCTCTTGTAAATGATGCATTTTAAGATTTAAAATATGGAAAATGATGGAGGTTTTTTTATGATAAAATTTGGTACCGGAGGATGGCGTGCAATTATTGCGGAAGACTTTACGAAAGAAAACTTACAAAAACTTACACAAGCGATTTGTATGGAGATTACGCAACCGCAAATTATCATTGGTTACGACCGTCGGTTCTTGTCTGATTTGGCATCAAAATGGATTGCTGAAGTATTTGCTGGCAATCATGTTGATGTTCTATTTATTAATAAAGCAATCCCTACTCCAATTATTATGTTTGCGATTAACAAACTAGATCTAGAATATGGAGTTGCTGTTACCGCAAGCCATAATCCTGCAAGCTATAATGGTGTAAAACTATTTACACGAGGAGGGCGTGACGCAACAGAAATGTTCACAAACAAATTAGAAAGTAATTTATCAAAGGTGAAAGAAATAAAAATGATCGATTTTGAAGAAGGGATTGATACGGGAAAAATTAAATATTTTTCACCACAAAATGATTATATTGATTCCATTTTGGCGTTTGTTAACACCAAAGCTATTCGAAATGCGAATTTAAAAGTTTTAATCGATACTATGCATGGCGTATCAAAAACTTCATTATCTATTATATTAAACACTGCACGCTGCGATGTTGATGTAATTAATGACCGTCATGATACTTTATTTGGTGGTAAATTGCCTTCCCCATCAAGTGCGACATTGCATAAATTAAGTGAGATGGTGCGATTAGAATCGTATCATATGGGTATTGCAACAGATGGTGATGCCGATAGAATTGGCATTATTGATGAACGAGGAAACTTTATTCATCCTAATATTTTAATCTCATTAATTTACTATTATTTATTAGAGTATAAAGGTTGGAAAGGGGCTGCTGTACGAAATTTATCAACCACACATTTAATTGATAAAATCGCATTAGATCATGGAGAAGAAGTCATCGAAACGGCAGTTGGTTTTAAACATATCACAGCTGGTATGGAGCAACACAATGCTCTCATTGGTGGAGAATCTAGCGGTGGTCTTACAATTCGTGGTCACATTCATGGAAAAGATGGTATCTTCGCTGCCGCTTTGCTGGTGGAAATGATCAGTGTAACAAAAAAGCATATCTCTGAACTTGTGGATGATTTATATAAGACCTATGGAAAACTTTATGTCGGTGAAAATGCTTATCATTTCAATGAAAATAAAAAACAACAAATTCTAAAATTGTTGATGATTGATAAAGCGATACCTAATTTTAAAAAAGAGGTAGAAAAGATTAATTATATGGACGGTTTTAAAATTTATTTTAAAGATGGTTCTTGGGCAAGTGCACGTTTCTCTGGAACAGAACCTTTGCTTCGCATTTTTACAGAAGCTGACTCCATCGAAACAAATAACGAATACATTAACATTTTAGAAAGTTTCTTAGATTTATAATCGCATAAGTATCCATTGATGCTTTCAATTTACGATCGCCATGTCTTCTCGCATAATTTTCACACATGTTTAGTCCTACTTTTACCAATTGCTAAACTTCTAGATGATGCTATGCATGGCATACAAAAAGGCCCTAATTTTTTTAGGGTCTTTTCAAAACATCAATCGCTTGTAAATATTTAGTAAATAAATTCACATTGCCATTATAATGATAACCCGCTATTCCACACCTTTTAGCCGCCTTTATGTTTATTAAAAGATCATCAACAAATAAACACTGCGCAGGTTCTAAATGATTTTTATGAAGTAAATAATGAAATATTTTATTATCTGGTTTTGCGATTTTGATATCTGCTGAAAATACGATATCATCAAAATACTTAAACACTTCAAAACGATCTTTGTATTCATGAATATTACTTGCCGCATTTGAGCAGACAAATAACTTATAACCTTGCTCCTTTAATTTTTTGATCAACATGAGCATTTCTTTATTTTCCTCTTTGTAATCAAACCAGTAGTCATAAACTTCCTTGGATAGTGCATGCAACTCCTTTGGTATCCTAGAAAATGTGATTGCTTTCGCTTCTTCCCATGTCAATTCTCCCTTATCTAGCAAAGACCATGTTTCATCATGAAAAATTAATGTTGCCAATACGTCAATCGTTTTAGCATCTGTTGTGAAATTTGATAATATATATTCTGGAACATAATCAATGAGAACATTTCCCATATCAAAAATAATATTTTTATACATATCATTCTCCCAATTTCATCATAAATAAATATGTATAACTTTACAAATAAAAACTGAATTTTAAACAAAAAAACAAGATTTTCATCTTGTTTTCACTGTTTTCTATTACTTTATATCATTTTCATTCGTTATTTTTTTGTTGCTATACTCGCCCTTAACCACCTTCACTCTTGCTTCACTGTAGCGCTCAACAAGCTGTGCGTCATCACTACCAACAAATTCTTCTGCTCTTGCTTTTTCATGAGCCTTTAAAATAACACTCGTTAAAAAGCATTGTGGTGTTTGTGCTGCATACAGCATTGCTCTTTCTAGTGTTGTTTGAACATATCCATCTTTCACTATTTTAATTGTATCCACAACTGCCACCATTAATAAACAAGCAACTTCTTCTTGTAGCGTGTCCTTTAACTTTTGTAGTGTATTCTCTTGAAGATACGGTCTTGCGCCATCATGAATCATAACATAGTCACTGTTTACCACTTTCAGCCCATTATATACGCTTTCCTGTCTGGTTTTTCCTCCTTCTACATACGTTATCATTTGATTGATAAATATGTTTTGGAATGCTTCCTTTTCTCCCTCAGAAACGACTAAAATTATTTCTTTACATTCTTCATCCGCTAAAAAAAGTGCCATCGTTTTTTCAATAATTGTTTCAATGCCTTGCTTATAAAGCACTTTATTGTATCCTAAATTGGCTCTTTTTCCCTTACCGGCTGCCACGACAATTACGCTATAGTTCATATAAAAATCATACCACAAAATATGCCTTATGAAATGTTTTTTATTCGTTTTTAAAGTAAAAAAGAGCTTCACATAAATCGTAATGCCCCTTTTTATTTGTTATATACTTAACTTACGTTGTTTATGGTTATAACTCACCAATGCTTCTACTACCTTCATTTTTTGAAGAATCATGTGTATTAACCTTTCCATCTCACTACCCTCACCATAGTTTGCTTCACATATAAAATCAACACGACGATGGTGCAACAAATGTTCTACTTTTTCTTTTTGCGTATATACTGCAATCGATTGCCCACCATTTTCTTTGACCAACTTCATGCACGGAACATCGGTAAGTCCATCGCCAATATAAATCATATTACGAAAGGGAATTCTACGATCAATATCTTCCACAAATTCATTCAACGGTTCATCTTCAAAAACTTCTAAAACACCTTTATTTATACGAAACAAAAATTGTGTTTTATTTGTATAATTAACGGTTAATGCTGGCCAATCGGCAACTTCGTTCGCATTATAATGAAATTCACAAGCATATATTTTCTTGAATTTATCGGCAATACTGGTACCCTCAATAATCTCTTTCAACCCACTTGATATAATATAGTGTTCTATTTCAACACCAATAGACTTTCCATATGCATTGATTCGCTCAAACCAAGAGTCTACACCTTGAAACAATTCTACATGATGTCCTGCTTTTTTAAAATCCCTCCGACGGATTGGAACATCCCGCTCATTGGCTTTACGTAGCATATAATACATATAACTTAAAATGCGATCCATCTTTTCTTTTTCAGCAAGTTTTGTGACTTCTTGCCAAAACGATACCGCATCCATATTTACCCTTGGTATAAAAGAATATTCTTGCATATCTTTTGTGCATAATGTTTTATCAAAATCATACATCATTGCAATAATTGGTTTTTTCATGTTTCACATCCTTTTTTATAGTATACCAAAAATTACGATATCTTCCTATTTTATCCACCAATCTTTCTAAAAAAAGCAACACAATGTTCACTTGCGTCACCATTTCATTTATTTTGTTTTATGGTACTCACCATACGTACTCATCGTAATCGTCTTAATATAAACTGGATTTTTTGCTACACTTTTTGAACCTGAAGCATCTACTTCATCCGTCTTTTCAACCTTTGCAATCGCATCGACGACATCAAGACCAGCTATCGTTTGACCAAACACCGTATAATTACCATCCAAATTTGAGGTTCCACCAACTTCAGCATACTTTTCTTCCACAATCGTATCGTATTGATAAGCTAATGCGGTATTCGCAGATTGTACAATATAGAATTGGCTACCTTGACTTGATGGTGCACTTGTTCGTGCCATTGCCAATGCCCCTTTGAAATGATAAAGCTCATACGTAATTTCTTCTGCAAAGCCTTCTTTCCAAATACTCTCTCCCCCAGTACCATCTCCCTTGGGGTCTCCACCTTGAATCATAAAATCTTCAATAATACGATGAAAGGTCACTCCATCATAATACCCATTTTTTGCGTGTGTAGAAAAGTTCTCTACCGCTTTCGGTGCTTGTTTGGGAAATAGCACAATTACTATTTCTCCATAATCTGTTTGTATCGTCGCAACCGGTTGGTCATCAGGATACGTTTCTTGAAACTGCAATAAACTTGTCAGTTCTTTTTTTTCTGTTTTTTCTTGGGTGTCCGTTTCCTTTTTCTCTTCTTTTTTTTCTTCTTTTGTATTTGCGCATGCACTTATAAAAAATACAAAACAAAGCAATAAACTCAATCGTTTTTTCATGATAACTCCTTTTTATTCTTACTTATTCTAACATAAAAAGCACTATTTTGAAGTGCTTTTATCGTTATTCTTCACGGACAATAGGATATTGTTCGCTTAGCGCATATACTTCCTCACGTATTTTTTTCAATTCTTTTTCATTTGTAATATTCTTAATTGCACGAGCAATCCATTTTCCAACCATCGCAAACTCCTTTTCTTTAAATCCACGAGATGTCATTGCTGCACTGCCCACACGAATACCGCTGGTTATTAATGGTTTTTCTTCATCAAAGGGAATGCTATTTTTATTACACGTTATACCTGCCATATCCAAAGCTTTCTCACATGCTTTACCACTCAATCCAAACGCTGTTTTTACATCCACCAACAACAAGTGATTCTCGCTCCCATTCGCAACAATACGAAAGCCTTCATCCCGCAAAACTATTTCGAGCACTTTCATATTTTTTAAAACTTGTTGCTGATAGACCTTAAATGCAGGCTGTAATGCTTCATAAAAACATACTGCTTTTGCTGCAATAATATGCATGAGTGGTCCTCCTTGCATTCCAGGAAAGACATTGCGATCTAAACCTTTTGCAAATTTCGCTTTGCATAAAATGATGCCTCCGCGAGGTCCACGCAATGTTTTATGGGTTGTACTTGTAACAAAATCTGCATGAGGAATCGGTGATGGATGCAATCCCGCCGCTACAAGTCCCGCAATATGTGCCATATCCACCATATAATAAGCACCGATTTTTTTGGCAATTTTACCTATTCTTGCAAAATCAATAATCTTTGAATAAGCACTTGCTCCAGCAACAATTAACTTCGGTTGTTCCCGCCTTGCGATTGTTTCCAGCGCTTCATAGTCAATCTCTTCACTATCCTTATCAACGCCATAGGCGATAAAGTTATATAATGTACCTGAAAAATTTAACGGATGCCCATGTGTCAAATGTCCTCCAGCGGCCAAATCCATACCCAACACTTTATCACCTGGTTTTAATATGCTCATATATACTGCCATGTTTGCCTGAGATCCTGAATGCGGTTGTACATTCGCATGCTCACAACCATAAATTTCTTTCAACCTTTGAATTGCTAAATTTTCAGCCATATCGACAAACTCGCAACCACCATAATATCGTCTACCTGGATATCCTTCTGCATATTTATTCGTTAAAATTGATCCCGCCGCTTTTAAAACATCTTTTGAAACATAATTCTCAGAAGCAATCAATTCAATATTGTGTACCTGACGATCTGCTTCTAAATCCATCGCCTTTTGTAGTTCTAAATCAATCATCTTTATCATCCCTCCTTGATTTCAATTTCTTTTACTTTTTGAATTCTTTTTTTGTGACGTTCATCTTGCGAAAACGGGGTCTGTAACCAAGTTCTCACAATTTCCTCCATGATCGACTCTCCCACTACCCTTTGTCCTAAGGCAAGCACGTTGGAATCGTTGTGTTCTTTTGTGGTATGTGCGCTAAAGATATCACTCACCAGCGCACAGCGAATTCCTTTTACTTTATTCGCACTAATACTCGCGCCAATTCCCGTTCCACATAATACAATTCCTAGATCATTTTTTCCTTGCGCCACTGACTTTGCGGCTGGATAAATAACATCTGGATAATCAATGGATGTTTTGTCATAACATCCAAAATCTTCTACTTCATACCCCATTTCAATCACGATGCTTTTTACTCGTTCTTTATATTCAAAAGCTCCATGATCGCATGCTACTGCTATTTTCATACATCCTCCTCTATTAATTTTTTAATTTCTTTTACAGAAATCAATCCTTCACGAATCACTTGGTAAGGTCTCTCACTCAGATCAATAATACTGGAGGCTATCCCGCCTCCTGCCTCACCCAAAACAATGGCATCAATGCGTCCATTTAGTTGTAATAACACCTCTTCTTGACTCTTAGCTGTTTCTTCGCCACTGATATTCGCACTGGTAACAAGCATTGCCTTTTCTTTTAATATTGACAATAAAAAATCATCATCTGGCATGCGAATCGCAATCGTATCAAAACCATTACTAACATATTCTGGAATGTGCTTTTTCTTCTTTAAAATAATGGTACATCCTCCAGGCATAAATTTAGCAATTACTTTTTTTGCCACTGCATTCACATAAGCAACTTCTTCGATTTGTTGAAATGAAGATACCATAAGTGGAATGGGTTTATCTTCGCTTCGTTTTTTTGATAACTTCAAGCGTTTCAAAGCAGCTTCATTATCCCACACAACACCAACACCAAACACCGTGTCGGTAGGAAATGCCACTACTTTTCCAGCAAGAATCCACTTGCGTACCTCGTCCAATTCATTCTGTTTAAAAATATGTGTATTCATTACTCACGTCCTAACTTTCAAAACCATTATCATCATATCATTTTCTAACCCGACAAGTATATATTTCGTTTATTTCTTATGCATCATTTCAAATTGATACTGTAGCTTTTTTAGTTTATTATATTCTTGTAAAGTTATCATCATAATGGCATTTTTGCCTGTTCTTTTTATCAATACTTGTTCATATGCATCCACTAGTTCACTTATCCTGTCAAGCGATCCATGTAGATACGATTCATTTATCACTTTCATCAATCCACCTCACTTCTGTTATAAGTATACTATATTTTATAAACAGAACCATCTCAACTGCATGATATCTAGTCATTTGTACTTGTAATAATCCATTTACATTTAAGTAAAAAAAGCCATATGTATGTGTTACAATCAAATCGATAAAATTATCTTGATCATTCTCAAGATTACATTAAACATTTTGTTCAGGACAGACAAGAAAAAAAGTGTATCTTTTATTGGAAGGTAGAAAATTAATATCATCCTCATCTATATTACTTTGATGAGGTATGCTTTTAACTAAAGAAGGGAGAAAAATGAAAAAATTACTACGAAAATTTTGGTTGTCCGGTTTTTGTATTGCTGTTCTCTTTGGTATGTATTCGACAAACCATTCGCAAATTGAAGCTGCTAGACGCAAGTATCATCAAGCAGCATGGGGGCTCAATGCTTTTGGTTGGAAAGTTCTCGGCGCTCACTACTATGTAGAAGGCGATCCACTCAAAAATAAAACCTATACGCAATACAACAAAAATTGGGCAAATTGGCCGAATTGGATTTCCTCTGTAAAGTACACTAGCTATGTTTCTGGTGGCATAAATTACACAAAAATGCATTTTACTTATAATAGTGGTATCAATCTAAACGGTTTTTCTGCAACGATTACTTCACGGCGAAGCTATTTATCTATAAACTTCTAAACGCTGTTTTTACAACAGCTATTTAATTTCTATCTTCACTTACTTTGTTAAAACAACTTTGACTTTTTGTCTACATGAAGGAGATATAACAATGATTGACATAAAAAATATTACTGTGAAATTTCAAGAAACAATTCTTGATTCTGTTCACTTACAAATTAAAGATGCTAGTATTTGCGTTCTTACAGGCGTGAGTGGAAGCGGTAAAAGTACGCTGTTATACTATATTGGATTGATTGCGAATGATACAGCTTATGATTATGTTTTTGATGAAGAACCTGTTGATTTGACAAATAATTTTATGTTATCTAATTTACGAAAGGCGGCAATAGGATACATATTCCAAGACAATAGTTTATTGCCCGACTTGACCATTGAAGAAAACATTCTTTTTTCTTCCTACTTAGCGCATCAATGTCCAGAAAGTAATGAAAATCTAGAAAGTATATTAGAATTTGTTAATATTCCATTAGATAAGCGAAAATTATATCCTTCGCAACTGTCCGGAGGAGAACAACAGCGTGTTGCCATTGCTTGCGCATTGATCAAAAAACCGAAAATTATCATTGCAGATGAACCTACCTCTGCCTTGGATGAAGAAAACACAACACACATTTTACAGCTTTTTCAAAAGATTGTTCAAGAATTTCAAACCAAAATTGTAATCGCTTCTCATGATGCAAAGATTGTTGACATTGGCGATACCGTTTATAAAATTGAAAATAAAAAATTGATTTTATTAAATAGCGAACACCCGACCCCGTCAACAAACTCAGAAAAACTATCAAACTTATTGAAAAAACCTATAAAATTGCCTTTATCATTTATTGCACATTATATTGCTAATACCGATAAAAAGACAAAACTATTGCGAAGTTTTATGATGTTTTTTTGTGCTTTTGCGATAGCTTTAAGTACCTTTTTGAGCGGATTGGGTGAAAGTGTCATAAACAGCCAAGAACAACTCGCAAACTCCCTTAGCGATAAAGAAGTTTATATCGTGAATCGTAACACTTTGCAAGATCAAGGATTTTCAAATGAAGGTATTATTCCGATAGAAAGCAATGATATTAAATTGATCAACAAATCTAACGAAATAAAGAATCTGTATCCAATGTTACAATTTTTATCGCGCGGAACAGGTATTAAAAAGGAGTATAAAAACGGTAGCATAAGCATTCTAGAAAATAATCATCCTAAGCAAATCATTGGCGAAGAAAGTGATACTTCATTTTCTGTTCTTCCGTATTATAATTTTCAAAATTTAAAAAAACATGCTGATGTGATCAATAAAAAAGCCAAAAATGGCGCATATATTTCCTATGATTTAGCACAAGCATTACAGCTTGATAAAAAAAGTAAACCAGTTCATCTTTTCATCAAAACCGGTGTTCCCACAAAAAAAGAAAGTGTACAAGGAAGTATTAGCCCAGATAAATCAGATGATGTCATCCAAGAACAATTTGATATTCCATTACTTGAAGAAGCGACTTTTGAGATTCCTGTAAAAGGTATCTTATCTTCAACGGTTGAAAACAAATACAACGATAATGGTTCTTTATGTGTGTATATGCCTCTTGATGAAATGAATAAAATTCAACAACAAGTCATAAAATCTTCAACTTTCAATCCCCAACAAAGTGACTCTATATCAGACTACACCCCTTCTTCGTATATTGTCGAATTAAAATCATTTACACTTATTGACTCTTTTAGCAATAAAGTTAAACAAATTAATCCCAATATTGAAGTTATTTCGCAGCCCAAAAATATTGTCATGTTAAGTGAAAACATGAAGCATTTGCATAATGTTTCTAAAACTTTATCTATTAGTATTTTTATCATTATCTTATTATTAATGACAATTGCCGCTTCGATTCATATGCATAAGCGCAAAAAAGAGTTTGCCCTACTTCGCACAAATGGCTTTTCTGAGTTCGAAATCAAGAAAATGTTGAGTATCGAAACAATCCTGTTCTTCATGAAACTCATTAGTTTATCTGCTATTTTTATACTATTGATACTGATCATTTTAAATGTTATTGGCGCAAACAATATCTTTTTCTTAAATAAAAATTTATTTATTTCTATGCTGTTATTATCTCTGTTAGCTTCGTTTCCACCGATGTTTCTTTCCTTTATCTTTATCAGAAAAGTATCCCCTGTTGATGTATTACGAAATTCGTAATCCCATGTATCTTGCTTATATCGTATACAATAAACGGATAAAAAGACCTTCTTTCGCACATGTTTGGTGATCGTCACATATACACTATTGAATATTCTGATCTTAGCATTTATATTTATAAACCCCTTTTGTTAATTATTAAACAAATCACAATGAGATTGCCTTGCTTTCACTATACAAGAATAACAATGACTGAGTTTTTCGCATGATCTGCAAATACTTTTCGATGGTGCTATAATGGAAGTGTAATTTAATATCTTTGAATGATTGTCTTGTAAATATTTATGAAGTCCGTAATCAACACTCAGCTCTCCAATTTTATTGGTTGATAAAATACATTCGAAAACTCCCCCATATGGATCAATTTTGATGAAATTATATCCCGCTCCACAGTTCTTAAAAAAAGCATTTTCTTCTATATCACAAATATCCTCTGTTCCCACTATAAATTTATTAGAAGCAAATTTTTCCTTTAACTTCTCTACTAATTTAAGCGTTTTTTCTTTACTGTAATTAGATGATAAACTATTTTTTTGTGCTCTACCTACTTCATCAAGCATGGATACCATATAACCTTTTGCTCCTTTTTTTTAATGAGTGACACAAGCGCAAATACTTCATCTTCACTTTGGTTTATCAAACATGTTGTCACCCTTACAGGTATATCTTTTTTTGATAGACATTTAACCGTTTCAATACTTCTTTTAAAAGCATCCTGCTTCCCTCTAACTGTAGTGTGATAAGCCTCTAAACCATCGATGCTAATTTGAACAAATCCTGCTTTATCAATCATTGAATTAAAAAAATTACTTTCATTATTTTTAAATGGTGCGCTAGAACATTCTAGTAAGCCCGAAGATAAACCATTCTGTATAAAAAAACGAACATTACTCTCTGCTTCCGCTTTTGCTACCTTAAAGCAAACAGCAACATTCTCTACAATGTTTTCAACACTATGAATACCGTCACATTGCTTTAATATTACTGCTGCTTCTTTATTTATGTAAAGTGGCAACTGTTTTTTTTATTCTTATATACTCATACGAATCTTGAATGAAAAACTCTCTAAATTCTTCGTTTAAATAATAGTACATTTTTTATATCCCTCCTCAAAATTATATTCACATTAAATTTTTACTATCTTCGTAATGCTTTATATATAGAAATAATGATATTTTAACTTTCACTTTATATAATGTGTATTTATCTTGATAAATACGATATCTCAACAGCATATATTCTCTTTAAATGGTTTCAGTTAAAAAAACTTTAACACACGTTTATCATTGATGTATCTTCTAGTTCTGCCAAAATATACCAGCATTTCTTTTTGATGACCCTGAAACTAAATGTTTGTAAACATTGAAACTTGTGCTTTAAAAATTACAAACTCTTATAAAAACCAAAATTTTAGTTTTTTTAACCGCTTTTTCACCTATTCACAAAAAATCCTTACTTGAAATAAAAGATGAAGAATACTCCATCTTTTATTTGCAGTTCTTTATTATAAAGCTATAAAATAAGATTATAACAAAATGTCATAAACGCTGCAGCCGCTGAACCAACTCCTGATGCCAAAAATCCGATTACTTGTGTATTCTGTATTTGTGGCTTGTTCATAAATAATCTTCTTTCCTATATCAGCACTTAATATATCGCGAATTAATTAAGTGAATATATCCACATCTATGATTTTCTTATAAATTTATTATTTCTCAACAAGTGTAAAACTATCATCAGTAGCAAAAACGCAATTATCGTAATTCCCAAGTTTTCAATTATTTTATTAGAAATTCTTAGTACATCAAGTAACTTATAATACCCCATATAGATCAATAAAAGAAACCCCGCATATGCCATTGCGTTATTATCGTCACGATTTACTAAAGAGCATATAAAAGAAGCACTTGTTCCTATTGAACACGCTATAACAAGCTGATATATCATTATTAAATTAACTGAAAATCTGAAATTTGAAGTTGCATATCGAGAAACGATAAAATTCAATACCATCATCAGTACAAACGCAATACCAATAATAATTATATTAACATTAAACTTCGACATATAGATATATCTTGGTTTTATATATATATTTATAAAATATTTTTCAAACATTCCTGATTTTATATCTCTTGACATTGGAAATAGTGCTGTTTCACCTAAGATAAGTGTAATAAAAAAGATCACAATTATCGTCGAAAACATATCCGTATCTCTAAAAATTGCAGTTGAAATTCCTCCAAAATTAAACAGAAATATAGGAATACAAACAATAAGAACTACAGTACCAAATACTTTTATAAAATTATTTTTATACTCATAAAAATCTTTGAGCATCAAGTTTTTAATTATGTTCATAGTTGTCCCTCGTTAACTTTTTATATGTTTTGCTAAAATCATCTATATCCTTTAAAGCATTTGCATATTTTATTTCTCCATCTTGCATAATAATAACTTCATCGGTAATTTTTTCAATCAAATTAATATCGTGTGTTGCTAAAATAACGGTTTTTATTTTGTCTTTTTAAATCCAAGATATGACTATTTAATAATTGTTGCGTAATAATATCTACTCCATTTGACGGCTCATCAAAAAATATTACATCAGGATTATTGGCATTTGCTAATATTAAACTGACGCGTTGTCTTTGTCCCATGGATAGCTGATTGATTTTTTCTTATCTTCTAATTGCCTTTTTTTAATGCCTCATTTATGTGTATATCAATTGTTTGACTTTCCATTTGGCATAATTTGAAAACTATTTTTAGATTTTCTTCCACTGTCAAATATTCATATAATCCGCCCAAATCGGGAACATACGACTTTACCAAAGACTCTTTCCACAACAATTCTCCGTCTTCAAAAAGCAATATATTTAGACAAATTCTTATGAGTGTTGTTTTTCCAGCTCCGTTATGACCAACAATAGAGTATATTTTTCCTGATTCAAAACAATAATTTATATTTTTTAAAATAGGTAATGATTTCTTGCTATATGAAAATGACAAATCTTTTATATTTAAAATTTCCATCTCTTTCTCCTTTTCTTTTTAAATAGTTTTTTGTTTTTTTTATACATCTATTATAATATTTGGCAATATGAAATCATTCATTTCATATTTTGAAATGTTATTTAAAAATGTAAATATATTCACTCTAAAGTTTTTTCTTCGTTTTTCCAGACCATTTTTGTTCACAATAGTCATCGATGCAACGATATCATTAGAATTTATGTCATAAGCAATAAAAGAATTTTCCCATAGACACATATACTCATATGCATTTTTTATTTTTTATAATTAAATTATATGTCAAAAAAAATCAAATTTTTAAGATAAATTTATAGTGTAAAATTTTGGTGGGTAATAAAAAGAGATCCTGTTATAATAGTTTTTTGCTAAACATAAGAACAGGAGACCTCATGAATATGGTGCCAAATATCACAAGCTATTTAAATACGCAACTAAATTCTTTCTTCACAAATTTTGTAAGTTCACCAAAATCCTTACAATCACTTGAATGCAAACTACCTAATCTCATTCAATCATTATCACTTCAATCCTTAGCTATAGTTTTAGAATCTATTGATGATACTTTCGCTTCTTCCACAGAGTGAAAATGTAACTATACCATTAAAGACAAAAAAGGTATTAAGAATATAAAAATTTTTCAAATAAATTTCTATTCATCTTTTTTTTTGAGGAAACAAAAAACGATATCCTTTATTGAAATGATGCCGTTTTTCTATTTCTTTAACTTCTTATACGTCTGTATGTAAGACCCTATTTATTATATATCTCTTATACATTATAAATAGGATCAATTTCTTTTAATTCATTGGTTGTATCGATTTCAATAATATCATCTGCCTTCACAGATTTTACATGAAGTTTATACTTATTCATACATTTTCCTAAGGCAACCTCATCCCAATACAATTCTTTTCCTCCAGGAGATTCAAATACCATTTTTAGATCATCTTTCATTTTATTTGCATCTTCGCTATCCCAATAAGAAATTCCTACCATTTGATAACAATTTCTACCACCAATTCCCAAATGCGTGATAACTTTTTGGCTGGTTTGAAAACACCAATCGTCACTGACCTCGACAGGAATTCCACAATAATTGGAATTGTATTCATATTTACGAATAATATCTGAATTATAAAGAACCAAATCACTTTCCAACACATAGGCATGATCCAATTCCGCTCTTACCAAATAAGCACTTGAAATGTTATTTGCTTCATTATACATGGGATTTTCTATAAACTTAATCTGCGGATATTTATTTTTTAAAACATCAAATTGTTCTCCTAAATATCCCCTAACAATAGTGATATCTTCAATTTCTGCTTTCGCAACTGCCGCAAGTAAACTATCAATAATCCTCTTCCCGTGCACGCGAATAAGCGGTTTTGGCGTATTCAATGTAATCGGCACAAGCCTTGAACCAAAACCTGCCGCAATAAAAATTGCTTTTTTTACTCGGTATGGCGCTAACGCTTCATAGCCTTTTTTTGTTACTTCATATTTACCTGATGATTTTATTAGAAATTCATTTTCGCCTAATTCTTGTAAAACGCTATTTACATTACCCAAAGATATTTGTAAAGCATCTGCTAATTTGCGTTGCGATATTTTTTCATCTTGCTTTTGATCAATATATACCAATGCCTCAAACTGATTATACGTTAAGTTCATATGTTTTCTCCTTTTGATATTTCACTACCTTGTGAGCCCTTGAAACAAAAAGCTTCATACACAAATTAATAAATAATATTATGACCGATACAAATGCGGTTGGGCCAATCAATGATTGAGTGTCCAACTGTGGAATTAGTAACGATAATGGCATATTTCTAAAGCTTGCTAAAAAGGATACTGCTGAAATTGTCACCATCGAATTCACAAATATATAAGAAAACATTTCAATGATTGTTTCTTGTGTTGAGGGAATAAATACATCCATCATCATCTTCCACTTACTAATACCTAACGATATCGCTGTATCTTCCAAATTGTTACTATACTTCCTTAAAGAATTATACGCCAATAAATACGGGCTTGCAAAAAAATGTACGGCATTTACAATAATAATTAAAACTAAAGTCCCTTGTAAAGCACTTCCATTAAATAACAATACATAACTAAGTCCCAATACAATCCCGGGAATTGCAAGCGTTGCAATGCCAATAAAATGTAACATGAGTGTAGATATGGTTCTTTTTGATCGCGCTGTAATATAAGCTGCAAGATAACTCAAAGATACACCAAAAAAACCTGTTAATAATGCAATCACTAACGAATTTCGTACGTAATTTCCCAAACTTAAAGATGAAAAAGATTCCCTAATTGTATCCAAAGATAAGCTCAAATTGATAGGGTATTGTTTAACAATCGTTAAAAACACAAAAGATGCAATCGGTAGCATCACTAAAACAGATACTGTTGCACAAATACCATAAGCCATCCGATCACGACTTTTATTTTTGTGAATTTCATATGCTTTTGTTACGGTATTCGTATTACTTCCAATCGTGTGTTTATAGTCCACAATAAAAGCTATAACTGCTGGAGCCAATAACATAATACCAATAACGGATCCTTTTGAAAAATTTAATAAACCTATAACTTCACGATACATATAAACTGCAAGGGTAATGACATTTCCTCTAACCATTAAAGCAACCCCATAATCTGTAAAAATCATCGTAAATACAGCAAAAATACTTGAAAATAAAGTACTTCCAATATTTGTCATCGTCACCACTTTAAATTGTTGATACTTACTAAATCCCAGTACTCTAGCCGCTTCATAATGTGTAAAATCTTCATATTGAAAGGCATCGCTTAACATTAAAAAGGCAACTGGAAAGGAATACAATACAGATCCTATAATAATTCCTGGGTATCCATAAATATGTAAATTAATACCTAAAAAATTAGTAAACAATCCGTTATCACCAAACACTAACGTTAATCCCATTCCATGCGAAATAGAAGGAATCAACATCGGTAATGTAAAAATCAAAGCAAACATTTTTTTGTGTCTTATTCCACTTCGCTGCAATAACCAAGCAAGCAACAACGCCAGCGAGACGGAAATGATGGTTGCAATAGTTGTTGTCAGCAGCGAGTCTTTTAGCATTGTAAAAAACAGGGGTTCGCTCAATACCTTTTGAAAATCCCCATCATTGATAGTAAGCAATAATTGGAGAAGTGGAATCACCACAAACATAAGCAAGCAGACACAAATGGCTAGTCGCAATATTGTAAAGCGTTTATTATTCATGACGTTTACCTGTACATTTCAATAGTGATGTTAATTTCGCATCCAAATGATCGTTCACAAATTCTTTTATATATGCATTAGCAGGATGATCATAAATGTTAGCAGGTGTATCCAATTGTTCAATTTTCCCTTCACTCATAACCATAATGCGATCTGATAAATAAAATGCCTCTTCTTGTTCGTGAGTAATAAAGATCATTGTTGAATTGAATTTCTTTTGAATCTCTTTTAATTCTTTTTTCATAACTTCTCGCAAACTCACATCAAGGGCACTGATTGGTTCATCCAATAAAATAATTTTAGGATTTAATGCCAATGTTCTTGCAATGGCAACACGCTGTTGTTGCCCCCCCGATAACTGTGCTGGTTTTTTATGCAACAAATCCTGCATACCGATTTGTTCCAATGTCTGTAGAGCTATTTTACGGGCATCTTTTTTATACTGACTGCGTAATTTTAATGCATATTCAACATTTTGCAATACATCCATATTCGGAAATAAAGCATAATTTTGAAAAATGATCCCCATATCACGCTCATGAGGTTTGTGATCACTAATATCTTCGCCATCCAACAAAATTTTACCTCTATCTTGTGTTTCCAAACCAATAAGGATTCTCAACAGCGTTGTTTTTCCACAACCAGATGGTCCCAATACACTTAAAAATTCTCCTTCTTTTACTTCAAAAGAAAGCTCTTGCAATACTTTTTTTTGTTCATATTCTTTTGATAGTCCTTCTACTTTTAGCTTTGTTTGCGTATTTAAAATTCCCATAATCCTAACAACCTTTCTTTTTCCTTAATATCCCCAATTCCTCGCATATCCGCATAAGGGATATTTTTAGGATAGTTGGGTATGGTATTTATTTGCCCTACAAAAATTTGTTCTGGAGAAAATTTTTCTTTATCCACTTTGATAAATTCGTTTATTAAATAGCTATATACTTCACGAACATCTTCATTGTCTTGACTTCGCTTCATAAGTGCCGTACCTGTAATCGAAAATGGGGAACCAATTTCTGGAAAAATAATAGTAAATGGCATATTGTTGTTTATTTCATTCACTCCTTGAAAGGTTAATGATAATGCAATGCCCACTTCTCCTTGAATCAATAGCTTCATGGGTCCTGATCCTGATTCCGTAAACTGTTTTATGTTTTTCTCTAATTTTCTAAAATACGTTAACGCTGCTTCTTCGCCACGTTCATTTACTACACTTTTGTAAAAGAAATATCCTGTCCCACTTGATTTTGGGTCCGGCATCGCAATTAACCCTTTATATTTTTTATCAAGAAGATCATCATATGTTTTAGGCGCTTCAAGCCCATATTTATCTAAAATTTCCTGACGAATCACAAAAGCTCCTGCCTGCCTTTCCCATGTCACAAAGCGATTGTTGTTATCTTCTAGCGTTAGTCCATCCACATAATTTAATTTTGATATTCCTTCAATATCAGCCAATTGCTCTTCCACCTTAATTAAATAAGAACTTTCTAAAGCAGCAACAATATCAGCATCATTTTTATCTTTTTCAACACTTATTTTTGAAGCTGATTTTGCTGTTGATATATACATGACGCGAATATCTTTCTCTGGAAATTCTTTATTCAACGCCTCTTGCATTGCATCTCCACGAAATTGTTCCAACGATGAATAAATGATGATAGAATCTTTTTCATCCTGAATCATAGTTGTTAATAAAAATAAGGTAACCACAAGCAATCCAATTACTATTTTCTTCATAACCTCTCCTTTAACTGTTCAATTGTAGCACAACTTTTATCACAATTGAACGTTTTTGTTTGATAAAGTCGTGCAATCGTTCAAAACGATAGATATTTTACTGGTTTTGATGTAATTTTACTTTTTATTTTTATCGTCCTTTCTCTCTTTATTTATCCAAAATATCTAACCTTTTTATATTGACTTTTTATATCTGAAAAAAATTATCTTCTAAAACAGTGATATCTATAGATGACCTTATACTTGTGATACAGGATGGTTTACTTTGCATAAGTATGATATACTGTATACCAATTACTTATACAAAATGGAGGTAATACAAATGATAATTACAATAGTTGTCTGCATGATTGCAGGGCTTGGCGCTGGAATAGGAACGGGCTTGGCAGGTTTATCCGCTGCAGCGGTTATTACCCCGATGTTAATTACATTTTTAGATATGGATGCTTTTGATGCTGTAGGTGTCGCTTTATCTTCTGATGTTTTAGCTTCTGCAATCTCTGCATATACCTATGGAAAAAATAAAAACATAGATATTAAAAATGGCTTAGTGTTATTAGCAGCTGTCCTTGTCTTTACTATCGTTGGTACTTACACCGCTTCGCTTGTGCCCAATGCAGCATTAGGTGGTTTCTCAGTTTTTATGACATTGTTTATTGGTATTAAATTTATTGTAAAACCTACCAAACCAAATCCAACGAAAGAGAAAAACCAAACACGTCAAGAAATGCTTTTTAAATCTTTATTTTTTGGCGCAATTGTTGGGTTTATTTGTGGTTTCATTGGTGCTGGTGGAGGCATGATGCTCTTACTCATTCTGACAAGCATTTTAAATTATGATTTGAAAAAAGCTGTTGGAACAAGTGTCTTTATTATGTCTTTTACAGCATTCACAGGCGCTGTTTCCCACTTTGCTGTAGACGGAGAAATTCCTGATGTAACCATTCTTAGTCTATGTATCTTCTTTACGCTTGTAGGTGCGCAAATTGCTTCTCGCTTTGCCAATAAAGCAACTCCTGAAACTCTCAATCGAATAACCGGTTATGTGCTTTCAGGTTTAGGAATCTTCATGATTATCATGAAGTACTTCTAAAAAGAAACTCTTTATCAATCGCCTCTTACACTTAGAAAAGCTAAGCAGGTGCGTTTTCTATATCATACAACTAGAAAGAGATAGGGTATGCTTCCTCTTTCGCTATTGAATTTCTTACTACCAAAATAAAAAATTTGTCAAAAAAATGACACCATAGAAACTTAAAAATAGCTCTTGGTGTCATTTTTTTTAATAAAGAAAATATTGGTACTTAACATTCTGTGGTTTGTAAGTCAAAAGTCCGTTCATGACATTAACAATAAATTACATAGATTTCATCTTCGCTCATTTATTGAAAATGATTTCTAATATTTCTTTGATACATTCTTTTTAAAATAATGAAAAATATACTGGTTGTTTTTTTTGTTCACATCTATCGTTTCAAAGTATCTTGACTACTTCAATAAACGAAAATTGATTTTTTAATTTATAGTGAATTTTTTTAGCATACGTTGCGGATGTGGTTAATCCAAACACACTAGATCCGCTTCCTGACATCAATACCTTTTCAAAATCAAAACCTTCCAATATATCTTTTATGTTTTTAATATCCTTATTAAGTTTAAATGCACTTTGTTCAAGCGTATTATCCAACAAGTTTGTGAAATACTCTTGCTTCATGATACACGATGCAATTTTATCTAATGGAGGGTGTGTACAACTTGTAAAATCAATACCTTCAAAACATGCTTTTGTCGAAACTCCACCAACAGGTTTGACAAGCAATGCATAATATTGCTTTTGTAATGAAAGAACTTCAATTTTTTCACCAATTCCTTTTACTCTTGCCACTTTCTGAACTAGACAAAATGGAACATCAGCCCCTACTTGAACAGCTATTTGTATCAACTCTTCAAGATTAAGATTCAAATTGCATAGCTGATTGATGCCTTTTATAACTGCTGCTGCATCCGCACTTCCTCCTGCTAAACCCGCTTGCATAGGGATTTTTTTTTCAACATGAATCGCAAAATGTTCCCTTAAAGAATACCTTTCTCTACATATATCAACCGCTTTACATACTGTATTATGCGCATCCATTTTTAACGTTGGATCACTGCATGTAAAGACATCGCTTTCATGAAGGGTAATAGTAATTTCATCATATAATGAAATGGGTGCCATAATCATGTCTAATTCATGATATCCATCCAAACGACGTTGCACAACATCCAGTGCTAAATTTATCTTTGCCATTGCTTGTAACTTCATTGCATTGCCTCAAACAAAGCCGCAAAACGCTCTACTTCTAAACTTTCTGCTCGGTAATTATGCTCAATTTTAGCTTTTTCTAATGCTTCTTTTGCCCGTTGTTTATCTTGAAGATATTCCCCTAAATTATTTAACATCGTTTTTCTTCTTTGTTTAAAACAACCCTTTATAAGCTTAAAAAAAGCCTGCTCATTATCTACCAAATGATTTTCTTTATAGATGAATTGAACAACCGCACTATCGACTTTAGGTCGTGGATTAAAAACACTCGCTGGCACTTTCATAATTATCTTAATATCATAATGATATTGAGCAATAATACTTAAAGCATTATAATTTTTGGTATTTACTTTTGCACCAAAACGATCCGCAACTTCTTTTTGCATCATGGCTGTAATTTGTGTGATTGGTGTCTTACTTTCAAAAATCTTAAAAAGAAGTGGTGTTGTTATATAATATGGTAAATTTGCTGCTACTACCAAGTTTTCATAGGCATGGCAAAAACGCTCTAAATCAACCTCCAAAAAATTTTGATGAAGAATTTCAACATTATCTTTATCTGATAAGGTATCTTTCAAAACGGGAAGTAAACGTTCATCAATCTCAAAGGCAACAACCTGCTTTGCATAGTTTGCTAAACATTGTGTTAACGCTCCAATTCCTGGACCTATTTCTATAACTGTTGTTTGCTTATTGGGAATAGACTTACGCGCAATTTTATCAACAATCCCAACCTCTACTAAAAAATTTTGCCCATAATTTTTTTTAGCATACAAATTATATGCTTCTAAAACTGCTTTGGTATTACTCGGATTTGCAATAATTTTGTTCATAAAACTCCTTTACTATTTGCGTGAGGGTTTCCTTATCCACCTGAAACATACATAAACGTTTGTATAGTGTTTTTGCATTGCACTCTCCCAAAAACAGCTGATTACCTACATATGCTCGTAATGCCTTAGCATTTTTTTTGCCACTAAATCCAAACGATACATATGCTTCATAAGTTAAACTAATTTTGAGCTTTGCACCATAACAAATAACATTGTTTAGTGCCTCTTCTAAGTCCTTTTGATTGGCATGCTCAATTCCTACCTTCTTGTTTGTTCTTGCTTTATGTTTGTCAATGAAAGCATTTTTTACTCCAGGAATATAGTCATTGATTCTTTGACGAATCCGATTTCCCGCACTATCAGGATCAAGAAATAGTATCAACCCCCGTTTTTCATGCAACTCTTTTAATTGTTGTAGTCCTGCTTCTTTGATGCCTAAGCCGTGGGTTTCAACCGTGTCCACGTCAAAAAAACGTTGCAGTTTTAATGTATCGTTTTTCCCTTCAACAACAATAACCTCTTTTAATTTCATAACGTAAGTATAGCATATAATTCTTTTACACATAAACATCTTCTCAAGATACCCATTTTCAAAAACCCTTATTCCTTTTTATCCTGCAATATTAATCGAAAATAAAATATTGCGCCTTTTCCGACAACACTTTTCACACCATAGCTTGCCTTATGCAACTCTAAAACGCCTCTTACAATACTCAACCCCAATCCCGTTCCAATTTGTTGTCGAGTATGTTTGTTTTTTAGTTTATAATAACGATCCCAAACATAAGGTAAATCTTCTTCTTTGATACCTTTCCCTGTATCTTCAATTTCAATCGTAACTTCTTGATTTTCAACAATCTGACGAATCATTATTCTATGATCCTCTCCGGTATAATGAATAGCATTACCCATAATGTTATATATTACCTGGGAAATCTTCAGTGCATCAGCCTCTACATAAACATCTTTATCATATTGAAAATCTAAACAATATTTGTCCTTTTCTAACAAAGTCATGAATCGATCGATAATTGAGCGAATTTGCCCCGTTAAATTGAAGCTGGTTATATGCAGTTCTTCAATTTCCGCTTGCAGTTTTGACAAATCTAAAATATTATTGACCAAATCACTCATTCTTTGTGCTTCATCAATAATGACCTGAATATTTTCAGGGGTTTTTTCTTCGGGAATATCTCGCATTGCTTCGCCATATCCCATAATCATCGTTAAAGGCGTACGTAAATCGTGAGACATATTAGCAACCAATTCATTTCGCATTGTTTCTACCTTACTCAACTCTGCAACTGCATAATTTAAAGTATCATTCAATTCTTCGATTTCAATATATCCTTTTCCGTCAAAATGGATATCCTTTTTTCCGCTCGCCAAGTTTTTGGCTTGTGCATTAATTTTGCGAATGGGATTAGCAATGCGATTTGCTACCACAACAGCAACAATGGCAGTTAATATAAACACAAAAATGGATATATATAATAGTTGTTTTTGTAATGTTTTCACCGTTTCGTTTACCGGTGTAATTCGTGAATTCACAACCACAAAAAAAGATTGTCCATCATCGTTAGAAATCAGTCTACCAACTGTAATTCCTTCAAATTTATAATTGTCTTCATCGGAAATTGCTATATTTTTAAAAGCATTTTCTTGTGTTTCTGTAATCTCTCCATTATTATCAATTGCCTTTTGTAACAACAATTCCATTTTTGCTTTACGTTCAACCGGATTACTAAGATCAATTCCGCAAATGTTTTGATTCTCCGTATTGCTAATTCCACTCTCTGTTAATTTCTTTCCGTATCCTGTATAGATTTGTACACAATAATCTGTTTCTTTGCCAATATTATCAATATAGCTATAGAGTTCATCATCACTAATGTATTTAGTTATTTCTTCAGCAGCGCCTTTTACCTGTTTGGTTTTTATCATTTTGTAAAAATCGTCTAAGAAAGCAACTTGAAAAAGCCACAATACAGCTAAAATAATTGCGGCAAATCCAATAATATATATAAATATCTTTTTTCTTAAACTATTCTTTAATTTCAAAACGATAACCAACTCCCCTCAATGTAGTAATTGTATCTCGGTACTTAGCGAGTTTACGACGCAACAATTTAACATGCGTATCTAGGGTTCGATCATCACCAAAAAAATCATATCCCCACACCTTGGAAATAAGTTGTTCTCGCGTTAGCGCAATATCTTTATTTTGAATAAGATAAAACAATAAATCGTATTCTTTAGGCGCCAATTCAATTCTTTCATTGGCAATGCTCACGATTCTAGCTGCAAAATTTACTTGGAAATCTTGATATACAAAAAGTTCTTTTTCATCTTCTCGATTTGCTCGCTTCAAAATTGCGGCAATCCGCATCATCAATTCTTTTGGAGAAAACGGTTTTACCACATAATCGTCAATCCCTAAATCAAATCCATGAATGCGATCGTATTCCTCACCACGTGCAGAAAGCATAATAATCGGAACATTTGAAGTTTTTCGAATTTCTTTGGATGAACTAAACCCATCCAACTCTGGCATCATGACATCCATAATAATCAAATCAAAGTTGTTTTGATTTTGTACTTTCTCAATAGCAACCAAACCATTATTTGCTTCATCAAAATCATATCCTTCAAACTTTGCATATTTTTTAATAATTTCACGAATGTTGTCTTCGTCATCCACAATCAATAGCTTTGGCATATAAATTCCTCACTTTTTCTTATATTATACAACATCTCCTTTGATTACCATATGATTGCTTTGTGAATGATAGGTGAATATGCACAAATAAATGTCAAAACCAACCAAATTTTTCCTAAAAAACTATTAGCCTTTTACAACCTAGCTTATTATGCCTTTTTTTATTGATTAATTGTTTCTTTTTATTTCTTATACAAATCAAAAATCTTATCTTTAATTTCTTGTATTATCAGCACGAAATCATCATCATTTTTTCCTGTTGGATCTTTTAATCTCCAGTTGTCATCAAATTCTCTGCCAATATGAAAACACTTTACATCACAGCCCATCGAGATTACAATATCTGGCTTAGGTATCTGCGCAAAGGTTTAGCTGTTTTGTGTTTTTTCCATATCAATATCGTACAATTTTTTCATTAATCGAAGTGCGTCTGGATTGATTTGTGGTTTTGTTTTTGTTCCTGCTGAATAAAAATCATACCTGCTAGATGCATATTTTTTTCCAAAGGCTTCTGCAATTTGACTGCGACAAGAATTATGAACACAAACAAAAGCTACTTTCGGTTTCATCTTAACCTCTTTCTTTTCTAAGGATATCCGTAATATCTTGTATTTTTAGCCGTTTTTGATAACTCACCACTCTACCATCAATAACAAGTGCCGGTGTTTTCATAACGCCATATGCTGCAATTTGGGAAAAATCACTTATATGCTCAATTTCTGCACTCATTTTAAGCTCTAAAAGTGCGATCTTGGTAATTTTTTCAAGTTCATTGCATTTCATGCAACCTGAACCCAATATCTTTATTTCAACTTTTTGCTGGTGCTTTTTATCACCTATTTTTTTTGTGTGTGCACCCCCAATACCGCAATGTTTTTTTTCGTTTTCTGCTTTTTTCTTTCTAAAAAATACCATATTTATATCCTCCTATATGAATACATACTGAAATATATTAAACAAATAACCAACAAACATAATACCAATGATACAAATTCCAATAAAAACGATGAATAGCTTTGGCTTAACAACTTTTCTTAACATAATTAAAGATGGTAAAGATAACGTAGTCACAGCCATCATAAAACTTAAAACCGTCCCTATCATCGCCCCTTTTGTAAGGAGTGCCTCTGCAATGGGAATTGTAGCAAAAATATCAGCATATATGGGAACTGCGAAAAGTGTCGCTACTATAACGCCAAAGGGATTCTTGCTTCCAAGTAATTCAGTTACTATACTTTTTGGTATCCAATTGTGAATTACAGCACCAATTCCCACTCCAACCAAAATATAAGGAAAAATTTTCTTGAACGTATCAACTACTTGCTCTTGTGCAAACATTAATCTTTCTTTCCGTGTCAAGGATACATCATCCATCTCTATACGTTTTGCATTTTGAATAAACGTTTCTACTTGATTTTCCATGTGCATCTTTTCGATTAACACGCCTCCAATTACAGCGATCATAACACCAACCACAACATAAACCAAAGCAACTTTTACACCAAAAATGCTCATCAAAAGAAGAAAGCTTCCCAAATCCACCATAGGAGAAGAAATCAGAAAAGAAAATGTAATTCCAAGCGGAATTCCTCCACTTGTAAAGCCAATAAATAAAGGAATTGATGAACATGAACAAAATGGTGTTACCGTTCCTAGTAGCGCTCCTAAAAAATTTGCCCACACACCTTCAAAACTTTCCATAATTTTTTTACTTCGTTCAGGCGGAAAATAACATTGTATATAAGAAATTAAAAAAATCAAAACGCACAGTAAAATTACAATTTTTACGACATCATATATAAAAAACTGTAGACCTCCACCAAATTTTTCCCTAACATCAAATCCTAACGATGTCAACACTTGTCCAACTAACGCATTCAACCATTGCATTCCTAATATTTGATTTTGAATAAAATCGCCGATCATTAACTGCTTCTCTTTTCTTCCTTGCAACAAGTCAACTCTTTTATAAAATCTTTCACGCCTTCCAGAATTTCACAATTTAAAGAATAATAAGTCCATTTACCCTTTTTTTTATTGTTCACCAAGCCACATTCGCAAAGAACTTTCATATGATGAGATAAGGTTGGCTGCGTAATATTAAAATGTTCCAACAATTTACACCCGCATTTTTCACCATCAGAAAGCATCTGCACAATTTGTAAACGATTTGCATCGCTAAGGGCTTTACATATAAAAGCAACATCAATTCCAGTCATCTTTTTCTCCTCACATAGATATTTATCTATGTGTATTATACGCATACTCTTCTTAATTCGCAATATAAAATTTGTTGCTCTGTGTTTTTAGATATAAAACAATGGGAATTAATCTTTGGTAATATCGATTTAATAATTAAAATTTAGTCGAATTTTTTATTTTTTAAAACCTTATTTACTCTCACTTTTATACTTTCGTTTTGCTTTCTACATTATTATGATAATATAATATTATATGGAGGAATATTCAATGAATTATTATTTAGGTGTTGATGGTGGTGGAACAAAAACAAAGTTTATTTTATGCGATACAAAAGGAAAAGAGATTGCTTCTTCTTTACAAGGTACTTCTCATTATTGGCAATGTGGATTAAATGGCGTAAAAACGGTTATGGAGAAAGGGTTATTGGATTGTGTTCAGCAAGCAAATATCGATATTGGTGAAATTGTATATGTTTTTGCTGCCGTAGGAGGATATGGAGATATTGAAGAGGATGCTCCTAAAATCTTTGAAAAGGCGCAGGCAGGATTACACAACCTTCCTCTTTCCATGGGGAATGATACCGAAAATGCCTTGGCTGGCTCTTTTGCAGGAAAACCAGGTATCAATTTGATTGCAGGAACAGGTTCCATTGGTTTAGGAAAAAATGAAAACGGTGATAGTGCTCGCTCTGGTGGCTGGGGAGGCGACTTTGGTGGCGATGAAGGAAGTGCTTTTTGGCTAGGAAAAAATCTACTGTTACTTTTTTCTCGCCAAAGCGATCATCGTGATAAACAAACTAAGCTATATACATATCTAAAAGAACAAATGAAATGGTCGCTTGATTCTGAAGTATTAAGCGAATGTGTTGTAGAATGGAAATTTGATCGTACTAAAATCGCGGGACTTGCCAAATACGTATTTGCTTTGGCAGAAATGGGTGATGCTCCCGCAATTAAGCTCTTTCATCAAGCTTCACAGGAATTAAAAGAAATTGCAATTGCCATAAAAAAACAGCTGCAATTGCCTAATCAAACTCCAGTATCTTATAGTGGTGGTGTTTTTAATGCAAAAAAATTTGTTTTAGAACCTCTGAAATTATTGCTAGAAAAAGAAGGTTTATGTTTGCAAGATCCAATTCTCACTCCTGATAAGGGAAGTGTTATCTTAGCTATGCAAAAAAACAAACTTACAATAACAGAAGATATTATTGAAAATTTAAAAGCATCATAATCTTAAATTTTGATATGAGTAAGGAAAAGTAGCTATAAATAGCTACTTTTCAATTTATCTACTTTTGCCACTTTATCTTTTTCATAAAAAAACACCAGCATTTCATTCTTTTTACCAAGCACATAAAGCTTAAAAAAATGCTTTTATCCCGTTTATAAAAGATAGAAATATTAAAAAATATAATGTATATATATATATATGACGGATACTATTTTCCTTCTGTGAGCGATTTATTTTCGTTCCCAATAAACCTCCCAACACCGCTGCAATACAGATAAATAAAAGAATATTTTTATCGATTCCAATATATTGTTGTGTAAATATAACTTGTCCTAATTTCGAAACTTGCGCAAAAAAGATTGTTGCGAGCGAGGCAATCATTGCATCTTTTAAAGCAAAAGAAAAAAACAATGTAAATACAGCAACATTAAGAGGTCCTCCGCCGATTCCCAAAAAAACAGAAACGCTCCCCAATAGAATACCAATTATAAGAATCATAATGGGATTGCTTATGTTATATGATTGGCATTTTTCTTGATTTTTTGTATACCATAAAATGCCCATTAACATCATCATTAATGAAAATGCTTGGATACTCTTAATCACTCGAATATCCTGGGCATTAGAAGCAATTGCATGAAATATTGTTTCTCCGAAAAATCCCCCTATAAAAGATCCTAAAGACACCCATAAAACAACCTCTTTGTTTATTTTTACACCATTTTTGATTTGTTTATAAATAGATACACTACACATTGTAAAAACAGCCATAGATGAATATATACCGATGATACTTGGACTATGTATTCCTAATAAGTCAAAAAACGGTTTCATAATCACGCCACCGCCCAATCCTGCTATTGCCCCAATGGTTGTGGCCAATAAGGTTAGTAGGGAATAAATTAAAATTATCATCATTTATACATTGTCCTTTCTATCTTATATAAAGCTTCTTCTATCTCCCTATATCGATCATATATCAGCGTATATATTTCCTGTTTTCCACAATATTCATTGCTAAGAAAAGTATCTCTTTGACGCTTACAGCCACCTCCGCATATCTTTTCAAATTTACATTTCATACAAATATCGGCAAGTGTCGTTTTTTCATCTATAAAAGATTTTGCTACATCACTTACAATGACATTATCAATCACATCTTTTTTTATATTTCCCAATTTATATTCATCCAAAACATAAAAATCACAAGGATATAGACTACCATCAGCCTCCATTACACATTGTACTTCACAGTTTCCTAACATCCCGCATTGACTTGGTTTTTGTCCTCTAAAAATTAACATAATATCATCAAACAAACGAATACTCATATAATTTCCTTTTTTTAAATCTTCAAACCAAAAAGAAAATAATTCACGATAAAAAGTTCCATACATATTCGGTAAACATGATCCTTCATTTTCACTTACCCCTAAATTGGGAAGACACGGGATAAATTGTATAAACGCAAACTGTTCCTTTTTATAAAAATTATATATTTGTTTTGCACATTTATATAAAGAAGCCGATAGTACACTTAAAATATTAAATGGTATTTCATAACTTTTCAACAATGCTATCTTACCCATAACTACAGTGAAACTTCCGCATTTTTCTACATTTAAAAATCTCGTCATATCGTTGGTTTTTTGGATACCATCCAATGAAATTCCTACTAAAAAATCATGCTGTTTAAACAACTTACAAAATGCATCATCGAGTAAAAAACCATTTGTTTGAATACTATAACTAACTTGAACATCTGCTTTTTTTCGTTCAACGCTATAAATAAATTGCTCATAAAAATCATAGCCTATAAGAAGAGGCTCACCACCCTGAAAACAAAAAACTACCTGCGTATATTTTTTATGAGATAAGGTTTTTTCAATAATTGATTGGACACAATCCATTTGTAAAAAACCTTGATGTTTCTCTTTTCGATGCTTACTAATATCTTCATAAAAACAATAACTACAAGTAGCATTGCATAAAGATGAAGAAGGCTTTATCAATACGAATAGTGATTTCATATACTATTTATTATACTACACTTTTCACAAAGAAAAAAAAGAAAGATTTAATCTTTCTTTTCATCATAATATATTTTCAATTTTCTTTGGTTTCCTTCACCTTCAGAAATAGTTTTAATCTTCTTAAAATTTTGTAAATAATTATGAATTGCCTTTCTCTCATCACTTGGCATTGGATCCAATACTGCATCTGTTTTAGAACGAATCACGCTTTTTGCCACTCTTTCTGCAACTCTACATACTTTTTGGTAACGAACTTCTTTATATCCATTTACGTCAATCAATAATCCAACTCTTGTTTTAAAATGACTAGAAGTTACAGATTTTACAACATTATTTAGTGCTTGTAAAGTTTTTCCTTCTTTACCAATGATAATTGCATTGTTTGAAGTATTAATATTAATTTTATAAAAACCTTCAACATCATCAATCATAATCTCTATATCCATTTTAATATTTTCAAAATATAATTGAAGATAGTCATAGATATAATCCATAATGTCTACTTTGGTATATGCTTCAATGGTAATTTCTTTACCCACACCTAAAAATCCTGATTTCTCTTCAATAACATTATATGTAATATCTTCTGTTTTAACATTTTTCTCATCTGCAATGGCTTGTAAAACTTCTTCAATACTTTTTCCTGTATATTGTTTCATTGAGAACCTCCTATCTTAAATATCTTTAATAAAGAATTTATCTACTATGATGTTTTGCGCTATTCTTGTAAATGATGAAATTAACCAATACAATGACATCCCTAATGGCCAATTAATCGCGAATACAACAACCATTCCTACCGAAAAATACATCATCATATTCATGCTATTTTGCATACCACCCTTTTGTTTTGGTTGCGCATACTCTTTCGTTTTGATATGATTTCTTTCTTTTCTACGTTTTGATAACATTTGTGGAATCTTAAATGATATAAATTGAAAAACTGCCATCGCAATAAATATAATAATAACTGGTAAACTTTCATTTGAGAAATTTGTGAATGCACTCATTGGAGTATGTGTTAAATTAATTCCTAAAAAAGAACCTTCAATTACCGCTTCTGATCTTAATACCGCTTGGTATACAGCGATGATGATAGGAAATTGAATAAACGTTGTTAATAAAGTTCCCATTGGATTAATAGTATATTTTTTATATAAAGTTTGTGTTTCTTGATACATTCTCATTTGCGAATTTTGGTCTTTTTTATCTTTATATTTTGCTTGTATTTTTTGAATCTCTGGCTGAATCATTTGCATTTTTTGATTTGCAACTTGTGATTTAATCGACATCGCTGCTGTACCAAAATTCAATAATATAGTAACTACAAAAATCCCAATACCTGCATCACTATATTTTGCTACAATATTAATCAACTGGGTTATTGGCCAAACAATAATATTAAACCAACTATCCGAAAAACTTTCACTGAATGGTAAATCCAATCCAATAACATCATCTGGATGAATAGTACCATCTGATTGTCTTGATACACAGGCAGTTAAGAAAATTAATAAGAAAACACTCATTAATAATATTTTTTTATTATCCCTCATCATATTTTTTATTTTAATCATTTTTATCCTCTTTTCTAAAAAAAATCTACTTCTTTATTTTAACTTGTTTATATAATCTTTCCAAGTTATTTTTATTGTTTTCATAACTATTTTTTAAATATTTTTCTTTTATTAATAAAATTGAATCAAATTCCTCATCAAATTTATAAATTTCTTTTACCATCATCCGTATTTGTCTCTTTACTTTATTTCGAATAACGGCATTTCCAACCTTATTTTTAACTGTTATACCTATTCTTGAACAAACTTCCTTTTTTGGTTTTACATAAAGAACAATTCCTTCTCTATGATAAAAATTTTTATACTTTATAATAGAAGTAAATTCTATAGAACTTTTAATTCGATACTTTTTTTTCATTGTACCTCCTATCATAAAAATAAAAATACCTCAACCGAGATATTTTTAAGCTGATAAAACTTTTCTTCCTCTTGCACGTCTTCTTGCTAATACATTACGTCCATTTGATGTTTTCATACGAGCTCTAAACCCGTGAGTTTTTTGATGTTTTCTTTTATTCGGTTGATATGTTCTCTTCACAAGAGTCACCTCCAATTTTATTTAAAATATAATCAACAATGCTTTTTGATTATATCTAACAATCGTATATAAGTCAATAAAAAGATAAGTTTTATCGCTTTAAAAGAATATTTATATGTTTATTATAAATATTTATAAACATTGTTTTCCATATAAAAAAAACAAAGGTTTTCCACAAACTGTGGAAAGTTTTTAAAAATTAAAATATACTTAGTTTTTGATAATTTAAGATTTTAATTTTTTTAAAAGAATGTTAGTAATGATATTAATATTATTAATATTCCACAATTTCCACAAAAAAATTATGTTAATTTATATATACAACAAATTTTCCACATAAAAAAATGTGGAAAAAATTTTTTAATTGTTTTTTTTATGATTAATAATGCATTTTATATTTTTTAAGAATGTGGAAAACTAAAATCCATATAGAATTATATTGAATTTTGTTGTAATATTAATATACAGTTTTCAAAAAGGGAGGATATAGTATGGAATCTTTACAACAAAGCGATTTAAATACAATTTGGATTCATGTTTTAAAAAATTTTGAAGATAATGAAATCGTTGATTCTGCAATTTTCCACTCCTATATTAAAAATTCATATTTGTATTCATTGAAAAATAATATTGCAACGATATCTATACAATATGCTACTACCATTAGCGTTTTTGAAGATAATAAAATACATTTTGAAAACTTTCTATTTGAAGAATTAAAAAAAGAAATAGTTTGTCAATTTGTTGTTGAAAAGGATTTAGTAAAGAATAAAAAAGAAGAAAATAATCAAAATTTCTTTGCATATGGAAATAATATTTTAAAAGAATATACTTTTGATAATTTTATTCAAGGACAAAGCAATCAACAATCTTACTCAGCAGCTTATGGTTGTTCTTATTCAAAAAATGGTTCTTTTTTTAATCCTCTTTTTATTTATGGAAATTCTGGTCTTGGTAAAACACACTTATTACATGCAATTTGTAACTATTTAAAAAGTGAAAGACCAAATATTAAATTTTTATATATTGATGGAAATGATTTTATTTCTCTTATTATAAATTCTTTACAGAAAAAAAATACAGATAAATTAATGAGCGAATTGGTTAATTTAGACTATTTATTAATTGACGATATTCAACATTTTACCAAAGCCAATCAATCACAAGAAATATTTTTTAATATTTACAATAAATTAATCAATAAAAATAAACAAATTATTTTAACCAGCGATGTGTATCCATCTGAACTTAAAAATATAAATAACCGCATTATTTCACGATTTACATCTGGTTTATCTGTAAGTATTACATCTCCAGAATTTGAAACAGCTGTTTCTATTTTACAAAAAAAACTAGAAGGTAGAAATAAAGAAGTAAATATAAGTGAAGATTCTTTGTATTATATTGCCCACCGTTTTAATGAAGATGTTAGAAAATTAGAAGGTGCTTTAAATGAATTGTTATTTAAATCTATTTTATATAATCCAACGATCATTGATGAAAAATTTACCATTGAAATATTCAAAGAAAATCCTATTGTAAATGCTTCTGATGAATTGACCATTAAAAAAATTAAAAAAGAAGTCTGTAATTATTATAATATTACAATCAAACAAATAGAATCAAAATCAAGAACAGCTGATATAGCAAATGCAAGACATATTGCTATCTATTTATGTAGAGAATTATTATATGATATGACTTATCAAAGAATTGGTAAAGAATTTGGTAATCGTGATCATTCAACAATTATGACATCCTATGAAAAAATATCAAAATTATTAAAACAAAAAGATGATTATAAAAAAGTTATAAAGGATATTAAATTTAAATTAGGTGTTCATTAAAAAAACTATGTGGATAAATATAAAACTTGTCCACATAGTTTAAAATGCTATAATAATGTTGTATATAAATATATTTCAAAGTTTTACACATTTTCCACATACTAATAGTAATATATCTATAAATAATTATATAAAAGGAGAAAATTAATGTTTTTCAAAATTAGAAAAAAAGAATTACTACAAAGTTTAAATATTGTTTCAAGAGCAATTTCAAATTATTCACCATTACCTGCTTTTTCAGGAATTAAATTTGATGCTAAAAAAGATGAATTATGTCTAATGGCTTCAGACTCTGATATTTCTATTCGTACATATTTAAAAGTTAGCGATGATATTGATTTAGAAATAAAAGAAGAAGGATCTATTGTTATTGATGCAAAATATATATTAGATATTGTTCGAAAAATGGAATCTGATTGTATTAATATTCATATCGTTGATGGATGTAATATAAAAATAAGTGATGATTATTCAGAATTTAATATCATTGGTATGTATGCTAATGAATATCCTTTTATTGATTTTTCAAAATGCGATGATTTTTTTACTGTTAAAAGTGATGAATTAAAACGTGTAATTACACAAACTATTTTTGCTGTAAGTGACAAAGATACAAGACCATATTTGAATGGAATTAATTTTAAATTTAAAGAAAATGAAATAAATTGTACAGCAACAGATTCTTATCGTTTATCAAAAACATCAATACCCATTTCAACAAATTTTAATTATGATATTATTATTCCAACCAAAGGTTTAAATGAAGTATTTAAATCTCTTGAAGAAAATTCAAATTTAGAAATTTATGTATCAGATAAAAAAGTTCAATTTTTAATTGATCGTACATTGATTCAAACAAGATTAATTGATGGAAAATTTCCAGATACAGATAAATTAATTCCTACTTCTTTTCTTTATGAATTAGAAATTAATGTTAGAGATATTTTAGGTTCTATTGATCGTGTGAGTTTTATTAAAAATGATGGTGTTAATATTATAAAATTAAATTTAAATAAGGAAGAATGTATTCTATCAAGTAAATCACAAGAAATTGGTTCTGCTATAGAACATTTAAAAAGTGCTATTTTTAAAGGTGATGAATTGCAAATATCTTTTAATGGAAAATATGTTTTTGAAGCTATTAAAGCAATTAAATCTAATACTATAATTTTTAAATTTAGTGGTGATATGCAAGCATTTATTATTCAAGGAATTGACAATAATAAAGTATTGCAATTGGTTTTGCCTGTAAGTACATATTTATAAAAAAAAATAGAAATATAAAAATATTTTTTAAATAAAAAGAAGCTTTTAGAAGCTTCTTTTTATCATATGTATATATACATTTAAAGTTAGAATTTTAATTTGATTTATGCTATAATTAAATGGACTTGGAATGGAGTTTTAAAATGAAAATACCAATAAAAAGTGAGTATATAACATTAGGAAATTTTTTAAAAATTACAGATTTTATAAACAGTGGTGGACAAGCTAAAATAGCAGTAAAAGAATTACATATTTTAGTTAATGGAGAAGTTGAAAATAGAAGGGGTAGAAAACTATATAAAAATGATAAAATTGAAATAGAAATGAAGAAATTTGAAGTTATATGATATTAAAAAAATTAAAACTTGTTAATTTTAGAAATTATAAAAACATCATATTATCATTTGATTATGGTATTCATTTTATAGTAGGAAATAATGGGCAAGGAAAAACAAATTTATTAGAAAGTATTTATTATTTATCTTGTACAAAAAGTCATCGCTTGAAACAAGATAAAGATTTAATTTATATAGGCGATGAATTTTTTAATGTAGAGGGTATTATTGAAAAAAATAAAAAAGAAATAAATATAAAATGTTATGTAAAAGAATTTGGTAAAAATTTATTTCTTTATCGAAATCCAGTTATGAAAGTTAGTGATTTTATAGGTTTCTTCAATGCGGTTATGTTTTGTCCAGATGATATGAATATGTTTAATTCTTCTCCAAAAAATAGAAGAAAATTCATAGATTTAGAATTGGGAAAATTATCAAAAAAATATACAAAAACACTACATTCATATTACAAGCTTTTAAAAGAAAGAAATGGATATTTAAAACAAGCAAAAATAGAAGAAATATATTTAGATACTTTGGAAGATCAGATGATTGATTTACAAATTATAATTATGAAACAAAGGTATAAATTTTTAAATGACATTTTATTAAAAAGTAAATATTTTTATGAACAATTAACAAATGATAAAAGTATGATTCGTTATGAATATATAAGTGATGTTTTATGCGTGGATAAAGAAATAGATATAAAAATATTATTAAAAGAAAAATATAAAAAAAATAGAAAAAAAGATATCGTATTTAAACAAACAACAATAGGTATTCATAAAGATGATTTTATATTTTATATAAATGATAAAGAGGTTTATAAATATGCATCGCAGGGACAAAAACGAAGTTTATTATTAAGTTTAAAACTTGGAATTGTATATATTATTTATGATATTTTAAAAGAATACCCAGTTTTAATTTTGGATGATGTATTTTCAGAACTTGATGATTATAGGAGAAAAAGATTATTATCTTTATTACCAGAAAATATTCAAATTTTTATTTCATCAACAGATGTAATAAAAATAGAAAGTAATAAAAAAATTAAATATTGGGTTGTTGATCAAGGGATGTGTAAAATGATGAGGAGGAATTAGTTTTGGAAAATTTGAAAGTAGATCATTCTTATACTGCTGATGATATTCAAGTTCTTGAAGGTTTAGAGGCAGTAAGAAAAAGACCAGGAATGTATATAGGGAGTACGGCAGAACGAGGTCTTCATCATTTAGTGTGGGAAATTGTTGATAATGGAATAGATGAAGCATTAGCAGGTTTTGCAAATCAAATAGTATTGGCAATTGAAAAAGATAATATTATTCGTGTAGAGGATAATGGTCGTGGAATGCCTGTTGGTATTCATAAAAAAACGGGAATTTCTTCTGTTGAAACAATTTTTACAGTTCTTCACGCTGGAGGAAAATTTGGTGGAGGAGCATATAAAGTTTCTGGTGGTTTACATGGTGTTGGTGCATCGGTTGTAAATGCTTTATCAGAGTGGCTGGAAGTAGAAATATATAAAGAGGGAAATAAGCATTTTACACGTTTTGAAAATGGTGGAAAAAAAATAAAACCATTAGAAATAGTTAATAAAACTGATCAGCATGGTTCCATTGTTCGATTTAAAGCAGATCCAACTATTTTTACAGAAACAACAACCTATAATTTTGATTTATTGAATACTAGAATTCGTCAATTGGCATTTTTAAATAAAGGTATAAAAATGATTTTGATTGATGAGCGAGAGGAAGAAGAAAAACGTATTGAATATTTATATGAAGGGGGTATTAAAGAATATGTTTCTTTTCTGAATAAAAATAAAGAAGTTATTCATAAAGAAGTTGTTTATGTTGAAGGAGATGAAGAAGGAATTATTGCAGAAATAGCACTGCAATACAATGATGGATATATGCCCAATGTATATTCTTTTTGTAATAATATTAATACAATCGAAGGTGGAACACATGAAGATGGTTTTAAATTAGCCTTAACGCGCGTAATTAACAAATATGCAATTGAAACAAATGAAATAAAAAAAGAAGAGTCATTGATAGGGGATGATGTTAGAGAAGGAATTACAGCTATTATTTCAATAAAACATCCAAATCCTCAATATGAGGGACAAACAAAAACAAAATTAGGAAATTCGGAAGTGAGAAAAATTGTATCAACAATTGTAGGTTCTCAATTGGAAAGATTTTTAATGGAAAACCCAGATACAGCAAAAATAATTATTGATAAAGCGGTAATTGCTTCTAAAGCACGAATGGCTGCGAAAAAGGCACGAGAATTAACACGACGTAAAAGCGAATTGGAAATTTCTTCATTACCTGGAAAATTATCAGACTGTTCAAGTAAGGATGCAAGTTTATGTGAAATTTATATAGTCGAAGGGGATTCTGCCGGTGGAAGTGCAAAACAGGGAAGAAACCCAAAATATCAAGCTATTTTACCATTAAGAGGTAAAATATTAAATGTTGAAAAAGCAAGATTACATCGTATTTTTGAAAATAATGAGATTCGAAGTATGGTTACTGCTTTTGGTTGTGGAATTGGAGAAGAAATGAACCCCAGCAAATTAAGATATCATAAAATTATGATTATGACCGATGCTGATGTTGATGGTGCGCATATTCGTACATTACTTTTAACTTTCTTTTATCGCTTTTTAAGACCGGTAATAGAAGGAGGATATATATATATTGCACAACCACCTCTATATAAAGTTCAAAAAGGAAATCGCGCGCAATATGCGTATTCGGAAGAAGAAATGGAAGTATTTAAAGAAGAAATGGGAGAAAAAGTTAATGTACAAAGATATAAGGGATTGGGGGAAATGAATCCAGACCAATTATGGGAAACAACGATGAATCCTGAAAATAGAACACTTGTACAAGTAACTATTGAAGATGCAATTGAAGCAGATGACGTATTTTCTATGCTTATGGGGGATGAAGTAGAACCAAGACGTAATTTTATACAAGAAAATGCAATTTATGTTAAGAATTTAGATATCTAGGAGGTGTCTTATGGAAGATAATAAAAAATTAGTTCAATTAGACATTGTGAAAGATATGAAAACAAGCTTTCTTGATTACTCAATGTCGGTTATTGTTGCACGCGCACTTCCTGATGTGCGTGATGGTTTAAAACCTGTACATCGTCGTATTTTATATTCTATGAATGATTTGGGAATTACAGCAGATAAGCCATATAAAAAATCAGCAAGAATTGTGGGTGATGTTATTGGTAAATATCATCCTCATGGGGATACAGCTGTATATGATGCTATGGTTCGTATGGCACAAGATTTTTCTTATCGTTATCCATTGGTACAAGGACATGGTAACTTTGGTTCTATGGATGGTGATGGTGCTGCCGCAATGCGTTATACGGAAGCGAGAATGTCAAAAATTTCTATGGAATTACTTCGCGACATTAATAAAGAAACTGTTAATTTTATTGAAAACTATGATGGTGAAGAACAAGAACCAATGGTATTACCTTCAAAATTCCCCAACTTATTGGCAAATGGATCTATGGGAATTGCGGTTGGTATGGCAACAAATATTCCTCCGCATAATTTAAAAGAAGTAATTGATGCTACATTAGCAATTATTAAAAATCCTGAAATAACAACCATGGAATTAATGGAAAATCATATTTTTGGTCCAGATTTTCCAACTGGAGGAATTGTTTTAGGAAGAAGTGGAATTCGTGCTGCTTTTGAAAAGGGAAGAGGAAGTATCGTTACACGATCAAAAGTAGAAATTGAAGAATCTTCAAGTGGGAAAGTATCACTCGTTTTTAAAGAAATTCCTTATCAAACAAATAAGGCAATGCTTGTAAAAAAGATTGCCGATCTTGTTAGAGAAAAAATAATTGATGGAATTACAGATTTACGTGACGAATCAAATCGTGATGGAGTTCGTGTTGTAATTGAACTTAGAAAAGATGTGCAATCGGAAGTAATTCTAAATCAATTGTATCGCTTAACACCATTGCAATCTTCTTTTGGTGTAAACTTTTTAGCATTGGTAAATGGAGCACCAAAGCAATTGGGAATTAAAGAAGCTTTACAATATTACATTGAACACCAAATTGAAGTTATTGAGCGAAGATGCCGATTTGAACTCAAAAAGGCAGAGGCTCGTGCACATATTTTAGAAGGTTTACGGATTGCGCTAAATCATATTGATGCCATTATAAAAGTAATTCGTAATGCAAATGATGATGCGAGTGCAATATCTGTATTGATGGAACAATTCAAGTTATCTGATATCCAAGCAAAAGCTATTTTAGATATGCAACTTCGTCGTTTAACAGGTCTTCAAAGAGAAAAAATAGAAGATGAATATAATGCACTTGTTACGCAAATAAGTGATTTGAAAGATATTTTAGCAAACGCAGAACGTGTATTGGAAATCATTTGCATAGAATTGGAAGAAATAAAAGCTAAATTTGGAGATGAAAGAAAAACGGAAATTAGTGATGAAGGAATTGATATAGAAGATGAAGACTTGATTCCTGTAGAAGAAATTACAATTTCAATGACAGCAAGTGGCTATATTAAGCGTGTTCCAATTGATACATATCGCACACAAAATCGAGGTGGACGTGGAGTAAAGGGAATGAGTGTCAATGAAGATGATATTATTGACCTTTTGATTACGATGTCTACGCATGATTATCTATTGTTGTTTACAAGCTATGGAAAAGTTTATAGAATGAAAGGATATCGTATTCCTAGTGGGGGAAGAACAGCAAAAGGAATTCCTGTTGTAAATTTATTAAATTTGGATACGGATGAGAAAGTAAGAGCATTGGTTCCTGTTCAAGTTGAAAGCGAATCTAATTATTTATTTTTTGTTACAAAAAAAGGATTGGTAAAAAGAGTTGATGTAGCTGAATTTGAATCTATAAGACAAAATGGAAAAATTGCGATTAAATTAAAAGACGATGACGAATTGATTGGTGTTAAGCAAACAAACGGTGATAATGAAATTATCATTGCTGGATCCAATGGAAAAGCTGTTCGTTTTAAAGAGAGTGAAGTCCGCTCGATGGGAAGAACGGCAAGTGGCGTCAGAGGTTTTAATGTTGATGGATCTTATGTTGTAGGGGTCGCAACGAATAAAGAGGGAGAACATTTGCTTTCAGTTAGTAGTAAAGGATATGGAAAGAAAAGTGAAATTGGGGATTATCGTTTGACATCAAGAGGTACTAAAGGAGTTAAAACAATCAATATCACAGACAAGACGGGGGATCTTGTATCCGTTCGTGCAGTCAAAGGCGATGAAGATATTATGATCATAACCACGGAAGGTATTATTATTCGAACAAGTTTAGATACAGTGAGAGTAATGGGACGAAATACGCAAGGCGTAAAACTTATTAACGTAAATAATGAGGAAGCAGTTGCAAGAGTTGCGATCGTTGAAGCAAATGATGAAGTTGAGGAAAGCGATGATACGCAATTATAAAAAAACAGAGGATTTATGTAAAACCATAAAATGAAAACTTTTAAAAGATGAAGATATTTATTTTCATCTTTTTTGAAAATTTTATTTATTATTATTATGTTATTATAAGTGTATAAAAACTAGCTAGTATTATAAAGAAAGGATTGATTGTAGTAAAAAATAAAATAAGAAAAAATAGAAACCTAAAAATACCCTATGTAGATTATACATATTTTTTGGTTTTTATTGATATAAAGAGGAAGCTAAAAAAGCAGCTAATATTGCTTTTGAGAGCTTTCAAAAGCAATATTCACAATATCTTGGAGCCGTCAATGTTTGGAAAAGAAATTGGACTCATATTGAGCAACTATTTGATTATGGAACGGCGATACGAAAAATGATGTATACCGCCAATGCTCTTGAAGCGATCAATTCCAATTTCAGGAAAGTGACAAAAAAAGGCGCATTTCCAAATGAAATGGCCTTGTATAAACTGGTATATCTCAGAGTGGTTGTCCTGTAAAAGGCTTTGGGATAAAGGGCGGTGCTATTGCAAGTAGTGTGTCACACGATGCACATAATATTGTTGTAATTGGTGATAATGATCAAGATATCATTGCGGCTGTTGCAGAG
>JBKEBQ010000024.1:0-5952 GCA_047973225.1 Breznakia sp. | reverse complement strand
CTTGTATGATTAAGTCGTACACAATAGGTACGAAAATCATACTTCTCCTTTCATTTTAATATTTTTATATATTATGATGATATAGACACGAGTAACTTTTTATAATTCCTGTAGCTCGACTACTCAAAGGAGAGTAAAGTCCATCGTGCTATTCATCATTAATTGGTTGGATAAGTCTTTGAACTTTTATGTCTAGCAAGTGTATGAGGATAGATCACTCGATGGCTCTATTGTGTCAGAAAGGTGGTCTTTTTTATGACTCATATTTTTGTTGGCATTGATATTGCCAAAGACTTACATTTTGCCTCACTTATGGATTCCAATGGAGAAATCTTATGTAACCATTTCTCTTTCGAAAACAATAAGTCTGGCTTTCAATTACTTCTTTCCAAAGTTTCTTCTTATGATTCTAAAAATCTTACTTTTGGAATGGAGTCTACTGCTCATTATTCTAATAATTTAAGCAATTATTTACTTCTTGAAGGATTTAAAGTTGTTATCATCAATCCGCTTCAAACATGCGTGATGCGAAGAATGATAAGATTGATTCACTTCTTGTCTGCACGGCTCTTTCCTTGCACCTTGGTACGCAAATTTCCCTTGATGTTACCTTAGTTGAACTTCGCGACCTCTGCCAAGAGTATCGTGATATCACCGATAAAATTGCGACTACTAAAATCCAACTTATTTTTCATTTGGATAAAACCTTTCCCGAACACGCTAAGGAGTTTAAATCTAGCGTTCATAGGAAAGCTATCTATACACTGTTGAAAGAGTTTCCTTTACCTACTGATATAAAGAAAGTTAGAATTGACAAGCTTACGAATATTCTTTCAAATAACTCACATGGTAAGTATTCCAAAGATAAGGCTCTTAGACTTAAAGAATTATGTCAAAACACTGTCGGTATTCAACGAGAATCTCTTGGTCGTAAGATTCGTATTGCGATTGCACAAATCGAACTTCTCGTTTCTCAGAAGATTGAAATTAAAGCAGACATTTGTGACACGGTTGATGCTCTTCATTCACCTGTTATGTCTATCCCTGGAATGAGGCATGTACATGCTGCTCTGATTCTCTCTTCTATTAAAGATATTACCCTTTTTTCTTCACCTCGTAAAGTTTTAGCTTTTGCGGGTTTAGATCCTCGTGTTCGTCAATCAGGATACTTTCAAGCAGACTCCACTAGAATGTCTAAGCGAGGAAGTTCTATGCTTCGCTATGCCTTAATTCTTGCTTTTCATAATGTTTGTCTTCACCAATCCATTTTTCAAACGTATTATCGTAAGAAACGTGATGAAGGTAAATCTCATTATTGTGCTCTTAGACATGCTAGCAATAAACTAGTACGAGTAATCTTTCAATTACTTAGCACTCAACAGTCTTTTTCTTCAGAACTTTTACTTTAATTCTTTCTTTTTTTAATTCGATTTGTGACACTCTTTTTAGTGCGCTTTTTTTCTTATTCGTTTTATTTCATTTTCCCTCTTGACTTTTCATAGTTGGTCTCCTTGGACAATATAAAAACGCTCCTATAAAAACAGGAACGTTATTAACGCGGTACCATCCTGATTCATAAACGATCTTCATTCGCTTATACACCTCAATTTGTCTATATCGCAACAAACGGTAAAACTCATAAGTAGCTTCTATACCAACCTCTACAACAATTTGCACCAACCATTGTCTCTCTTTTATAGTGATGACATATACTCGTCTTAATCATTATTTTACATGAACATTTTATCATATTCAATATCCATATTCAATAGAAAGGATCTTCTTTCATTGTACACAAACGCATAGCCAATTTCGTAAATCGAGGTTGCGTATCTGCTTTTTGAATCCCTTTATAGAATATTTCTTTATCTCCCAACAAAATAAGTGATTTTTTTGCCCTTGTAATTCCTGTATATAACAAACGTCTTTGTAACATATAATAATAATCTTTAACCACTGGCATGATGATAATAGGATACTCACTCCCCTGAGCTTTATGAATAGAAATACAATAAGCATGCGTAATGTTCATAAAAGACTCTGTTGTATACGCAACAATGATATTATCGAAATCAACGATGATTTCCTTTTCACTAGTGCCAATCTGGCCTCGTCTAATTTCTATGATTTTGCCAATATCACCGTTATACACCCCGTCATCTGGTTGATTTTTCAATTGCAGCACTTTGTCATTTTCCCGAAATATTTTATGCCCCACATGCACCTCATTTTTATCATCCTGCGCAGGATTACAAATCGATTGAAGATGACGATTAATCGCATCAATTCCTGCCACACCTCGATACATTGGCGCTAGGATTTGAATATCAAATTCGTCATATCCTTTCATAAATGCACTGTCAACAATTTTTATAATTTGTTCATTTATTTGATAATTTTCGCAAGAGAAAAATTTTATATCATTGGCTTGTTGAAACGTCTGCAAACTTCCCTGACGAATATCATGCGCAAGACGAATCACATCGCTTCCTTGGGCTTGTCTATATACTTTATCCAACATCGTTAACTTGAATACTTTAGACTGTACCAAATCTTTTAACACAAACCCTGGTCCTACCGAAGGTAATTGATCAACATCGCCAATAATTAAAATTTTAGATATTTGTTTACTTGCAATTAAAAGTTTGTAAAATAGCCAAGCATCCATCATCGAACATTCGTCAACAATCAATAAATCGGCTGCGATTGGATTTGTTGCATCGACACCAAAACGATTTGTTTCTAAATCCCATTTTAAAAGCGAATGAACCGTTGTAGCGCTCACACCACTCAATTCACTCAATCGCTTAGCTGCGCGGCCTGTCGGTGCACACAAAGCGATTTCGTCGTTTGCATAAAGCTTTTTATAAAGCTCTATAATGGCGCGAACAATGGTTGTCTTCCCAGTTCCTGGACCACCACTCAAAATAGAAAAAGACTCTTCAAAAAATATCTTGATTGCCGCTTTTTGCTTTTTATCGTATTGAATGTGAAAAATAGTTTCGAGTAAATGGATTTCATTATCCAAGTCGATCGTTGTTTCTATATTTTTCAAAGAATATGGAAAATGATATAGAAAAGTAGAAATACCCAATTCTGCTTCGTATTGTGTATGATGATATACATCATCTTTCTCCATGATCAACAATTTTTCTTTACATAATTCTTCCAGATATACTTCCAATACTTCTTTTTTCAAAAAAGACAGTTGCTTACGCACTTGTGCGCATACTTGATCTTTTTTTTCAAAACTGTTTCCACTTTTCATACACATATCCAAAACACAAGCCGTAATTGCCGCTTTCACCCTTTTAGGATCTTCTTGTGTAAATCCTAAATGCATGGCTAGCTTATCGGCAGTTTTAAAACCAATCCCATCAACATCAACAATTAATTGATAGGGATTGTCTTTAATAATTGCTATTGCTTTATCTGCATATATTGCTTCAATTTTCAGTATATGGCGTGCATGTATTCCATGCCGTGTCAAAAAAACAATCGAGTCGTCCAACTCATTGTTGAGTCCTCTACGTAAACTCTCTATTTGCTTATCATTCACACCAGCCAAGGTTGTAAGAAGATCCATATCTTCTTGTAACCTTTGCAACCCCTCACCCCCTAATTGATCTGCTATTTTCTCTGCGGTGCGTTTCCCTACACCTGGGAATAAAGCACTAGAAAAATACTTAACTAGGGTTGCTCTATCTGATGGCAATACACTTTCGTAATGATCAATTGCATATTGCAATCCATAGCGAGGATGTTCTGTATAGCGTCCATATAAACGATACAGCATATCTTCTTCAAGTTCACCCAAGTACCCCGTAACCGTTATTTTTTCTGCTTGTTTTGCATCCAACAAAAAAACTGCAACGGTATAATTTGAATCGTTACGATAAATGATATATTGGAAATGTCCTTCAATGTATTCTTCCATGATGCTCCTTACTGCAACAAAATTGTAGCTAATCCAAATGCATTATATGTTGCATGCAATACAATGGGACAAAAAATACTCCCCGTATCTTCATATACTTTTGCAAATATAAAAGCAATAATACCATATAAAAATAAATAAACGAAATCTTTCCACTGTCCTAAAAAAAGAGAACCACTTACGTGCATGAAACCAAATATAAATGAGGACAAAAATGCAGCTGTAAAAAAGCCGAATCTTCTTCGTACAATTTTAAACAGAACCCCTCGAAAGGTAACTTCTTCAACAATCGGCGCTAAAATGAGCGTCATTAAAGCAAATAAAAAGATACCTTGTTTTGATATTTCACGCAAACTCGCTTGATTTGCACTGGTATTAAGATCAAACAATTGCGAAACAACCAGTTGATAAATAATATTGGCTCCTAAAAGGACACACAAGCCAACAAGAGCTTTTTTTAAAAACAAAGAAATATTAAAATTAGATTCTTCCTTTAATAACGGAAAAGCAACCAATAATAAGAATATCAAGGTCGCAGCGTAGACACAAACATTTACAACTAAATCATTAGCAACATTAAAATGTAGAGAATACAAAAGCAACGAAATGAGTAGTGGAAAAATGAATGTAAATCCCACAAAATAAATGAAAAGTACCTGTTTTTCTTTTTTTTTGGATAAAACATATAAACTTAATTTAGTTTTCATAATTTCCTCTCACCAATAAATTTAAATCCTGTTCGTCTTTATAAACACTATCAATAACGCCACCACCAAGGCACATATCACAATCATAAAAAACGGTTTCTTGTCCAACAGTGACAGAAGAAATACCCTGAGGATACTTGACTTTAACAATGTCATTATCAAATATTTCGACCTCTACATCATGATCTTTTTGACGATAACGGAACTTTGCGCTACATTTAAAATGACGAGGTATTTTTTTCTTTGTAAACCAATTGACATTCGTCAATAAGCAAGATGTCGAAAATAATAAAGGGTGATTTTCTCCTGATGCTACATATAATTCTTTTTTTTCAATATTTTTCCCAACAACAAACCAAGGACCGCCTTTACCCCCTATACCTAAACCTTTCCGCTGTCCTATTGTATAATACAAAACACCAGTATGTTGTCCCAAAATCGTTTTTGTATCTACATCTATGATATTTCCTGATTTCGCAGGAAGGTAGTTTTGTAAAAATGCTTTAAAGTTTCGCTCCCCAATAAAACAAATCCCCGTAGAATCTTTTTTTTCTGCAATATTCAAATCCAACTGTTTTGCGATTATTCGAACTTCTTGTTTTGTCATATTTCCGATCGGAAAGAGTGTATGTGCGAGTGCATCTTGTGATATTTGACATAAAAAATACGTTTGATCTTTGTTTTCATCTGCACCTCGTAAAAGAATACTTTCATCGCCCTGATGATCCACCTGTGCATAGTGACCGGTGGCAACATAGTCATAATTATGTTTTTTTGCATACTGAAGAAACTGATCAAATTTAATATATTTATTACACAATATGTCAGGATTTGGTGTCCTTCCTTTCTCATACTCTGATAAAAATGATGAAAATACATAATCCCAATATTCTTTCACAAAATCTATCCGCAAAAGTGGCAAATCTAATTTTTCTGCAACTTGTTTTGCATCCTCATAATCGGCCTCTTGTGGACAAATTTTATCCATAATAGTTGAATTTCCTTGAATATCATTATTTGCTAACGCATCCCAATTGCGCATAAAAGCACAAGTAACATCATAGCCTTGTTCTTTTAATTTATAAGCAGCAATAGCGCTATCTACTCCACCTGAAAGTCCTAGTAATACCTTGTTTTTCATACTTATTCCTTTTCTCATCTATGTATTATTATACCATCACCCAATCCATAAAAAAAGAGATTCCCAAAGGAATCCCGAAATAGAACTGGCAATTTGCTATCTTAACTAGGGCAAGCCTAGCTATTGTCGCCGTAAAAGTGCTTAACTTCTGTGTTCGAAATGGGAAC
>JBKEBQ010000056.1:0-1735 GCA_047973225.1 Breznakia sp. | reverse complement strand
CTAATGCTTTATTTATAACCTCTTCCGCTATATCTACGTAGTCAATAAATTCTTGATTCTCTCCGCTAACATAGTCCGGGTGTGCCATCATTGAAAGCTGTAGGCTCTGTAACACTCTAAGTAATTCGGGAGCGAAAGCTATAATTCGGGCATTTGCAAGAGCCTTTTTGTCTCCAGCTCCTTTATCGATATGGGCAATAAGTGTCGCTCCATATCCACTATCTCCCCATATTGTTGCAACCTCGCTATTATGGTCGCATTCTAAAGCAGAAGTTATCATCTGCCATTTACCTTTTGTTCCTTTAAATTCTTTCATTTTACAATCTTTTTAGGGTGAACATCAAAATTCCAATTAACATCATCATCCGGGAGGGTTGAGTGAATATCTCCGCGGATAACCAGCCCGCAATGTTTTTCAACGAACTCACGGGCTTGTTCTTTACTGTCGGCTTTTATGTAGAACTCGCCCTCAAAAATGAACTTCGTTTTTACTGTATACTCTTTCTTTTCCATAAGTATTGAATTAATCGTAATCCTCGTCATCTGGATAATATTCACCATCAAAATCAATAGTTATAGCAGTATCAGCTATCAGGAGTTTGGCGCAAATAATTGCAACTTCATCATTTGCTATATTCGATTCAAATGGCATTTCAACATACTTTTTGTTTTCAACATGAAACCGCATATATCTTGTAGAAGAATCTTTTTTATAAGGCATTGAAAGGAGATGGAATTTGCCTTTTTCATTATGGTTCTCATGAAGGGTTATTTGATAATGGGATTTTCCGATTTTTATATCAAACTCATACCAATCATAGCTATCATTCTTGCATACATTTGCATAAAACTCATCATCTGAATATATGCGCCCCTTTATAATATTAATGATTTCTGACAATTTCAATTCCTTTTCTATGCCAGTTAAAACATCTGTAACCATAGGTAAATAAGTGTTGGCAACTGCGTTATTCACGATGCGGTCTATTTCAGAGCTTAATGCTTTTTTATTAAACCTATCACATTAGGAAGCCCGAATGAACCGTTGCCTATGCTTTGGCTATCCAATGATTTTTTTATACCTTTTCTATAGGGTGAATTATATCCCTCATAGAAATCCTTAATCTCGGCTAAAGCTCCTTTTGTTGCTGATTCTAAAGCCTGTTTTTTCAATACCTCTGTATCTATACCAGGTATCTCAATCTGTAATTTATTGTTTTCACTCATGATTAATTATTGAATAAATTATTACTTTTTAGGAAGTGTTTAGTTGCAAATATAGCGTTCCTGGTTAGCTGTCGTTGCCAAGCCCCAAAGCGGGGGGACCATTTGAACGCAGCCTTTTTCAACTGTGATATAATATTCGGCGAGGGTTTTTCGTCAAAAACGAGTTGTATCCTGTTTTCTTGGAAGTTATTTACAACTTTACCGCCTTTGAAAGAAACTTCAGTATTTTCTTTTGTGGCGTTATTGGTTTGTTTTTCCTTGTTAGCTTCTGCAACTCCCAGAAGTTTGAAGAATTTGTGTCGCTCTGTTATGACAATACTCATGGTTTCATTGAAATTGCGGATAGCTTCAATGGCTCTTTGAACCATATCAGTATCGCCGTGTTTAGCGTATGTTTCAACTTTGTTGTAAATAGAGGATACAAACAAGGCTTTGTGATAACCTCGTTCGATTCCTGTGTTTATTCCATGAATAGTAGCGGCAGAACTAAGTATATCCCTTTCTAAGT
>JBKEBQ010000009.1:0-3645 GCA_047973225.1 Breznakia sp. | reverse complement strand
GGATGTACACACCATAAATGCAAATTTTGTACATTGTACGATGACATTCCATTTAAATTTAAAATGTCCCCTTTAGAAGATATTGAATCAGACTTAAAAGAAACAAAAGGATCTTTTAAATTTTTATCACCAAAAGTATCTCGTACATTTTTAACAGGAGCAAATCCATTTGTGTTAAAAGCATCACGTTTGATAGAAATCGCAAACTTAATACAAAAATATTTACCTAGCAATAGATCAATTGGCTGTTTTTCAAGAATAACAGATATTGATAATAAAAGTGATGAAGAACTGTTACAGTTGAGCAAAATTGGATATGATGGACTTACAATTGGCATTGAAACAGGAGATGACGATGCTCTTGAATTTATGAATAAAGGATATCATTCTACTGACATTACACTTCAATGTAATCGATTAGATAAAGCGGGGATTAGCTATAACTTTTTTTATCTTACAGGAATTTCTGGTGCAAGTAATGGCGAGAAAGGAGCAAAAGCAACTGCGAACATATGCAATCAAACTAATCCTAAAATTATTGGTGCAAATATGATGACAATTTATCCAAATTCAGAACTTTTTCAAGAAATTCAAAATGAAAACTGGACAGAAGAAACAGAAATAGAAAAATACAAAGAATTACGTACTTTGGTAGAAAATTTAAATATCCCTGTTTTCTTTGCCGCAGGTGGTGCTTCTAATGCAATTTATATTCAGGGCACCATACCACAAGATAAAAAGAAAATTTTATCCACATTGGATAAGATAATTAAAAATGTTAATGAAGATGATTTACGAAACTATCGGAAAAATCTTAGACATTTGTGAAGAAAAAGCCTCCTGCATTTTTACATCCTCATGTTCTATCCGTCTAATCGTATGGCTAAATGGTTGATACTTATAAATACCCGGTTCAACATTTTCTGCATTATTTATAAAAACATATGGACGAATTGAATATAAACCACCGCCAGATCCATAATAACGTAATGGTACTTCAAACCCATTGACATTTTCAATCTCTTCCTTTACACCCACGCCAAATTGCAATAATTCAGCTAAAGTTGCAATTGTACTTCTTTTCCCGTAAATTCACGTGTGGTTTTTCTTTTCTTCAAAGCTTGATATAGCGTCATATTGCCCCATAATTTCATTTTTGTTTTTGGAAGTTATATTGAATATTCATCCACCACTTCTTCCATTTGCAAATTCTCAGCAATAGTCAATGAAATATTTCCATAGTTATACTCTAGTATAGAACGTACATCATTAAGCCGCATAGTCTGATAATTCATTAAATATGCCAATGATGGCAATTCCAAAATACCACTCATCATTTTATTAAATACAATTTGATTGTTCATATTTGCATTATTATATTTATCCGAATTATAGACCGCCGCATTATTTCATGTCCCTTTGTTAATTATATATTTCACGCTCCTAATCGAGTGTCTGCATACAGATCACTCGCTACCTTCATTTTCCAACTTAAAAGTTTTTTCTTCCTTCAATGCGCTTTTTTTCCTCATTATTACAAAAATATAAAAAGCATAAATTACCCCTGATGCTACCATACTCACTATAGCCATTGGTTCTGATAACACTTGCTGTGTAACTTCATGGTTCTCAACTGTCACTTGTAAATACTTTTGCCCTAAAATCGCAAATGAATGCTGTGAATTTGCAATGGTGTAATCAATGCTACTCATCTTAATTGTTATCAGTATTGTAAATATTGCTGTACTAACTAAAATTCCCAATATAATACTTTTTATTAGACCTAAAATTCCCAATATAATACTTTTTATTAGACCTTTTGCTTTCATAATTTTATTTTTCTGCCTTTCTTTTTCTTCAAAGATATTTGTATTTGTGAAATACCATGCCCCTAATTTAACTCCAAAACTAATTTTCAAGAAATTTTAGCTACTCAGAATCCTGCCTCATTTTATACCATTCATTATTTCATAGTACAACAAAACATTTTTTTTGTCAATATGTCTATTTCACTGATGATGTGACTGGAAATCAGCATAGCCGTTCCATATTCTCTATTTACTGTTAAAAGCAAATCCCGTGTGTCACTGATTCCCATAGGATCAAGACCATTGATTGGCTCATCTAATATAAGCAAATCCGGCTTACTAATCAGCGCACGCCCCAATGCCAGATCGCTGCTTCATGCCTAACGAAAATTCGCCCACCTTTTTTTTACCAGTATCACTTAAACCGACCAAGAGCAAAATATCTCCAATATCCTGTTTCAAATTAGAAGATCCAAGATATTCACAATGGATTTCAAGATTTTCTCTTGCAGTGAGATTTTTATAAAAAACTGGGGTTTCAATAATATTTCCCACTTTTTTAAAAACAGCATTCCTACCAGTGGGGTCAATTTTCTCTCCAAGCAGAGAAATAGTTCCTGTATCGGCTTTCAAAATTCCAAATAACAGTTTCATAAGCTGTGTCATACCTTTGGCGGGTAAATACTGTGCCTGTACAGGTACTATCACCGAATCAGCCTCCGCCAATGCGTTAATTGTAATCATTCCTAAACTCGGCATACAGTCAATGATTACATAATCATACTGGTGCTTGACTTGGCTTAGATACTCACGCAAGGTAAACTCTCGGCTCATGGCATTTACCAAGGTCATTTCCATACCAGATAACTCAATATTGGCTGGTATTAAATCAATGCCTTCATCATGGTGTAAAATACGTCGGTAGGATTAATTTCTTCATCACGAATAATCTTTTCCATTATGGTTGATAGCGTAACTGATAAATTTTCATTATCTTGTCACCCTAATGCTGTGGTTAAATCCTCTTGTAGATCTGCGTCCACTAAAAGCACTTTCTTTCCTTGCATAGCAAGCCCTACACCTAGATTCGCCGTTGAGGTGGTTTTGGTTACACCGCCTTTCTGATTACATATCGCTATGACTTTTGTAACTTCCAACTTGTTGGAATTGGACATCTGTGGTTCTCCTCCTTTCAATGAATTTAGCCGCCTTTGTTCCTAAGTGAACAAAAACGGCTATGTACAATGGGATTTCAGGCATAAAAACCCGCTTACTCTTTATTCTCATAAGGCAATCCCCCTTGTTTATTCATTATATCTAAACAACAGCATACAAACAAATGTGCAAACCATAGAATAATTTAACTTATGATAATAATACAAAAAACCATCTGCCCCCGATATAACACAGAAACATTGATGTAATCTTTTATGACCTTATTTCTGTGTTTTTCACCGTCGCCAGTGAACACCATATGCTTGAAAAAGTTTCTAAAATTAGGGATTTCTACACAGTTTTTCTTTGTATCAACACTACACTCTCCACATGTTTTGAGATGAGGGTATAGCTATCAAAACTGCCGTTTCAACCTCTGTTGTTATCGGGAACATATCCACGCTCGTAGATGGGAACATATCCAATATTGGCTCTTGTTTGTGGAAATATATCAACATAGAAAGTATTCATCAATTTCATCTTCATTTTTGAGAATGCTTTTCTCCGGAACTCCTACTGACTTCGCTAAATTAATAGAAGAAACAAATCTTAACTGAACATTGATATTGAAGTCAAACGAGTATTGCTGCAATTCCCCAAGTTTATGATATTTATTCAAAAG
>JBKEBQ010000032.1:0-9614 GCA_047973225.1 Breznakia sp. | reverse complement strand
GATGAAGTAATGCCTTGTTTACTACCACTCGCAATCTTTGGTATTCTATATTACTTCTTGGGTAAGAAAATAAAAACGACGACAATTCTAATTGTCATCATTTTTATCAGTATTATATTAGTATTCTTTATTGTGCGGGTATAGCCATGCCCTTTCTAGCTACCCACAATCTATAAATTTTTTGCAGGTCGTATTACTTTTCTGACTTTTTCTAAAGATGTGTTTGCCTCTTTTTGATTGCGGAACATAACAATGACAAGCAAAGCATCAATAATCGTCATTTGAGAAATTCTAGAAGTTAGCGCTTCTGATCGATATTCTGTTTCTTCAGCAGCCGAAATAAATAAGACATCTGCCATTTTAGCAAGAGAAGTTTTTGTATAACTTGTAATAAGAATCAGTTTAGCACCGCGCTCTTTTACGACTTTCGCAATTTCTATAGCTTCTTTTGTAAGACCTGTGTGAGAAATAATGATAGCGCTGTCTTGCTTTGTTAAAAGGGAAGCGATCATCAATTGGATGTGATAGTCAAAGGAATGTTGGACTTTCAAAGGTGATCGAAGAAATTTATGAAAAGCATCCCCTGCGACCAGAGCAGAACCTCCAATACCGAAAAAAGTTACGATTTGTGAAGCTGATAGAATCGTTGCAGCTTTTTTTAATGAATCGGTATCTAATAATTGTTTTGTATCCAAGATGGATTGATTTGTTGAATCAAAGACTTTGTTCGCCATTGTAATTTCATCATCATTTTGTTCGATATGTTCATGAATTGATATCGAAGGGTCGTATTCTTCCGTTAATAAAGCGAGTTTAAAATCTTTAAATCCTGAATATCCTAAAGTTTTTGTGAATTGAAAAAATGTGGAATCAGCAATATTTAGGTCATTGGAAATTTCATTAATTGTTTTACGAGCAGTTCTTGTGGGATTTTCAAGAACATACTCAGCAATTAATTTTTCTGTTTTACTTAAATCACGATAGATTGCCTTGATTTGGAGTCGTATTGGTTGATGTTGCATAATATACCTCTGTTTCCTGAGTATAGCGTATCACGATGGATAGTAGTTTGCAATAACACAAAAAAATTCGTATTTATTTTACAATTTTTGTCAATCAAAAAATGTAAAATTCTTTCATTTTCATCCATATTGAGCATTATGCAGAATAAAATCGTCACTATTCATACGGATATACCGATAAAATATGGACATTGGAAAGGTTTTATTGAGAACGTCCACAACAAAAAAATCCAAGACGCAAATACAAAAATATTTTTTTATTATTTTATAGTTTACAAAAAAATATTTTGTTGATAGAATAAGTTTGTAATTAAAACGGAGGTATATGAATGAAAATAGGTTTGATTGGCCTAGGGAAAATGGGCTTAAATCTCGGGTTGAATTTCCAAGATCATCATCATGAAATTATTGGTTTTGATGTTTTGAAAGAAGTGCGTGAAGAAGCAAAAAAACTGGGTATCAATACGGTTGATGACGTGGATAAGTTGCTTGCTAAACTGCCCACACGAAAAGTATTATGGGTGATGGTACCTTCCGGACATGCTACGGAAAGTACGATTGAAATATTAATTGAAAAGCTCTCTAAAAATGATATTTTAATTGAAGCAGGGAATTCTAACTATAAGGATTCTATAAGGCGTTGTGAAATTGCTTCAAAAAAAGGAATTCATTATTTAGATGTTGGAACATCAGGAGGGATTTCAGGAGCAAGGAATGGTGCATGTTTGATGATTGGAGGCAGCGAGGAAGGATATGCGTATTTAGAAAGTGTATTTTGCGATGTTGCACTAGAAAATGGATATTTGTATGCTGGAAAAAGCGGAAGTGGTCATTTTTTGAAAATGGTGCATAATGGTGTTGAGTATGGAATGATGCAGGCAATTGGCGAGGGATTTCAATTGGTTGAAGAAAGTAATTTTGATTTTGATTTAGAAAGAGTTGCAAGTATTTGGAATCATGGATCCGTTATTCGTGGTTGGCTTATGGAGTTGGCCCAATCACAATTTGTGCAAAGCCCAAAGTTGTCCAATTATAAAGGAATTGTCGCAGCTTCTGGAGAGGCGAAGTGGACGGTTGAAACTGCTTTGGAAATGGAGGTTGCGGTTCCTGTTATTGCTTTGTCATTGATGATGAGAAATCGTTCACAAGAAGAAGATAGTTTCTCGGCAAAAGTGGTTGCGGCTTTACGTAATGGGTTTGGTGGACATAGTTTCGTTGAAAAAAATCATAAAGGAGAATAAAATGAGTGAATTAACAGTAACACAGGCGCTGCTTATTTCTATATGGGTTGCACTTGTTGAGTCTAGAGTATTAGGTTATGCGACATTAACGTTGAGATTTAGTCCGTTAATGACAGGATTTGTTGTGGGGGTTGTTATGGGCGATGTTGCAAATGCAATGATTGTTACCGCAGCAATTCAATTGATTTATATGGGAGTGGTAGCACCTGGAGGAACATTGCCCGCAGAACCAGCCATCGCTGCTGCGATTGCTGTGCCGGTAGCACTGCTTGGTAATTTAGGACCAGAAGAAGCGGTAGCAGTGGCAGTTCCTGTAGGATTGTTGGGAAGTTATTTGTATCAATTCCGTTTTTTCTTAAATACTTTTTTTACAAAGTGGATGGATAAAGCAGCAGCACAGGCAAACGATAAAGGACTGACGATTGCCATTATGGTAATTCCAACATTAATTTCATTTTGTCTTTTTATACCTTTAACATTTATTGCCTTGTATTATGGAGCACCGCAGATTGCAGATGCGGTAAAAAGCTTAGAAGGTGGACCTTTGATTCATGTCTTACAAGTCGTTGGAGGTGGACTGGCAGCATTAGGGATTGCAGTTATTATCCATGTTATAGGTAAGAAGAGTTTACTTGTTTTCTTTTTCCTAGCATATTTCATGAGTGTATCTTTTGTATCACTAGGAATTAATACAGTAACTTATGCGGCATTCGGTGTCATTTTTGCAGGATTATATTTACTATTTACAAGTAAACGTGAAGATGTGTAAGCAAGAAGGAAAAGGAGAACGATATGAATACAACAAATATAAAACAGTATATGGATGAAGATGGAATGATTACAGCCGATGTATCTGTTATGACCAAGGCTGAAAATGCACCATCAAAAATTACCAATAAAGATCTATTAAAAGCATGGTTTCGTTGGTGGTGGGCAAATGAGGTTCCACACACATACGATCGTATGCTTGCACCATCATTCTTGTTTGGGATGATGCCGATTTTAAAGAAACTTTATAAAGATGATGTTGTGCGTGCAGAAGCATATCAAAGGCATTTGATGTTCTTTAATACACAAGCTGTTTGGGGAGGGGGAACCCTTACAGGAATTGCATCATCCTTGGAAGAGGAACGTGCGAAAGCACTACATGAGGGAAGAGTAGAAGAAGCAGTGGATGTTTCCATGATCAATAACACAAAAGTAGGACTTATGGGTCCACTTGCTGGAATTGGTGATGCGATTGATTCGGGAACTGTACAGTACATATTTATTGCGATTTTCTTACCATGGGCACAATCTGGTAGTGGGCTTGGGGCAGTCGGACCGTTTGTCTTGTTTTCAACAGTTACCTTTATTTATGGGTTCTTATTTACGAAAATGGGTTATAATTTAGGAAGAAGTGCTGCTAAAGAAATTATGACAGGAACAAGGATGAAATCAATTATTGATGCTTTGGGTGTTCTCGGATTATTCATGATGGGGATTTTGGCAGGACAATACGTTAAGGTATCAAGTTCTTTAACATTTGCGATTAATCAAAAAGAGTTTATTGTACAAGAAATTTTGGATAAAATTTTACCTGGGTTACTCCCTCTAGTTACAGTAATGGCGTTATATATGTACTTTGATAAAAAGGGTCTAAAAATAACAAGAGGAATGATTTATTTAACCGTAACTTTAGTTATATTGGCTCTTACAGGAATTCTTTAGGGTTGGTGAATATATGAATAGGGCATTATTAATTATTACACATGGAGAGTTTGGTATCGAAATTGTGAAAAGTGCAGAAATGATTATGGGTTCTCAAGAAGATGTAAGCGCATTGGCACTACGTCCTGGGGAATCAGTAGAAGATTTGAGAAAACAAGCAATCAATGTTGTGAATGCAAATCACGCACGCGGATTAAAAACAATCATTTTGTGCGATCTATTTGGAGGAAGTCCTTCAAATGTAGGGTTATATTTATTATCCAAAGGTGTTTCTCATATTTTAACAGGACTGAGTTTACCAATGTTAATCGAAATGTTACAAGCTTATAAAACAGAAGAAAACTTAGAAATGCTATTAGATAAGGTTACACAGACAGCAATTGCAGGAGTTCGTGTATTGGATATGGACTTTATGAAGAAAAAAACGTAAAAAAGGAGAAGGATATGGGTAAAATTAATTTATTAAGAGTAGATGATCGTTTGATTCATGGTCAGGTTATGACAAAATGGTCCAAAGGAATGGGAACCAATGCACTTTATGTCATCGATGATGAAACTGCAGCTGATGATTTTATGAAGGATATTTATATCGCTACAAACTCATCAGCAAATTTAAAAATCAAAGTGTTTAGTGTTCAAGAAGTAATTGATGAATTTAAAGAAACGCAATTTGGTGACGATGTGGCAATTTTACTTTTTAAAAATATTATATCTGCTAAAAAAGTAATCGATGCTGGATTAAAGGCGGACACACTAAATATTGGTGGAATTGCGAAAAAATCAAATTCAACATTTGTGATATCAACGGTAGGGCTTAGTCGTGAGGACGCAGATTTATTGAAGGAAGTCGAAGCTAAAGGGGTTCAAGTATACTTTCAAATTGTCCCAGATACAGCAAAAGTATCACTAGATGAAGCGATTAAAAAATTGTAAAAAGGAGTCTTTATGGAACAACAGAATTATCGAATTGTAGTTATAAATTCTAGTAGTTTTGCTAAACATTATCCTTCTCATTTACGTAGATTAGAAAATATAGGACCAGTAACATTTTTAAGCGTTGATGGCGATATGCGTGGTAAAGCATTGGCGAAGCGAGTTCAAGACTACAATATTATAATTGCTAGTGTTACACCTTTTTTTGATCAAGAGTTTTTTGCATATAAACAAGATGTATTGCTAATATCAAGACATGGTATAGGTTACAATAACATTGATCTTGAAGCTGCAAAAAAAACGAATACAAAGGTCTCAATTGTTTCGCCATTGGTTGAGCGTGATGCTGTTGCGGAGAATGCAATTGCCAATTTATTTGCGATTATGCGTCAATTACCAGAGGCAAAAAAGGCAGCACAAGAGAACCGTTGGAGCGATCGTGCACAGTTTTTAGGAAATAATTTGAGTGGTAAAACAGTGGGAATTATAGGTTGCGGAAACATTGGTACACGAACTGCTGAAATCATGAAATATGGATTTCATTGTCATGTTTTGATCTGTGATCCTGCTATAGATAAAAAATGGATGAAAAAACATGATATGAAGCTAACGAGTTTAGATGACTTGCTTGCTGCAAGTGACATCATTAGTTTGCATGCTTCTTTGAATGAAACATCAAAAAACATATTATCAAAAGAAGCGTTTCAGAAGATGAAGCGAGGAGTCTACATTTGCAACACGGCACGTGGTGCCTTGGTTGATGAAACAGCAATGTGCCAAGCGCTTGATGAAAAGATTGTGAAAGGATTTGCGAGTGATGTTATGATTCAGGAACCTGCCAACAACAAACATCCATATTTTGCATATGACAATGTTCTCATTACTCCGCATACCTCTGCATATAGTGATGAGTGTTTAGAGGGAATGGGTAATAAGTGCGTGGAGGATGTAGAAAACCTGGTGGAAGATGGTGAAATTATATGCCGTGTAGCGTAGATATGAAAAATCTTGAGCTCGTCATTTTTGACATGGATGGATTGATGCTGGATACAGGAAAGTTTGCATATCTGTCTTATGTAGAATCGGCTAAAAAATATAATTTTGAAATGGTTCAAGACATATACTATCACCTAACAGGTCGTAGAGATAGCGAAATCATTGAGGGCATGCGTCAGTTATATGGAGATGAAAAAGACGTTGTTCAGTGGCGGAAAACAATGGTGAAAAAACGAATAGAAATGATTGAAAAAGCAACGTCCATTGGTAAAAAGCCTGGGTTAGAAATACTGTTACAATTTTTAAAAGAAAGAAGTATAAAAATAGCTTTAGCATCTTCGAATACATCAGAAAATATTAAGAGATACTTGCGAATGGAAAACTTGGAAAATACGTTTGACTATATTTTGAGTGGCGAGATGGTAAGCAAAGGAAAGCCAGATCCAGAAATTTTTCTGAAAGCCTGTGAAATTGCAAAAGTAGATGTAGGTCGGGCGCTTGTTCTAGAGGATTCTATCGTTGGCGTGAAGTCTGCGAAAAGTGCTAATATTGCAGTATTTTTGATTCGCGATCACTTAAAAGGCTTGCCTACATATCATGGAAAGTATAAAATACAAAAGAAAATAAAGTTAGAATATGAGCAACCAAGTAAAGAATTCCAAAATTTATGGGAAGTGAAAGAATATTTAAGGTAAGGAGAAACAATGCAAAAAGACTATTATATATACGTTGATAAAATCAAAACAATTTTTGAAATAATTGTGAATATTTTCTTTGTTATAGCATTAGGTGCAGTGCTTATAGTAGAGAATTTGAACATTATTGTTTTTATTTTTATCCTTGTTATCATGGCGTTTTTACTTGCATATCTTTATACGAAATTGAAAAAAATAACCCATCGATTTCCCTTGTACTGTATTCAAGATGATGGGATTATCGATTATACGAAATGTAAAGAAGGGCGTAAAGTTGACTGGTTGGATGTCGGAAGAATTGAAATAGCAGTCAATAATACAAGCCTACAAATTGGTGTTTTATCACATGTAAATGTGGATGATAAGAATGCAATGAGTGAATCTATTAAAGGGAATTTACAGAACAATGGAAATGTAGCAGTTTATACGGTGCTTATTGATGGGTTTGAATTTCGTAAACAAACGTTCAAGAATATATTTAAAGAGATAAAACAACGGGCATTGTTGAAAAATCCGCATATTTATGTAGAGGAATATCAGAGTCCTCTACAAAGAAAAAATAAGAACTATAGTACTAACAGTAGTAAGGAAAATTGTGCCGATTGAGAGGTGTGTTTCTCACGTCTGTTGTCTAAGAAAATGAGTTTTCTTTTTTGTTATTGATATTTTGATCCGAAGTGTGAGTATAAAAAGTGTACACAGCAAACAGAAAAGTATCCAATGCTATAAGAGGTACTGAAAATATATATGTGGATCTAAGGGAATTATGGAATATGCAAAGTAGTATTGTGAGCAAAGGATAATGAATTAAAAAAATTAAGCAACATTAGTTTCATAAAGTATGGGACAATAAAAGTAGTTAACACAACATAAGGATAGTAAAAAAGATGGCACATCTAAATAGCTTGGGTCGAGCGAAAGTTATTTAGGTGTGCCTTTTTTTGTTACTTATTAGTGAACTGGATCCTCCTTTAAAATATAGACTTCTCCACGTATAAATACTTGATCTACTATATCCTGTGTCTTCTGATACTGATTTTATAGATTCTCCATTCTCAAAACAACGACTAATTATCTCAATTTTGGTTCTAAGGAAGGATGTCGCCTATGGTCTGCTAAATCTAAACAATCACCTTGTTTTCTTTTTCTTATTATATTCCTATTTTTTCTTCAAGTATACATATTTTGTCTGCTTGGATATCCTAATTTATTAATTACTGCTGCTATTGCGTTTGCTTGATCATACAATTTAAGGGCTTCTTCTTTTTCTTGTTCTGTATATGCCATTTTTATTCCTCCTTGTCAGTATACCTTGGTTCAAGTTTTTGTCCGCACCCCTCTTCGTACGCTGAGAGTGAATTGATGGCATTTCTAGTGTTCTTAACTACAGTTACTACTTATATTTAACCATTAAAATGTACTAAATCATATGGATAATACTGTTGCTGTTTTAATTCTTCATCATTCAAGTTTAGTATTTTCACTATTGCTCCTGCTTCGTAGCTCCAATACCCTGTATAAATATTTTCTTTGCTTTTATGACTATCATACCAAGCCGAATCTTCATGTAATTTATACCATCTATCCAAATGACCCTTTACAATCTGTGTTGTTCCCTTGCTATTAATGATATCTTTTAGCATTGCATATCTAATAGGATACTTTATATTGTTATCTCTTACTTTCCATGAACTATCTATTGAATGAACTAAAAAATCAATAGCATAGTCATTTATATCTTCTTCCTTTAAAAAGTCTAAACCTTTAGTAAAATTCTCTTTACTTATATTTAGTAAGACTGCTAGGGAAACAGTGTTTAACAATATTTCATAGCCTTCTTCCTTTGTCCATGTCTGAATAAAGCAATCTAAGAATCTGGGATATACTTTTTTGATTTCTGTAATATTAGCACCACAAGAATATAGGATATTCATTTTATCTAAATAGTACTTCCTTAGTGGTCTGTCACCTTTTCTTTCACTATATGATTCTAATAATTACTCAAATTTCTCTATTGTCTTATTTAAAAACTCTAGATAACTACTATAATAACTTTCACTTTCTAAAGCATCTCTCATTTTTTTACCTCATTTTTTTATTTTGCCATTTTTATCAAATATTTGTTCAACCATCGTTCCACTAGAATCTTTAATTTTGAATAATGTAAATTGAGCATAATCAGAATTAATTTCTAACTCTAATAGTATATCTGATGCTTTATCTTTTCCAACTGCAACTTCTAGCCGATCTGCAACCCAATCATAACTCATCTGTTTTGTTCCGTCTGATAATGTACTAAGTTGTGAACTCTCATATTTAGATTCACCAATAATGAATTTAGGAGGCCCGCCAGTAGGATCTTCATAAACTCCATCAATACCTTGTTTAATTTTATCATCTAGATTACTAACTTTATCCTTACTTATTCGATTGACTTTTTTTCCATTTACATAAATGTCATCCATATTCATTTCGCCAAAATTACCTTTAAGCTTAGTTAATTCAAGATTAATATCGCCATTTTTTACTTTTTTGATTATATCATCAGATCCACTAGCTCCCTTAACTCTGCCCGAACCCTGTCCAAAAATGGTTGTCCTCTACCCATAAGTAGAAGTTGGATTTATTCTAATTCTTTTCTATTATATCATAATGCTAATTTGAATTAGATATATCTTTTACTTCCATTTCGTACTTTTGCTTATACTCAGGCTGTATCCATTTTGTTTTATACTTCATCATCGAATAGATAATTCTAATGAGTTGTCTAGTTATACATAACAATGACTGTTGCTTGGTTTTTCCTTCTAATGTCTTCTTTAAAAAGTAATTCCTAAAATATGGCTGTTTTGCTTTTTTATGCACGGTTGTCGATATCATTCCTACTGCTAGAAAATACATGGTTGACCTTTATAGGGAGATACGAACATTTTTATTGAAACCTTACATGATTCAAAAATAAGGTCTATAAACTTATAGGCTATTTCGATTGTGAGCAACCTTTTCCTTATGACTTT
>JBKEBQ010000019.1:0-15699 GCA_047973225.1 Breznakia sp. | reverse complement strand
GCATTTGATGACTGGAATAACGTTGCCGTGTCAGGGTCTAATCCGCCAGCAATCTCACCAACACTGTCACCATAGTTCCAAGTTGTAGTCACATTTTTAGGAACATTTCGATATGGATCATTATCGGTTGTAATTGTCAATACATCACTCCAAAGTGAATATCCACTCGCATTTACACTACGCACGCGATACATATGCTCACTTAAAAAGTCTAGTCCCATTTGTGTATAGCTTGTATTGCTAAAGTTTCTGAATACAATGCCATCAATTTCGATATCGTATGTTGTAGCTTCTTCCATTTTATCCCAAGCGATGCTTATTTCAGAATCTGTTTTCGCAATTTCTTTCAAGCCTGTTGGAACCGGAATCGCTTCATTCAATTCATCTTTTCCTAAATCTTGCGTGTTTTTAAATCCTTCTACTGTAACGCTATAACCGTATGTTGTAATATCAAATTTCTCATTTGATTTTACATAAAGTTTTGGTCTTGTTGTTTCCGTTGTGTTTGCAAAAGTAGATCCTTCACTTGCAAAATTTTTAACAAAAATACTCGGTGCTTCGTTATAGAAATATACATTTCCTTCGGCATTATCATACGCTTCTTGGCTTGTTACTTTTGTGAAAACAACATCTTTTCCACCAATATTTCCCTTCAGCGCACTTGGTTCTTGTGAAACATTAACAATGAATTCATGGGAACGTTCTTTGACCATTCCAGCAAAATTACCATTTGTTTTCGCAATCGATAAAGTAGCCTTGTCTCCCACTACTTTTGACGTAATTTTAGATGTTGCAGATGCTCCATCCAAGCTTACCCCATCATCTTCATAAAGCGTAAAAGTTGTTTCTTCATGAGGATAAAACTCAACAATTCTTTTTGAACGATCCAATCCATCTTTATTTGTTTCGCTAATTTCATTTGGATTGTTATTTTCTGTATACATTGGAAGAATAGCCCCATTCTTCACAAACACCGGCAATTTCCAAAGTGGTGAATCAAAATCATTTAAAACTTGTCCTCCACGGTATTGTTCACCTGTAAAGTAATCAATCCACACATCACTTGTTGACGGTAAATAAATCTCATTTCGAATATCATTTCCTTCAGCATCCGCAGCTGTGTTTTGATAAATTGGTGCAACTAAGAAATTGTCTCCCCACATATATTGATATTGGGTAGCATCTCCTAATGTGTATGCATTTGCTTCTTCTAAAAACATGGCGCGCAACATTGGTAAGCCTGCCTTTTTCGTTGCTTCATAAGAAATCGTGTTGTTATAAGGCATTAATTGTGCTTTTAATTTCAAGTAGGCACGATTGATGGATGTCCCATCCTCACCTAAAGCCCATGGTGTTTTTTGGTTTGATCCCCAACCATCCATATCTAACATATATGTTGTAAAAGCTTTCCACTGGAAATCACGTATATTCACAACTTTATTTTTACCACCAAAAATACCATCTACATCACTACCAATGTTTGGTTGTCCCGATAGTGCTGTTCCAATGTATGTAGGGATGTGGAAGCGAATGTATTCCCATTGTCCTCCATATTGATCCCCTGTCCAAATTCCAGCATAACGTTGTGATCCTGCCCAACCATCTAGCGTAACAATGTTTGGTTTATATTCTGATTTTGACGCAATCGCATCATATGCTACACTGATTCCATTTAATGCCATAGAGTATCCAGCACCAACCCATGCCACATCTGTTTTTACAGAATGCACGCCAGCTTCCACTTCTTTATAAATATCTCTTTCATCTTTTTGCGGGTTTGCTGGATCTTTTGGCCACAAGTTCGATTGTGTCCATAATCCTGTTTCAACTCCGTTTGCTTTTGCATACGTTGCAAATGCCTCTAAATTCTCTATATCTCCAGCTTGTGAAGTTGTTTGTCCATAACCACAACCATAACCATCGTTTGGTAAAAACCAACCCAGCGGCATATCGTTGTTTTTGTGGTCTTCAATAATTTGTTGCGCTGTCATGTCGTTATCACCCAACAGCGTTTCTATTGTTCCACCTGCAACTGGCTTACTTGATTCACGATACCACTTACTTCCTAACTTAACAGCATTTTGGCTACCTTCTGCTACTTCTATCCAAGTATCACGGTTATAACAATTCAAATGCCCCAAATAAGATGCATATTCTGGTAACTGTGCGGGTGCTCCCGTAAGTTCGTAATAATCATTCAATATCGTTTTTGGTGTATCATCAACAAAATAATACGCATCAAAACGTTTTTCCTTATGCGTTGTTTTTACAATACCTTCTTCTTTGGAATCAAAATCATAACTTCCTTCTTTCCAAGTGTTACGAACAACCCCATATCCATTTGTTGACCAATAGAAAGGATTGGGACTTGCTACGCCTTTATCAATCCAATTGTTTGTATTTTTAACAGCGATAACATTACCCTTATGTGAAAAACGTCCATTTTGTGTTCCTCCACCATAAAAATATTCATCATTATTGCTTTTTAACGTTTGCAACGTGCTGTTATTTTTATATTTTAAAGGTGCCGCTTCTTCCCATACAACACTTTGATCACTTTTTAAAAGCCGCATCATAGATGTTGCTTTATCAATTTCCATGATGATTTTATCACTTGATATTGTAATCGTCGTATCACTTTCAACTACCTTAGGCAATACGTTATATTCATTTGCATATGCTTCGTCTGTTTTCACTGTTATGGTTGCTTTATGACTTGCACTATTCGGGGTTGGATATTCTTGAAACTCCTCCCCTGCTGGTGCCATGTACATTCTAAATGTATTGCTCTCTAAAAAAGTAAAACGAATTTTCTCTCCTGTCGATATTGTTATATCGACTTTATTATCCTTTGTGTCTAGCGACGTTACACTTCCTAAAATACTATATCCATCTTCATCAACACTTCTACTTGCATTCTCTTTCGCTAATACCTCCATCGTATTTGCACCAAAGATTGGTAGTATCATCGCAATCGCTAAAAACAACATTGCCACTCTTTTGCATGGTTTTTTCATTTATTTCTTCCTCTCCTATATTTTTTTATAAATACTCCCCAGTGTACTTTTTAATGTAAAAGCTCACCTCTCTTTCCTTTAATAAATTCCCACCGTATGTCCTTATTATAAAAGAGAGTATTTTTTATTTATTTATCTTTTTAATTATTAATGTTGTACTTTTTATTTTTATTTATCTTTTTTGTTTTTTTTTTTGTATTTTTCAACAGATAAAAAAAGGATAAACTTATTTGCTCATCCTTTTCTATCTATGTTGTATACTTTTTTACATGCGTCTTAAAAAATACAATATCTCTTTATTTTTTGACAATCTGATTTCGTTTTAGGAAAGCCTGATAAGCGTCTAATGTAACTTCCTCTTGACTCGCATTTAATTCATCCACTACCTTCCCCGCTTTTATAAAATACAAAGTTGGAGTTGCTTGGAAACCACTAAAATATTGGTCAAATATTTCTTGTTGTTGTGCTTTTGATGTATCTTCTTTGTCTAAACTAATATCATACAAAGTCAATCCTACTTCCTTCGTATACGCATCACTTTGGGCAAAAAAACGCATACAAGATCCACAATATGTTTGTGAAAATAAAAAAACAAAGGTTTCTTTATTCTCGATTTTTTTGATTAACCCATCCATACGCAATGCCACAACTTCACCTGCATTCGCATCTAATGTGATCTTTGCTTCTTCTTTTTGACCACTACAAGCAAATAAAAAACAACACAATCCCAACACTAAAATTTTTTTCACAATATCTCCCCCCCTATGTCTTCCCTAAAAAGAAAAGATATTCTTTTCTTTTTGTGACACCTTTTATTCTTCTTCCATACATCCCATAATTTCTAAAATGCGATTCAAATCATCATTGCCATTAAAGCTAATGTTGATGGCTGTATCATACACTTGCACTTTGGTTTGTAGTTTTTGTTGTAAGGTCTTTTCAACCGCTGCATATATGCTTTTATCAATAACTTTAGGTTTTTGTTTTTTGCCTATAGAACCGCCTGCATCCTTTACCTTTTTTTCAACAGAACGGACACTTAATTTTTCTTTTATCGCTTGCTTCGCCAACACAACCATATCCGCTTCACTGCTAAGCGACAACAACGCCCGTACATGACCCATGCTCAATTGATTAGAAATAACATAGGTTTGGATTGCTTTTGGTAATTTTAATAAACGCAATGTATTTGCCACATATTCACGTGACTTACCGATTTGTTTTGCCAAAGCCTCTTGCGTATACCCTAACTTATCAATCATCTTCGCCAATGCATTCGCTTCTTCCATCACATTTAAGTTTTCTCTTTGAATGTTTTCCAACAACGATATTTCCATCATCTGTTGATCATCAAAATCAACAACAATCGCTGGTATTTCTTCTAATTTCGCAAGCTTTGACGCCCTAAGTCTTCGCTCACCAGCAATTAATACATAACCTTTTACACTGGCCTTTACCAAAATGGGTGTAAATACGCCATGCGTTGCAATCGATTGTGCTAACTCTTGCAATTTTTCTTTATCAAACTCCAATCGTGGCTGATATGGATTGGCTTTAATATCACGCAAAGGGATACGGATGGATTCCTTGTACCCTTCGACTTTTCCTTGTTGAATATCTTCTAAAATACTATCAACATCATCACCGAAGATCGCTGATAAGCCTTTCCCTAACTTTGGATTGTTCATTTCTTTGCTCCTTTGCTTTGCTTATTTTGCTTATCTATTTCCGCTGCTAAACTCGCATACGCTTTTGCTCCTTCACAAGAAACATCATATTCAAAAATAGACATGCCTCTTGACGGTGCTTCTGACAATCGCACATTTCTAGGAATATATGTTTTATACACTTTATCTTTAAAATGTTTTCGTACTTCTTGTTGTACTTCCAAAGAAAGTTTTGTTCGTGCATCAAACATCGTCAGAGCTACCCCCTCAATTTCTAAATCTGCATTGAATAATTGTTGCACCAAACGAATTGTAAGCAATAACTGCATCAATCCTTCAAGCGCATAATATTCACACTGCACGGGGATCATCACCGCATCGGCTGCTGTCAATGCATTCGTATTCAATAAGCCTAGTGATGGTGGACAGTCGATAATGATATAATCATACTCATCTTTGACTTTATCCAGCTTTCGTTTCAACAGTTCTTCTTTACCACTCTCATATTGAATCATCTGCAAATCTGCTCCAGCTAAGGAAATATCCGCCGGAATTACATCGATGGGTGGATTTTGGATCGTTTTTCGAATTTGCGCAACATCATATTTTTCCATAATTAAATTATAAACTGTCAATTTGCTTTTTTTGCTATTCGCTCCAACACCCTGTGTTGCATTTCCTTGTGGATCAAAATCAACTAGCAATACTTTTTTTCCTAAATATCCAAGCCCACTAGCGATATTAATGGATGTCGTTGTTTTTCCAACACCACCTTTTTGATTTGAAATTGCGATAATTTTACCCATAGAATTCCCCTTTTTTATTTTTGTATATGAATCTCAATAATGACTTCTTCTTCATTTTCTTTTTGTTCAATACTGGACTTCATACCACTGCGATTTGCCAATTCCACAGCTTGATGAATCGTATTAATACCCAATTGAATATTCTTTGAATATCCTTTACTATTGCGTTTGGGTTTTTGTTTTTTTGGTTTTACAATAGCTTCTGTTTCTTTTACTGTTAAATCATCTTGTACGATTTGTTTTAAAATTCGCGCTTGCTCTATTTCACTCAAACCAACCATGGCACGTGCATGTCGTTCATGGATGATTTTTGATTCAATCGCATTTTGGACATTTTCACTCAATTGCAATAAACGTAGTTTGTTTGCAACACTGGATTGTGATTTACCAATTCGATATGCAAACTCTTTTTGCGTAAGATGGCGCATATCCATAATTTTATGATATGCTCGTGCCTCTTCAATCGCACTTAAATCTTCGCGTTGAATATTCTCAATCAGCGCCATATACATACTTGATTCCTCATCACTAGAAATGATGTATGCAGGAATACTTTCATATTGCAATTGTTGGCAGGCCCTAAGTCTTCGCTCACCGGCAATCAATTCATAGTGATCTGCTATGGAACGTAAGGTGATGGGTTGTACCAATCCATTTTCTTTTATCGAAATCATCAACGCTTGTAATGCTTGTACATCAAAGTGAATTCTTGGTTGATGTGGATTCATTTGAATATCTTTTATTTTTACTTTTTTCACTTCACTCACTGTATCACCCCTTAATAAGTGGTTGCTTTTTTATTTTCCCAAAGACTCTTGGATATTTTTTTGGCGTTAATTTTACTTTTTTAAAAATCATGGTAAGTCTTTTAAAATCTGCTATTTTATGCTCTATAAAAGTTTCTTTTTCACATCCTAAAAGTTCAATAGCACCTTTTGCTGCTTCATATTCCGCATAACCTTTAGGGCCTTTCATCGCCACAAAGTACCCATTTTTTTTCACAAGTGGAATACACAACTCGCTCAACATTGTGAGATTTGCAACTGCACGTGCACTCACAAGCGAAAAAGCTTCTCGCTTCTCTTTCACAAAGTCTTCAGCACGTGCATGAACGATATTTACTTTTTCAAGCTGTAAAGTCTGTACAACTTCTTGAAGAAACACACAACGCTTTTGTAGAGGTTCAACAATCCAAACTTCCAAATCTTCATAAAGAATCTTTAAAGGAATACTAGGAAATCCAGCACCGCTACCAACATCACATATATCTTTTTGTATGGGATAGTCCACGGATAGTTGAATACTGTCTAAAAAATGGCGAATATATATATCTTCTTCTTCCTTAATAGCCGTTAGATTCATCTTTTGATTCCACTCCACCAGCAAATCTTTATAGATTTCAAACGCTTGTTTTTGTTTGTCATCAAGGAAAACTTCCATATCCATCAGTGCTTTATAAAATTTTTTTTGCCCACGCATAAAACAACCTCCGACATAACCTCATTATTATAACATACTATTACAAAATCACGCTCTCCATCTTTAAAACTTTTATTTTAAACTACTTTTATTTTATATGTAATTTATATGACATACGCAACCTAATAAAAAATAAGAGCAGATTCTACTTTTGAATCGCTCTACTTTGCACAAATCATATTGCGTTGGTTATACTGCATTTCTATTCGTTTCATCCACAACAATGACTTTGTCTTCTAAAATGCCTTTCACGCTTTGATATTGGCACGAATCCTTTCTGTCAAATGCTTTTTTCGCGATCTCGCCAATGGCAATTTTTCATGGTTATGAAGCTCTACATAGTCTTCATCTACCTTGAATACATATTCAAAATTCACTAAAATACTTCTATGTATTTGAATAAAGTCAGCAGCAATAAAATTCTTTACTTTTTTGCCAATACTTGCACGCTCATAAAAATTTCCTTTTTTGGTATGATAAATTAAATTTTTACCTTCTTTTTCAACATAGTATATATCATAATATTTCAATTGCATACTCACCCCATTGTAAGATAATGCATAAACATCATGCTGTTGCAGTCGTTTTCTCAAAATATTCTTTAACCCCTCCATATCTTGAGAAGTGTTTTGCTTATCCACCCAAAAATAACGTCCATGGGGTTGATTATCATACAGATATTGCGTTTCACAAAGATACATGAAAATGGCTTTTGTATTGGTATAACAAAGAGCACTGTGCACGCGTACATTATTAAACCCCTCATCAAGGATGATCATGTCATAGGCAAAGTCGTTAGCTTTTATAAAATCAATAATCTTTGTATAATGTGTAAAACTGAATTCCAATTGCAAAACCTTGCGTAACGCAAAAATAACTGCTTTTGCAATTTCTTCATCTTCAACAATAACGATTCGCAGCATGTTTCTCCCCTTTGCTTATTTGATTCTTTTTTCTAACTCAGTTTTAAACTTTTGATTATTTTTTGGCGAAACCAAAACCGTCTTCTTACCATAGCTGATTTCAACTTGTTGTTTTACAAGCGAAAACATAGAATTGTTGCCTTCTAAAATCGCAACTGTTTTCATCTTCTTATAAGGAATGCTCTTTTTTTTGAAAACACCATAAATATCCAATTCTTTTGCCTCTAAAATGTATTTCACTTTCACCAAACGCAATACAATAAGTAGGGTAAACATAAACAGTATCACACTGAATAGCACATTGATGGCACTAAAATTGATAATGGTTACGCTAATATAATACGTTGTAAAAAACAACATCCATATACAAGCAAGCATATAACTAAGATTGATTTGCATTCTAAATTTCATCGTAATACTCCTTTTTTACACAATTCAATACATACGCAATATAGACTTTTTCCGGTAATGCCGAAATATATTGTGCAATATCTTCATGTTCGTCAATATTATTTTCTTTTATTTTCTGATATAAGTATACCAAAAGATTGGCAGATAAACGCTCTTTTTTTAATATCTTAATTCTCTCTTTCATACTAGAAGCTTCTTTCATGCATTTTGTATAGCTTGATGTGCTAGTTTCCAAAATAGTATAAATTTCATCTAGCCATGATCGAAAGCTGTATATCCTAACATCATCTATCTGCAGTGTATGCGCGCAAAGTTCTAGTAAACGAAGCTCCAACAAAGGAAAACCTTGCATTTCTTTTCTAGTTGTTTTCTTTTGCATGTCTTGTAATATTAAAAGAGCTTTAGGAATTTTATCCATATTAAACTTATGTAACATTGCTACGCAAGCTTCAATCTTTACTTTTTCACTTTTATAAAAGGTATACTGATAACCAAACAAGTTTCCATATGCCTTTAACGTGTCATGATAGCCTATGCGTATATTCTCTTGAATCGTTTTTGGGCGAAAATCAAAAAAGGCTCCCAGTGAGCGATACGGCTGAATATAGCAAGATGTTTCGCTTCTTGTATAATATGGATGCGCTTTTCCACTTAGATCAACCGCAACAATACTTGTTGCTCCCAAGCTTTTCGCTAGTCTAATTGGCACTGTCTCACTATAACCACCATCAATAAAAAGTTCATCCTTAATTTTGCGCATCGGAAAGGTTGGAAAACAAGATGCCGAAGCGAGAATATGATCCACAACATCATCTCGATGCATATCTTTTTTCATAATGGGATCTGCTTTTAATTTTGAAACATTGGTTCGCATACACGCAAAATTTATAGGCGACGAAAAAAACTTATCTGCATTATACAAATTTCTAACAACTTTTTCTAAAGGAGCAATATTAATGCCTTTATCACGCCAATATGCACCCAAAAGTTTTTTATAACGATTTGGATGATCAAAAAATGAATCCATATCAATCTTGTCAGGTAAATCTGCATTTACGACACGATGAATACGCAGCGATTCCCACAACTGCAAACATGCTTCATAGTCATTTTGTACAACCAACACCCCATTCAAAGCACCAATACTACTACCACAAACAACGTCAAATGTTATTTGTAACTCATTTAATGCCTTCCACACACCTACTTGATAAGCACCACGGCTACCACCGCCACCCAATACCAGTCCTTTCATACGCTCACATCCTGTCTATCTATATAGTAATACAAGTGCGTTTTTTTGTCGATGTATACTTAGCAAAAATTTATTGACAAAATAAATATTCATCGTATATTATTCTTGTATATACCCGGCAGGGGTGTGTGGAGGTATTTATGAAAAAAACTTTTGATATTACGGGCATGACTTGTACATCCTGTGCTAGTCATGTTGAAAAAGCAGTTAAAAAGCTAAGCGGAACTTCTTCTGCTGTTATTAACCTAATGCAAAATACATTGCAAATTGAATATGATAATACCGTGCAAAGTGTTGATGACATCATCAAGGCAGTTGTTGATGCTGGCTATGGGGCAAGCTTAAAAAAGAACACATCCACTACAAACAGCGTGGATCATGATTTATCAGTGACAAAAAAGGAAAGTCACGCAATTTTCAAAAAATTATGGATTTCCTCTATCTTGTTACTACCACTAATGTATATCGCAATGGGTGAAATGTTTAATTTCCCTTTGCCAACATTTCTTAGCGGCCCACAACATGCCTTAAATTTTGCGATCATTCAATTTCTTTTAGCATTTGCTATTTGTTATATCAATCGTTCCTATTTTTATCATGGATTTAAAAATTTATGGCGTTTATCACCAACCATGGACTCTTTGATTGCCATCGGTGCGAGTGCTGCCATGCTGTATGGAACATATGCCATTGTTATGATTCAAAAAGCATTGACAATACAAGATTTTACGATGGTACACATGTATCAAATGGACCTTTATTTCGAATCTGCAGGAACTATTTTGGCACTGATTACCCTCGGTAAATATTTAGAAACCAAATCAAAAGGAAAGACCAGTGATGCCATCGCAAAACTGATGGATTTGACGCCAAAAACAGCTCTTGTTGAAAAAGATGGCATTATCAAAGAAGTACATATTGAAGATGTCTTAAAAGGTGATATTGTCATTATTAAATCTGGAAATGCCATTCCTGTAGATGGTATTATTGTCGATGGTTCTGCTAGTGTTGACGAGTCAATGTTAAGTGGCGAGAGCCTTCCACTCGATAAAACCATTGATGATCGAGTGAGCGCTGCTACTATAAACCTGAGCGGTTACTTTAAGATGAAAGCTACCCATGTTGGTGAAGAGACAACAATATCCAATATTATTAAGCTTGTAGAATCTGCCAATACCAGCAAAGCGCCAATTGCAAAGCTTGCTGATAAAGTAAGCAATATTTTTGTTCCTGTTGTTATGCTCATTTCGCTATTTTCTACACTGGCATGGTTGTATTTTGGATATAGTGTCAGTTTTTCATTATCAATTGGTATTGCCGTCTTAATCATCAGTTGTCCTTGTGCACTTGGCTTAGCAACTCCGACCGCAATTATGGTTGGAACTGGCAAAGGCGCTGAACTTGGCATTCTATTTAAAACCGCTGAAAGCTTAGAAGTCATGCAAAGTATTGATATTGTTGCCCTCGATAAAACAGGAACCCTTACCAAAGGAAAGCCAAGCGTTAGCAATATGTTCGTAAGTGAAAACAGCAGTGCATCAGAATTATTACAAATCGCTTATAATGCTGAATATGTGAGTGAGCACCCTCTTGCTAAAGCAATTATTGAAAAAGCCGAAGAACAACATTTAAGCGTTGAAAATCATTTGAAATTTGTGCAACTTGCAGGTAAAGGTATTGTTGTAGAAATGCAAAATTATACTATTTTTGCTGGAAACGCAAAATTAATGGAGAATGAACACATTGACATATCCGCTTTTAATGAAACAGCAATAAATCTTTCCAACGAAGGCCAAACTCCACTCTATTTTGCCAAAAATAAACAATTGGTGGGAATGATTGCAGTAAGTGATACACTTAAGAAATCAAGCAAGCAGGCAATTGATGAACTGCATGCTCTCGGTATTCAGGTAGTAATGTTAAGTGGCGATAATCAACAGACGGCAAAAGCTATCGCTTCACAGCTAGGAATAGAACGCGTCATTGCCGATGTATTGCCCCAAGATAAGGCACAACACATAAAAGCCTTAAAGAAGACAAATAAAAAAGTGGCAATGGTCGGCGATGGCATTAATGATGCTGTTGCACTTGTACAAGCCGATATTGGAATTGCGATTGGTGCGGGTAATGATATCGCCATTGAAAGTGCTGATATTGTATTAATGCATAGTGATGTTCTAGATGTCGTTACGACCTATCAATTATCAAAGTCCACGCTTCGTAATATAAAAGAAAACTTATTTTGGGCATTTTTCTATAATATTATCGGTATTCCCATCGCAGCAGGTATTCTGCATACTTCCTTCAGCATCAAATTAAACCCAATGTTCGCAGCTGCTGCAATGGCATTCTCATCCGTATTTGTAGTTTTAAATGCTCTACGTTTACAATTATTCAAGACCAAATTTCACCAAAAACAAAACACAAAGGAGAACGTATCATGAAAAAAATATTAACAATTAAGGGGATGCGCTGTGAAAACTGCGCAAAACATGTTTATGACGCTTTGCATGGCATAGATGGAATAGAGGCAAGTGTTGATCTTGCAAACAACACGGCAACTCTTACCCTAACAAAGGTAATAACGGATGAAACTTTACAAACCGCAATTGTAGATGCTGGTTATACACTAGTTTCCGTAGATACTTATGCACGCTGATCAAAAACAAATCGCGAGACTATTAAAAACAGCGCGAGGTCAAATAGATGGCATTTTAAAAATGGTGGAAGAGGATCAATACTGTATTGACATATCCAACCAAATTATGGCTTCGATTGCGATTTTAAATAAAACAAACCGCGAAATTTTAAAAGGACATATGCAAGGTTGCATATACGATAGCTTCCATAACAATGACGAAGCCTACACAGAGAAAAAAATTAAAGAATTGATAAAAGTATTTGAGAAAGTAACAAAATAATACAGTAAACAACCTTCTTTCATAAAAATAAGGTTGTTTTTCTAATATTACCTGGGAAATAAAAAAAATGGCATAATGGCTTTTCACTGTTGTTTTTCACTAACCATTTAGATGAAAAATTGTTATAATAGAAATTAAGTTTTAAGGAGACAACAATGAAAAAACAAGCTTTTAACAATGCATTATATTTACAAGAACAATCCAAGCACATTATGGAAAGAATTTCTCAATTTGGCAACAAGCTCTATCTAGAATTTGGGGGGAAGCTATTTGATGATTATCATGCTTCAAGAGTATTACCAGGCTTTCAACCCGATAGTAAACTCAAAATGTTACTTACCCTTTCCCAGCATGTAGAGATTGTAATCGCCATTTGTGCAAAGGATATTGAAAATACGCGTATTCGCAGTGATTTAGGGATCACTTATGAAGATGAAGTTCTTCGTTTAATTGATGCTTTTCGCGCAAGTGATTTATTTGTAGGTAGTGTTGTTATTACCCAATATGCAAACCAAAATGCTGCTGATAAATTCAAGCAACGTGTTGAAAATTTGGGTGTTTCCGTATCGACTCATTATCCCATTGATGGCTATCCTAATAATGTTGGTTTGATTGTTTCCGATGCTGGTTATGGTAAAAATGATTTCATCGAAACTTCAAAATCACTTGTCGTCGTGACCGCTCCAGGTCCAGGTTCTGGAAAGATGGCAGTTTGTCTTTCTCAGTTATTTCATGAACACAAAAGAGGGCGCAAAGCTGGTTATGCTAAATTTGAAACATTTCCTGTTTGGAACTTACCACTAGAACACCCAGTGAACCTCGCTTATGAAGCTGCCACTGCAGATTTAAATGATATTAATATGATTGACCCTTTTCATTTAGAAGCATATGGTGAAACAAGTATCAATTACAATCGTGACGTAAAAGTCTTTCCTGTATTAAACAACATCCTAAGCAAGATTATGGGCGATAGTATTTATAAATCACCTACCGATATGGGTGTAAACTGGTGTGGCTACTGTATTGAAGATGATGAAGCTGCGCGTCTTGCCAGCAAAGAAGAAATCCTTCGTCGATACTACCACACAAAACTGGATTACAAATTAGGTTATATTCATCAAGAAGCAATAGAAAAAATAGAAATTTTAATGTCTCAAGCAAAAATATCTACTGAAGAACGTAGCTGTGCCATCCGTGCTATGCAGCGTGCTGAGGAAACAAATGCGCCAGCTGTAGCAATTGAATTAGAAAACAGAACAATCGTTAGCGGACGTACAACCTCACTACTTGGCGCAAGTGCTGCTGCTTTACTCAACGCCTTAAAAGTCCTGGCTAATATTGATGATAAAATTCATTTAATATCCCCTGAAATCATCAAACCTATCCAGCACTTAAAAGTACATTCCTTAGGCAATAACAACCCACGTTTGCATACCGATGAAATCTTGATTGCACTAGCCATATCTGCAACACAAAATGAAACTGCAAAATGCGCCTTAGCGCAACTTGATAAATTACAACAATGCGAAATTCATAGTTCGGTTATTCTTTCTCAAGTAGATATTAATACCATCAAAAAATTAGGTATGAACCTAACATGTGAAGATCAATATCAAACCAAAAAATTATATCACGCAAAATAAACATATTCCTTAAACAAACAAAACCGAACTAATAAATTCGTCTAGGATTTATTTTCCTTAAAATTCTTATTGTTTGATTCATAACCTAAATGAGGTTCCATCTCCCTTGCAACATCGCTTCAAACATTGGTCCAAATAGATCATTTAAAGCATCATTCATATTTTGTACATTTTTGGAATCATATTCTTTAATAATCTGTTGTGCTAGTGCTACTGCTTTTGGATCTCTTTTTATTTTTTCCTTTATCTTTACCTCTTTCCTTTATTTTATCACACCCATATTAAAAAACTATGTAGGTAGAAACATACGCTCTCTACTTACACAGTTTATTTTACACTCCCGATATATGAGTCCTATGGAATATCAGCGCTCACTAACTAATTAATTTGTCTACATAAGTGTTGCCATTCCAATATGAAAACTAAGTAGCACATAAAAACAGTACTAACTTTGTCTATTTAGTTAGTATTGTTTGTTACGTATTGCTTGTATTTACTTAGGAGGGTTATTAGTATCGTGTTGTACTGTGGGTTAGTATAATTTATAAACTTAATACATATATTAGTACTATATCCCCTATCTCAGCGCATGTATCAATTTTTGTTAGATATGTTAATTTTCTTCTCTACGCTCATTTATCCTAAAAAACTCTTATTTGTACTCTGATTATTGTTCTTTATTGTTCCATTTTTTTTCTAACGCTTCTAAATTCCTTTTCTCTGGCATATAAATAAGCTGAGTATCATCGTTAACATTTGACCAACTCCCTGGTACATTAGAATACCCTTCTAATGTAGAAATATATCCATTTCTAACATAAAGGATAAAACCTATTGCGCCTACTATTCCATCAACAACGCCATTTACATCACCAAAGTTAAAATCTTTTTTATTTTTGCTATTAATAGGGTATGAATCTCTATTTATTTCAAATCTCACAAAAATGCCTTTTCCTGTTTCTTCAACTTCTACTATTTTACTATTCTCATATTGATGCTTTAAGGTTTCTAAAACCTCAAACCTTCCGTCAAGTAATAATTCCATTACTCTATCTATTAATTTAATATACATATTTTTTCTTCCTTTCATTAAGTAGGGTATAAAGAATGTTCCAACTCTAAAGATGCCATTTACAAATGCCCAACGTACTGTAATAGAATACCTATTAACACTTAAGATATAATCACTTCCTGTAACATAAGTACTTGGATTAATATTATTTTGCGCAACGTTTTGTACAGCATTAAATGCATTGTTTTGATTGCCACCATAAGAATTTAGAAAACCATCTAAGTTGTGTTCTGGCTTACCAAATACATGATTTAAGTCTTCTCCAGTTGCTTGATTTTCCGAATCCCTTAATAAACCATCTCCAACTTCATCAATATGTTTAGCCCCTCTTATGATATCATCTTATGACATGAAAAGCGAAAAGAGCCCAACTGCCATGCCCATTTCATCTTTACTAAGGACTGCCTTGATAACATCTGCTGCATCCCATGCCGTCTCTACCATCCAGCCTGTTGCACTAACAGCCATCCCACTTATACCGGCTGCCTTAGCACAACTGCTCACA
>JBKEBQ010000035.1:0-129520 GCA_047973225.1 Breznakia sp. | reverse complement strand
ATATTTGCATCCATTTATTCTTGCTTTCACTTTCCTTTAGCCATAATCCCAAAATCTCTTTTTTTCCTTTCATGGTATAACCAAGTATCGTATATAAAGCGTATTTCTTAACTTCATAGTCATTTCGTATCGTCACATACATACAGTCCACAAATAAAAATGGATAACATTTTTTCAATGGTCTATTTTGCCATTCTTCAAGTTCTAGGATTACAGCATCTGTAATATTCGATATTATTTCATGTGATACTTGAAAACCATCAATATCATCTATCGTTGGGAGTGTAAAATAAACCATGTAAGTAGAGAGCGTACGGCTTTACCTACATAGTTTTTAATTTGTGTATGATAAAATAAATGGTGAAATAAAATAGTGTGTGGGTTTATCATCTATTTTTTTAGCAAAGATGTAGTCCAAGTCCTTTCCCCATCATCATAACTTAAAATAAACAAGGAATAAATACGATAATAGGTAGGATGGAAATAGTAAAAAAACAAGGATACAAGAGAAAACCATAATATCCTTGTAGCCCTGTATTGAAAATGAAGTTGGAATTATAAAGAACTCCTATGGACTATTTTTTTCAAGATTAGGTATATGAAAAAGTTCACAGATAGTTTGTCATTGTGAACGTTAAAAAAACAATAAGGAGGCCTTATATGGACTACCACTATAAATCACTACAAAACAAAAACTCAAACATTTAAAGCAAAAAGATTACGAATATATCATCCAAGAAGTAAGTAAACACAAGGTTATTCATGGCAATAAGATGCAAAACACTGGTAGAACCAAACAGGTGCAACGAGTAGCACCTGTGCTAAAAAAGACCAGTTTAACTATCTATAACAGCATTAGAGATGCTTCCATTACGATCTTAGACTCACAATTACACAACAAAAACGATCTTTCTGCACATGCTTCTTTTGAAAGAAGATCTAGAAAAGACAAGTTAAGCAACCATCTAAAAATAGATAAAGTAGCACCATTGATTGCACTTGTTGTGTCACAACTAAAAACAAATATATTAGCATCTTTAGTGGGAAATAAAACTCCGGACGAATTTATTTTTTCAAAAAAACGCGTCAATAGAAATTTGCGAATTCTAGTGATCACGTTTTTTTTATGATGTGAAAAAATACAGTTGTTTATTTGATTGCGCTAAGAATGAAGTTAATGATAAACAATAAAACCGACACTAATAAAATTGGACTGATTTCATTAAATTTCATACGTATTAATTTCACGAAGAAATACATGATGAATCCCATAGCGATTCCTGTAGAAATTGAATACGCAACAGTCATAAATAATACCGCGAAGAAACAAGGGACAGCTTCTTCTAAGTCATTCCATTTGATGTCCGCAAACGAACTTGTCATCATGACTCCAACAACGATTAATGCAGGTGATGTTGCAGCGGTAGGAACAATACTAATAATTGGCCAAATAAGAATTGAAATTAAGAAACAAATAGCGACCGTTAAAGAGGTAAGACCTGTACGACCACCAGCGGCAATCCCTGCACTACTTTCCACATAAGTCGTTGTGTTACTTGTTCCAAGAATGGCACCAATACTGGTGGCAATGCTATCCGCGAATAGTGCTTTATCCATTTTTGAAGAGAATCCTTTTCCTGTTTCTAGTGCAATTTCATCCTCTTTTGAGAAAATTCCACTTCTTCTTCCCGTACCAATGAAAGTACCAATTGTATCAAATGTATCAGATAATGAGAAAGAGAAGATCGTTACTAAAATGAATAATAGTTTATCTACATCTCCCATGTCGTTAAATAATTTTAATAAACCATTAGAACCAATTCCTTGTGCAAAGATAGAGCCGAAATCACTAAACATTTGTCCATAAGAGTCAAAAGTTATTGATCCCAAATCAACTACGCCCATAGGAATACCAATGATGGTTGTAAGTAAAATACCCAATAACATTCCACCTTTAATATTACAAACAACAAGACCTGTTGTAAGTAAGATGCCAATAATTGCTAGAATCATTGATGGATCGCTAAAAGCACTTAATGCAGGAACGGCACCAAACGAAATAAAACCAACATTAATACAACCAATGTAGGCAATAAATAATCCAATTCCACCACCAATAGCATGTTGTAAACTTTCTGGAATTGATGTAATGATCGATTTACGAATGTTTGTAAAGGTAATGATAATATTGATAATTCCACAAATAAACACCATTCCTAAAGCTTCTTGCCAAGAGAAACCGGCCCCTAAAACAACGGTGTAAGTGAAAAAGGCATTTAACCCCATTCCAGGTGCCAAAGCATAAGGAACGTTTGCAAATAATCCCATAACGAGTGTACCAATCACAGAAGCGATGATGGTAGCAATAAAGACTCCACCAGTTGGCATTCCCGCTTCCCCTAAAATTTGCGGGTTTACAATTAAGATGTAAGCCATTGTGAAAAATGTTGTTACACCCGCTAAGATTTCTGTCGAAACATTTGTATTGTGTTCCTTCAATTTAAAAAACTTTTTCATTTTATTCTTTTCCTCTTTCTGCGATTTTTTCAAGTAACCTTAGAATAAAATCCCAAAAGAATTCTATTCCTCGATAGTAAATCATTTACGGTGATTTGTAGACACTGGCTACCATATTTAGACCATTATATTGAAGAACATCACAAAATAAGTATATGAATTTTCTTTTGATTCGTCAATACAGGAATGCGAATTTAGATGTTTTTTGTTAATGGTAAGGGTTACATAAAGGAATTAAACTTTTCCTTAAATTCATTTGAAAAAATGATATAATAAAACAAAGGTGATGAAATGGAAAACTATATATTAAAAACAAAAACAGATGGAAGTGTAATTACGGTACGAGCATTGCAATTGGTTCTATTAGAAATGTTGAAAGACTTTGATAAGTTATGTAAAAAACATAATATCCCTTATTTTTTAACTGGCGGATCTTGTTTGGGTGCAGTACGCCATAATGGTTTTATTCCATGGGATGATGATTGTGATGTTGGTATGTTGTATCAAGATTATTTGCGTTTTTTAGAGGTTGCAAAAAAAGAGTTAGACAGCAATAAATATTATATCCAATGTTTTGATACGCATAAAGAATATAATGTCTTTATTCCCGCTATGAAATTTCGAAAACGAGGAACGTATTGTGAAGAGGTAAATTTTTTACTGAAAAATCGTTGTACAGACGGTGATGGTGTATTCCTTGATGTGTTTATTGTGGATTACATTAGCGAGAATAAGTTGAACGATGTAGTACATCGTTTATGGTGTTATCCTTATCTGGGCGTAATTACGCTATTGGAAAACATAGGGATAAAACCAACGCGTTTAAAAAAACATTTCTTGCAATATGCTAGAAACTATTCGAAAAAAAATCAGCATTCTAGTCTTGTTGGCTATGATTTGTCTTGGGTATTCAGTTCGCCTTTTCATCCTGTTGTATGCAAGAAAGAAGATCTTTTTCCAGTTCAATACCATACGTTTGAAGATACCCTATTGCCGATACCAAGACGTCCTAAAGTACTTTTGGATGTGGAAATATCACCAAACCACATGAAGTATCCACCATTGCATATGCAACAACCAAAACATATGAAAGACATAGACCTATAATAAGTAGATAGGAAAGGAAATGTATGAGATATACACCACGACAAAAAAAATTAAAATTAAAATATAAAATCGCCATTCCTTTTTTTGTGTTGTTTTTTTGTGTTGGATATCTTGTGTTGAACATTCACCAAAAGCAACAAATTGAAGCTAAAAAGTTTCAGATATGTGATTTTAGTAAAGATAAAACAGTGAATACATTGCATAAAAATTATAAAGATACATTTGAAATGCAAGATCATCTATTTTATGGAGAACATCTTGGAGTGTATTCTACACCCTACACAGGGGATGCGAATGATGACAAAATTACGGGAAAGACACTTATTTTAAAAAATTTATGTGATGGCGAAGAGTATGCGAATGTTATTGGGAAAGGCGTAGATCAAAAAATAAAACTAGGTGATTTATCGATTGGGTATTATGAAGTTTACGTTGTAGAAGATTTAAAACAGAAACGCGTATTTTCGAATATTCCATTTGAAAGTAGCATTAAGACAATTACACGAAATAACAATAATAAACGTATCAAAGTGTTATCGAATCAAGATATCCTTGATGATTATAATAAATCTTTAGACAAAGGGTATGTTTTTATAGAAGTGAAAAACACAACACTTGCAACAGATGAGTATGATATTGCAATTGATCCTTCTGGAAATGATACCGATTTTACATATACTGCAAGTAAGGGAAATAGTGGCAATGGATTGGTTGAAGCAACAGAAACATATAAAGCTGCCGTGTTGTTGAAAAAAGAATTGGAAGCAAAGGGATTAAAGGTTTTAATTCTTCGTGATAAGAGTGAAGTTGTAAATACCTATGGTAGTGAAGGGAAATTGGCAAAAGCATATAAGGGCAATGCAAAAATGTATATAAATTTGCGTTTTGAAGAGGCAGAAGAATCACCAAACTTTAGAGGTATGGATGTCTATTATTCAGCGCATGCTAGTAAAATATTAGCAGATAAAATGATGTTTGATTTAATTAAAAAAGTAGCCGTTCATCCCAGTACGATTCATATGGGAGTGGGCGACAGCCCAGGGGTGATTCAATCCCTTTTATACGAAAGCGAGCTAGATGGAAGGGCTGTCTATGATAATGATATTACGATTCGTGAATCGGGCGGAAAGGCGACACAGGCAGGGATGTATTCTAAAAACACAAAAGCTGGAACTGCAGCATTTGCGAAAGACAACTTATATGGAATGCAATCGATTAGCATCAATTTAGGGTATGTTTCTAATACAAGTGACGCAAATATGTGGAAGAAGCATAGTCAGGATATGATGTCATCGATTGCTACCTCTTTGCTTTCTTATTTGAAAGTAGGAGATACATAAATGCGTTACCAAATTAGTAAAGGATATAAAGCGTTTGGGGCGCAAGATGTTTTGGACAACATTACCTTTGAAGTAAAGGATAAAGAACGCATTGCGATTGTGGGAAGGAATGGTTGTGGAAAATCGACTTTGCTTAAAATTATTGCCGAAACGGAAAGTTTAGATAAAGGTGTTATCCATAAAGATAAAAACATAAGTATCGGGTATTTAGCACAAACCACTTTTTTCAGCGAAAACCATAGCGTAGAGGAAGAGTTTGAACAACTTTTTGGGCGCCTTCATGAAAATGAACAAAAACTTCAAGACCTTAGTGTGCAAATGCAGCAAGATACAAGTGAAGAAGTTTTGCATTTATATGGAAAATTGTTGCAAGAACATGAGCGTTTGGGCGGCTATACATATAAAAATGAAATTCATACCATTTTCACAAAGTTTGGTTTTGCAATGGAAGATTTACAAAAACAGGTGAACGAATTCTCTGGTGGGCAGAAGACAAGATTAGCCTTTGTTAAGTTATTACTTAGTAAACCAGATATATTGCTTTTGGATGAGCCAACAAATCACTTGGATATCGATACCATCAAATGGTTAGAAACGTATGTGAAACGATATCCAAAAGCAGTTGTTTTGGTTTCTCACGATCGAACATTTTTAGATGAAATTGCGAATATAATCTATGAAATAGAGTTTTCTAAAATACAAAAATATGTTGGTAATTATTCTCATTTTGTGGAGATGAAAAAACAGGAAATAGAAAAACATCGTAGTGCTTATCGGCGTCAACAAGAAGAAATCAAAAAAACAGAGGATTTAATAGAACGATTTCGTTATAAATCCAGCAAAGCGAAGATGGTGCAATCTAAGTTAAAATCACTCGATAAAATAGTGCGAATCGAAAAGAAAAAAATCGACGAAAAAACATTTCATGCATCCTTCAAGTCGCGTATTAAGGGTGGCAAACAAGTGCTGCAAGTGAAGGATTTAAGGATTGGGTATGAAACATCTTTATGTACGATAAATTTAGAAGTTTTGCGCGGGCAACGAATTGCGATTATGGGAGAAAATGGATCAGGGAAGTCAACTTTTTTGAAAACGTTAATGGCTGAATTGAAACCACTATCGGGTTCCTTTATGCTGGGACATCAAGTAGAGTGTGGTTATTTTGATCAAGAACACGCACAGTTCAATACAAATGAAACGGTACTAGAAACGATTTGGAATGCATATCCACATTTGCATCGCAGTGAAGTCCGAAGTGCTTTGGGTGCGTTTTTATTTCAAGGAGATGAAGTCTTAAAAGACGTACAGGTATTGAGTGGTGGTGAAAAGGTACGTTTGGCTTTTGTTGATTTGATGTTACAACAAGCGAATTTCTTATTGTTGGACGAACCTACCAATCACTTGGATATTTTGGGTAAAGAAGCCTTAGAAGAGAGCTTGTTGAACTATGATGGAACCATGCTATTTGTATCACACGATCGTTATTTTATTTCTAAAATCGCAAACGGAATTTTAGAAATAAAGGATCATCAAGCAATATATCATCCACTTTCTTATCACGAGCTGAAACAAAAAGAACAGAATCATACGCAAGAAAAATTACAAACCAAAAGCAAGCCGCGCAATATAAATTATGGAAAAGAAGTTTCAAAATTGGAAAGTAAAATTCATACATGTGAAAAAAAAATGGCATCATTGCGAGAACTTCGCTTTGAACCAGAATACTATCATGACCATAAAAAAATGGAAGTATTGGATATGCAGATCGATGATTTGCATATGGAGATTTCTAAGTTGATGAAATTATGGGAAGAATACAGTGAGCATATGGAATGAAGCGGTGAATAGGCGGATTAGCGAAATGTTATTTTAGAAAATGAAATTATATAAAAAAATGGAACTGTCAAAAATGGTGGAGAGGAAAAAGTTTCTACTATTTTGCATAGCGTGTTCCCCACATCTTGGACTATTCTAAAAAAAAAGAATTTCATTTTTTTTATATAACGCAATGAAAATACTTTTTATTTTAATTTAACCTTTACATACAACGGTTATTATTTGTGAATAAACAATTATAAAAGTTTCATTTTGTGTGTGTTGGCAAAGTGAAGTTTACAGACTTTTTTTAATGCTGTTTCGCCAAAAGTGTCGAAAAAAATCTTAGCAGCGATGTCAACGTTTTTTCCAGCGCCTTTAGGGAAAGTAAAGCCAAAATGCTGTTCCATTTTATCTAACGTTTGTAAAAAATGATAGCGAGCAATAATGGAAGCACAAGCAACGCTGCTATATTTATCCTCCGCTTTGGTTTCAAAATGAATGTTTCGTATCACCTTTTTTTCGTTTTGCAAGTATTTGAAATAGCTAGAAGGTGACGTAAATTGATCAACATAAATGGTATCTAGTTGTAATTTATATTTTGTTTGGAGATTAAGAAAAGATTGATTATGCAATTTTGCTTTGATTTGGTTCATATTATTTGTTGGATGAATTTGATTATATTTCTCATTTTGTAGTATCAAAATCGAATAGGGAATTGTATTTATCAATTGTGGAGCAATACGTAAAATATCATTATCACAAATTTGTTTAGAATCTTGAATATGCAATTCCCGCAAGAAAGAGAGGTTTTTTTCTTCGATGTAGGTAGCACAAACAACGACCGGACCAAAATAATCACCAGTACCAACTTCATCACTACCAGCTTGTGGATATTGTGCGATTGGTGTGGGACGTACTTGCGCTTCTTTTTGGATACTAGCATAAAACGCAGCCCCTTCTCCTTGAAATAAGACTTTTAAAGAGGCATATGCAGTAATACTACAGTCGCTCATTTTAATCTGAAATAGTGCATAAGGAGGCGTTTTTTTGATTTCACCTTTTTTTGAAAGTGATGCATATAATTTTTCAATTTGTTTTTTTGTATACACTTTTGTAATCGTCATAAGGTACCTCTTATGTATTTTATCATAGATACCGCAGAATGGGTTGTAGAAATTCATATTTTAATGTTTGCCAAAACAAAGACTTAAGTTTTTATGGGGTTAAGTGAAATGATTGTGAAATATAAATATATACTACAAAAACATAAGGCGCTTCCTTCTAAAGCGCTGGAGATATCGCCAATGAGCAGTAATAGAAACAAAAATAAGAAACAAGCAATTTGTAGAAGTTGTAATTGCTTAAAAAATATAAGAGGTGCTTTTTGTTTAGTGCGAATAAGTAGATGAAATAAAAACCATCCAAAAAAAATACAGGTTAAGACGGAAGTCAAAATATGAATCTGATTCATTAGTGAAGGTTCTTTCTTATATGGCGAAAAAAGTGATATAAGGGCGCTTATGAAAAAGCATAGAAGTAATAGACAGTCCTGTGTGTTAATGTTGTTCAATAACCATAATGTATAAAGACAAGCGGCAAAAAAAATGGAAACAATGAATACGCCCCAAACAAAAAAAATGAAACGAAAAGTGTTTTGGTTAGCGACGTATGTAAGGTTTTTAAAAAGCAGATCGGCTTGCGCACAAAGAAATAATGTGGATAGGGGAATGACTATGACGAGCGAAATAAAAAAGAAGCTTTCGATTGCATTGGAGGGTGTGTAGGATTTAAATTTTTTCATATATTTACGATAACGAATTATAAAGTAATTGTAAAGTGTGACATTTATATTTCTTGGTGATTGAAAAAAACAAGGATAAATGATAGAATACAAACGTACAAAATTATAGGAGGAATGTATAGTATGGCAAATTGTTTAGTTGCACAATCGGGAGGACCAACAACCGTAATTAACGCATCATTAGCAGGTGTGGTTAAGGCCAATCAATTAAACCCCGTATATGAAACAGTATATGGAGGATTGAATGGAATTGAAGGGATTTTAGAAGGAAGATTATATGACTTAACAAATATGAGTGAATTGGAAAATAAAGTATTAAGACAAACGCCATCATCTGCGTTAGGCTCTTGTCGGTATAAGTTAAAAAGAGATGATGATACGGATTATAAAAGATTGGTTCAAATTATGGACAAATTTAATATTGAAGTATTATTTTATATTGGTGGAAATGATTCAATGGATACGGTTGATGCTTTAAGTCAATGGGCAAAGAAAAACAACATTGCGAAACGCTTTGTGGGAATTCCTAAAACCGTAGATAACGATTTAATGGTGACAGATCACTGCCCAGGCTTTGCTTCTGCCGCTAAATTTGTAAATGCAGTTGTAACAAGTACTTGGCTGGACTATAACGTCTACACGCGTGAGGAAGTGTTTATTCTTGAAACAATGGGAAGAGATGCGGGCTGGCTTGCAGGATCTTCGGTTATTAGTGATAAAGTGGATCTTTTGGTATTACCAGAAGTTGCTTTTGATCGTACGAAATTTGTCGAACAAGTGAGATTGTGTATGGCGAAAAAGGGAAAATGTTATATTGTTGTTAGTGAAGGCGCTCATTATGCTGATGGAACATACTTGGCAGCAGCAAATGCTAAAAATGATGGATTTGGTCATGCTGTTTTAGGTGGTGCGGGAAATGCACTAAAAGAAATTATTTTGGAAGAAGGTATTGCACCACGTGCTAAAGTACAAGATTTAAGTACTGCACAACGCTGTGCAAACTATTTACAATCTTATGTAGATGTGGATGAAGCATTTAAATTAGGAATGAGTGGACACTTCCGTAGTGCAAACAAAGATTTCACAGGACAAGTTGTGGGTGTTATTAGAAAACCTGGAGCAGAATATGATGTAGAATATATTGCCGGACCAGCAAATGAATTTGCGAATCATGTTAAAAATATTCCAAGTGCATGGATTTTGGATGACTATCAAGGTCTTACAAAAGAAGCATATGCATATTTTACGCCACTGATTCAAGGGGAACCTAACTTAGTGATGGAAAATGGTGTACCTGCGTATGTAATACCATTCCATATGCGATAATTAAAATTATGAATAACAACGAAAGAGATGGGCAAGTGCTCATCTCTTTTTAGGTTTTTTTTATGTTTACGACTATAAGATATTAGGTGATATATATGTATGAAGATATGGACTGGGAGAAAAAACAAACATTACTAACAAGAATTGGGTTTATGTATCGAAACTGTGAAATTCAAATGCGATTACACGGGGGATTTGTTGTTGAAGAATCAAGTGCTTTATATAAATATTTGGAAGTAAAAAGTAGTGTTGATCTAGCACTGAAAAAAATGACATACGAAGAGATAAGGATTATCAAAAATGAATATTTAAAAAATACACGTGAGAATTGGTATTTGGCTTTTTACCATGAGGAGGAATACCATATGCTTTTACAGACGGTAGCGAATACGTTTTTGGGTTGTTTATACGGGTAGTGTTTGTTATAATTGTGATTGAACGTAAAAGTGATTATAGGAGGAAACAACGTATGTTAAAAGGAATTGCAGCATCAGGTGGATATGCAATCGCAAAAGTGTACAAACTGGAAATGCCAGAAATGAAGATTGAAAAAAAGGATGCAAATCCAGCTGAGGAAATTGAAAAATTAAAACAGGCAGTTGCCCAAACACTTAAGGATATTGAGCTTGTAAAAGAAAAAGCAGCGCAAAATTTATCAGCAGAAGAATTGGCAGTATTTGATGCGCATTTAATGGTTGCGCAGGATCCTGAATTTATTGGTGCTGTTGAACAACAAATCAATGCAGAAAATTGTAATGCAGAATTTGCGACAGAGAGTGTTGCGAATATGTTTATCGGCATGTTTGAAACGATGGAAGATGCGTATATGCGCGAACGTGCTGCTGATATTAAAGATGTTACAGTGCGTTTGAAAGCAAATTTATTAGGTTTGAAAATTCCTGATTTAACAACGATTGATGAAGAAGTAGTCATTGTCGCATATGATTTGACGCCATCAGATACGGCGCAATTGAACAAACAATATACAAAAGGATTTGCTACTCAAATAGGAGGAAGAACATCACACTCTGCCATTATGGCAAGAAGTTTGGAGATTCCAGCTGTTGTTGGTTGTAATGAAATTTTACAAACAGCGAAAGATGGGGATGAAGTTATCCTTGATGCGATTGAAGGAGATGTTATTTTAAATCCAGATGAGGCTACAAAACAAGAGTATGCAAAGCGTTTGGAGACATTTAATGAAGAAAAAGAAGCATTAAAAGTATTAAAGGATCAACCATCTATTTCTCAAGATGGTCATCATGTAGAATTGGCGGGAAATATTGGTACGCCAAGTGATGTGAAAGGTGTGTTGGACAATGGAGGCGAAGGAGTTGGGTTGTATCGTACAGAATTCTTGTATATGGACTCGCAAAATTTCCCAACAGAAGAAGAACAATTTATTGCTTATAAAACTGTATTGGAAGGCATGGATGGCAAAAAAGTGGTTGTCCGTACACTGGATATTGGAGGAGATAAAACCCTGCCATATTTTGCATTTCCTGAAGAAATGAATCCTTTTTTAGGATATCGAGCAATTCGTCTATGTTTGGACCGTAAAGATATTTTTGAAACGCAATTACGTGCGCTATGTCGTGCATCGGTATATGGAAAGCTATGTATTATGTTTCCAATGATTGCAACGATTGCCGAGTTTAGAAAAGCCAAAGAAATATTTAATAATGTAAAAGCAGAACTTATTCGCGAAGGGGTTGCGGTAAGTGATACGATTGAAGTAGGGATGATGGTGGAAATTCCCGCAGCAGCAGTGTTGGCTGATCAATTCGCAAAAGAAGCTGATTTCTTTTCTATTGGAACAAACGATCTTATTCAATATTCGATGGCAGCAGATCGTATGAGTGAACATGTTTCTTACTTATACCAACCATATAATCCATCGCTTCTTCGTCTAGTAAAAATGACGATAGATGGTGCACATAAAGAAGGAAAATGGGCTGGAATGTGTGGTGAAATGGCAGGAGAACCAAACGCAGTAGCAATTTTATTGGGACTGGGTTTGGATGAGTTCTCTATGAGTGCAACTTCAATTTTATCAGCTAGAAAAATGGTACAATCGCTTAGTAAAAAAGAAATGGAAAAGATGGCTGAAAAGTGTTTATCACTGGGAACCGCTGAAGAAGTACAAGCATATGTAAAAGAAGTAATTGGTAAATAAGATTGTAATTTATAGATAAAAAACATCGTAAAACGGTGTTTTTTTTAAATCATTTATTGTAATAGATAAAAGGCATATTTTAAACAACCATCTGTATGGATATAAGATTTTAAAGTATCAATAACCAGTTACGGCCAATGCGTAAGGAGAAATTTTTGATAAAGACGAAAAGTTTGAGTTATCTGCTTTTAATATCATACAAATCTTGTTAGATAAACTTGACAAAAACACTTAAATAATATATTGTTTTGATATCAAATAGATATCAAAATGGAGGGTATGTTATGAAAGAAGAAAATATAAAGATAAATGTAAGTATGGAAGAGAAAGCTTTGCATCCAAAATCAGGAATGGGAATTTTGGTGCTGTTAATTGTGGGAGTGATGGGGGCAATTGCACTTTGTATCGTTAGTGCTTTATATGTGGATTGGGAGCCTTTGATGGCGACAGGGATTATGATTAGTATCGTGTTACTGATTGTATTTATCGTTATGCTTTTTGGACTTAAGGTAGTGAATCCAAAAGAAGCATTGGTGTTAACGCTGTTTGGGAAATATTATGGAACCATTAGAAATGATGGATTTTTCTATGTGAATCCGTTTGTACTAAGTTTTAACCCTACGAGTTATTCAACTATAGAAGCATTCACAACAGAAGTGAGCGAAAGTTCATCAAAAAAAGGCGATGGTAAATATAGATCTTCATCGAAAAAGATTTCCACAAAAATTATTACCTCAAATGGTACACAACAAAAAGTTAATGATGTTGCTGGAAATCCAATTATCATTGGTTCTGTTGTTATATGGAAGGTGAGTGAACCTACAAAGGCAGTCTTCAATGTTGAAAATTATTATGATTATTTGTCGGCACAAAGTGATTCTATTATTCGAAATACAGTTAGACGATATCCCTATGATAACATGGGAAATGATGAGGAGGAAATGACGCTACGCGGATCGAGCATGGAAATTGCAGAACGTATGCGTCTTGAATTACAAGAAAAAGTTGCAGAGGGCGGTATTGAAATTTTGGAAGTGAGAATTACACATCTTTCCTACGCAGAAGAAATTGCTGGGGCAATGTTGCGAAAACAACAGGCTTCTGCAACCATCGCCGCACGCGAAAAAATAGTAGAAGGTGCTGTGGGGATGGTGCGTATGGCACTAGATAGATTGGAAGAAGATGATATTATTCTTTTAGATGATGAGCGAAAAGCGGCAATGGTATCTAATTTATTAGTAGTTTTATGCGGTGATAAAGATGCACAGCCAATTGTGAATAGCGGAAGCATATATTAGAGTAACAATTCACAAGATAGGAGTAGATGCTTATGATAGAAGATATAGTAAAAAAAGAAGAAAAATTGCAACGCCGACTCAAAAAATTAAAAGAGTTAGAAGTAGAAATTAAGAAAAAAGAAAAAGCGTTAAAAAACTCTGAAACTGTGAAAAAACAAGTACTTTTGAGGCTATCTTCATCACTTTGGAAAGAAATCGCAAACTGGGCGGATGAAGATTTTAGATCCATTAATGCGCAAGTGGAATATTTATTGACTGAGAGTGTAAAAAAAAGACATAATAAGTGATTTCCAAATTATCGTTACGTCTAGGAAAAGAAAATTTGTAAAAATTTATCGTTATATTTTTATGAAAAATTACGATTTTTCAGAAAATCAGATCTTAGGAAAGAATCATAAGAGTAAAATTAAGACATGTGGCAAATGAAAATGATATACTGTAAAAAAGGAGAATGAATATGGAAATAAAAGAAAAAGTTTTGGCAGCAATGAAAATGGTTGGAAAACCAATGAGTGCCGGTGAAGTTGAAAAAGCAACGGGATTGGATCGTAAAGACATTGATAAGGCATTCAAAGAATTAAAAAAAACAGAAGCAATTGTTTCGCCGGTTCGTTGTAAGTGGGAACCAACAAAATAACCCCATAAGTTGATAGAAGAAAGAACCAGTACAATAAACACAGGAATATAGCCCAGTGTAAAATCCATTTTATTGGTTCTTTTTATATGGAAAACAAAGAAAGTCAGTTTAATGAAAATAATTATGAATTAAAGTGTAACCAATAAAAAAATTAAGCGACTACTTTTGAGGATATGATGTAATTTCCAATAGCTACAAAACGGAATAATTAAAGCAATTACTATCTATATGATCTGAATTCCAATTGAATATTGAAATTTTTATGTAAGTATACTATAATATGAAAAAGAAAAGCGAAGAAAAGGACTAGTACTAACAAGTGAATCTTTTAGGGAATAATAGCCATCGACTGCAAGCTATTTAAGATAAATTGCTAGGAATTCACCTTGGAGTGAGACTAATCATCTCCCGTATCATACGGTTATCATGAAAGTAAGTGTGTCGCAAGATGAAATAGGATGGTACCGCGCCAAAGCGCTCCTATGCTTGTGCTTTTTTTTTACCAGAAAGGAATGTTATGGAAAAATTAAAAAATTTAAAAGAAGAAGCTATACGAAAGATTGAAAATGCAGAGTCGACAAAGGTATTGCAAGATTTAAAAGTTTTGTATTTAGGAAAAAAAGGACCAGTTCAAGAAGTGATGAAGCTGATGAGAGATTTACCTTCACAAGAGCGTCCCGCATTTGGACAAAAGGTGAATGAAATTAAGCAATCGATTGCAATGGCAATTGACAATAAACGTGAATGCTTAGAGATGTCGGAATTGCATGCGAAATTAGCGAAAGAAAAAATTGATATTACATTGGCGGGATTGCAGACAAATCTCGCGAATTTACACCCTTTAACAATTGTGCAACAAGAAGTAGAGGATGTGTTCATAGGACTTGGTTATGAAATTAGTGAAGGTCCTGAAGTAGAGTTGGATTTGTATAATTTTGAGCGAGCAAATATCCCTCAAGATCATCCGGCACGCGATATGCAAGATACCTTCTATCTCAATCCAAAAACGCTTTTAAGAACGCATACAACGGCTGTACAAACAAGGGTATTGGAAGCACAATCACCTAAATTACCCATTCGGGTTATATGTCCTGGAAAGGTGTATCGTCGTGATGATGATGATGCAACGCATTCTCATCAATTTACACAAATCGAAGGACTTGTGGTGGGTGAGGGCGTTCGTTTATCGGATTTGAAAGGAACACTTTCTTTACTTGCTAAAAAAATGTTTGGGGAAGATCGTATCATTCGTTTTCGCCCAAGTTATTTTCAATTCACAGAGCCAAGTGTTGAAGTTGATGTTACCTGTCACATTTGTGGTGGAAAAGGCTGTCCAACTTGTAAAGGAAGTGGATGGATTGAAATATTGGGAGCTGGAATGGTACACCCCAATGTACTAGAAATGGCGGGATATGATGCTAAAAAATGTAGTGGTTTCGCCTTTGGTGTGGGAGTTGAACGCATTGCTTTATTAAAATATGGAATTGATGATATTCGTCATTTTTATACAAACGATATACGTTTCTTAAAAACGTTTACGCGTTTTGAGTAGGAGGATACTATAATGTTAATAAGTCGTAAATGGTTACAACAATATATAGATATTTCAGAAATAAGTATAGAAACGTTGGCAAATAAAATCACCTCTGCAGGACTAGAGGTAGAGGGTGTGAAGCGCTTGGCGAAGGGGAGTAACTTAGTGATTGGAGAAGTTCTAGAATGTCAAGATCATCCAGATTCACTCCATTTGCATCTTTGTCGTGTCAATATTGGTAGTGAAATTTTACAAATTGTGTGTGGTGCGCCCAATGTGCGTGTTGGTTTGAAAGTAATTGTTGCTAAAGTAGGAGCAGAATTGAGTGAACTTGTCATCAAAGCGGGAGTGATTCGCGGAGTAGTATCCAACGGAATGTTGTGCAGTTTACAAGAATTGGGAGTAGACGCTACTCACTTGCAACAAAACCAAATTGATGGAATTGAGGAATTAAAAGCAGATGCACCAGTGGGAGAGGAAGATGTTTTGGCCTACTTGGGTCTGGATGATGAAGTTTTAGACATTGGATTGACACCCAATCGTAATGATTGTTTAGCAGCGTTTGCAATGGCGAAGGAAGTTGCTGCGATTTTAGATAAGAAAGCGTTTCTTCCAAATTTTAAAGATGCTGCCAATATAGGAGCACCTACCAAATTAAAAGTGTATACAAAAACTGCTAAATGTCCTTTATATTTAGGAAAAATCATTCGTGAAGTGTGTGTTAAAGAATCACCAAAATGGATGAAAGAATTATTACTGGCAAGTGGCATAAAATCCATTAATAATGTGGTGGATATATCGAATATTGTTATGTTGGAAACAGGACAGCCAGTACATTTCTTCGATCTCAACAAATTGGAAAAAGAAGAAATTGTTGTGTCTGATGGATGGGAATGCGATTATGTAGCACTGGATGGTGAGACTTATCAAATTCAAAAAGAAGATCTTATGATCAGTGCCAATCATAATCCAATAGCCATTGGTGGTATTATGGGTGGTCATGATACAAAAATTGATGAACATACAACCGGGATTGTAATAGAAGCAGCAAGTTTTGATCATGTATCGATTCGCAATAGTGCAAGACGCTTGAATATTTACAGTGATGCTAGTATACGCTTCGCTAAAAAAATAGATACTTGTGCACCATTTTATGCGATGGATCGAGCAGTACAATTATTGATAGAATATGCAGATGCAAAGTTATTAGAGAAAAGCGTTGCATCAAATGAAGTCTATTTTGAAAACGTAGAAATTGATATTTCTTTGAACAATATGAATGCCGTGTTAGGCACAAACTTTAGTGAAGCAGCAGTTCTTGATGTGTTGAGTAGGTTGGAACTACAACCGACTCAAAAAGATGATGTTATACATGTTGTCATTCCAAGTTATCGCCAGGATCTACAAGTGGAAGTAGATATTTACGAAGAAGTCATTCGGATTTTAGGATTTGATGAATTACCTTCGACTTTGCCTATATTGGCAGCGGGTGAGGGAAAATTGAATGCACGCCAGCATTTAAGAAGAAACTTGCGTACGATCTTGAGCAACGCAGGATGTTATGAAGCTGAAACGTATACATTAATAAGTGAAACGATGAAAGAAAATGCCATTATGCCGTTGCCAGATGTTTTGCAACTCGCTTCACCAATGAGTGAAGAGCGAAAATATATTCGTACGAGCGTGGCTCCAAGTCTTTTACAAACACTTGCTTACAATAATGCACGTTCTATCAAAAATGTAGCCTTATTTGAAATTAGTAATGTTTATGCAAAAGACTATATGGAAGAGCGCTTGGGTATTCTTTTAGCAGGGAATTTACAAGAAAGCCGTTGGCTTAAGCATAAAATACCAGCTGATTTTTATACCATGAAAGGAATGATTTATGGAATTCTTGAAAATTTAGGATATAATGAAAGTCGTATTGTCATCAAAGAAAATACGCTTGATGTAAAACATTTTCATCCCTTTCAAAGTGCATGTGTATATATTGGAAAAGATTTGTTGGGGATATTTGGTAAGGTTCATCCATTGCTGTCAAAACAATACGATTGCCATGAGTGTGTCATTGCAGAAGTGAATCTTGATAGCATTCTTAAAAATAAAATAGGCAAGGTAAAATTTGCGCCGATTTCAAAATTCCCTTCGACAACAAGAGATTTCGCGTTTGTTGTGAAGGAGGCGGTGAAGGCACAAGAGATTATTCAAATCATTAAACAATCTTCAAAATTAAATGGAAAATCAATCATTGAACATGTCGAAGTGTTTGATGTTTATATGGGTGAACACGTTGAAGAAGGATATAAATCAATAGCAATTTCTTTAATTTTTCAATCCAAAGAATATACCTTAAGTGATATACAAATTAATACCGTTCATGATCAGATAGTAGCGAATTTAAAAACAAAAGTTCATGCACAATTGCGCACATAGAAAAATTAACTATTTCTTAGTTGTCAGGATAGTCACTGACTTGTAAAAAGATATATATACAAGGTCTATAGAGGTATTGTAGTAGATGATGTATACTATAAAAAAAGCGGAAAATGAAAATGCCGCTTTTTTATTTAAATATCATTAGTAATTATCAAAATTATCATATAAAAAAGTTGGTGAGTTTTATTACTCACCAACATAATGAGTTAACCATTGTTTATTGACTAGGAGAGCTTTTTACTTTGGGCTTTTGCGTACGAGGTTTTCTTGCTTTGTGTTTTTGTTGCAACTCTTCAATCGCCTCTTTTGCATTTAGAATAACAGGAATGACGATCGGATTTCGATGCGTTTTCTTATATAAAAAGGGTTCTAATGTGCCTTTCACACAATTTTTAATTTCACCAAAAGTTGTTTTCGATTTCATTTTTTCTTTCAAAGCCTCAAAAACAATCTGTTCAGCTTCTCTAATGAGATATTGTGAATCTTTGATAAAAACAAAACCTCTAGTAACGATAACAGGTTTGCTTAAAATTTTAGATTTTCGTGAATCAATAGGAATAATCACCGATACCAGCCCGGCATCACTCAAAATTTTGCGATCTTTTAAAACGGCGGTCGATACACCAGAAATATCATTGCCATCAACGTAAATATCGTCAGCAACAAAACGTTCAGGATTGTTGAAAACTTTCTCATTTCGTAAAATTAAAGAATCTCCATTTGCTAAATAGAAAATATTTTCAGGCTTCACACCAGTTTCAATAGCACTTTGCCCATGCTGCTTCAACATTTTATATTCACCATGAATGGGCATAAAGTATTTTGGATGCATCAATTGCAACAACAACTTTTGTTCTGATGCTGAGGCATGTCCGGTTGTATGGAGACTGTTCAAAATGGAATTGGTAAGAACATTTCCACCCGCCCGATACAACTTGTTGATAACCTGATTCACGCTATTGCTATTACCAGGAATTGGATTACTTGAGAAAACAATCGTATCGTTTGGACGCAAACGAATTTGACGATGTGTGCCATTGGCAATTCTCGACAATGCTGCTAAGGGTTCCCCTTGTGAGCCTGTACACACAATACAAGTTTTTTCAGCAGGGAATTTATTCAACTGATCTGCACTTAATAAGTCTGAATCTTTAATTTTAATTTTCCCTTGTTTTCGACCAACATCTAGAATATTCTCCATACTACGACCAAAAACACCGACTTTACGTCCGCATTTTAATGCTGCATCTATGATTTGTGAAACACGATAGACATTGGATGCAAAGGTGGCAACAATAAGACGTCCTTCAGTTTTTTTAAATACATCCATGATGGATTCTGCAACTTTTCGCTCACTGATAGAAAAACCATCAACGCCAGAATTGGTTGAGTCGCTCAATAATAAAGTAACACCTATTTGACCGATATAAGCCATCTTTTGATATTCTGCATTTGTGCCAACAGGGGTTAAGTCAAACTTAAAGTCCCCTGTATGCACAATTCTTCCATTCTCCGTATTGATAATAATTCCCAATGAGTCGGGAATGGAATGCGTCGTATCAAAAAAACCACAACTAAAGTGTTTCATGCTAATTTTTGAGTCACAATCAATTTGTATGATTTTAACATTGCGAATTTTACGCTCATCCAATTTCTTTTTGATGAGTGCTGTTGCAAACTGTGGTGCATAAATTGCATCTACGTTAACGGTTTTCAATAAATATGGGATACCACCAATGTGATCTTCATGACCATGGGTAATCACCAATACTTTCTTTTTGTGGTTGTTTTCTACTAAATGCGTATAATCAGGAATTACCGCATCAACACCTAATAAATCATCTCCGGGAAACAACACTCCAGAATCCACGATTAAAATTTCATTGCCTTGTTCCATGCAATACATGTTTTTTCCGACTTCGCCTAGACCACCTAAGGCATAGACGAGGGTATCACTGTTTTTTAATCGAAACTTATTATCTTCTTGAGTTTTTGTCTTTTTTTGTGCTCCCGGTGTTTTCTTGTTTTGTTCTTTCATAGTATAAATTCATAAACTCCTTTCAAAACACCATTTCTTTGAGTATTGTAACACATTTTTACGATAATAAAAACATAATACTCATAATAAAAACCTCATGAAGAGGTTAAACAATTACTTTAGCATTCTTTATATCTTCTGGGTTCATTGGCATGTTTATCCTATCATAATACAGGATTCCATTCAAATGGTCAATTTCATGTTGTAAAACAATGGCTAAATAACCACGAGCTCTGATTTTTATATGCTGATTGCTTAGTAAATCGTAGGCTTCTACCGTAATTCTAGCAGCACGATACACATGCCCTTCATGAAAGGTTGCGACCGATAAACAGCCTTCACCATTTTCTAAATACGCATATTGCACGGAATTTGAAATGATTTTAGGGTTTACCAAAGCATAGCGTCCACCTGTTTCTTCCTCACTATCTGCAACGACGACAACAAGCATCTTTTTTTTATGGCCCACTTGGATGGCGGCTAAGCCAGAAGCAGGACTTAAATCGAATTGTTCGGCCTTTTGTGGATCACTAGAATCCACTACATATTCATACATAGATCTTAATAATGTTTCATCTTCCTCACGTAGGGGAAGTTCAACATCCAAGGATAACTGTTTTAATAGCGGATTGTCATCCTTAATAATTTGTTTATTCGTTAATCTCATTTTTTTTCTCCTGTGTATATTCTAACAAAATTGTCTAGAAAAGAAAGTAAATAGATTCGTTATTTAAAAAAGTTTTGAAATAAGGTAGAATGATAAAAGGAGTACATAGGAATGAAAGATTTTAAAAAACGTTTTTTAAGTGTCAAATTGCCAAGTGGATATGATCGTTATTTGCATTTGACAATCCTCATATTAATGGCATTTGGATCCATTATGTTGTTTTCAGTTGTTGGGGGTTCTGCCCAAGAAGTAGGAGACTCAAAAATTGTAATCAATGCCATGATTCGTCAAGCTATTTTCATTATCATATCTTACTACGCGATGTGTTTTTTTGCACGCAATTATTTTTTGTGGGCAAGAAGTAAACATTTTGCGATTCTTTTACAAATTGTAGGTGTGGGAATCATTGTTTTATTAGTACTGACATTGTTTACTACTGGTATTAAGGGATCTAAAGCTTGGCTACAAATCGCTGGATTTTCTTTGCAACCAGCAGAACTTGCCAAAGTATATTTGATTGTTTTGCTTGGCTTTAATGCCAATGGTTTTCATACACGTGTTGGAGCTTTTCGATACCTTCGCTTACCACTTGTGTATTTGACAATTTTTACAGGTATTATTTTATTGCAACCAGATATGGGAAGTGCTATGGTTCTACTAATGTTGTTTTATGTTTGTTTTTTTGTGCCAAGCAATCGAAGCATTACCAAAATGCAACGCATTTTAATTTTGATTTCGATTGTGGCATTTGCGCTTATTTTCTTTTTCATTTTTACGGATGGTGGACTATCCATTATTGAAAAAATATTTGGTGAAAATTCATATAAAGCCAAGCGATTTACCAATGCAGCTAATCCTTTTTTGGATAAATATGGAACAGGCTATAATGTTATGTATAGCTTGTTTGCGATTTCTAGAGGTGGCTTGTTCGGAGTAGGTTATGGTGGATCGGTGTATAAATATGGGTATTTACCAGAAGCACAATCTGATTTTATTTTGGCAATTGTGATTGAAGAATTGGGGATTTTTGGGTTTGGACTGCTATGTCTTTTATATGGGGTTATTATATATCGTCTCTTGCATCATGCAAGACGCATCAAACAAGATGGCTATCGTATTGTCTTGATTGGAACCATGACATATTTATCGATTCATTTTATTTTTAATGTAGGTGGTATTAGTGGTCTTATTCCTTTGACGGGCGTACCATTATTGTTTATGTCCTCTGGAGGAACTTCCATATTGGCAATTTCAATATTGTTAGGAATTTGCCAAGCGATGGTTGCCCTTCACAATCGACAACATCAGCGTCCATTAAAAGAAAAAAGAATCAGAGGAAAAGAAGCATGAGAGTTATTGCAGGAGTCTATCGCTCACGAAACATTCAAACCCTAGCAGGAAAACAAACAAGACCTACAAGTGACAAAGTACGCGGAGCCGTCTTTTCAAGTATCAACAACTGCTTTTTTGATGGGCATGTATTGGATGTATTTTGTGGGAGTGGTGCCATTGCTTTGGAAGCGTTATCTAGAGGTGCGAAACGAGTAGATGCGATTGAATGTCATAATGGTGCACTACAGGTTATCAAAAGGAATATGGAAAGTTTACATATTCATGAAGAAATGAAGGTCTATGCAAGTGATTATACAATTGCTTTGGAACAGTTGAAAACGAAGCGTTATGCCTTTATTTATATTGATCCACCGTATGCCTTTGAAGACATAAAACATATTTTATTATGGATTGATAAGCATCATATGCTTCTAAAGGGAGGCATTATGGTTGTAGAAAGTGGCGATAATGTTTGGGAAGAGGCATCTTATCAATCTTTCAAACAATACAAAGAAAAAAATTACCGAAAAACAAAGTTAACATTTTATAAAGGGGGAGAATGATGAGAAAAGCAATTTATCCAGGGACGTTTGATCCGATTACAAAAGGCCATTTGGACATTATTGAAAGAGCAGCAAAGTTGTTTGATGAAGTGATTGTAGTTATTATGCAAAATCCTGTAAAGAAAAGTCTATTTGAAAAAGAAGAGCGCCTTGTTATGATGAAAGAAGTATGTGCGCACATTGATAATGTTGTTTGCGATATAGGCAAAGGCATGAGTGTTGTATATGCGCATGAACAAAAAGCGCAAGTCATGATTCGTGGGATTCGTGCCGTCGTAGACTATGAATATGAATTACAGAATGCAACAGCCAATATGTGGATTGATGGCAATATTGAAACCTGTTTTTTATTATCCAAACCCCAGTTTTCTTTTCTATCGAGCTCCAATATTAAAGAAATGGCATCCTATGGGCAGGATGTGAGTGCATTCGTAGATGCATGTGTAAGCGCAAAGCTGAAAGAAAAATATAAAAAGTAGCCAAGGTGAAAAAATTTAAGATTTTTCATCTTTTTTTATGAAAATAAAGAAATATTTTAATGTTACATAAATAATGTTACAATAGGGTGTATGATGATGTCATACGAAGGAGATGACATTATGAAAGAAACATTATTAGCGAAAGAATTGATCAATGCTGTATGGGAAGAAGATTGTGCAGGCGTGAAGTGTGCAATTTTGGCAGGTGCAGATCCCAATTGGTTGTTTAATGGATATCCAATCTTAGTCCATGCGGTATATTTAGAAAATATGGAACTTGTGAATATGTTGATTGCACATGGGGCAACACAAACATCAGAGGCTTTGGGATTTGCCTTAGAATCTGGATTTGGTGAGATGGTTTGGCCTTTGATTTTTCAAGGGATAGTGCCAAAAGCATACAAAGCAAAAGCAATTTTTGGTGAATACCCTTCACGATTTGCGCCAACAAGTTTACATTTTGAATCATAGGAGGATGGCATGAATCGTACAGCTTTAACCATAAAAATGTTAAATTATTTAAAGGCTAATGATCTTGTTAGTCGAGAAGCGTTGGCAACCTACTTGGAATGTAATGTTCGCAATATTGTGGAATATAAAAAAGAGTTGGAAATTGCAGGTTATCGTATTGAGACGATTCGCGGCAAATATGGAGGATATCGATTGTTGCATGAGTATTTAATCCCCTGCATTGCATTAGATGAAAATGAGGCAGGGGCACTACAAGATGTGAAATATTTTCTGAAAAATTACAATTATACTTTTTTAAAAGATTATGAAAATGCATTGATCAAAATTAAAAATAGTTTAAGACACCCTATTCATGAAGAAGAACTTATCTATGTCGAACATCGTTTTACATATCAAAAAGATAAATATTTTTTAAAGCAAATGCAAGTTGCAAAACAGCAAAGAGTATGCATTTCCATGCAGTATCGTAGTTTGCAGGCAAGAAGCTTTGAACAACGCCTTATACAACCTTATGAGTGTGTTTATAGCGAAGATGGGGTTTATGTATTGGCATATGATGTTAGTGTGCATAAACAGCATGCATTTAAGTTTTTTAAGTTAAGTGAACTGCGGATGAAAGATGTAAAGTTAACCACGACAAGGTTTACAAGAGATCACGATTTTCAATTATCAAAACATATGGGAAAACAAGGATTATTGAAAGATGTATATCATGTGAAATTAGAGGTGTATGGACAACAAGCAAAACTATTGGCAGAAACATCACTTGGGATGCAACATTCACAACAACTAAAAGATGATGTTTTATATGTTGAATTTAAGATGGAAAACAAGGCAAGAGTGGTGTCGTTTGTGCAATCATTGGGTGCTTTTTGTAAGGTGATAGAACCACCGGAAATCCGTGATGAAATAATTTCTAGTTTAAAGCAAACATTGCTGTGGTATAATACATAACATGAGACATTTATCAGATATAAAGAATTTTGAACGATGCAAAAAAAAGTTTTGGAATGCTCTTCATCATCCACAACCCTTTTATCCGTTTGTGATTTATAATGAATCGATGGTTGCATTGGTACAAGAAAAGCTGCATGCGAAACAATGTTTTATTGGTTCACGCAACGAAACAAATGAAATGTTTTTCAAACAAGAAAAAAATTATGACACTTTTTTTAATGTACGGTTTGTATATGATGGCTTACGTGTAAAAGCACCATTGTTGCGGAAAACAAAGTATGGATATATATTATCTTTTCTGTATGCAAGCTGTTTCCCCAAGGAAAGCGAAGCGACGACGATAGCAGATACGTTGTGGGTATTGGAAAAACTGCAAATAAAGATTAGCCAAGTAAGTGTTTTTCATTTAGTATCCACATATGTGCGTCAGGATCAACTTATTGCGGATGCGCTTTTACAAGAGGTAACACACCTGTATAACGCGAGCAATAAACCTTCTGCAAGCTTACAACAACTGATTGAAAAGCGAAAAAGAGATGTATCACCAATCTTAAAAGCAATGAAAAAAGTAGAAGTATGTAAGGATATGCCAGTGGAGCGAACGCCGCTTTGTACACGCCGTAATAAATGCGTTTTTTTTGATATGTGTTTTGCAGAGGATGCGCATACGAGTATTTTTCATCTGGTTTCAAGTGCCCATAAGTTTAGCTTATACAAGCAAGGTATTCACTATATTGAAGATATTGATTTTTCACAAATTGAAGGAACTCGTCATCAATATGCGCAATATATGGCTGCACGTAGTGACAAATGTTTTTTTGATCAACCTGCACTCCACAAGTTTGTATCAGATATCCAATATCCCATATCCTATTTAGACTTTGAGTGGGAGACTTTTGCTTTTCCACCGTACGCAAATATGAAACCTTACGATGTTTTGGTCTTTCAGTATTCTTTGCATATTGAGCATCAACATCAACAAGCTTTACTACATAAAGAGTTTCTTGGTAAAGAAGACTGTCGGGTTGCCTTTATTGAACAGCTGTTGGCGGATATTCCAAAGACGGGAAGTATTTTATGTTTTAATGTTGAAGGCGCAGAAAAACTACGCTTATGTCAATTGGCAAAACAATATCCACAATATGCAAAGCAATTGCAAGCGATTTGGGAGCGAATGGTGGATTTGGCAATACCTTTTAGCAGTGGTTTGATCTATGACAACAAAATGGCAGGATCCTATTCATTGAAAAAACTAGTATCTATCTTTACCGACTATTCTTATGAAGACTTAGCAATATCCCATGGTTTACAAGCGGTTCAAAGTTATAAAGGTTTGGAATCCGATGAAAATGAAAAAGTGGTTGAAAATTTATTGCAATATTGTGCAATGGATACCTATGCTATGTATTTGCTTTTTCATTGGATAAAAAAGCAATTAATGGAATAATCTTAGAGAGAAAAGTTTGCAAGGATAGGTATTTGTCCATTACAAACCTTAGTCAAGTGTCTAGGAGTGCTACGCGGGTGTATCTTATAATAAAACAAAAGAGGAATGTTTATGCCGAATATTATTAGCCATACGATTTTTATAGAAGATGTCATTGAAGACATAAAAGATGAACAGTTGAAACAATTGTTTAAAAAGTATCCAAATGAGTATCTCATAGGAACCAATGGTCCTGATTTTTTGTTTTTTCATGATGTGTTTCCTTTATGGAAGAAAACCAATACAAGCATTGCGAAATTTGGTACACGATTGCATCGCGAGGCGATTCATGCGTTTTATGAAAGTGCGCTTACTACCTATCAAAAACAAGAGGACACTGCACAAAAAGAGGCAATGAAGGTATATGTGTTAGCGCATTATTTACATTGGCAATTGGATAGTGTTATGCATCCGTATGTTGTGTATTTTAGTGGCTTTGGAAAGCCATATAGTGCTTCTCATCATCATCGTTTAGAATCTATGATGGATACGATTAATTTAAAAAGATTTCGCAAAAAAAGTGTGAAAAGGTATAAAACTTACGAAAACTGTCGCTTGGGACGCTATAGCGAGCGAGTGATCACTTTGGTGTATCAAGATGCGATACGGGCGTGTTTTGATGAAGATATTAAAGCGAAAGACATTTCCAAGGCACTTGCTGATTGGCGCAAAGTACAGCGTTATTTGCATGATCCTAGTGGTTTTAAATTCCGTTTACTACAAGGACTAGAAATGCTTGCTCGTAAGCAATGGGAACTCAGTGGAAACATCGTACGCACAAAAATTGATCATTACGATGAAGTTTTAAATACAAACAGAATCGCATGGAAGCACCCTGTGAGTGGCGAAGTTTATAATGATACGCATGATGATCGGTTTATATTTGCCAAAAGGGAAGCAAAAAAAGGGCTTGCCTTATGGAATGCTGCACTGAGTTCAAACGACATCTCGGCTTTTTTAGAGTTTCTTGATCATAAAACGTATGCGAATGGGATTAAAGGATCACAAAAACGTTTATACAAATGCGATATATATGAAAAAAAATGATAATAAGCATCTTGATGGATGCATTTATTGGTTATGATTTAAATATATATTTGGATTATGAAAGTTTTATAATAAAAGGAAACATACCATTCGATGATGGTTATATTGATTGTTTAACAATTCCTTTTGAAAGTATTCGTATCAAACGTGGTGTTAGTTTCTTCTTTTTTTGTGTAAAAAGCGAAAGAAGAGACTTTATTGGGGATTATGTAACGCCAAAAGAGTGATGTGCAATGCATGTAAGCAATGCAGTAAAGGCAATAATTTATACGCCCTTTTTCAGTATATATTGTAATACTTTTTCTTAGGCTTTATCGGGTTAAGATAGTATACGCTGTCTTCTTTTGTTATATACATTACGCTCGTTCTAAGCTTTTTTTGTCCACTTAGTATAGCCTATCTATTTCACTAAGTTATTTTAATTATGAAGATAAAAAGACTGTTGTTTTTTATAAAATAAAGGTATAATATAAGGGAACATAGGAGGTAGTATTATGAAAGTACAAATTTATGGAAAAAACATCACAGTTACACCTGCCATTGCAGAAAAAATTGAGACAAAATTGAATTTTCTTAGTAAGTATTTTATCATTAATGAAGATACGGAAGCGAAAGTTGTCGTGCGAGTGTATCCCCGTGGACAAAAAATAGAGGTAACGATTCCGACAAAAGTCGCAGTATTGAGAGCTGAAGTTGTTGATAAAGACTTATATGCTGCAATCGATTTGGTTGTTGATAAATTAGAAGATCAAATTAGACGTCAAAAAACAAGATTGTCAAGAAGAGGAAAAGATGGCTTAGCGGAATCTTTTTTTGAAGAAGACATTAATGAAGAATTGTTGGATAGTGAAGTTGTTCGTACAAAACGTATTTATCCAGACAATATGGATTTAGATGAGGCAATTATGCGCATGGAGATGTTAGGGCATTCTTTCTTCGTGTATACGGATGAAGATACTGATAATATTTCTGTAGTATATAAGCGCCACGATGGCGGATATGGATGTATTGAAACGGAATAAAAGGATTTATGTCAGAATATAAGGTCGGGATCGAATGATTTCGATCTTTTTTTATTGTATATGCAAAATAAAATGAATCCTTTTTTTAAATTTACTAGATTCGTTTTGGGCATTCAATTATTCGATTTTTATCTAGTAGGTACTATACAATGCAGAGTTAGAAGGTGGGTTAGTACAATTTTTTTTAAAAAAAATGGAAATAAACTGTACTTTATAGGAAATTACATTATGAATACAATGGGGGTGTGGTAATTATGAAACTAAGACAAAAATTAATATTAAAAAAAATGATGAAAATAAAAGTAGAAACAATTAGAAACGTTGCCATGAATTTTGAGGTTAGTGAGAAAACAGTTCGTAACGATATTCAGGCGATAAACGATTATTTGAATGCAAATCATTTACAAACATATATAAAAATCATCAATAGTAAAATTAAATATTGTTCTGGAAAAGAAAAGTTAGAGGAAGTCGAGCAAGTAAATCACTTATCCTTTAATGATTATTATGTTTACAAGATGTCTGCTAAGGAGCGTTTATTGTTTATTCTATTAAGGCTATTACATCAACACGATTATACGACTATTCAAAAGTTGAGCGATGAGCTATTTGTAAGTCGCGGAACTATCAATAGCGACTTGGCGCAATTGAAAATATGGTGCGAAGAACATCATGTCGAATTTCAGTCAAAAAAAAGTCGGGGTATTAGGATACAGGAAGATGAGTATAAAAGGCGCAAGTTGATTTCTCTTGTGATTCGTAAGGAGGATGCATCGCAAAAGGGGAGAGATGATATTGCACAATATGAACGTTATTTCAAATATGCAAAAATTAAAGAAATCCGAGAAATTGTAATTGCTTGTGAAAACGAAGAAAAATTTTACTTGTCTGATGTAGCATTTGAAGGATTAGTTTTGCATTTGGCATTAGCCATCGAAAGAAGTCGAGATGAGGATAAAAATTATATATACGAAAATGAGGTAAAAATAAATTATCGGGATGATATTGCATATAAATTGGCGAAAAAAGTTATTGATAAACTAAATGTTAGATTTTCTTTGCAGCTACCTGCAGAGGAAGTACGCTATATACTTTTTCACATAGTAGATGCGAGTCAACACTTACATGAATTTGAACATAAAGAATTTATTTTATTACAGCTTATGATTACAAAATTAATCCATCAAGTGTGTCTTGATTTACATATTGACGTAGAACAGGATCGCAGTTTGCGAAATGGATTGATATCGCATTTCAGTGTAGCTTGGAAAAGGTTGAAACAGGGGGAGTATGTAGAAAATCCATTAAAAGAATCTTTATTTGCACAATATGAAGAGATTTTCAAAGTAGTGAAAAAATACATTATGGATATTCAAAGTTTGCTTCAAAAAGAGATAGTAATAGATGAACTTTCGTATATTGTCTTACATTTTGCCGTTGCATATGAAAAAACCAAAGAAAAATGGCTTGGAAAACCTTTAGTGTTGATCGTTTGTTCTACTGGAGAAGGTACTTCAAAGATCGTGTTCAACCGAATAAAAACACTATTTGATTTTGAAATTGTGGGCGTTTATTCCAAGCATTTAGCGCAATCATATTTAAAAAATCACTTTGTCGATCTGATTATTTCGACGATTCCAATGAAAACTAGGCATCAATGTATTGTTGTAAGTCCTATGGTGAGGGAAGATGAAGTGTTAAAAATTCAATATGCATTGCTTGAGCGTGGATTCACTGCTATTCCTAAACGAACAGAAATAATCATAGATGAAAAAACAATTAAAAAAATCATCCGTGAGGTGCAAACGTTTGGCAGTGCTTACACAGACGATGCGTTGGTTGTAAATATTAAAACAATTTTGAAAGAAAAAAAAGATATGAATACGGAGGGAAAATTGATGTTAAGTGATGTTTTGAAAAAGGAATATATCCGTTTAAATGTTGGAGCAAAAACGTGGACTAGTGCGATTCGTGAAGCGGGGAGCACTTTACAAAAGCAAGGTGTTATTAGTATGTCTTATATTAATGCAACCATAGATAATGTAAAAGATGTAGGACCATACATAGTAATTACAAAAGGAGTGGCGTTGCCGCATGCCAACAATCAAGAAGGAGTATACAAAACCGCTATATCACTTGCTGTTTTAGAAGATCCTGTGAATTTTGGTAATGTTCAAAATGATCCGGTGAAGTATGTATTTATGCTTGCGACCTTAAATGGTAATGCGCACTTACAAGCCTTATCTGATTTGGTTAGCTTATTGGAGGAAAAGTCATTTTATCATTGTATGAATACGGCTATATATCCACAAGATATAGTGGATTATATAAAAGAATTTGAAAAAAACGAAAGGAGGATATGATGAAAAAAGCGCTTGTAATGTGCCGAACAGGTATGGGAAGTTCAATGATACTTGTAACAAAATTGAAGAAGGTAATTGCGGAAAACAATTTTCCTTTATTAATTGAGCATGATGTGGTAAGCAGTTCTTATGGACATGATGCAGATCTGATTATAACAATGTCAGATTTGATAAGCGAGTTTGAAAATAGCGGCATATATATAATCGGTATCAAAGATATTATGGATAAAGATTATATGAAAAAGGAATTAGAGAAGTATTTTAATCAAGAAACATAGAAGGAGGGAGTAAACAATGGAATTTTTAGAATTTATTGTTTTTGATGTATTAGGTCAAGCTTCATTATTAGTTGGATTGATGTCATTCATCGGATTAGTTTTACAACGAAAACCAGGTGTTGAGGTAATGAGTGGAACACTAAAAACAATTGCAGGTTTTTTGGTGTTTGGGATTGGAGCAGCTGCGGCAAGTGAAGTGTTATCGAATTTTCAAACACTTTTTTCAACTGGATTTCATTTACAAGGGGTTTTGCCTCTAGCAGAAGCGGTTACTGCATTGGCACAAAATGATTTTCCTTTAATTATTTCTTTGGTAATGGTATTTGGATTTTGTGCAAATTTAATTTTTGCAAGATTCACTAAATTCAAATATATATTTTTAACGGGACAACATAGTTTATATTTTTCGGCTTTGTTGACGATTATGTTTAAGGCTTTGGGGTTGAGTGACATGGTTACAATAGTAGCAGGATCTATTATCTTAGGGGCTGCCGCATGTTTATACCCAGCGATTTGTCAAAAATATATGCGTATGATTACAGGTGGAGATAATATTGCGATGGGGCATTATTGTACATTAGCATATGGTTTGTCTGGTTGGATTGGTGAAAAGGTCGGAGATAAATCAAAGGGAACTGAACATTTAAATTTCCCAAAATGGTTATCATTTTTAAAAGATTATGTTGTATCAATAGGGTTATCAATTGGGATATTCTTTTATGCAAGTGCCTTTGCGGCAGGACAGGCAGAAGTAGAAGCGATGTCGAATGGCATAAATTGGTTGGTGTTCCCTTTAATACAATCATTAACATTTGCTGGTGGTTTATATGTTGTTATAAGTGGAGTTCGTCTTTTTCTAGGGGAAATTGTTCCAGCCTTTGTTGGGATTTCTGAAAAGTTGATTCCTGATGCAAAACCTGCACTCGATTGTCCAAGTGTATTTCCCTATGCACCAACAGCAACCGTCATTGGTTTTATGTCAGCATATATCGCTGGAATTATTTGTATGTTTATTTTTGCAATATTGAATATGCCTGTTATCATTCCTGTTGCAGGTCCGTATTTCTTTATTGGAGCAACAGCAGGTGTATTTGGGAATGCCAGTGGTGGCTGGAAAGGTTGTGTTGCAGGCGCATTTGTTACAGGGATTTTAATTGCTGTTGGACCAGCGTTAATCTATCCGGTCATGGAAGTTGTGGGTTTGGCAGGTTCTAGTTTCCCAGAAACAGACTTTAATTTAGTAGGATTAGTCATTTATTGGTTTGGTCAATTATTTGGAATGATTTAAGGAGCGCGAGAAATGAAAAAAACAGAAGATATTGAACAACTTGCAAAAGAAAATCGTAAGCGAATCGTAAAGATGATACATGAATCAGGAATGGGACATCCTGGTGGTGCGTTATCGATGATAGACATGTTGAGTGCAGTGTATGAAATGGAAGTTGATTTTAAACAAAACCCTAGAAGTAAGGTTATGTTATCAAAGGGACATGCGGTCGCAGCACAATATGCAGTACTAAATCAAAGAGGTATTATAAAAGATGAAGAGTTGAAAAGTTTTCGTCACTGCAATTCACGATTACAAGGACATCCTAGCATTAAGGATATTCTAGAGGTAGATTGTACAACAGGGTTATTAGGACAAGGATTATCACTGGGAGTAGGAAGTGCACTTGCCAAGAAGATGAATCATGATCCCCATTATGTCTACGTTTTTATTGGTGATGGAGAATTGGTGGAAGGTCAAATTTGGGAGGCCATGCTTCAGGCAGCACATTATAAATTAGATAATCTTGTTTTGATTTTAGATTATAATAAATTATCTTCCAGTGGTGATGTTAATGAAAGCATTAATTTAGAGAATATTTATGACAAGTTCAAAGCTTTTAATTTCGATACTCATGAAATAGATGGAAATAATATGGTAGAAATTTTAAATGTATTAGAAAAAGTAAAGACTATCTATAATCAACCACACGCAATTATTGCCAACACTATAAAAGGAAAAGGCGTATCATTCATGGAAAATAATCCCAAATGGCACAGCTTAGCCCTTAATGAAGAAGAATATAAAATGGCTATGAAAGAACTAGAAGGGGGAACGCATTTATGAGATATGAAAGTGAATCATTAAGAAATCATGTTGGAGAGATCTTAAATGAAATACATTGCGAGCAGCTTGTAGTTATCGATTGCGACTTAGCAAAATCAACTACATCGGCAATGTATCGTGATGCTCATCCTGAACACTTCATTGAATGTGGAATTTCCGAAACGAGTGCAATGTCGATAGCGAGTGGACTAGCAATGGAAGGAAAAAAACCAGTATATGTAAATTTCTCGATGTTCTTAATTGGGTCGGCATGGACACAACTTCGCCAAGCTTGTTATGCAAACTTAAATATCACTTTAATAGGTACACATCCAGGGATGGATGATGGTCCAGATGGTGCTAGCCATCATGCAAATGAAGATATTTCATTGTCACGAGTTTTACCTAATATGCGAGTACTGGTACCAAGCAGTTTAGCTGAATTGCACGCTTGTATGAAATTAGCAATTGCGTATGAAGGCCCGGTTTTCATTCGCTGTTCAAGAGATGTAGTAGCAAAAATACCGGATCGAAATGAATATGTTAGTGCATTTGGTAGATTAGATTTGGTTCATGATGAAGGAAATGATATTATGATTATTTTTGAAGGAACCGCATCTTTATGTGCGATGGAAACATATGCAAAACTGAAAGATGAAGGATATCATTGCAAGGTTGTGAATGCCTTATCGATAAAGCCCTTTGACAAAAGTAAATTTTTAAAATTGAGTAGTTCTTCAAAGCTGATTGTTTCAATTGAAAATCATTCTGTAATTTCAGGGCTTGGAGGAATTGTCGCAGAAAATTTAAGCGCATTAGATCAACATCCAAAACTATTAAGAATTGGGGTTGAAGATGTTTTTACTGAGTCGGGTAAAATAGCAAATCTAAAGGCTAAATACGGATTGGATGCAAATAAAATTATGGAAAGAATAAAGGCAAACTTATAAAATGAGTAGTGACTAGCAAAAATCATCTATCAGATACGAAATAAAAAATGGGAGAAAAAAGTCCCATTTTTTATTTTGTTAACAGAGGTGCAATTTCAAATATAATGTATTAGATGTTTTTGCTAACTTTACACGAATTATAGTTATTTTTTACTCAGGGAGTTTTGATAAAGGATACTAAAAGATCGATAAATTTTTGATCATTGTCTACGGACAGTAATCGCTTAATATTGTTGTTATCAGTTAAAATCATTGTTATTGTATCAAAAATTTCATTAAAAATATATCGTTCATTCTTATTAAAGGAAAGCATAATAATTAAATTTACATTTCTTCCATGCCAATCTACTCCTTTCTCACTAAGAATGATGTTCATTCTTGTTTTGTGTGCGTTCATTTTCAAAGCGTGAGGAACAGCAAAAGAATTAAATGCAGTGGAAGCTATGTTCTCGCGATCACGAATCTCCTGTTCGAAAGTATGATCCACACAATTGGTATCTATTAATTTTTTACACATGTAAGAAATTGTTTCATTTTCATTTTTCAATAAATTATTTTTCTCAAATAGTTTAGACGTAATAAGGAGATGTAAATGGTTTTTCAAAATTTGTTTTTTCTTTTTGATTTTGATTTCATCTATTTTATTTCTGATTGTATAAATATCTTTTTCATTTAAGAGAAAACTAACAACAATGGTGGGGATGGATAAGATGATGCTAATTGGAATTGTGGAAATTATTAAATCATATTTTATAAGGTTGTCAAATTCAGTTTCACTAGTGAATACATTTTTTATTAAAATGCTAGTTGAAAAATTGGTATTTATTGCATGTAATAATTTTTTATTCATATCATAATAATTGGGACAATACAAAACGACATTAATTTTAGAGTTCAATGTTTTTTGTGTTTCTAGTGCACTTCCTATATGAAATGCAATATATGCAATTTCATCATTGTTTATATGTAAATTTGTGCGTATTTCAATGCTGTTTACTAGGTTTAATGCCGCATCGTAAATTAAAGGGCAAGATTGTTGTATGCCATCTGATAAAGGATTTTTACTGGAATAATTATAACGACTTCGTACTAGTAAATTTCGGATATGTAATGCAAATCTAGTCAAAAATTCAGGTTCTGATAAATTAATATAATAGAAGGCATTTACTTCATTAACCAAATCATTTACCAAATTCATACATTCTACGCCAACGATGTTTTCTAGATTAGAGGAATTGACATTATAGTCTGATGTATTTGCATGTGAAATTAATAGTAATGCCAACTCATAAAGTTCTCCATCATGATAAATAAGATGAAATTTTTTTTCTAATTGGACGGCAACTTTTTTAGCGATTTCCAATTCATGATGTTTGATGCGTGGTCTTTCTTTTTCATCTGTAAAGCTTGTATAGTTATGCTTGATGCGATCGATTGCAATGGTAATATGTAAAACTAGGTTGGTAAGAGAATAGTCATTAACGAAATAGTGGAATTCTTCGAATGTTTTTATGACCACATTTTTTATGAATTCTATATCAATTTCTATAAATGCGTGTTGCAACGTTTTTAAATTCACAAAATTGACGCTAGACTCATCATAAAGAATGGAACTCATCAATCTCCGTTTATTTTTTTCTGTACCAACTAATGAAAAATAATTATTACTATTTTCCAATTGCAGATCAAATTGGGATACTTTTTTCTTTATTTTTTTTAATTCGTTTTTTAATGTGGATAAACTTATGTAAAGTTCATCGCAAATATCGTAAGTATTGAGCGCGGTATTTTGTTTGACGAGGATGTTAATCATAAAATTGACTCTTTCGTGAGAAGTTTGCGGTAGTGTATAGTTGTCTGAATTCAAAATCATTTTAGCTTTTTCTCTGTCAATACGATAACCTTTGCGTGAAGCCACAATGGTATTTTCGAATTGTTGATTGATATCAACTATATAGTTTTTTATGCTACGTGAAGAAACATTTAAAATAACAGATAAATTATTTGCGGTAATCCAATTGCTTTTATTCATCAGCGTTTTGATTAGAACAATTTGTTTGTTTTTCATGACAACACCTAACCTCTTCACTATTATAGCTTTCCTTTTATGCTTTTCATAATAATCATTTTCACTCTATCAGTGAAAAAGTGTAATTGCAGTTGTATTTTTTTTTTTGCATAATGAAAATAGAAAACCGGATTTCGAAGGAGAATAATCATGAAAAAATTAAATGTTTTGTTGGTTTGCGGCTCAGGCGCTAGTTCTGGCTTTATGGCGGCCAATATGCGAAAAGCGGCTGTAAAAAAAAGAGTTGAAATGAGTATTATAGCTAGAAGCGAATCAGAAATTGAAAATTACATTGATGAAATTGATGTATTAATGATAGGACCGCATTTAGCTTATATTATGGATGAGGTGGAGGAGTATATACATGGTGAAAATGTGAAAGTAATACTGATGAAAGCAGAATACTATTCAACCTTGGATGGGGATAAAGCGATAAACCATTTGTTGGAAAATATAGACATTAAAACTATAAGAGAGGAAAAATAAAGTATGAAAAATTTGATAAATTGGTTGGAAACTAGTTTTTCGCCGAAAATGAATAAAATAAATCATAATATTTGGGTAGTTACACTAAAAGACTCTATCATGCAAATATTGCCATTTATATTGTTAGGGTCTGTATTTTGTGTAGGAGCTGTAATTGAGAATTGGATAACATTACCATTTACCTTTTGGACGCCATTCGGATGGACAATGGGTATGGTTAGTGTTCTTGTTGCACTTTTAATTCCCTTCAATTTTTGTGAGAAAAAAAGATTAAAAAAACAAAGATTAATAGCAGGATGCACAGGCTTGATTCTATTTTTTATTGCAATTACTCCTGAAATTGTAAAAGAAGGTGAATTGGGATTTAGTTCAAGTGCATTTGGAGCTGGTGGCATGTTTTGTGCTATGGCTACAGGTGTTATTACGTGTATTGTCTTTAATATGTTTGGGAAGTTTTCTTTTTTCAAAGAGGATAATGCTATTCCTGACTTTGTTAGACAGTGGTTTGATGCATTGTTACCGATAGGCATAGTTATTTTTGGTGGATTTATCTTAATACAGGTAATGGAGATAAATTTATATGAAATTGTTACGGGACTATTTATGCCGTTAAAAGGTATCTTGAATACATGGTATGGATTTATATTATCAGGATTTATAGTTTGTTTTATTTACTCCATGGGTATTTCATCTTGGGTATTAACACCGGTTACGCAACCAATTAAATTAAATAGTATTGCTGCTAATTTAGCGATGGTGACTGCTGGAACAGCGACTGCAACTAATATGAATATGTATACTGAAACGTTGATGTTTACATGTTATATGTGGATTGGTGGAATTGCTTGTACTTTTCCGCTAGTGATATTACTTGCTAAATCAAAATCAAAAAAATTGAGTGCTTTAGGAAAAGCTTGTGTTGGACCCGCAATATTTAATATAAACGAACCAGTAGTTTTTGGGTGTATCGCATGGAATCCGATGATGATGCTACCAATGTGGATTATTGGTATTGTTATTCCAGCAATTACGTGGTTTGGATGTAAAGTTTTAGCCTTTGCGCCAATTCCTAAAATTCAGTTTGAACTGTGGTATTGCCCGTACCCGATTTCCACTTGGATCTCGAGTCAAGGATCTATTGGAGCGATACTTTTGGTAGCAATAACATTTATAGTATCAGGTTTAATATGGTATCCATTTTTTAGGGCGTATGAAAAACAATGTATTGATGAAGAAATAATAGCGAAAAGTAAAAATTAAAAGGAAGGGATTTGAATGAAAAATACAGTTGTAGAAGCAGCAATGAAAATCATATTACATGCAGGAGATGCAAGAGTGGAATGTAAACAAGCACTTGACGCTATTGCAGAAACAAATTTTACACTAGCAAAGAAAAAGTTTGAAAAAGCGCAAAAAGAAATAACACTTGCACATAAAGTGCAAACAGATTCCATTCAAAAATCTATGAGTGATGAAAAAGCAGAATACTCACTACTTTTTGCTCATGCCCAAGATACATTGATGACAATTTATAGCGAAATAAATATTGCAAAGCAATTGTTGAAAATATGTAGGGAATATGACAAACGGCTTTCTAATTTAGAAAAGAAGTGAAATTTTGATAATTTATAAAAGAAACATTTACAATTAACATGGAAGTAAATAATAACAACTTTAAAATTATACAAGTAAGTTATATAAATGTTAGCATACTGCGTAGTTGAGTCTATTGCTAGTGCTACAATAAATTTTGAAATAGAAAAGAAATTTGTAAAATTCATTTACTTTTCTTTACGCATTGGAAACAAAAAAATTAATAAGAAAGGAGATGTATGGTTTTTACACTTATTGTGTGCGAATAATCATACAAAATAAATATGGATAGAATACCAACAGGTTTTCCTAAAAACTTTATGTGGGGAGGAGCTATAGCAGCTAATCAAGCAGAAGGAGCATATGATATAGACGGAAAAGGATTATGTGTTGCAGATGTTAATGAATTTAGAGATGATATTGACATCAAAAATAAATTTAATGAAGAAGTATCATCATCTTTTGTAAAAGAGGCATTAAAAAGTGAAGACAGAGTTTTTCCAAAAAGATGGGGAATCGATTTTTATCATACGTATAAAGAGGACTTACAATTATTATCAGGAATGGGTTTAAAAACATTTAGAACGAGTATCAACTGGTCTAGAATTTTTCCAAATGGGGATGATAAATATCCAAACGAAAAAGGACTGAAATTCTATGATGAGTTGATCGATGAAATTATAAAAAAAGGTATGGAACCAATGATCACAATTTCGCATTACGAAATGCCTTTACATTTAACTTTAAAATATAAGGGGTGGTTTTCAAGAGATGTAATTGATTTTTTTGAAAAGTATTGTAAGACATTATTTGACAGATATCATGGAAAAGTAAAATATTGGATTATTGTAAATCAAATTAACTTAATAGGCCACGAAAGCTATAATCATTTAGGCGTTGCAGAAGACTTTGTAGAGGATGTTTTAAGTGCAAAATATCAAGCGGTTCATAATGAAATGGTATCCTGTGCTAGAGCAACAAAATATGCGCATGAAAAATATCCTGAAATGGAAATAGGTATGATGTTATGCGGAGGACCAGCATATGCAGCTAGTTCGAAGCCTCAGGATCAGCTTGCTACATTAAAACATAACCAAATGGAATATTTTTATGGGGATGTTTTACTTAGAGGGAAATATCCTGGATACGCTTTTCGCTTTTTCGAAGAAAAAGGCATACAAATAGAATTTGGACCAAACGATGAAGAAGATTTAAAAAATTCTTGTGATTTTTTCTCATTCTCGTATTACTACACACGAGTTTGCGATAAAGAACATTATGAGAAAGGTAACGAAGTATATCGAAATAAAGAATTACCCGCAAATGAATGGGGGTGGACATTTGATCCGATAGGATTGAGAATTTTCTTAAATGAGTTTTATGATCGTTATCAAAAACCTATTTATATCACAGAAAATGGATCAGGGTTTTATGACACGCTAGAAAATGGTGAAATTCATGATTCTTACCGCGTTGATTTTTATCGTGATCATTTTATTGCTATGAGAGAAGCAATAAAGGATGGAGTTGATTTAAGAGGTTATTATGCTTGGGGACCAATTGACATCATTAGTTGTTCATCAAGTGAAATGAGTAAGAGATATGGATTTATTTATGTTGATTTGGATGATTATGGGAACGGTTCAGGAAAGAGAATAAAAAAAGACAGTTTTCATTGGTATAAGAAAGTAATTGCGTCTAATGGAGAAGATCTAGATTAGACATCCAAATGGTCTATTCTATACTCTTTAAATAAAACCAGTATTCGTAGTTATCTATGATCATAAATTATTTTACGAAAACAAGATAATATTCAATAATAACGACATCCTAAAATAGGAAAGAAGAATATTTTAATTTGATATTTATATTAAAATCCTATATCATTAAGAAAAATGATGGAGGATCTATATGGCATTGGTGGAGAGTTCTAGCGTTGTTCCGATGTATGAACAAATAGCAACGATAATTAGAAATACTATAGGTCTAGGAGAATTGAAACAAGGTGAAAAAATGCCTACAGAAGATGAATTAATGACCATGTATTCAGTGGGGCGTAATACGATAAGAAAAGCAATTGAAATTTTATCTACGGAAGGGTTAATAGAAAAAAAACAGGGAAAAGGAACCTTTGTAAAATTACCGATCCATTTCGAAAATCCAACGCATGATGGAAGCTTTACATCTTCTGTTGAAGCTGCGTTATCTATTCCATCAACAACTATTTTGGAAAAAAAATATATTAAGGCACCTAAACTGGTGCAAGAAGAATTGAACCTCGACGAATACCAAAAAGTACTATTTATCTCTAGAGTTCGAAAAGTAGATGGAATTCCTGCGATTTTAGAAGAAGATTATTTTCCCATGGAGTATCGTTTTTTATATGATAAAGAACTGGAGAATGCATCAATATTCAAACTATTGGGAGAATACCGAAAAACACAATTAGACAGTTCTAAGATATTATTTGATGCAATTGCAGCAACGACAAAGCATCGCGATACTTTAGGAATAGTGGAAGGGCAACCGGTTTTAGCCGCTCGACAGACAGTATATTGTAGAAAAATTCCTGTTTATTATAATATTCAATATATTCGTTCCGAAGTATATAAAAGCGTTGTTTATAGTTCTTTTCCTATGAATGATTAGCTAATGGCAAAATAGGATAATATGTAATTCATATATAAAAAAACATCACGCTGTTGAAGTTTCAACAGATGGGATGTTTTTTCGTTTTCACATAAAATAGTGACTATATAATTACACTCATAAATTTTTTAACATGTTCGCCATTCACATCTCCAGTATCCTTGTATGAGTCCTTGAAATAGCTACCAACAATAGCACCTTGCGAAAAATTAAATAAACTTAAAATATTATTTGGATTGCTTCCAGATCCAATCAAAAGAGGGAAATTATTTCCACATACATCTCGAAATTCTTTAAGTTTTTGCAAAGGAGTTTCATCTCCTGTGGCGTTTCCAGTTACGACGATTCCATCACAGCGATTCATACCGAGTAGAAGGTCGTCTTTTAAAGTTCTTCCTGATTTGTAGGGTTGGTATTTAAAGCGAACACCACCAAAGAGGAAGGCATCAGTTTTTTCTCTTTCTGTTTGAATCATGTCGATAAAAGCAGGCTCTTCTTTTGCATCCAAATGGCCTGATACAGAATCTAATTGAAGAAAAGAAGCACCGTATTTTCTAGTGAGTTCAAAACCAAGTTTATCATTATCTAAGGCGTTTACTCCGTATATTTTATCTCGAAAATGGATTTGAAAGTATTGTAACACTCTTTCCATGTCGCTATAGTCTCCAAAGTAATTTTCTATAATAACGCCATCAACACCATTATCATAAAGTGAGTGAGCTTCCTTTATTGCTATTTCGAGTATTTCTTCAGAATTTTCACCTTTTAAATGGAGCATTGCAAATACGACTTTTTTTTCATTAAGTAATTTTTTGATTCTGTCTTTTTTGTTCATAAGTGCCTCTTTCTTTCGATACAATTGACTGTAACTGGGTGAAGTGTAAATGTATCTTTTGCTTTGTGTTGTGTTATTCAGGCGAATATAAGAGTATATACAGATGCCATTCACCACATAAGGAATATTATAGAATGAATTTTATAAATGTCAATACTTTCAATATAAAATCAAAAATAAAATAGATATTGACAAGATATAATCAATTTGTTAGTCTTTAGTTGCGAGAGGATGATATAGAATGAATTCAAATAAAAAAATTATTTTTGTGGGAGATGTTGCATTGGATGAATACTATGAAGCTCAATATTATCCTAGGCTATCAGAAAAAATAAGTGTCGAAACGTTATCATCGCACCCTGGCGGAATGATTGCAAATGCAGCTTGTGTGTATGCGGGATATCATGGTGCAATAGATTTTTGCGCAGTTTTGAATAGTGGACATGTTAGTCAATATTTGTGTAAGGATTTAAATGATAATAATGTAAAAACCACAATGGTTATGAAAGATGAAACATTGCCTGATTCGAAAGTTATTATTATTTTAGCACAAGATGAGCATACTTGTTTTATACCGTCACTGCACATAAAAAATATACCTCTTAATGAAAACGCTTACCAAAATATTATAAATGCTGAAATGGTGTATTCAAATATTCACGAAATCAAATTTTTAAGTTATCGGGAGAAAAATGCACATGACATTATAAGCGAGGCAAAAAGTCGTGGTTGTAGGTTTGCTTTTGACTTGGACATTGCGGACTTTAGGGAGGGGGAAAGAGAGTATATTAAATATATTGATTATTTATTTGTTAATGATATCGGCTTTAAAAATTTGAAGAGTGAGTTAAAACTTGATGAAGATATACATAAGTTATTTGGTGAAGGTGTCAAATTAGTTATTCACACAATGGGAAGTAAAGGTGTTGAAGTATACAGCCATGATGGTGTCGAAAAAACTTGTGTGGAAGGCGTAAGCGTACCTGTGGTTGATGTGACGGGTGCTGGTGATACATTTAGTAGTTCTTTCATGTTCGCCTTTCGAAAATTAAATGATGTAAAAAAAGCTGCAACCTTTGCAACGTATGCAGCCGCACGAAGTGTGCGGATATTAGGGGCACGTTCTGGGGTTTCAAATGTAGAGGAGGTACTAGAATTTATGCGAGAAAGAAGTATTGATATTATTCAATACAAAGAATTAAAGAGGAGGAGATAATGTGAAATTAATCGTTAAGTCTATAAAAGATGTTGATTTCAAAAAATTTGGTTCACTATATGAATTAGGAAATGATTCAAAACAGGTTTGTAAAACAATTAAAGATGGATGGTCAGATGGTTATACGAGAGCTTCTGTTATTGATACACCTACTAGTTTAGGCATGACGCGCACGGGTAAAACACCATTTTATTTTGACGAATTGGAACGTCATTTTCATTCTCAGGAAGCGATATTTTGCATAGATGAACCGATTGTGTTTGTGGTTGCTCCTCCATCATTTGATGAGCATCCAGATATGGATCAAGCGATTGCAGTAAAACTTGATTTGGGAATGGTTGCTGTCATTGATCGCATGGTTTGGCACAGTGCTGCACACGGATATAACAAGGAGTGCTACTATTATTGGTTATGCCAAGTCGTAAAAAATGAACCATCTGAGTGGAAAGAATTACAGGTTGGAAAAATCGAAGTCATCAAGGAGGAAATATAATATGACAAAAAAAGAAGTAAAATTAGAAAGGAAATTAGGTTTGGGTGCTGCAATTGCACTTGCGGTGGGAACTACCATTGGTTCTGGAATATTTTCATCCATTAGTGATGTAGCAGGAGCTGCTGGATCACCAATTATTGTAGTCCTGTCATTCTTAATTGGAGGATTGATTATATTACCCCAAAACATGGTAATTGCTGAGCTTGCAACAGCATATCAAGAAGTTGGTGGGCATTATGTGTATATAAAAAATGCCGGTTGGAAAAAACTTGCTTTTTTAACAGGTTGGGCAACTTTTTGGGGAAATGACGCTTCAGCATTGGCTATTGTCGCACTAGCAGGAGTTCAATATTTGGCTTTTTTAATCCCCATGTCGGCTTTAATGGTAAAACTAGTGGCAGTGGCTGTAATTTTTGTTTTTATGATGATTCACATTACAACGGTTGAAGGCGGAGGAAAGTTTCAATCAATGATAACAGCTATTAAAATTTTGCCATTTGTATTTTTGATTGGAGCAGGATTATTTTATGTGAGAGGTGAATATATAACAAATTCCGTAGTACCATTGGCATCTACTGGTGGGTTGTTTGCATTATTTGCAGGTATATCTGCAACAAGCTGGTCATTTGACGGCATTGGTGCTGCTGCGTATATGACGGCAGAAATTAAAAATCCGAAAAAAACAATGCCAAGAGCACTTATTGGATCAACAATTTTAGTTATTATTATTTATGTTTTACTATCTATCGTCGCAGTTGGTGTGATACCGTTTGAGCAACTTGTTAAATCCTCGGCGCCACTTGCAGATGTAGCAGCCAACATTCCGTTATTAGGAGAATTTTCAGGAACATTTATAGCGATTTCAGGAGTTATTGTAATTTTAGGAGCTCTTTCGGGAACGATTATGTTTCAACCAAGATTAGAATACACCATGGCAAATGATGGACTTTTCTTCAAACCTTTTGGGAAATTACATGAAAAATATAAGACGCCATATATTTCAATTTTAGCGCAGTGTTCGTTTGCGATGGTTTTAGTGTTTATGTCCTCAATTACGGAACTGTTGGGATATTTTACATTTATCTTATTATTGAAGAATACATTAACGTTTATTACAATTTTTGTTCACCGAAAAAAACCTGATTATAATCCGCTTTGGCAAGTTCCTGCGTGGAAATTCACAGCAACGATTGCGGTTTTAAGCAGTTTGATTCTTGTTGTTTCAATTTTTATGTGGGCACCAGTGCCTAGCTTAGTAGCAGGATTTATCGTCGTCGCTACAGGAATGCCTGTGTACTATATTTGGGATAAAAGAAGGGTGAAAAAAGTGACTTATGAATAGAGGGTTAATCAAAGAATACGCAACATATGGAAATCATCAATTCAATAAAGATAATGCAGAATACATTATAGAAAAACAAAAGCAATTTAAGCTTGATGGTTATGAAGTTTATATGGATGATGTGCTTTCTAGAGGAGAAAGATTATACAATAACGAAGCTGAATTATATGCGCTTGTGGATGTGTTAAAACAGAGAAAGGTTAAAAGGTTACATTGCTCGTATTGGGCTTATCCAACGAGCTTTATAGGTGGGTATAATTTTGGCGAACTCGTAGATCGCTTTGGTTCTATAAACGCAGTGACAGCGTATTATGGAGACCTAACGGGCGAACATATGTATAAGCGATGGGTAGAAGAATATACACTTGCTAAAGAAATGGGGGCAAAAGCATATACGTTTCATTTAATCGACTATGCCCCGATTGATGGGTATTGGGATTTTACCATTGATAAAAATATCATTCGTAATTTTATGGTGGGCTTTCTTCAAAAATTATTGAATTTATTAATTGAGAAAAAACTATTGGATGAAACAAGCCCATTCATAGAATTGGAAACGAGTGGGTGGGGATTGGAATATGGAATACAATCCGCAGATGATTATCTATTGGTATTCAATCAGATTTTTGATCCATTTAATAAGGTTAAAGTTGCTTGGGAAATGAATCATTTATTGCACGCAGTCGGCTATGATGAAAAAGAAAAAACGGCAAAGTTTTTCCTTCAAAATTATGAAAAGAGCAACGAGATGATATATTTAGAAAAGACATATGGAAAAAAGCCGCAACAATTTGTAGAAAAATGGATACAATCACAAATTTGTCATCCGCATTTAATCGATAAAATAGGCTCCTTACACTTGTCAGACAATTCTTTCAAAAGAATTAATTATTTTACAAATGGAAAATTGCGAGAAAAAGATTTTAACGAGATACGAAATCTTGATACTTGGGATGAAAAAGAAATGTACGGAGTTGAAATAGTATTACGAAATTACGATAATCATCAGGTATTAGGAACAGGTGTATATAGAAAAGCTTTTTTACATGAATTATTAGAAATAATTTTTAAAGAAAATAAAGAATTTGTATTATTACACGAATTAAAAAACGCGAATGCATTAGAAAAAGATTTGAAATCACAATTAGATTTTTTGTGGGAGAAATAAGTATGGAGTATCTAATTGTAGGTCCTACGATTATCAATGATATTTACCGCAATGGCATTTGTATACAGAAAGAACAGCTAGGCGGTGCAATATATGCACTTCAAGGCGCCCTTATTTGGAATACACAAGTTGGCTATGTAAGCAATGTTGGCGATGATTTCATGGAATATTATGGAAATTGGATGTCTAAGAACCAAGTACTTGAGAAAGGACAATTCAAGCGATTAGCGCATACGCAGTATACTTCGTTAGAATATAATGAAGTGGAACTGCATTCGGAAACTTCAATTTATGGAGAAGCAGAGGAACAATTCGTAGAAAAAAATGATATCATTACATACGAAGATATTTTAACGTGTTGTACACCTAATACCAAAGGGATATATTTAGAAATATCAGAAGCAGATGATTTTTGGAACCATATTGCTAAGTTCAAAAGAAATACAAATATAAAAATTATGTGGGAAGTTCGCACTTCATCTACACAAGATGTTTCTAAAGCAAAAAAAGTTCTTGAATTGATAAAAAAAGTTGATTACTATTCAATTAATTTACAAGAAGCATATGATTTATTCAAAGTAGAAAATGAGGATGCAGTGATAAAGGCTATTCAGTTTTATGGAATACCGTGTTATTTAAGGTTAGGTTCAAAAGGTTCCATGGTGGTCTTGAAAGATAAATATCATTTCGAAAAAAGTTTGCTTTTTAAAGAGGTTATTGATACTACAGGTTGCGGGAATTCATCAACGGCGGCTTCTCTTATAGGCTTTGTGGAAAATGAAGATTTGAGAGATATCGCAAAGATGGGGAATATTTCTGCAGGATATACACTTCTTCAATATGGTCCTTATCCAGATGTTGTGAACGTTCGAAAAGAAGCAAGAAAAATTTTAAAAAGCAGTAAATTATCGATTCATAATTGATTTTTTGGTGATGAGATAAAGATAAGTTTTGAATATATGGACGAGAGCGTCGATTATTTTTTTACAATAAGTTAGATGACATCAAGAGATTTTTTTAAATTTTCTTGGTGTCATTTCCAAATAGGTATGGATGCTTTTGTTTGGAACATAGTCACTTAAGTACTCATCCATAAGCACGTTCATCTTGCTATCGTTTTATGACGATACGAAATGCCTATGAAGTTAAGAAATACGCTTTATATACGATACTTGGTTATACCATGGATGGAGTCTTTGGTTTAGAAGAAAGAGCAAGAGCGATATTTCCTCATGTCGTTGTACAACGATGCGTTGTACATTTGATTCGTAATGCTATCAAATAATGTACCTTGTAAAGATTATAAAGCATTTACAAAAAGCTTGAAAACGGTGTATGGAGCAGCAACCTTAAAAGCACTATTCACAATATCTCAAAGAGTAGATGTTTGGAAAAGAAATTGGACTCATATTGAGCAACTATTTGATTATGGAACGGCGATACGAAAAATGATGTATACCACCAATGCCATTGAGGCGATCAATTCCAGTTTCAGGAAAGTGACAAAAAAAGGCGCATTCCCAAATGAAATGGCCTTGTATAAACTGGTATATCTCAGCGTGGTTGAGCTGAACGACAAATGGAATGGTGGGCACATCAGGGATTGGTCAATGGTTATGAATCAGCTTCTCATCAGTCCTAAATTTGAAAAAAGAGTGAATCACTACATCAATGCTAATTAATTACTTACATACTTTTCTTGACAAACCTTGTTTTTTTGTTTTATTTTGCATATAATTTCATCGAAAATAAAGTTTATCAATTTATTTTATCAGAAATAATGAATACTGTTTTATTTATACTCTTTGCATATTTATTTATAAAACACGAAAAAACAGAAAAAAGTTACTGAAGTGATTGCTGATGTACAAAAAAACATATCACCTATCTTACTTTTATTAATTTTAAGAAATTGTTTTGTAGGAATTTTCGAAAAAATAATATTTAGAAGTTTTAATAAATATGCGTTTGTAGTACAAAGTGTTTTATTATTTGTTGTTGTATCATCCATTATTTTTAGTCTTTCACATTTGTTATAATACTGTTTTGGATCTATATCCATCAAAAATAGATACGGTTTTTATTGTAATGTTAGTAAATGTTGTGAATGTTTTATATTTGATACATAGATTGAAATTGAAAAAACGAAGAATTGTATAATTGAGATCATTATTGTCATTGACTTTTGCAGGTTGAGTATATAGAATAGATTTATACGATGAAGAGGAATATTAGTTTGCATTGTCTTCGTAGAGAAACAGTGGTTGCTGAAAACTGTTAGACAAACAAATGAATCTACCTTGGAGTAAAGATGTAAACATCTTCGTTTTGCTTGCGTTATGAGCATGAAAGATAATGGATAATAATACATTATAAATTAGGGTGGCACCACGTTTCGATATTCGTCCCTTGGGTCATCTTTTTATTTGTCTTAAAAAGAAAAGAAAAATAATAAAAATCCCTTATGAGGGTGGAGGAAAAAGCATGATTGATATTAAATTGATAAGAGAAAATCCAGAGCTTGTAAAAGAAAACATGAAAAAGAAATTTCAAATGAGCAAACTTTTTTTGGTTGATGAAGTTTTAGTGTTGGATAAAAAGAATCGAGATGTGAAAATAAAAGCTGATGAAATCCGCTTTCAGCGAAACAAGAACAGTAAAGAAATTGGGATTTTTATGTCTCAAGGAAAAAAAGATGAGGCAACACAAAAGCGTAATGAAGTACAAGAAATGGCGGAAACACTAAAACATCTTGAAGAAATGGAACAGACGTTAAGCAATCAAATAAAAAACGTGATGTTAAAAATTCCTAATATCATTGAGGATAGCGTTCCAATTGGTAAAAATGATAGCGAAAATGTTGAAGTAGAAAGATTTGGAGAACCAACAATTCCTGATTTTGATATTCCTTATCACCCTGAAATTATGAAAACTTTTAATGGGGTGGATTTGGAAGCAGCTAGAAAAGTTGCAGGAAATGGTTTTTATTATTTACTTGGAGATATAGCACATTTGCATTCAGCAATCATTTCTTATGCACGAGATTTCATGATTCAAAAAGGTTTTCAATATTGTATCCCCCCATTCATGATTCGTAGTGAGGTGGTTACAGGTGTTATGAGTTTTGAAGAAATGGAAAGCATGATGTATAAAATTGAAGGGGAAGATTTATATCTTATTGGAACGAGTGAACATTCAATGATTGGAAAATTTATTGATACGATTATTGAAGAAGATACGTTACCACAACCATATACAAGTTACTCTCCATGTTTTAGAAAAGAAAAAGGAGCACACGGGATTGAAGAACGAGGTGTTTATCGTATTCATCAATTTGAAAAACAAGAAATGGTGGTTGTATGTAAGCCAGAGGAAAGCAAAGAATGGTATGAAAAAATGTGGAAATATACGGTAGAGTTATTTAGAAACATGGATATTCCCGTAAGAACGCTTGAATGTTGCTCCGGCGATTTGGCTGACTTAAAAAGCAAAAGTGTAGATGTAGAGGCGTGGAGTCCTCGCCAACAGAAATATTTTGAAGTAGGAAGTTGTTCAAATCTAACAGATGCACAAGCACGTCGATTAAAGATTAGAGTTAATGGGAAAAACGGCAAATATTTTGCGCATACATTGAATAATACGGTAGCAGCACCACCAAGAATGTTAATAGCATTTTTAGAAAATAATTTAAACAAAGATGGGACATTGCATATTCCTAAAGCACTTCAACCATATATGTTAGGAAAGAAGGTGCTGATTCCTAATCAAAAATAAATATTGTTTCACGTGAAACAATATAAAAATTGCAGATTCAAAAAAATATGATATAATAATAAAGCTACTACAACATTAACTAACTAACCTGGTCAGGTCGGGAACGGAGCAGCCACATGTTAGCTCTAGTGTGTGTAGTAGTTTTAATTTGCGTGAGGGAACCATGGATATAAAATATATGAAAGAAGCAATAAAAGAAGCGAAAAAAGCGAAAGTAAAAGATGAAGTGCCCATTGGTGCAGTTCTTGTAAGAGATAATAAAATTGTTTCTAAAGCGCATAATTTAAGAGAAAAAAAACAGGTTTCTACAGCACATGCTGAAATCTTGGCGATTGAAAAAGCATGTAAAAAAATGAAAACATGGCGTTTAGAAGGATGTACATTATATGTAACTTTAGAGCCATGTGCAATGTGTAGTGGTGCAATCATCCTTTCGAGAGTAGATCGTGTGGTTTATGGGGCGAGCGATACAAAAGGAGGATGTATTGAGAGTACAATGCAGATGTATGAACAAAAAGGATTTAATCATTATCCAAGTGTAACAAAAGGAATTCTTGCAGAAGACTGTGCTTTATTATTGCGCGATTTTTTTAAAACTAAAAGGAAAAACAAAAACACAAAATCTGTATAAGGTCTTGTGTTTTTATTAGGTAAAACGATAAAGATTTGGTATAATGGTTTATAGAAAGTTGGAAAAAAGATGGCATATAAGGTACTGTATCGTATATATCGACCAGACAGTTTTAAAGAGATGGCTGGACAAACACATATTGTAAAAACATTAAATAATGTAGTGCACCAAGATAAAATTGCACATGCATATTTATTTTGTGGACCGAGAGGAACTGGGAAAACATCAGCGGCAAAAATATTTGCGAAAGCTGTAAATTGCACAGCATCAGAAAAACCTTGTGGTCATTGTGAAAATTGTTTGAGCACCAAGGAGAATAATCATCCAGACATTATTGAAATAGATGCCGCAAGTAACAACGGTGTTGACGAAGTAAGAAATTTAATTGATAAGGTAAAGTATGCGCCACTTTTGGGCAAATATAAAATTTATATTATTGATGAAGTGCATATGATGTCTCAAGGGGCATATAATGCGTTATTAAAAACAATTGAAGAACCCCCAGCACACGTGATTTTTATTTTTGCGACAACGGAACCACACAAAGTGTTACCGACTATTATATCAAGATGTCAGCGATTTGATTTTTCAAAAATCAGCAACAAAGATATCATTGATCGTCTTGCTCTCATTGTTGAGAAAGAACACATTCAAGTGGCAGAAGATGTGTTACATCAAATTTCAATATTGGCAGACGGAGGAATGCGAGACGCACTTAGTATTTTGGATCAGTGCTATGCATACGCACCAGATAAAATAGAAACAAAACACGTATTTGAAATATATGGCATTATTACAGTTGAAGAAAAAATGAAATTGATAGCGTATATTGCTAAACAAGATGTAAAGAGTGTGATTGCATGCATTGAAAAGTTCAATCAACGAGGAATTGATATAAAAAGATTAACGAGCGATGCAATTGAATTACTAAAAGAAAAAGTAATTTATGATTATACAAAAGATCCACAATTGTTAAGTGTTCTCACCTATATCAATATTGAAGAACTTCAACAACTAGTAGATACGAAAACGAGTTTGAAATGGATTGATATCTTGATGGAGAATTATGAAAATTATAAGTTTGCATCAAATCCCGTTTCCTATTTGGAAATAGCTGTTTTGAAAATGATGGAATTTGTTTCACGTGAAACAATAGAAAAAAAAGTGGTCAAAGAAGTAAAAGCGGATGTTGTTCTTGATGAAGTAGTGCAAGAACCGTCGCCTAATAAAGAGCAAGATTTGCAAAAGGTACAATTGCAAGTAGAAGAAGTTTCTCACAGCATACAAAACATTGAAGATGTTGAAGAAGAAAGCATCCCGCACAAAAGTTTCAAAGAAGTCGAAAATGTATCGCAAACAACGGAAACAAAAAGCAAGATACTGGATGACGAATTCGTTTTACGTTTACTCGTTGGTGCCAGTAAAGATGAAAAGAATGAAGATAAATCACAAATAAAAGGAATTCATGCATATAAATTAGAAGAAGAAACAGCAAGGTATGCAAATCTATTAGCACCGACGGAAATCGTTGCAAGTAGTAAAACATACTTTATTGTGACGAGTAATACGCAAGCAATTGCTAATGAAATTAATGATTTAGATGAACAAGGAAAATTCCAAGGATTTATTCACTTGCTTTTTAAAAAACCTAAGCGCGTATTTGCGATTAACGATGTACAATATAAAAGAGTGGTAGATGAATTTAGAAATCGATATAGCACACAAAATTTGCCAGAATCAGTGGAAATAAAACTGCATATACAAGAAGAAAAAAAAGAAGAAGATGAGACAATGACTGGATTACAAGAACTTTTTGGATCCAACATTGAGATTAAGGAGTAAATGATGGATTTAAATGGATTAATGAAACAAGCACAAAAAATGCAAGCAGATATAGATAAACAAAAAAGGGAATTACAAACGAAAAAATTCACAAAAAGTGTGGGAGGTGGAGCTGTTAAAATCGAAATGAATGGAGGTTTTGAAGTAGAGTCCATTCATTTAGAGGATGAACTATTACATCCAGACAACAAAGAAATGTTATCAGATTTGGTGAAATTAGCATTAAATGAGCTTCTTCAAACAATTGAGAGTGAAAAAGAAAAATCAATGGCACAATTAAGTAGTGGAGTTGATTTATCGGGACTGCTTTAGGTAAAAGAAATGTATCCAAAAAAATTTGAAGATCTAATTTATAGTTTACGAAAATTGCCGGGCGTTGGTCAAAAAAGTGCTGAGCGCTATGCCTTTGATATGCTTACGTATAGCCATGAAGAAATTGAAGAATTCATTTCAGCACTTAAAGGATTAAAGGATTCTATATACTATTGTAAAATTTGTGGTAACTTGGCAGATGATGAAGTTTGTGAAGTCTGTGGAGATATCCATCGAGATCAACAAGTTATTCTGGTTGTTCAAAATGCAAAAGATGTTTTAGCTATGGAAAAAACCCAAGAATATAAGGGTGTATACCATGTGTTGAATGGGGTGATTTCAACTTCAAAGGGAATTATGCCAGACGATTTAAATATCCAAAGTCTATTGAATCGTGTCAATGAAAATACGAAAGAAATCATTATCGCAACAAATCCAACAGTTGAAGGAGAAACAACAGCACTTTATCTTGCAAAAGTGTTGGAAAGCAAGCATGTGAATACAACAAGAATTGCTCATGGATTACCAATGGGAGGACACCTTGACTATGCTGATGAGTTGACTCTGATTAAGGCATTGGAAGGAAGAAATAAAATATAAGCACACAGGAAAATTCTGTGTGCTTTTTTTAAGACTCTAAATATGTAATGATATCATCATATGCAAGCTTGGCATCTCGATATCCTTCCTCATATAAAGATTTCAATTTCTTTTTATCTTTTTCCAACCGTGATATTTTGATTGGATGTTGTGGTTGGATAATAAATGCTTTTCCTTGACGTTTGGCCATATGCAAATGATTTTGTGCATTTTTATAATTGATGTGACGCTTCTCTAAGAGGGAAATAAGTTTTGGGTAGTCTTTATAAATACGTCGAATAAGTGGTAAAGAAGTTTGTTTTTCTTTTTTATAAGCCGCATCTCTTGTGAGAACAACAATGTTTTTGTGGTACTTACGGTCTATCGCATATTTGATGGGAATCGAATCAGCAACTCCTCCATCTAGAAGTTTTCTTCCATCTATATGGACAATGGGAGCAAGTAGCGGCAAAGAAATGCTTGCTTTTAAGTAAGGCTCATCGGTACTCATGTTAATAATCGGGCGATAACAGGCTTGTCCTGTTTCAATGTCGGTAGAAACAGCATATAATTGTGATGGACTATTATGGAAGCTACAATAATCAAAAGGATTTAAACGATTGGGAATTTCATCAAATAAAAAGTCCATGCCAAAAGCACTTTTTGTTGTTACAAAGTTTTTAATACTTAAATATTTATTACCAGCTAAATAGTCGGTATTTATAGCAAGTCCTCTGCCTTTCTGTTTGGAAAGGTAGTTACAAGCATTGGTTGCCCCAGAGCTTACACCAATGACGGTTTCAATTTCTAAGTTTTTTTCAATAAAAAAATCAAGGACACCACAAGTGTATAGACCCCTCATGCCGCCACCTTCTAAAATTAATGTTGCTTTATACATCATATACCACCTCATTTGTATATCATTTTATCATAAACCAAAAGAAATGTAAGAGGTATTCATTGAAAAGAAAAAAAGGAATTGTTATAATTAAAAAAAGGAGATGATGATAATGAAATTAATATTAGCCATTGTTTCAAATGATGATAGTCATACGGTTTCAAATGCATTAACAAAAGAAAATTACCAAGTTACTAAATTGTCTACAAGCGGAGGTTTTTTACGGGCGGGGAATACTACCCTTATTGTTGGAGTAGATGATGATAAAAAAGAGCAAGTAATCGAAATTATTGGTAGATATAGCCGTAAACGTAGCGAAGTAGTACCATCTTCAGCATCTTATGACATCGGTAGATTTGCAACTTTTCCTGTTGAAGTACAAGTTGGTGGTGCTACGGTATTTGTTATTGATGTTGAACAATTTGTGAAGTTATAAAAAAAACACATAAGTGTTTTTTTTTTATTGAAGAAAAGGATATCGATAAATAAGATACAAACAAAAAGGCATTATGCTTTAGGGCATGTTTTTTTAACTTTGTATTCTACAATAACAATAGCGATAAGTAATAAAGATCCACCAAAAATAGTAGTCGAAGTGATTTTATCACCTAAAATAAAAACGGCAGCAAAAGTTGCGAAAACAGCTTCTAGCATCAAGATTAAAGAAGCTTTTGATGGTTCCACATGGGCTTGCCCATAGAGTTGTAAGAAACAGGCAAGGGCACTGCTGATAAGTGCTAAAAAGAAAACACTAAACCATCCGACACTAGGGATGTTTGTTTGATGCGTAAGCGGCATTGCCACAAGGGATAAAATACCCATTGTCAACAATTGAATACAAGTAATAGAAAGGGGATCATTATGATTTCCGCAATGCTCATTATAAATGATTTGAAGGGCAAAGCTAAGTGCTCCTAAAAGGAGAAGAATATCTCCTATTTGAAAAGTAATAGAACTTTTAAAAGATAAAATCCCGACCCCAACGACTGCTAAAATACTAGCAAAGTACACTTTCAAAGGAATTTGTTTGTTTAGAAAAAAACGAGAAATAAAAGGAATGAAAATAACATTTAAAGCAGAAAGAAACGCAGCATTGGCAACGCTAGAAGCAGCTTGACCAAAGGTTTGAAAACTAAATCCGGCAAAGAAAAGCGATCCGGAAATAACGCCTAAGGATACGGTGGTTTTATTTTTCCACCATTTTTGTTTATACGAAAAAAGACAAAGACAAGCTCCACCAAACAAGCCTCGAAAACACAATAAAGGAAATGTCTGCCATCCGCTGTGTAGTGCGTTTTCTACGCCGATAAATCCAAATCCCCAAAGTAAGGCGGTTAAAAAAAGTGCAAGGGTTGCTTTTCTTTCCACGTGATTCCTCCTACATTTTAATGCTATTTTAGCACAAAAAACAAAATAAAAGAAATATACTTGCACATCAAATATACTGTGCTATAATTCATAAATGAAAAGGAAGTATATATGATTAAAAAAGCGTTAATTAGACATCAACACTTATATACAAAAGAAGCATCAATTTTGTATGAGGGCGATCTTGTTTATAATATATACGATGATTATGAAGAATTTCTTTATCAAGATGAAGAAAATGCTCGTGTACAAGTTTTACTATATGAGGATAGTATTTGCATTATTCGCCAAGGAGAAGTGCAATCTACACTAACATTTGAAGCAAAGAAAACGACAAAAAACTGCATTAAAAGTGTATATGGAGATATGAGTATCAATATATATACACATTTTTATCACCGCAATAAAAACATCATTGAACTTGTATATGATGTGAGTGATGCAGCAGAAAAAGAAGGGTTTCATATTATATTTGAATTAAAGGAGGATGCTTATGAGTACCATTGATACGGGATTAAAAAAAGCCATTATAGAAAGTTTTCAAAAAGCATTTGACTTAAAAATAAAAGAACAGGACGTTGTAATAGAAATACCAAAAGAGATAAGTCATGGAGATTATTCGAGCAATGTGGCAATGCGATTTTGTAAGCTTGTGCAACAAGCACCACGGGAAGTTGCAAAAAAAATTAAAGATTCTTTTCCATATGAAGAAGGAAATGTGGAAACGATTGAAATTGCAGGACCGGGATTTTTAAATTTCACAATGAAAAAAAATTCACTAACAAAAATTATTACAAAAATTAAAGAAATGAGTGATGATTATGGTAAAAACAACATTGGAAGCAATGAAAAAGTAAATTGCGAATATGTAAGTGCAAATCCAACCGGAAGTCTGCATATTGGACACGCACGTGGAGCTGCTTGGGCAGATAGTGTTACCCGCTTGATGAAAATGAGTGGATACGATGTAACCCGTGAGTATTATGTAAATGATGCTGGAAATCAAATTCATAATTTAGCGCTCTCTTTATATGCACGTTATTGCGAACAGTTTGGCGTAAAAAAAGAAATACCAAATGATGGCTATGTTGGTGAAGACATTATTGCGATAGCAAAACAATTGTGCGATGAAATAAAAGATAGTAAAATCGAAGAAACGGAAGAAAATATACAATTTTTTCGTGAAAAAGGAATTTACTATCAACTTGAAAGATTAAAACAAGATTTGCGTACATTTCGTGTTGAATTTGATGTGTTTGTGAGCGAGCAGGCAATTCGTGATGCGGGAAAAGTTGAAGCAGCAATAAAGCGTCTACGGGATTTGAAAATGACGTATGAAGAAGATGGTGCAATTTGGTTTGCATCTACAAAATTTGGCGATGATAAAGATCGAGTACTTAAAAAAAGTGATGGATCTTATACGTATTTAGTCCCAGATATTGCTTATCATATGGATAAACTAGATCGTGGGTTTGATAAATTGGTCAATTTCTTTGGTGCCGATCACCATGGGTATGTACCAAGACTAAAAGCAAGTATCGAAGCCATGGGTAAAAACAGCAATACCTTAGAAGTGGATATTATTCAAATGGTTCGTATCGTTGAAAATGGCGAAGAAATAAAAATGAGCAAACGTTTAGGAAATGCGATAACGTTAAAAGAACTTTGCGATGAAGTAGGTGTTGATGCGGCTCGTTACTTTATGGTACAAAGAGCGTTAGATACACATTTTGACTTTGATTTAGGCTTGGCGAAAAGTCAAAGCAATGATAATCCTGTCTATTATGCACAATATGCACATGCGCGAATGTGTTCAATCTTAAGTGCAAGTGAAATAGAAGGAGAAGCTGGTGATTATAATTTGCTTACACATGAAAAAGAGATACAATTATTGAAGTATTTGAATGAGTATACCAATGTAATCAGTGATGCAGCTAAAAATAGAGCACCGAATAAGGTATGCAACTATATTCAAAAGTTAGCATCGTTATTCCATAGTTTTTATGGAGCATGCAAAGTAAATGACAAAGAAAATGAAGCGCTTAGTTTGCAACGCTTGGATTTATTAAAAGCATGCAAAATTACATTAAAAAATGCGCTTAACATTATTGGCGTAGAAGCAATCGAAAAGATGTAGAAGGAGTTAGAAATGAAATTGGCAATGATTGATGTTGCATTTGATGTATTAAAAGGAAATAATAGACCCTTGTTGTTTATTGACTTGTTTAATGAAGTTAGTGAAATTAAACAATTGACACAAAACCAAAAAGAAAATGAAATTGCACAGTTTTTTACAGATTTAACATTAGATGATCGTTATATTAATTTGCGTGATAATATGTGGGATTTAAGAATCAGGCATAAATTTGAAGATATAAAAAGAAATTACGATGAAAATGATGATGACGATGAAATCGATGAAGATGAGTAGTTTTTAAATAAATATTGATACATAAAACGTTTGTTAGAAAAGACAGGCGTTTTTTTAGAAACTGAATTTTGTGAGAATGTATTATTTTAAAGAAAACGCTATAAAGAAAGTAAAAAAAGTGCTATATTAATATAGTTAAGAAAAAAATTAGGAGGAATGTATAAATGAGTAAACAACCCGTTGTTTTAGTGGTAATGGATGGAGTAGGATGCAGTGAGAATACGCTTGGAAATGCGGTGAATAATGCATATACGCCAACATTGGATAAATTAATGAAAACATGTGCCCATACAAGTATTCGCGCACATGGATTGTCAGTTGGACTGCCAAGTGATGGTGATATGGGAAATAGCGAAGTTGGTCACAATGCAATTGGTTGTGGACAAATTTATGCCCAAGGAGCAAAGCTTGTAAATGAGTCGATTGCTTCTAAAGAAATGTTTGCGAATGAAACATGGAAAGCGTTGGTGCAAAACTGTAAAGATGATGGTGTTATGCATTTTATCGGATTATTATCAGATGGGAATGTACATTCTCACATCAATCATTTATTTGCATTACTTGACCAAGCAAAACAAGACGGTGTAAAAGAAGCTAGAATTCATATTCTTTTAGATGGTCGTGATGTACCAGAAACAAGTGCGCTAACCTATGTAGATGCGCTAGAAAATAAATTAAATGAAATCAATGATACAACATTTAACGCTTGCATCGCATCTGGTGGAGGACGTATGAAGATCACTATGGATCGTTATGAAGCAAATTGGGAAATGGTTGAAAATGGTTGGAAAACCCATGTTTTGGGAGAAGGTAGAAAATTTTCTAGTGCTAAAGAAGCGATTGAAACCTTCCGCAACGAAAGTGGTGTTGTGGATCAAGATTTACCAGCTTTTGTTGTTACAAAAGATAATCAACCACTCGGAGCGATGGAAGATGGAGATAGCGTTATTTTATTTAACTTTAGGGGTGATCGAGCACAAGAAATTTGTTTGGCATTTGATCAAGAAAACTTTGATAAGTTTGATCGTGTTCGCAAACCTAAGGTTATGTTTGCAGGAATGTTACAATATGATGCAGATTTAGAAATCCCCAAAAAGTTTTTAACATTTCCACCAAAAATTAAAAATACATTGTCAGAAACATTGGTAAAAAAGGGTATTCGTCAATATGCAATTAGTGAAACACAAAAGTTTGGACATGTTACGTATTTTTGGAATGGAAATCGTTCTGAAAAGTTTGATGAAAAGTTAGAAACTTTTGTTGAAGTGAAAAGTGATGTAGTGCCATTTGAACAACGCCCTTGGATGAAAGCCGCAGAAGTGAGTGATTTGTTGATCGAAGCGATTGATTCTAAGCAATATGATTTCTTACGTTGTAACTATCCAAATGGCGATATGGTTGGTCATACAGGACACTATGAAGCGACAATTATTGGTGTTGAAACGGTAGACCTTCAATTAGAAAGACTGATTAAAGCAGTGGATCGTGTTAATGGGATTTTGATTGTTACAGCGGATCATGGAAATGCGGATGAAATGTATGAAAAACAAAAGCAGGCAGATGCGCCCTTGAAAGCAAAAACATCACATACTTTAAATCGCGTACCATTCATCATTTACGGTAAAGATGTTAGCATAAAAGATGGCGAGTTTGGGCTTGCAAATATCGCAAATACAGTTGCAAAACTACTCACTCTTGAAGAAAATAAAAACTGGGAAGAAAGTATTATAAAATAAAGCATACTAGGAGGATTTCTGATGAAAGAAAAATGGAATCAGTTAATTGAAAAATATGGGAAAAACAAAGTATATGGTGGATGTGCAGCAATTGTAGTAACGATCATCATAATCATTGTATTGTTTATCTTGTCTTTAAATAGTGGGAAAAAGAATATAGAAAATTTTAATATAAAAAAATATTCATATACCTATGAGCTAGGAAAAAATATTAATACAAGCATTGATAAGTATGTTGAGAATATTGACAAAACGGTTGATGAAAAAGAAATTCGTTTTAAATTTTGTGGATTGAAAAAGCGAAATGAAACTTGCAAGGATTATACGGATAAAAAGTTAAAAGATTTAGAAGTTGGAAAATATCGTGCAGCGATTTCTTATAAAGAAAATACAGAAGAAATTACCATTCATATAAAAGATACAGTTGCTCCTAAATTTAGTAAGTTTAGTGAGATGATTACGATCAATCAAAGCAAATCGGAAGTGGATTTTAGTTCTTATTTCGCAGCAGAAGATGTGAGTAAGGATGTGAAAATTAGCATTGCTAGTGAAAATGTTAAGTATAATACCCCAGGTGAATACAGTATCTATGTAACGGCGAAAGATGCGTCAAACAATAAAATAAAGAAAAAAGCAACAGTCGTTGTGAAAGAAGTCGAAAAAGAAGAACCGACGTATGCATGTGAAGGCGGAATTGATCCTAACCAAGAATGTGAAGTAATTATCGAATCATTCAAAAAAGAAAACGGTTGGGTAGGAAATGCTGGTACCATTACAACTGCTGACTATAATAATCAAACATCGATTGAGGATACCTACACTAGGACACAAGAATATGCCGAATCATTAAAACAAGATGAGTACTATGTGTTGAAACAAAGTGATGGAACACTTAAGAAGTATCAGGGTTATAAAATTATAGCAGTAAAATTTAACAATGGAAAAACGGTTGGTTATACGGCAATTTTATTGAAAGAAGTGAGTGAATAACATATATTTATGATCCATATATAAGCATAAAAAAACATCATCAATGATAAAAGCGATGATGTTTTTCTTTGTGAAACAGATAAAAGAAAACGTTTGCAGTGTGTGTGAGTGTGTGTGACAATATATAGGCATAACTAGTTATAAAATAATTGAACAAGGAAGAAAAGGACCTATGAAAAAGAAAAAAACCTGGGCAATTTTATATGTAATTACAATTATTTTAGTAGCTCAATAGCAGGTGTTCAAGCCGCGTCTAAAAGTGGCCGATATGGAGGAAGAAATGGAAAGTCGCTCTCATATGCTTGGCATACAGGATGGAATGTAAATGGTGACTATACACTAGCAACAGCTAAAAACATTTCTACACAACCCGCATATGCGAAAAGAGTATATGCAAGAAGTGGAAGTGATAGATCGTATTCGTCGTGGGTAGCAAGTGGAAGAAGTTCCGTTTCACAAAAAGACTATGGAGGTTATAGAACCAACTTGTATGATGCAAGATTTTATTGGGATTATGATCAATAATTAAATTATTAAAAAGAAAACGTGTTGTGCTTTTAAATACAGTACGTTTCTTCTATAATACATACGGAGAAACAAGATGAAAAAAATAGTCAAGATATTGCCGATTCTTACCATTATTATTTTAACAGTGCTCGTTGTTTTTAAAGAAGACGTTCTAATGCGTTCCCAATATACCAGATTTTCTGATTATGAATTGCGTGGTATTCATTTGGATGAGAAGACATTAGTGAATGGAGAAGCGGATGTAAAGAGAATTTTCAAGATAGCCAAAGAAAACAATGTTATTTTAGTAAAAGAATTGTATAACAAAAAACAGAAACGAAATAATGTATATATGACAGTACCCAATTTACAAGAGTTTATTTCAAAATATGTGGAAGTGAAAGAGCATAAAAGCGCCACAGATAATACGCATATACCCACACTCGCTCGTGATGAAAAAACCACTAAGTTTTATATTAATGATTTTTTAGCAAACGATGACTTTGTATTTTATAAAGGGGATTCATTATTCACGAATAACGAATATGTATTTGGCGATTACTCCTTATTATATAAGAATGATATGGAGTGGCATCATTTTTTAGATCAGGTAGCCAAAGAGATGGACATTGCTAAAGAAAATATACCAATAGAAGGGTGGGGAATGTTAAACTCTCACGAAGGAATTATCACGCTGGCAATTACGATAGCGTTTGTAATCTTTGCACTATTTTTCTTATTGGTGATTCTATTTCTGTTGTATAAAAAAAGCAAAAAAATTGGTTGTTTACAGCTTCTCGGATATACTCAGCGCTCACTTATTCTTTTATCTGTAAAAGATTATATATATTTTGAATTGTTTGCGATTGTGATATGCATGATTGTTTCGCTATCTTTATTAAGCAATATCACTTTTTCTATTGTATTGAATATCATACAACTACATATATTGGTAGTGTTACTTTCGATAAGTGTGACATGTTTGGGGATGTTGTTTATAAAGCGGTATACAAGTTTATCAAATATCATAAAAAAAACAGTCTTTGTCTAATAAAATAAGTTCTATTTGTTTGGTGTTTAAGGCACTTATCATACCTGCGTTGATTCTTTTTATTGTTGCGCTTATTCCTGTTATTTCAGAAACACAGATATTACGTAATAACATTAAGGGAAGTCAAGTTGTGGATGAGTATGCAGTTTTTTCAAAATTTAATGTGGAAAATGGAGCATTTGATAACGATCAAAACTATCTTGATTTCTATCAACAAGTAAGCAAAAGTAATATACAATATATTTATGTTGATTTTCGTGAGTATGTTGGATTGAGCAAAACCGAAGAAAAAGATTATGAAGAAAGCGAGCGATTAGGTGAAATGTATCGAATTGCATCGGTTGATCTACATTATCTTAAAGTAAACAAGGTTGAAGTATTTGATGAAGGTGGTAAAAAAATTAACTTGCGTGAAGATCGTGTCGTATATTTACTACCATTGTCAAAACAAAACTGGAGTGATAAATTCCGCGTAAAAGCCAAGCTTTATAATGAAAAAATTAATATACAAGAGGATGTAGAAATATATTATTATAAGGATCGAAGTTTTGATACCTTTGATGTGTTACATGCTGATTACACACAAGAATCACCAATTATCAGGGTGGTCAATCCCAACATTCAAATTTCTTATAATCAAAGTTATAGGGGGTTGGATATTGCGGGAACAGGAATGTCAACAGCACTTAAAATTAATATTTCAAAGGATGGAAAACAAGATACGTTTAAAAACATGAAAACGTTACTTCGAAAGTCCGATCTTGAACAGGTATTAAAGAGCGAACATTTTGTGAGTTATGATGAGTATTTAAATGATCAAAACGTTCGTTGGCAAAAAATCAATTTTATTTTTATGAGCGGTAGTTTGATTGTTTTATTGGCATACAGTTTTGTTGTTTTGCAAACTTTTGTATTGTACATACATTCTCATATCGACAAAGTACTTGTAAAAACACTTTTAGGGCATAGCAGATTGGTTATTTTTAGAGAAATATTTTTAAAGAATTTAGCCATTTCACTGATACCCATTATTGGTATCGTGAGTTATGTGTGGCTTTCAAAAGCAGAAAATGCTTGGCTTGTATCTGACATTTGTCTACTTTTTATTGGCATTGAAATACTTATTTTATTTCTTATCGTTGCGCTTGTGAAAACCGATAAGGTGTATGAATTATTGAAAGGAAAAGAAGCATGATTGAAGCAAAGAAAATAACGAAAAAATTTGATGGAATTCGCGTGTTGGATAATATTAATATCACTATTCAAGACTGTGAAATGGTGGCTATTGTCGGTGTGAGCGGTAGTGGAAAAACAACGCTGTTGAATATTTTAGGGTTGATTGATGATGACTTTGAAGGAACATTATGTATCAATAAAAAAGCGTTTCATCATATGAAAAAGCATACCAGAATACAATATATTCGTAACAATATTAATTACTTGTTTCAAAATTATGCCCTTGTTGACGATGAGACAATTATAGATAATTTAATGTATGCACTATATTATACCAAGTATAGTAAACAAGAAAAAAAGGCATTGATTGAAGATGCTTTGCTAGAAGTTGGTTTAAATGGAATGAGTGAGAAAAAGATATTTAAATTGAGTGGTGGTGAACAACAAAGAGTCGCTTTAGCAAGACTGATATTGAAACCCGCAAACATCATTTTAGCAGATGAACCAACCGGAAATCTTGATGATGAAAATAGAAATGTAGTATTACGCATTTTGCATAAGTTGAATGAAGAGGGAAAAACAATTGTGATTGTTACGCACGATAGAGAAGTCGCAAACAGTTGTAATCGTATTATCACACTAAGTAATTTGTGAGGAAGCCTTTATTGTAATAGAAATCAAAAATTTAAATAGAGTTTGAAAATTAGAAAAAGACTAAGTGAGGGTTAGTCTAAAAAGATCATAGTATTCTTGTGAAAGGTTATGGATTCATTTTCTTTTTACAAAACGTTAGCGCTAATATCATTGAAAACCAATTGAAATGTATAGGTAGTGTATATTTTTGTGCTGAAACACCTTTCCAAAACACTTCTATGAGAACTAAAATCATAGCAGTTATTAGATGAATTAGGGTATCCAATGTTTTCCCCTTTTCCAAGCTGTCCAATTGACATTTTCTTCCCATAAAAGAGTATCCATCTTTTCTGAAAATAACAACATTTAGCAGCATTAAAAAGAGAAGTATGATTACAAAATTTGACATGATCCCTCTCTATTTGATGGATGCATATTATTTGTTTACAAATTTCTACAAATGCCTGATGGCATACCCCGATGTAGTGGATATAAGGCAATTATTCTGCGATTAGGTCAAACATTTTCACCATGAAGACTCCATAATTTGTTTTTTGCATCGTTACTTTTATGTCGTATCCTTTATTTTTAAGTTCCGAATAGCATTTAACCAGGTTCCTTTATAAAGAGAATGCAACGCTAAATATAGATTTGCTACTACCACCCATGGTGATTTTAAGAGAAAACTTGTAAGTAAAAGCGCCATTGGATAACCTGTATTTTGCTTGCTTGCCGTGGCGATAAAGTTATTAATGCTCGCATTATGTAAATACAAGGATGTCGTATTATTATGATAATTTCGCCCGCTAATTCGTGAATATAGGATTACTTGTTTACCAGATGTGAAAAGACAAAATCTTATTGGACGCTCATTATTCCAGTCTAGTGAAAACCGATAAGTGGATCTATTTTTCTTCACAAAATTAGAAAAATTATTTTTGACTAGATTCATATTCAATGCATAATCTGTATTTAAGTAAGCTTTTTTTAATGGGAACGCCTTCTACTACTCCACTTATCACTTCCCTATCTAATAAATTCAATTGTTCGACTTTTTCAGGTAAAAACTGAAATAGAGTTTCGTCTGTCGTATCTGTTTTATTATTTTCTTCTTGCGTTAAAAAGATGGTAAAATCTGTGTTTAAAGCAGTAAATAAAAAAACAAAACACCAAAAAACTAGATATTATTTTTTTAACATTTTGGTTCTTCTTTCAATCTGTTTATATTATATATATAAAGATCAAACATTTTCCCTACGCACGATATGTGAAGGATATGCACGAATAAGTATTTCATACTTATAGGAAGTTCAAAGAGAAGAAGATTTTATTTGGAAAACTTCATGCATTTCCAAATTTGTTGATGAGAATAAAAAAACTACCCGATAAACGAGTAGTTTTTTATTCTTCAACGTATACATAAGGAAAAGATAGCCTTCTTTATTATTTATAAAAAATCTTATTTTTTAACAGTATGCTTTTTTCTTTTATGAGCGAAAACTCCCAGAGGTAGTAAGAGTGTCAATATGTATAGCCCTATATTGTTATAATCACCTGTATCTGGATTTTCAATAGAAGGATTAAAAATTGTATTAGATGTGATTCCATAAATAGAAAAATGATCCGTTGTAAAGTTGATCCATGTACCATCAACGCTAGAAGAACGTGTTTCTATCGTATTCTCACTACCAAAATAGACAATACTCAATTGTTTTCCATAAAGGTTAAAATCTGTTTGTATACTTACTTCTACACGTCCAGTTGGTTCATATATGGTCTGGTTGTGATAGAGTGAAATATCATATACATCTTCAAGTTTGTCGTTCTTTGTTGCTTGATTATTTGCCAACATATTTTTATATTTTTCAGTTGCAACAATTTTGCTTCCTGTTAATATAGTGTCTTTAGGGAAGTAACCACTAACTTTCATTGTTCCGTCCGTATTTATAAGGGTCTGATATGTTAGGGTATCATCTATGGGAATTAAAGCATTTATTGCCTTGTTTAATTCTTTAAAAGCGTTATCAATTTCGCTCTGTGTAGTCGCAGTTTCTAAAGCAATTTCAGCGTAGTTTAACGCTTTTATAAATGTATCTGCACTTTCTTTTGTATAAAGGGAGGTATCAATTGCGTTTGCCTCTTTAACTAAAAGGTCCAGTTGACTTTTATCTACATTATCACTTTTTTCAACCAATGCATCAACTGCTTCATTGATATTGATGATGGCTGTATCGATCTCGCTTTGTGTAGTCGCATTTTCAAGTACATCTTTTCCTGCTTGAACAGCAGTTTGTAGTGCTTGAAAACTGTCAGTTGTGTATTTGTTTTCATCAAATTTTTCTGCTTCAATAATTGCTTTTTCTAAGCCGGTTTTATCCAATTGATTAATTTTTTCTAAATTGTCTAAAGCACTTTGAAGATTGCTTTGTGCAGTATCAATTTCATTTTGCATAATGGCAAAATTAAGCGATTGTTTTGCAGCTTGTAGTGCAACTTCGAGTTCATAAGTGCTGGCTTGAGTATATTCATCAAAATCAAGAATTTCTGCTTGTTTGATGAGTTGCATTAACGCTTGTGTATGTAAGGTTTCACTTTGTTTATAGACATCTATTTCAGCAGCAGTTGCAAATCCACCTCCAGCCTCAATGGCACGCAGACGAATGTATTTCGCTTCAATAGGCGCGAAGTTTACGGTTTTCAGTTCTGCGTTAAGATTCCAAGTACCCGAAGCCACATCAGTGAAGTTTACACCATCCTTGCTTATCGAAATGGCATATTTAGTGATCGTTCCATTGGTTCCTACTTGACGAGGAAGGTAGTTGAGCTTATCAATTGTATACATTTTATCAAATGTTAGTGTGATATCTTGTGGCAAAGGATCGCTTAAGTCCCACTTAGTATGCCAAATACTATTTGTATTGTCATCGATTGCTTTTGCAGCTTCAGCCCCTGGTTGTGCAGAGATTGCAAATGCTTCCATGTTGGAATGAGGGATTTTATCTTTATCTCTACTCACCAGTTCATTAAATATAACCAAGTCATCAATTTTCCCTTTAAAAGCGTTTGTTTTGCTTCCAATTCTTTGTAAAGGCGTTAGTAATGATGCATGTATGGAACCCGTGGCAGTTGATGATAATTCATCAATCTTTTCGCCATTTACAAACAATTCTGTTTTCTCAAAGTAGCTACGGAGCGTGATGTGAGTCCATTCGTTATCCGGTAGTGTGTAGTTAAAAGAGTGATCTCTAAAATCTCTAGAAAAACCAAATTTCCCACTCTCTTTTTGTACAGCTTTGATTGATCCAATTTCTGATTCAAATAAAATTTGTTCATCTGTACTATCACTAGCATCTTTATTTATCCAAAAATCAATTGTAGCATTAACGCCTAAATTCTGTAATGGTGTTTCTACATAACTTTCACCACCATGTAATTGCAATGCTTTATTCGCATAGCCATCAACATAAGAAATATTTTCTTGTTTTGTCAGGTTGTATTCATTTCCTGAAAAGTCATTGCCCGTTGTTTTATTGAAACTATAATCAACAATGGTTGATGTCTTACTTTTTATAATATGTGTAGGATTAGAGTTTGGAGCATATTTTGTTGTTTTTGCAATGGTGTTGACTTCTTGTGGACTGTAATCTTTAATATCACCCCATAATTTTGCTCCAAAGGTTGGAGTGATTGCATAAATGCGATCAAATAGTTCGATATCACTATCCCCTTTGTCTTTTGGCCCAATCATATCATTCCATAACGTGAAGGCAGCTCCACTCATCTGTTTTGACCCAACGGGAATGGTGTAATTTCCGATGACATTCGGTTGCCAAGAAGTAGCAATTCTATTTTGATTTAGATAATCATAGTAGTAGCCCGCACTTGGCACAATATAAAGGTCACCATCATTGGTATTGATTAAATCATAACCCAATTCGTACATGGTTTTCGGGTGTGAATAGCCAATGTTCCACAGATTCATTTGTACACCTTCTGATGTAATCGGTGTTGTCCCAGCATTTTCACTCTGACTTCCCCAAACACGAGGAGTAATACCTTTTTCATCACGAACGTAGGTTAATAAGTCATCTTGATATTTTCGAAAGGCTTCTTTGTTGCCTCGCTTATACTCATCGGTTCCCACATGTAAGGTTGTGCCTTTTGGAAAGACGGGATTACTTCCATCCACGTATTCATCAATAACATCTTTTACAAAGGCAAGAGAATCAGGATTTTCTACATCTAAATATTCAATTTCATCGCCTCTGGCAATGTCAGGTCTTGCACGGGTAAATGCGGCGGAGTGCCCTGGAGTGTCAAATTCTGGCACAATATTGACACCGATACGTTTGGAATCATTAATGAGATCTCTAAATTCCTCTTTAGAATACACCAAATCCGTATTGGATAAGTTGGGAATGTCAGATTCTAAACGAAATCCAATATATACAGAAGGATCCCAAATATAGTTATCATTTAAATGGATTTGGAAATCATTTAATTTATACCAAGACATTGTTTTTGAAACATCTTCTAAAAAATCCATCGAAAGTGCTTTTCTACCGACATCAAGCATAAAACCTCTTACTTTATATTTTGGGTAATCTTTTACTAAACCTTTTGAAATTGTTGATTCTGTTTGTTTTAGTATTTGCAAAATGGATCTTGTAGCCCAATAGGCTCCTGTATTGCTAGAAGCATAAATGTTTAGATGATCATCAATGTTCATTTCGTATGCTTCTTCATCTAAAGCCGTTTTTTTGATGAAAACAAAGTCACCTTTTTTGGGTATATCAGAAGCAATAGAAAGGGTGTTTCCACTGATATCTTTATAATCTTTTTGAAATTCCTGCGCTGCATCTTTAAATATTTCATCTTCAACAATAATACGGCTTTTTGACGATACACGAAATTCTCCACTAGTTCCATACCATTCTTGTAATTCAGGAATTACTTTTGGTTTCTTGTTGATAGAAGCGCTTTCATCATAGGTTCCTTCAATGACTACTTCATATTCTTTTGAAGTTGCCACATCTTTTGTTTTTTTATCACGAACTTCAAAATTAACAATTAGAGTTTGTGTAGTTAAAGGGCGTGTAATGGATAAGTCGTGTGCTAAAATTTGTTCGTAATCTGCACCGACAAAAGAAACGCTAAAGCCTTCTGGAACTTCGGGCATTTGGAAGGTTGTATCATTTTTATCGGGCGATGTTACAACTAAATTATCCGCTACAGCCTTGGGTGTTAATTCTGGTTTTTCAGGAATGCTTAAGGTTTCTTTATAAGCTTCAAACTCAGTAATACCAACAGTATTCCAAGTCACGGAAGTGCCATCTTCCTTGTCGGCAGTTTTGTTATAAGAGTGAATCAATACCCTTATATATTGGGTCGTTATCGTTGTATCAAAATTAATGATTTGAATGAAATCATCGGGAATTTTATCATAAGATAAGAAAGTCTCCCAGTTTATTCCATCAGTTGATGTTTGAATATCGTATTTGGTCACATTTCTTCGCTCCCAATCTAACACAATAGAATTTAGCTCTTTTTGGGAATGAAAATCTAGTGCCAACCATTTTGTTGAAGTGTTGGTATTGCTTCCCCACCAAGTTGCTCGATTTCCATCAATCGCATTTTCAGCTTTTACACTCTCAGCTTCAAAGTCACTGCTTGTGATTGATGCATCCAATGCTAAATTATCCAATTGCTTATTTTCGATAATTTCTACTTCATATAAAGATAGTGAAGGATAGGCGCCATCAATTAAGGTATCGACAATCAATTTGACATATCGTGCATTTACGGGTGCGTCGAGTGTTATACTATCGTCGATAGGGTGCCCATTTTGTTCGCTAGGAGAAGTATAAATCGTCGTATATGCATTCCCATCTTCAGAAATCTCAATATGATAATCCTGGACCGTTTTGGTTTCCCAAAAAAGTGCCACTTCATCAAAGGTTTGGGTGACATGCAAATCAAATAAAACCCAACCAGGCGCACCACTTTCACTTGACCATCGTGATTGGTCTTTTTTAGGGTCATCGCGATTGATGATTCCATCCACCATTTTTTCAGGACTCCAATAAGCAATCGGTGCTTTGTATGCACTCACCGAACTATTTCTAGCATGGTTAATACGATTGATCTGTCCTGCTTTGGTGTCTGCGATTACACGTTGTTGTATTGGTTGTGTAGAAAATAAGGTTATAAAAACACAAGCAACCAATATTACATTTTTCCATAGTTTTTTGACATTTTTCATTTTTCATCTTCCTCTCTTTTTGTAATGCTACTTTTAAGTCTTTTTTTTTCACCTCCCATCAAGAATATTTATATAACGAACATGATAAACCACATGTTAGCTTCCTTGCTACTTTATAGTAAACCAATGCATAAGAGGTTTATGTATATGCAACAAAAACTTTAAACATTTAACAAGTGAAAACATTTAAAGTTTTTAAAATGATGTGCGTTTATCCAAATATTATGGATTATCCATATACGCCTCTATTATTTAGATGTTAGAAATCAACAAAAGGTTCCATTTTGATAAAAAAGGTTAAAGTTTAAGGGATGAAGAAAAGACAGAAATAGATGTGCTGTTTGTAGTATTATAGAAAGTTCCAAAAGTTTTTTGGATAGGAGAGAAGAGAATACTTAGCGGTGGATATCAGAAACGGGAAATATACGGTTTCAATGATTTCACTTTTAGCGAACTCATTGAAAAGAGATGTACTTCAAAAATAGCAACCGACATTCGCTACTTTGTGTTTTATAGAAATAGTATGAAAATAGGTATATTTTTTGTAATTTCTTTATAACATAAAAAAAACAGGGTGGTATTTAAACTTTCACACCTGCTAACTTTTTACTAAGTTTTATTTTTGACACATCTGAATTATATATTTGAACGCCACCAGTATGATGGCTAAGTAAATTTTTAGATTCTAAAATGGCTTTTAAATTTCTAGCAGTGCCAAGATTACCATCAAAGATCACAATATTATTATCAAAATAATGTTGAATTTCTTTTTTTAAAAAAAGAAAGTGGGTGCATCCTAAAACAATACTATCAATATTTTTAATGAGATGAGAATATGCATCGATTTGGGCATTTACGTGAAGTTGTTTATGATCCATGTCTTGTTCGATAATATCCACAAAGTGAGGGCAAGGCATTTTTATAATATTGTTGTTTGTTTCGTATTGCTTCATCAGTTTGGCAAACTTTTTTTCTTTTAAAGTTAAGGGGGTAGCCATAACAATGATATTTTTCTTTTTTTGATTATGAGCCGCAAGCTTTAAAGCAGGTTCCATACCAATAATGGGAATAGGATAACGTTGTCTTAAGGCATCAATGGCAACACTGGTTGCGGTGTTACATGCAACCACAATTGCTTTTACCTGTTTTTCCATAAAAAAATTACAGATTGAAAAACAATGATCAAGAATTTGTTTTTTATCTTTTGTTCCATAGGGTGCATTTATAGAATCTCCAAAATATAGGAAATGTTCATTTGGTAGTAATTGCATACATTCACGTAATACACTAATGCCGCCCAAACCTGAGTCAAAGATTGCAATCGAAGCATTTTTTATAGACATATCATCACCTCAAACACAGTTATTATACCATATAATATAAAAAGGAACTTTATTGTTCCGTTTCTTTTAGTAAGTGATAGATGCTAGGTTTCAATAATTTCTTCAATAAGGGCATTACTCGAGGATCACTGGTTTGCTTAAGCAGAGGTGTTTTTGTGATTTTAAATCCTAATTTTGCATAAAGAGCAACGGCTTTATAGCTATAACTTTGCGTATGTAAAAAGATTTCTTTTTCTTTTTCTAATGTTTTAAATTTTGATAAAGCATATACAACAATAGCTTCTCCCAAACCTTGTCCTTGTCTTTTTGGTGATGTAGAAACCCAATGCAAAACAGCATAACGATGTAGCGCATCTTCTTTAAACCAAGCAGTAGCCGTGGCTACATAGAAACCTTGTGGGTCTAAGATAAAACACATGCGTTCTGGTAAAATTTCTTTATAAGGTAAAAACACACGCGTAAAGTATGCTTGTGCATCTTGTTCACTCGAAAATTCTTGCACACTATATTCCAAATGAATCCAGTGTTTTTCATCTCCCGCCTCATACATTTTATATGTATATCCAGAAGGTAAGTTTATTGGTGAAAGGGTCTGGATGTGGGCAGCGTTTGCCTTCATAATGATATGGTAATAGGGTAGTGTTTTATCTAACATAGTTATCCTTTAGTGTTTAAAATATAATCATCAATAACTTCAGCAATTGCATTTTCATTATGGGTTGCTTTTGTTGTGACATCGGCAATATTTTTTATCGGATCAATTGCATTTTGTACTGCAATACCAAGTCCAGCATCTTTGATTAGTCCTAGATCATTATAATTGTCGCCAACGCCAATCGTTTGTGAAATATCAATTTGTAAATGTTTTGCAAGTGCCAAAAGCCCCGTTCCTTTATGCACACCCAAAGCGTTTAGTTCCAAGTATCGATCACTTGAAAAAGAGATGGTGATGTGATGATTGGTTAAAGGTTGTAATTCCGCCTCTAAAGAGCGCAAATACGTTAATGAGTTTGGTCTTTCAAAAAGGACTTTCATAATTGTTTTACCTTTGAAGCAAAGAGTATCTAAATCGTCTTTAAAAACAATATTATCACCAAAACCTTGAATTCTTTTCCTCTCATTTTCATCAATTTTATAAACATATATTTTTTCAGGTGTAAACACTTGTACACAAAGGTCTTTTTTAATTCCGAAGTGAAATAATTCTACAGCCTTATCATAGCTAAGGGGAGAAGAGCTAATGATGTTTCCACTTTTGTTTTCAATGACAATAGCTCCATTACACAAAATGCTATATTCGTTGTCCTTATGAATATCTAAGTCATCATATAATGTTCCTAAAAAGCCAGGACCTCGTCCACTACAAGGCACAATTTTTACACCTTTTGCTCTTGCTTGTGCAATGGCAAGTTTGTTTTTTTCACTAACTTTATGTTGTGAATTAAATAAAGTTTCATCTAAATCTAAAGCTAATAATTTATACATGTTAATACCTCAATCAATGTTTTTATTATACCATATTGTACTTAAATAAATCGAGGGTATATAACTAGTGCATTGTGAATAATCATAGTATGCTTAGGGCATAGAAGAGGAGGTATCGTTTAATGAAAACAGAAAAACGTAAAGTAGTATTAATTGGTACGGGTTTGGTTGGCATGAGTATGGCCTATAGTTTGCTTAATCAAAGAGGCATTGACGAATTATTATTAATTGACGTTAATCATGATAAAGCACAAGGAGAAGCCATGGATTTATCACATGGGTTGCCTTTTGCCACAAATAGTAAAATGGTGATCAAAGCAGGAGATTATAGCGATTGTAAAGATGCCAATATTATTGTTATTACAGCAGGTGCAGCGCAAAAACCAGGGCAAACAAGGCTGGAACTAACGGCGGTCAATACACGCATTATGCAAGGCATTGCCGAAAACATCAAACAAAGTGGTTTTGGCGGTGTGATTGTTGTTGCAAGTAATCCTGTGGATATTATGACATATGTTGTGCAGAAAGTGACTGGGTTTGAAGCCAAGAAAGTATTTGGGTCTGGAACAATGTTGGACACAGCAAGGTTGCGTTATATGATTGGCCAATATTTGGATATTAACCCAACAAGCGTCCATGTGAATGTGTTGGGGGAACATGGGGATTCTAGTTTTGTATCCTGGACCAATACATATGTTGGCACGAAATGCTTACTGGAATATGTGGAGGAAAACAATAAATATTTGAGTGAAGTATTAAACTTATACGATGAAGTTCGCGATGCTGCTTATGAAATTATTGAGAAGAAGAAGGCAACATATTATGGTATTGGATTGTCCTTGGATCATTTGGTGGCGGTTATTTTAAACAATGAAGATTCTATCGTTACGATATCGGCATATCAAAATGGGGAATATGGATATGATGGAGTGTATATCGGTACACCAGCCATTCTTTCAAGAGATGGTGTACGTAGTATTGTGAAATTAAAACTGAATGCGGTGGATAAGCGAAAGTTTAAAAATTCTGTAGACAGCATTCAGAAAGTGATTGATGAGGTTGTGGATCCGATTCTTAAGGAAGCATAGATGCGTGTCGCTAAATAAAAACGAAGTCTCAAGACTTCGTTTTTATTAATAGAGAAAAGTGGCTTTTCAAGAATTAAAAAACATCAGAAAGCTTAACTGTTGTATGGAAAAGGAAAGAAGTGAGGGAATAAGAGGAAGGGAATAGTGTATAATTATGAGTTTTTGCTGATAAAGTTCTTTTCTTTTATTTTTGATGTGATAAAATAAATTAAGTTCTTATATAAGAACCTTAGAAAGGGTTGAAAAATAAAAGTGACTATTGAAAAAAAAATAACACAATCAGAAAAAATAATGCATCAATTTGCAAATAAAATTATTTCAAAAGAATGGGAAGAAGGAAAAAGATTGCCAAGTGAGCGCTCTTTAGCAATCGAACTTGGAACAACGAGAGGACAGGTTAGAGAAGCTTTGCGGGCACTATCTTTAATTGGTTTGGTGACGATAAGGCCAAGTGATGGAACTTTTGTTTCAACAAAGGAACAACCAATACCAGAAAATTCGATATCATGGATATTTCAAAGAGAGTTACATAATCGAGATGATTTATATCATGCTAGAAAACTTATTGAAGCAGATGTTTTGAAATTAGCATTTGAAAATGTAACAAAAAAAGATTTGGAACAGTTGGAAATGATAACCCAAAATATGATGGCGATAACAACCGATACAACGTCTGTTGAAGAATATAATACATCGATAGAAACTTTTGATTTATTTATGGGAAATATTTGTGGAAGTAAAATTATGGAACAGCTCATGCAAACCATTGTTTTACTTAGAAGGGAAAGTTCTCTTGAGATTTTAAAAGTTCCAGGTGCCATTGAAAATAGTACACATTATCGAAAAAAAATTGAGTGCGCTTTTGTGGAAAGAGATCGGAAAAAACTGATATATTCATTAAATGAGTTTTATAATAAATCGAAGCAATATCTTGATACGATGTCAAAAACAGTTAGGAGATAAGTATGGCAAAAGTTAAATCAGCAGAACGAACATTACGCTTGTTGGAAGCGATAGCACATCATTCGAAGGGATTGAGTTTTTCAGAAATTCAAAAAATTTTAAGTACGGCAAAAAGTTCAACATTTAGTCTAATTCAAGAACTTGTTGAAAATGATTATGTATCATTTAATGAAAATACAAAAAAATATGTGGCAAGTACTAATTTGATCAAGTTAGCAGCTAGTTTCATTGGGAGTGGGGACTTAATTCAAGAGTTAAAACGCTTAACCAACGAATTGTCTAAAAAAGTGCGGACAACATCGCATGCAGGAATACTGGATGGAACAGAAGTTATTTATTTAGCGAGAAGCGAATATTTTGATAATTATTCTTTAATGAAACAAATAGGTGGACGCTTACCTGCGAATTGCACGGCGATAGGGAAAACCTTACTTTCTCAATACAGTGATGTAGAAATTCGTAAATTGTATAAAAATATTCCGTGGATACGGTTGACACAAAATTCAAAAATCGATATTGATGCATTGATAGAGGAAATTCAAAAAGTTCGTACCAATGGATATGCGATTGAATATCAAGAAGCTAGTGAAATGTCCAATTGTATTGCCATGCCTATTTTTCAAAATGGGCGAGCAATTGCCTCATTCAGTTGTACATTTTCTAACGATGAAATGAAAATTGTTGATATGGAAAAAACAATTGCTTTAATGGTGACTTGTAAAAAAGATGTAGAAAGTCGACTTGAATTATTACTATAAAAAGATGATGATTCGCTTGACTTATGAGTGAAGAAATAAAAAGTTCAAAACAAAGGTGAGTTTTGAACTTTTTATTTCTCAGTTGTTTAAAAGGTAAAGTTATGCTTTTTTCTGACACAAAAGCAAATGATCACAAACCAATACAACATCTTTGTGTTGGTTTTTTACGGTAAGTGTTTCGTAAACGATGCCCATATTTTTTTTCTTTGGATGGTCTTCTTTTTTAGAGATAGTAGTCGTTACATAAAGGGTATCACCGATAAATACGGGTTTGATAAAACGCATATGTTCATATCCATAAGAAAAAGCAACGGGGTTAATAAGATTGGCAGTCATACCCACCGCGATGCTAAACGTCAATGTTCCATGAGCGATTCGGTGTCCAAAAGGCTGTGTTTTGCACCATTCTTCATCCATATGATGAGGAAAGAAATCACCTGTTTGCCCAGCGTGCATAACAATATCCGTTTCTGTTATCGTTCGTCCATACGAAACTCTTTCACTGTTTAATTCGTATTCTTCAAAGTAAATTTTCTTTTCCATTATTTTAGCTCCTTTTCATATCCAAATTTTTGGTTATCTTCACCAAGCGTAGGTGCTCCTTTTGGTGAAGTAAATAATGCACCATCAATGCGAATAGGACATCGAGTGGTGTAAAAGTGTGTGTTAGAACTACTCATAATCTCTTGTTTCATTTTTAATTCTTCAAATAAACCAGACTGATGCATTTGGTTCCAGTCGAGCACTTCTGTACACCAAACATCAGCAGGTTCCAAAATAGATAGCCAATGTTGCGCCGTTTGAGTTTGTAATTTTGTTTGTATCATTTGTTTGATTTCATCACTATCGTGTTCAACGCTATGGTTGTTCATAAATGAAATGAGTTCAGGGTATTCAATAAGCTCAGCCAAACGTTCAATTGGGCACATGGCAATGGCCAAAAATCCATTTTTTGTTTCATAAATTCCATAAGGCGCATCGATATAAGGATTTGCATTATGGAAATTGCTACGAACAGGCAATTGATTGCCATTATTTAAAAATGTTGTAAATGATTCAAATTGCAAGTCCAACAGGGAAGTTATCAATTCTGTCTGGATAACGCATCCCAATCCACTTTGTTGGGCATGAAAGATACCCGCTAAGATACCTTGACAAAGGTGTTCTCCAGCTGCCATATCGGCAATCGATAAGCCAAAAGGAAGAGGATCTTGAGTTTGATCACCATTTAAATAACATAAACCAGACATACCTTGAACAAGTAGATCTTGGCCTGGCAAATCACTCCAGGGAGAATCTTTTCCATATCCAGTAATTTCACCATAAACAATTTTAGGATTAACTTGATGAATGCTTGGTGCATCTAATGCAAGTTTTTTTGCGACATTTGGACGAAAATTTACCAATACAACATCAGCAGTTTTTACTAAGTCTTTAAAAAAAAGTTGATCTTTTTCTGTTTTTAAATCCAACGCCAATCCGGACTTGTTTCGATTGATTGCATGAAATAAAGAACTGTCATCATCTATTTTAAAATTTGAAACATATAATTGTCGGCAAATATCGCCACTACCTTTTTTTTCAATTTTAATTACTTCAGCTCCTAAATCAGCCAGTCGTAATCCAAGTGATGGTGCGGAAAGAAATTGACAACATTCTAATACACGAATTCCTTCTAGTGGCTTAATCATAGTTTGTTTCTCCTTGTAATTCACGCAAGATCTTCTCATGGTCTTGATTCAATAATGGTGCTGGTTTTAATGATACATTTCTTTTCCCATTGACACGAATTGGACAATTTGTCATATGGATGGTTCCGTCGGTAGTAGGCATTTGAAAATCAAAAGCTAAAGAAGAAAAGCCTTTTTGTTGTATTAATTCTTTCCAATTATAGACTGGAGCTGCCCAATATCCTCCTACTTGCAATTTCTCTATCCAAACATTGGTTGTTTTTTCTTTTAATGTATTTGCAATGATTTCTTTGATTTCATCTCTTGCTGAAAAAGCTAATTGATTCTTATCATAAGCGATTAATTCTGGTAACGAAAGGATCTCAGCTAATGTCGTCAAAGAACCCATCGCAATTGATATGTAACTATCTTTTGTTTTATAAATACCATAAGGTGCAGATAAATAGGCATGTGCATTGTTTATTTTTGAGCGCCTCGGCAATTGTTGACCATCATTAAAATATGAGGTAAGCACTTCAAATTGCAAAGAAATTGCCGATTCCAATAAACTCACTTCCACTCTAGAGCCGAGGTTTGTCTTGTTACGCTTAATCAAACAGCTTAAGATTCCCTCGGCTAAATGAATGCCAGAAAATGAATCTGCAATGGATAAGGCAAATGGCGTGGGCGGTTGATCGAAATTACCATTAAGAAAGGTAAGTCCAGACATTGATTGGGCAAGCAAATCTTGACCAGGTTTTTTATCTAAGCTCTTTGCGATTCCATATCCCGTGACAGTGCCATAAATAAGTCTAGGATTTAAGATTTTTAATGTTTCATAATCTAGACCTAGCTTTTTCATGATGCCTGGTCGATTGTTTTCGATGAGAACATCAGCTTTTTTGACTAATGCTAAAGCTATTTTTTTATCTTTTTCGTCCTTTAAGTTCAAAGCGATACTTTCTTTATTGCGATTAATTGTATGAAATAAAAGGCTGTTGTCGCCAACTTTTTGTTTTTTGAGGACCAAATGCCGAGAACTATCACCAACCTTGGGACGCTCAATTTTAATAACACGAGCTCCCAAGTCAGCCAAGCGCAATGCACAAGAAGGTCCTGCTAGAAATTGACTAAAATCTAAAACGGTGATTTCATTTAATAATGACATAAAATAAACTCCTTATTGTTTTCTATTTAAAGACTCAAGGTATAAAGCATTTAACTTTTTTAATACCGCTTTTGGATCGGTTCCAGAAATCGCATATTTTTGAATATAAGCACCTGCGTTATCTTGAAAATGAAGATAGCCATTATAGCGAGGACGTAAGTACGATTCGTCTAATGTATGTAAAGTATTGGTGAAGAAATTTTCACAACGACGGTTTGTTTCATCGTTGAGCCAAGCTGCTCTATGACCAGGCTGTCCTCCCGCATCAAAGAAAATAGTTTCTTGGATAAGTGGTGATGCCGTGTACTCAGCATAACGGCAAGCCATTTCTAAGTTTTTTGAAGCTGAAGAAACGGCCAAACCGGTGCCACCAAGAACCGTTTTTAAGGATTGATTAGCTAAAGAAACCGTGTCGGTTGCAATAAGAAGGTGATCTCCATAGCCTTTTTTGGAATAATTCGTATAACCATAAGCATAAGGACAATAGACAATATCATCATGTTTCGCCATATAATTATGAACGTCAATAGGATCCCACTGTAAGATTTCTGGGTTACACAGACTAACAATTTCCTTAATTTTATTTAATGCTTGAATACCAATTTCTTCCTCAACAACTTGATTGTTTTCGAACATTGTTGCTCCCATTGTGGTACAGAACATATAAAAGTCCATAAGCAGATTCAAAGGAATCCCAGCAATAGCTACCTTACCTTCTTTTGCTAGTGCCAAAACGTCTTCCCAGTTTTTAGGTATAGAATGAGTTGAAAAATATGTATGATTATAAACGGCAATAGGTGCAGCAGCGTCAACTGCTAAAGCAGATTGGAAACCGCCAAAATTATATGAGATGTGTGACATACCTACCGAATTATTTTTTTGATTGTCCAAAAAAGTTTTCGGTAGGTGCTTAGAGAGGTCTGCAAGAATGCCACTGTGTTGTGCAAATCCAGCCCAAGGATGGTCGATAATCAAAAGGTCGTATTGATCGGCAAGATTTTGTATCGGGGCATCCGCAAATTCTTGAAGCGAACGTTTTTCCCATTCAATTTCAACGCCTGGATGTAATTCACAAAATCTTTGTGCTGTGGCGACAACTGAAGTATAACCCCTACTGTGATTCCAAGTAATTCCTTTAAGTTTTATCATATGTATTGCTCCTTTTCGTTGGTACTACCAATAATTAAAATATATCAAAATAGAAAAAAAAATCAAGGTGTTTTATAAAAACAATTACAATAAATAAAAAGATTACATGGTTTAAATGTTAAGAATTTCCCAAAAAAATTAAAAATAATCAAATATTCACCTTGACATATTAGATTAAAGCGGTTACATTTTAAGTATAAGTTCATGTTAAGGAAACTAGTTCTTATTTAAGAACCTTGAAAGGCGGTTTATGTTTAAATGAAATTAAAAGGAATCTATGCAGCGTTATTAACGCCATTAACGGAAGATGGAAAAATTGATAGTTCTTCATTACGAAAGATGACACAGTTTTACATTGAAAAGAAACTGAGCGGTCTTTTTGTTGTTAGCTCCGTAGGAGAATCAGCGCATTTTAATGTTGAAGAAGCAAGTGAAATTTTACGCGTTGTTAAAGAAGCAAGTGAAGGAAAATTAGAATTGTTTGCAGGGGTTACAGCTACGACAAGTGAGCGAGCAATTCAAATTGGGAAAATTGCGAAAGAACTTGGCTATGTTGGAATTGTTTCATCATCTCCATATTTTTATCAACCAAGTGAAGATGCAATTTTTGCATATTTTAAGGATATCAACGATCAGGTTAGCCTACCTTTACTTGTTTATAATGTTCCTTTATTTACTCCAGCGTTAAGCAAGGATTTATTAATTGAAATTGCGAAGTTAGACAATGTGGTAGGAATTAAGGAATCAAGCGGAAATTTGGTAGATGTTTTACACGTACTAGATATGCTTAAGCAAGAAAAACTAAATACATCTTTTTTGATAGGAAGGGAGGAAATGTTTTTAAGCTCATTGGTAGCAGGTGCAAATGGGTGTATGGTTGCAACGGCTGGGATCGTTCCAGAAGCATATACAAAGATAGAAGAATTGTATTTGGCTGGACGTATACAAGAGGCAGCAGAAGTTCAAAATGCAATATTGCCATTGTTAAGGGAATGTTTTAAAGTGAATTTTCCAGCTGGATTTAAAATTGCTTTAGCTGCAAGAGGATTGGGTACACCAATTCATGTGAAACGCAAACTATCTTATAAGGAAGAAGAAGATTTAGCAAATGCGAAAGAAAGAATTGAAGCAGAAGTTTTAAAAATTTTGGATTTTGTGAGTAAGTATTAAATTTAATTGAAAAATTAAGGAGGAAAAGAAATGATTGTAGCATTTTCAGTATTATTATTAGCATGTTTTTTTCAGGGAAGTTTTGGAATTTGTTTTAAAAAATACCAACCATTTTCTTGGGAAGCTTTTTGGACATTATTCTCTATTATAGGGGTATTGTTAATTCCACATATTTGGGCATTCATTGAAGTACCAAATTATATGAGTTATATTCAGGATACGCCTGTCGACAAACTATTCTTTGCAGCATCGATGGGATTCTTGTGGGGAATTAGTTCGATTGCGTATAGTAAAGCAATCGATATGATAGGCGTATCTTTGGTAACGGGAATCAACTTAGGATTATCGTTATTATTGGGAAGTTTTGTTCCGATGTTTATTTTGGGGACATTTCCATCAGCACAATCTTTAACAATGTTAATTTTGAGTATGGTTGTTTTGATGGGTGGAGTTGTTGTTTTATCAAAAGCTGGATTTATGAAAAATGACGGAAGTCAAAAAGAAGAAGAGAAAAATGAAGAGTCTTCAAAGAAAAGTTCATTGTTCATGCTAGGATTTATTTTAGCATTGGCTTCAGGGGCTGGATCTGCAGCGATTAATATTGGTGCTTCAGCAGCAAATTATCCAGTACAGCTTGCAATTGATGCAGGAATCTCTCCTGTAAGCGCAAGTTTATTATCTTGGGTAGTCGTTTTTGCTGGTGGATTTTTAGCAAATTTCGTATATGCGATTGTTTCCCTTGTAAAAAATAAAACGTATACAGACTATACAAAAAAGGGTGCAGGAAAAGCCTACTTTAAAGTGGTTGTAACTTCATTTGTTTGGTTTGCAGCATTGGCAGTTTATGGAAAAGCAACGCACTTGTTAGGGGATTTAGGTCCTATTGTAGGATGGGTTGGATTTAACGGATTGGCTCTAATTATTGCAAACATGTGGGGATTCCGTGATGGTGAATGGAAAGGGCATAAAAAAGCACAAAAAGTTGCGATTATTGGGAATGCCATTATTGTTGTATCATTAGTATTTGTAGCATTAGCAAATTCATTATAAATTAAAAAAACAAATTGTAGGAGGACGAAATGATTAAATCAGTAGCAGAATTAAATTATGTACCAGAAATGCCGGAAAAACCAAGAAATATTGTTATTGTAGGGGCAGGTGGAATTGTATCTGGAGTCCAACTTCCAGCTTATGAAGTAGCGAAATTTCCAGTTGTTGGTATTTATGATATAGATTATGAGAAAGCACAAAAAGTGGGGAAAGATTTTAACATTCCACATGTATGCAAGGAATTATCAGAATTAATTGCGTTAGCACAAAAAGAGGATGCGGTCTTTGATATTGCGGTTCCAGCATCTGCATTGCCAGAAATTTTAAAACAATTGCCTGAGAAATCAGGGGTGCTTATGCAAAAACCGATGGGGGAAAGTATTGCGCAAGCCAAAGAAATTTTAAATATTTGTAAAACTAAAAATTTTGTTGCAGGAGTTAATTTTCAATTGCGACAAGCGCCTTATATGATTGCTGCAAGAAAATTGATTGAAGATGGTGTAATTGGTGATATCGTTGATATTGATTGGCGTGTAGTTGAATTACATCCATGGCACTTATGGGATTTCTTGTTTGAAAAAGAACGTATGGAAATCAACTATCACAGCATTCACTATGTAGACTTGATTCGTAGCCTTGTAGGAAATCCAACAAGTGTATATTGTAAAACCCTACAACATCCGAAAATGCGTGCATTAAAACAAACAAGATCAGCAATGATTTTGGATTACGGACAAGATTTACGAGTAAATCTACATATTAACCACAACCATGATTTTGCGCCAGATTATCAAGAATCTACTTGTAAAATTGAAGGGATGAAAGGGGCAATTAGAATTACGGTTGGTTTAATTTTAGACTATCCTACAGGACGACCGGATAAAGTTGAATATATTGTAGACGATGGTAAAGGATGGAGAGAATTGGAAGTAAAAGGTAGTTGGTTCAATGAAGCCTTTATTGGAACAATGGGCGGATTGATGAAAAAAATGGATGACCCAAGCTATGTGTTTATGAATGATTATGAAGATGCTTATCAAACAATGTGTGTTATTGAAGCATTATACGAATCAAGTGATAATGGCGGAACAATCGTGAAATACTAAAGAGAGAGGTAAGCATGGAAAAAATAATTGATACACATGTGCATGTATGGGACTTAGAAAAAATGCAATTGCCTTGGCTAGAGAGTGAAGGGTATCTAAAGCAAACCTTTTTAGAATCAGATTATATTAAATCGATAAAGAGTGAAAAATTTTGTATAACAGACGCTATCTATATGGAAGTAGATTGTGCGAAGGAATGCAAAAAAAAAGAAAATAGTGATGCGATAACATGGTGCGAAAATACGCAAAGTATATTTTCGAAAGCGATAATTTCTGCAGACTTATCAAGTTCTGAATGCAGAGGTTATATTGATGAATATAAAACAAAAGTATCGGGAGTACGCCAAGTTTTACATATAGCAGAGCGTGAAAAAGGATTTTGTTTACAAAAACAATTTATTGAAAATGTTCGCTATCTTGGAGAGGTTGGACTGACATTTGATTTATGTTTGCGTAATAGCGAGTTGACAGATGGATATGAACTTGCGAAAGCGTGTCCAAATACAACCATCGTTTTGAATCATATGGGAAATCCAACAATGGACTTTTTTGTAGAACCTCTAAGCGAAAAAAGTGCGCAAAATAAAAAAATATGGTTAAAAAATTTGTTAAAATATTCTACATTAGAGAATGTATATTGTAAAATTTCAGGTATTATGGAAAGCGATAATTTCACATTTTCGGATAGTAGTAAGGACATTGATAAAGTATTGGATATATTTGGTGAAGACCATATTTTATATGCATCCAATTATCCTGTTTTAAATCTTGGTGGTGGACTTGTGAAGTGGACGGAATTTCTTGTTGCATTAACCATGTCTCGATCAAGTGCATGTAAAGAGAAGCTATTTAGAAAAAACGCAAAGAAAATATATTTTAAATAAATACATAAGGAGGACAACGATGAGTTTACAAAGATATGGAGCAGTTTCAACACTAACGGATGAAACGCGTGAAAAGTATATTGAATTACATGCAAATGCATGGTCAAAAGTAAATGAAATGATAAAAAAATGTAATTTACAAAACTATTCTATCTATGTAATTGGGAATTTATTATTTTCATATTACGAATATGTAGGAGAAGATTATGAAGCAGATATGGCGATGATGGCCGCTGATAAAACGACACAAGAATGGTGGGCAGAATGTATTCCATGTATGAGATCTCTTGAGGGCTATGGTGAAGAGGGTGTGTGGACATCAATGAAAGAGATATACCATTTGAAATAATTTCTATCAAAACCATTGGTTTACGACAAAAGAAAGTACAATATAAAAGATCGGATACAGATAAGTAACTGATCTTTTTTATTGTGTATTAAAAATTTCAAGATTAGGCTATTGCATGCATCATGTACTTTTCATTTCTATAAAAGCGAAGTATGATATATGTAAGAAATAGAGGTGCAATATGGCTAAAATTGTTTTAACAAGAATTGATAATCGTCTGGTGCATGGTCAAGTAGGCGTTACATGGGTTAACAGTTTGGATATAAATGTTATCGTTGTTGTTGATGACATTTGTTACTATGATGTTATCGCAAAAAAGATAATGGAAGGGATTGCTCGTACTTCTGATATCGCTATTCGTTTTTATACACTTGAGGAATTTATACAACGTTATTTTAAAGTCGAAAGTAATCAAAGAATATTTTTAGTTATTAAGAATCCAGAAGTGGCAAAACAACTTCATAAAAAAAAGATACCAATTCATGAAATCAATTTGGGGAATATGCATTATGAGCGGGGGAAAATTGCGTTGACAAAGAAGGTATATATTGATAAAACAGATGTTGATAATTTACAGTATCTATTAAAAAAAGGAGTAGATATGTATTATCAAGAAATTCCTGGAACACCACGCGAAAAGATCACAATGTCAAAAGTAGAGGAAAGTCTATGCAAACATTAATATACGATGAACTTAAAAAAAGATGCGTTATGGAAGGGATTGTAAAGAGTGATGTGTTTACAGCTCTAAAAATCGCACGACAATTGCATCTTAGCAGAAATAGTGTTAGCCAACACTTGAATGAAATGGTAAAACAAGAAACAGTAATTAAAATTAATACACGCCCCGTTTATTTTTATTCAAAAACAGCTGTAGAACAAGCATTCTCTCAGAAAATCGATATTTGCGTATTTGATTCATTTGCGAGTTTTTTCGCAAAGAAGGTAAAGAAAACCAATAACTTTGAAAAACTCATTGGTAGTAAGGATAGCTTATGTAATGTTGTTGCACAGGCAAAAGCGGCAATTGGTTATCCAGAAAATGGGTTACCAATATTGCTTCATGGAGCAACAGGTACGGGAAAGAGCATGATAGCGTCTTTACTATATGAATTTGCGCAAGATCAAAAAATCATCGAAAAAAACAAACCTTTTATAGCAGTCAATTGTAGCGAATATGCGAATAATCCGGAGTTGTTAACATCGAATTTATTTGGTCATGTTCGAGGCGCTTTCACGGATGCGAAAGAAGATAGTGTAGGTTTGATTTCGGTTGCGAATGGTGGTGTTTTATTTTTGGATGAAGTCCATTGTCTTCCTGCCGAGTGTCAGGAGAAGCTTTTCTTTTTCATGGATAAGGGAATGTATCATCAACTAGGTGACAATGAACATTGGTTAACGTCAAATTGTCGTTTGGTCTTTGCGACAACGGAAAACCCGCAAGAGGTTTTATTAAAGACATTACTTCGTCGCATCCCGATTATTGTTGATATTCCTTCACTCGATGAGCGACCATTGATTGAAAAAAAGAATTTACTGTATTCTATATTTGAAACGGAGTCTATAAAGTTACAAAAAGATATCGAAATGAGTAATCTCGTGTACCAAATTTTAATGGATTTTACATTTAATGGAAACATCGGGGGGATGAAAAATGCAATTAAAGCGACATGTGCTTCAGCATTTTTAAACAAACAAAAAAATAATGCAAAACTTTCGATTTTGGTTCATAATTTGCCAAACTATATTTTAATGACGCTTTCAGGAATGCAGTTAAAAGGAATTGATAACCGTAATCATATTATGATACCGCTTGTAAAATTGAAAGGAGTTAGTGCTTGTCATAATATGTTAATTCAATTGTATTCTCAAATTGTTACTCGTTATGAAAAATATGAACAAAAAAAAGAAAATTACCTTGATATTATAAGTGATTTCAAAAATATTATTCAGAATTATAAGGATTATTTATTGTATAAAAATCGTTATCAAAAAAATGCGAACAAGAATTATTTATTGAAAATATTGGATAAAATATACTCAATCGTCATAAACAAGTATAGTCTTACGATTTCTAATAATGATATCAATACCTATGCAAATATGATTGTTGGATATACGAAACATGTTCTAGATGCAAAAATGTGGGTTTCAGCAAATAAAAAACAAGTCCAACAATTAGAAAACCAGTTACAAAATTTTGCCCCTAGAGAATATAACATCACCAAAGAAATTGTTGATAATATAAAATTGAATTTAGATGTTGAATTAGATTCGATGATGCATTGTGTTTTAACACTATCCCTTATTTCCTTGGATGAGCAACATTTATCATCTACGATAGCGCTTATTTTATGCCATGGATATTCTACCGCTAGTAGCGTTGCAGAGGCATGTAATCATATGATCGGAGCATACATATTTGATGGGATTGATATGGAGCTGACAATCAGTACAGATAAAATTGTGAAAAAATTAGACGAATATTTGAAAATAAAAGCAGGATTTAAAGAATTAATTTTACTTGTTGATATGGGTTCCTTAGAAGAGATACACAAAAAAATGAAGCCAATTACGAAAAGTAATATTGCCATTATTAATAATGTAACCACAAAGCTAGCATTAGAGGTTGGACATAAGATTCATCAGGGAGAACCGATTTTACCGGTTCTAAAAGAAATTGAAGATAATTTTAAGGTTTCCGCACAATATGTAAAAGGCAGTCTTAAAGAAAAAGTAATATTAACCATTTGCGCAACTGGATTCGGAGCGGCAAAAAAGGTGAGTGAACTATTATATGAAAGCATCCCGAGTAAAGTGCCCATCAGTATTATTCCTTATAGTTATCAGTCACTATTAGAAAATGGTGAAAAGGACTCTATCTTTTTGAAATATGATGTGGTTTTAATTGTCGGAACATTGGATCCGCAAGTTGGAAAGTATTCATATATTTCAGTAGAAAATTTAGTGATGAATGAAGGAACAGAAGCTTTAGATAAACTTGCTAAAGAGCATTTAGATACACATGAATTAAAGGTATTTAAAGAAAGTGTTATGAGAAATTTCACATTATCAAATTTGGTAAATCATTTAACGATTTTAAATGCTGAAAAACTAATTGACGATGTGGAAGAAGTAGTATCAATGATTGAAAAAGATTTGCATATTGAAGTCAATATGCTAACAAAGGCAGGATTATACATACATTTAAGTTGCTTGATAGAAAGATTATTATTAAAAAATGAAGTGGCTAGTTATCATAACTTAGAAGATGAACTTCATAAACACACAGAATTCGCAAGGATTGCCAAAAAAGCACTTAGTGTCGTAGAGAGCAGATATAGTGTCGAAGTCCCAGATGCTGAAATTATGCTTGTTCATAATTATTTCAAAAATGGCTTAAAATAGCTGGCTGGTGTGTCGACAATGTGTTGGCACACTTTTTGCTTATATAATAGTGAAAATGGAGGTGAGAGTACTATGAGTGAACCAAATATTTTGCTTACACGAATTGATAATCGTTTAGTTCATGGACAAGTTGGGGTGACGTGGACGAAGACGCTTGGCGCAAATTTAATTGTTGTTGCCGATGATGATGTGGCAAATGACAAAATGCAACAAACAATTATGTCCGTAACCGCAAAGTCATCAGGTGTAGGTGTACGCTTTTTTAGCATTGCACAAACCGCAGAGGTGATTGGCAAAGCAGCACCGTCGCAAAAGATATTTATTGTTGTAAAAACACCAAAAGCAGTACGAAAACTTGTGGAGTTGAGTGTTCCAATCAAAGCAGTAAATGTTGGGAATATGCATTTTAGTGATGGGAAACGGTCCATTACTAAAAAAGTATATGTAGATGACGCAGATATGGAAGATTTAAAATTCTTAGTAGAAAAAGGTGTGCATGTGTATTGCCAAGATGTACCAGGCGACAACAAAGAAGTAATCAAAAAATAAAGGAGAAAGACTATGGAAATTACATTATTACAAGGGATAATGCTTGCTTTAGCAGCAATCATTATCGGAGTTGATTATTGGTTAGAAGCATTTTTTATCTTTCGACCATTAATTGTATCAACCATTACCGGTGTTATCTTAGGTGATATAACATTGGGTTTGAAGTGTGGAGCTTTGATTGAGTTGGCATTTGCGGGATTGACTCCTGCAGGGGGAACACAACCTCCTAACCCGGTTTTGGCAGGATTTATGGGAACAGTGTTGGCGTATACCACAGGTTCAAGTCCAGAAATTGCATTAGGTTTATGCTTACCATTTTCATTTTTAATGCAATATGTTATTTTATTTTTCTATTCAGCATTTTCATTTTTCATGGGTAAGGCAGATCATTTAGCAGAAACTGCAGATGTTAAAGGTTTTCGAAAACTAAATTTAACAACGATTGGAATTGTGGCAATTACCTATGGAATTGTTGTGTTTCTATGTACCTATGTTGCGCAAGAAGCAATGAGTAATGTTGTCAATTCATTGCCAGAATTTATCACACATGGATTAGAGGTAGCAGGTGGTATCCTTCCGGCAATTGGATTTGGTATGTTGTTAAGAGTCATGATGAAAGCGAAATATATTCCATATTTAATTGCTGGATTTTTAATGGCTACCTATATTGATATGGCAAATTTATTACCCGTTGCATTATTAGGAACAATTTTTGCATTGTTGGATTTTTATGGCGCGAAACAGCGAAAAATGGATATTGTAGAAGCACTAGAACAAGGGAATGGAGGCAGTCAAAATGAAGGAATCTAAACGTGTGTTGACAGATAAGGATATTACGAAGTTAGGAATCAGATCATCTTTGTTGCAAGCATCTTTCTCCTATGAAAGAATGCAAGCAGGTGGTTGGACTTGGGCACAGCTTCCAATTTTAGAAAAAATATACAAAGATGACAAAGAAGGATTAAGCGCAGCGATGATTGATAATATGGAGTTTATCAATACACATCCAAATTTTGTTGGATTTTTAATGGGATTATTAATATCTTTGGAAGAAAATGGTGAAAGTAGAGATTTAATCAAAGGATTGAAAGTGGCTTTATTTGGACCGATTGCAGGTATTGGAGATGCTATTTTTTGGTTTACCGTATTGCCAATTGTTGCGGGAATATCTTGTTCATTTGCGACAGAAGGAAATATTTTAGGACCTATTATTTTTGTGAGTGTTTATGTGGTTATATGGTCATTACGTATTGTATGGACAAAATTGGGATATCGTTTGGGAACACGCTCAATTGATATGTTGACAGAAAATTCTGTGATCATTTCAAACTCTGCAACCATCTTAGGGATTACGGTAATTGGGGCATTAATTGCGAATTATGTAAGTATCAATCTATTACCAGTTATAAAAGTAGATGGGGGAATTGAAGTTCCTGTGCAGACAGAGTTTTTTGATAAAATTATTCCTAACTTATTACCAATGTTATATACGCTAGGCATTTTCTATTTATTAAAAAAACGTCAAATCAGTCCAGTAGTTTTAATTATAGGGACGATCATTTTAGCAATTGGTTGTTCTTTCATCGGATTATTATAAAAAGAGCAATGAGGATCTTAGAAAGAAGAGGTCCTCATTTTTTGGTAATAATATGAAAATTTCAGAATCAATATCAGTATGGAAATAAATGCATTTTTTAGAATTTGAGGCAAGAAAATATGTTTTCATAAATAAAGTACACGATAAAAGGTCAATTGTATTTACCAGCAAAGGACCTTTTTGTAACAAGAAACGATAAAATTGTATCTTTCTAAGAAAAGGTAGGAATTAAGCTAACAAGGTCCATAACCCTTGTCCAAAATAAACAATGAAAGACATAAGGATTAGATAACCTAAAGCATACGGTGCAATTTTTTTTAAGATTTCACCATCTTTTCCAACCAGTGAAGTCGCAGCACAGCCAATCGCAATGGTTTGTGGAGATAACATTTTACCAGCTCCAGTTCCAAGTGAATTTGCTGCAGCAAGCCAGTAAGGATTGACATGAATAGCCTGTGCGGCATCCAATTGCACATTTCCAAAAAGCACACCAGAACTTGTCCCACTTCCTGTAACAAAGGTTCCCAAAGCCCCAACCAAAGGAGCGGCGAAAGGATAAAAATTTCCCAATACAGAAACAAGAAAGTTTGCAATTGAACTTGTCATACCACTATAGCCCATAATCTTAGAAGTGGCGAGAACCGCTATCATTGTCATGATCGTATTTTTCATTTGCATGAAAGTATTGATAAAGACACGAATCACGCTCCTATAGTGAATTTTTTGAATAAAAGCGCTCAATATCGCAGACAACAAGATTAAAGTGCCAGGTGTTGCCAACCAAACAATGGAATAGGGAGTTACATTTTCTCCTTGATAGATGAAGAGAGATGATTGTATTTGCATAAGCGGATTATAGATAAAAGGTACCAGTTTACTGACACTTAATAAAACAATAAAAATAAGTATAAAAGGAGAAAATGCAATGAGTGCTTTTTTAAGTGTAATGTTTTCCTGTAGACTTTCCACGTAGATATAATATTGCTTAGGTGTTTGCTGGCGATGATATTTTACATACAATAAACAGCATACCATAGAAGCAACCGAACCAACCACAACTGCAAGTTCAGCACCAACAAATCTTGCGATTAATAATTCAGGAAGGATAAAACTAAGGGCAGAAATAGTGAGAAAAGAAAGATGCCCTTTTAAGGATTTTAGACCATCTCCGATTATGATAACCATCATGAATGGGGAGATAAAAAGTAAAGGGAATGCTTGTAAAACTTGCACAAATCCGAGCATTTGGGGATCAAGCGTCAATATATTGGAAAGAGTAACGGTGGGGATACCGATGGAGCCAAACATCGTTGGCATCCCATTTGCAACCAAACATACTAGAATTGATTTTACAGGAGAGAATCCCAGTGCATATAACATACTAGCAGGAATAGCAACAGCACTACCAAAACCAGCCATACCTTCTAAAAAACCACCAAAGCACCAACCAATAAGAATGACCAAGACTCTTTGGTCATTGCTTAATGAAGTGATCAAAGATTTTATAACCTCCATAGCACCGGAATAAACAGTTAAATTATAAGTAAAAACAGCAGCAACGATCACTAAGGAAATGGGCCATATTGCCATAACAATACCTTCCAAAGCAGCACTTGCTGCAAGCCATGCTGACATATGCCAAATAACAATCGCATTCACAAAAGCAATACATAGAGAAATAAAAGCGACTTTGTAACCAGGGAGATTTAGTTTTGTTAACGCAAATATCAACCAAAGAATAGGCGACAAGGCAAGAATAAAATTAGTGAATAATGTTAGCATAGATAAATACCTCAGATATGACTTTTATTGTAGTATGAACACTTTTAAATGTCTATATGTATGCAACTAGAGAAAGTTTCACAAAAAAATATTCAGTGCGAAGAAATTGTTGACATTAGAGTTTACTATAATGTTATTATTATTTTAGGTGGTGTAGATAATGGAATATTCTGTTTTAGAAGTATCAAAAATATTAAAGGTATCAGTGTATACATTACGATATTACGATAAAATAAATTTGTTGAAACCAAAAAGAAAACGAAATAATTATAGATATTATACGAACGAAGATATTTTAAAGTATAAATATATTGAAGTTATGAAATATGCGGGAATGTCACTAAAAGATATTAAAGTTATCATGAGAAACAAAGGGAATAGAAAGGAACATCCATATTATGAAAATTTAGAGCATAGCTTAGATATTATAAATAAAAAAATAAAGGATAGTGAGGTATTGTTGGAAAGTTTAGAAAGTAACATTAAAATTTTAAAACATTCTAAAAATATTTTGTTTGAAAAAAGAGTAGACAGAATAAAGGGAGAAATTAAGATTGATACATTAGTAGAAAAACAATTTGCATTGCTTAGGAGGGAAATAGATGAAAATACTTTATTTTAGTGGGACGGGTAATAGCCTCTATGTGGCAAATGAAATCTCACGTAGTTTTCAAGGGGAAATGCTTTCCATTCCCCAGCTCTTAGCTACCCATAAATGGGTAGTAGAAAGTGATACAGTGGGTATCATTTTTCCTGTCTACTATCTGGGGATTCCCGATATGGTAGATGAATTTTTAAATAAGGTGAATATAAAGGCAAACTATATTTTTTCCATTTGTACGTATGGAATGTTTTCTTTTAATACAAAAAGTTTAATGAATAACTATAATTTTATCGTAGATTATACAACAGAATTATTAATGGAAGATAATTTTATTCCATTGTTTGATATGGAAAAAGTAAAAAGTAAAGAAAATCGGTATAATACAGAAATACAAAAAATTATTAGAAATATAGGTATCCACACAAAAGAAAATAAGAAAAACTTTGTACTAAGAAGGGTGGGTAATATCATTGCGAAATTTACTAAACCTAAACGTATCGGTATAGAAGATGAAAAGTTTTATATTGATGAAAAATGCAACTTGTGCGGAGTTTGTAAAAAAGTATGTGTTGCTAATAATATTAATATACATAAAAAAGTAGAATTTAAACATACATGCCAACAATGTATGGCATGTATATCTTTTTGCCCCCTAAATGCAATTCATCATACCAAAGAAAAAAATAGTGCCCGTTATACAAACAAGAATATAAAGGCAAAGGATATCATGACATCCAATGATTATTAAAAGTTAACTATAGAAAAAGTTGTGGACAGCTTAGGGTAGTTTATCAGCAATGCATTCTAACTTTTATAGAGATGCATGCTTAATTTTCCCATATTCTTGACACATGATTTCAAATGTGGTAGTTTTTAATAAATCACTGATTGGGAGATAAAACATAATAAGCGCTTATAGAGAGTTGGCGGTTGGTGTAAGTCAATAGAGATGCTGTTTTGTAAATGGACCCATGAGAGCTAGATGAAAACTAGTGATAGTTAGTATTCAAGACGTTTACCCACGTTATAGGGTTAAGAATGTGATAGCATTTGAAAGTTGGGCGTTTTCGTCAAACAAGGTGGCACCGCATGTGTTTTTTACACTTGTCCTTGAGGTATATTTTTATACCGAGGGCAAGTTTTTTTATGTATCGGCGCTGATAATGCATCATAAACAAACATATAGGAGGAAACAAAAATGAAAAAGTTACAATGTTTGGCTATGAGTTTTATTTTAGTATTTGGGATAAGTGCATGTAAGAATACAAAGGAAGATGCGAATGCAAAAACAGAAGTATTTAAGGTTGGAATTGTACAAATTGTAGAACATCCATCGCTTGATACAATTCGTAAAGCAACGATCAAAGCAATCGAAAAAAGTGATAAAAACATTGATATTATCTATAAGAATGCAAGCAATGATCAAAGTTTACTAACAACGATTTGCCAACAATTTAAAGATGATGAGGTGGATGTGATGGTGGCAATCGCCACACCAAGTGCAATGGCAGCAGCTAATTTTGCGAGTGATATTCCGGTTATATTTTCTGCGGTAAGTGACCCTGTTGGTGCGGGACTCGTAAAAAATTTAGAAAAACCAGAGGGAAACATCACAGGTACGAGTGATGAAATTCAAGTAGCCATGATTTTGGACTTAGCGATGGAAATGTATCCAAAAACAAAAACCATTGGCTTTTTATACAATTCAGGAGAAGCAAATTCAATGTCCCATTTAAAAAAAGTAGAAGCGTATGCTAAACAGTACAAGCTTGAAGTAATCGCTACTCCAGCCGTTAACACGGGAGAGGTACAAAGTGCTACGCAAACACTCATTGATAAAACTGACATCATCTTTGCACCCAATGACAATACCATTGCATCAACGATGGATATCGTATCTACACTAACAAAAAAAGCAAAAATACCATTCTTTGTTGGGGCTGATTCAATGGTACAAGATGGAGGTTTGGCAAGTGTTGGTATTGATTATGAAGATTTAGGAAGCGAAAGTGGTAACATGGTTCTACAAATACTAAATGGAAAAAGCCCCAGAGATATACCGGTAAAAATATTTAAAGAAAATTTAAATGTTTATATAAATACAGCAGTAGCAAAAGCCATTGGTTTTGACCAACTGGAAGATATTAAAAAGCAGCATAAAGCTGTTATTGAGATGGAATAGAAAAGGGGTTTGTATGAGTATCGATACAATTTTAGGGGCAATCGAGCTGGGACTTATTTTTGCGATTATGTCCTATGGAATTTATATTACATTTAAGATTTTAAATTTTCCTGATTTAACAGTGGATGGCAGTTTCACCCTTGGGGGTGTCGTTAGTGCTAGTCTTGCCCTACAAAATCATTCATTTTTAGGACTTGTGTTAGCGATGCTAGCAGGCGCTTTCGCAGGTCTGTTTACGGGCTTTTTGCATACAAAAATGAAAGTACAATATATTTTAGCGGGGATTATAACCATGACGGGATTATATTCCATAAATCTCAAAATTGGGAAAACACCAAATCTTTCACTATATGGAAAAGACACAATATTTACATCTTTTTCTAAGCTTTTGACTCATTTTAATCTTCCAAGAGGTTTTGTGACTCAGTATCATAAAGTGATATTGTTGTTTATGATTGTTGTATTGTTGGGAGTGTTATTATATATATTTTTCAAAACGCAAATAGGATTGGCAATTCGCGCCACGGGAAATAATGAAGCAATGGTGCGAGCTTCTTCTATTAATACAGATGCAATGAAAATGTTGGGTTTGACCTTGGCAAATGCTTTTGTCGCACTAAGTGCTGGCATTTATACACAACATCAAATGTTTTACGATATTTCTCAAGGTATTGGGATGATGGTTGTAGGGCTCACTAGTATTATTGTTGGCGAAAGTATATTTGGTAAAAGAAGTATCTTGCATAGTTTTGTATCGCTTATATTAGGAGCAGTTTTATATCGCTTGCTGTTGGCTTTTGCGCTATCATTGGGAATGGAAGCAAGCGATTGGAAATTGTTGAGTGCTGCACTTGTTGCCATTTTGATATCCATTCCAACGATGAAACAATATGTGAAGAAAAAACAACAACGCACACAAAGGAGAAATACATCATGTTAGATATTCAAAATCTTTCTATTACCTTTTATAAAGCAAGTGCAAATGAAAAAAAAGCACTAGATGATGTGTCCCTACAGCTTAAGGGAGGAGATTTTGTTACGGTTATTGGTAGTAATGGGGCGGGTAAAAGTACGTTATTAAACTGTATTAGTGGAGCATATGAATGTGATGAAGGGCGTATTGTATTAAATCATAAAGAAATTCAATATGATAAAGAGTATAAACGATCGAAAAAAATTGGGCGTTTATTTCAAGACCCATTAAAAGGGAGTGCTCCTGATATGACAATTGAGGAAAATTTAAAACTCGCTTTTTGTCGTGGAAATAAGGAAGGAAGATGGTATCATCGCTTTTTCAAAATCGGTCTTACAAATCAAGAAAAAAAATTCTTCAAAGCAAAACTAGCACAATTGGAATTGGGTTTAGAAGATCGCTTACATAGCAAGGTTGGCTTATTGTCAGGAGGACAACGACAAGCGCTAACGTTGATGATGGCTACGATTCATACCCCAACATTGTTATTATTAGATGAGCATACGGCCGCATTGGATCCTAAAACGGCGAATAAAGTCATGGAAATTACGGATAAAATTGTCAAAGAAAAAAAGATCACAACGATGATGATTACACATAATATCGAACAGGCATTGGCGTATGGCAATCGAATGATTGTGATGAGCGAAGGGAAGATTTTGATGGAGCTTGGCGAAGAAAAAAAGCAAATGCGTGTGGAAGACATCATGCAAGTATATAATCATAAACGTGGACAAAAATTAACGGATAAAATGATGTTAATGGAATAAAAACAAGCATGTGTGATGATAATTGGTTTACCACAAGAGTCAATAATAGTGTAATGAAGATATAACCCTATAGATTTTCGTGGAAAGTTATGCATATGTAAAGAAATATGCTTGATTTGTTTTTGGGAATAGGGTGAAATATCACTACCCTTAGAAATGTGTTCGTGGGTTTTCTACAGATAGGTTTTTGATCATTTCTTCTGGTTTCACAATACAACACTTTACTTAATGTACCTTAACCACTTCTCAACTGAAGTGTTGCAGTTCCCAAGTAAAGCAGGTATTTGACAATATATATCTGTACAATATAAATGAAAGGAGAAGTATGATTTTCGTACCTATTGTGTACGACTTAATCATACAAGATTTCTATGTGCTTAAAAATTCTTAAAACAGGACTTGTTTCATGTATAGTTGGAACATTTGCATTTTTAATTTATTTTGGGATGGCTAGTTCACTAACAGTTGATGCAAAAGAAACCAGTGATGTAGCGAAAGATAATGAAGTTTTTGATTCAAAAACTAAAGATAAAAAGAACAATCCTGAAAAAGGTTATGATATGTATACACAAGAATACCTGGATATGTATTTTGCAGGATTAGATGCTGATCAAAAAATATTGGAACTTCCACGTGGTGGATTTATATATGCACACACAGCTTTACTAGGTGTTGTAGATGCTAGCGTCATTGCCCCAGATGGAATTACTATTGATTATGATGTTGATACTAATCTGAACGCAGAAACAGTCGCCGAGGTAAAAGAGAGATTGTTAAATACTCCTATAATAGAGGATTAACTTACCAGTAATCACGAATGGATATTTGCGGTTCTTTAAAATTGGGTGTCGGTGAGTAAATCAGTGTTTTAACACAAAACATCATCATTTACGAAAGTATAAGGCACTGCTTCAAATAGCGAGGACACGCTCTCTAAAAAAGGCGCCTAAAAAATCAAGAGATTCGTAATAGAAGTAGATATAAAATAACAAGGGAAAAATGAGGTCCAAAAGAGGTTTGATGAGGACATGCAGAAGTGTATATCCTCATTTTTTGTTTAATAAGGATCAAACTTAATATTTAGTTTTTTTAATTTTTTTCCATTTTCATAATTGCATGTTTTATAAAGTGTGGAAAATAAATAGTAGCAGTTTCTTGTTGTTTCTAAGTGTGGTTGTTGTTCTGTCATGAGGCTCATTAAGGTGTGGTAATTACAGTATTGCTTTAACTTTCGATTCCATTTTTTTCGTTATTGTCATCTAACATCTTATTTTTTTTAATACTTAGAAAAAGGAACCAGTTAAATTTCTTTAAAACATAATATTGTTTATCACAAAGTTCATAATCTTATGAGGCTGCGATAGCGATTGAATTTTTTGCGTTTCCTTTTTGTTTTAGCTCTTCATCTATCTTGGGTGACGTACATGCATTCATTGTGGTAGTCCGTATTTGTTTCACTTTTTTAATAGTTCTTGAAGAATAGGAAACTTATCAACCGCAACTTTACAGTTGGACTGTCAACACGTTTGTAGACAATTTTTAAGAAGAATGCATCAACCTATATTCAACTGAAGATGCATAGCCAAGTGTAGAATAGATATGCTTATGTTGAAATCAAAGATGAATTTATTTGTTTAAAAACTATTATAACAGGACCTCTTTTTTATTACCTACTAAAATTTCACACTATATCGCTTGTGAAAACTTTTAACGCATCGCTTAGAAAGTGTTATAATGAGTCTAGAATGAGAGGTTACCATGAAGAAAGGAATATTTATTACATTTGAAGGCAATGAAGGGTGTGGTAAAACAACAGCATCAAAACGTTTATATCAAGAACTTTTGCAAGCCGGATATAAGTGTATATATACGCGGGAACCGGGTGGCATTGATATTGCCGAACAAATCCGCGAAGTGATTTTAGATACTAAAAATACAAAGATGGATGCACGCTGTGAAGCATTACTATATGCAGCAGCAAGACGACAACATTTAATCGAAAAAGTAATCCCTGCACTAAAACAAGGAAACATTGTGATATGTGATCGTTTTCTTGATTCCTCTTTGGCTTATCAAGGGATCGCCAGAGGATTGGGATTTGAGCAGATTTATAAGATTAATGAATTTGCGATTGCGCAGTGCATGCCAAATAAGACCTTCTTACTTCGTGCTTCCGTAGAGGTTGGTATGCAAAGGGTTGCATCAAGGAAAGAAGATATGAATCGTTTGGATAAAGAAAATATGGAATTTCATCAACGCGTAGCCATGGGCTATGATGCAGTGGCAAAAAAGTTTAAAGAACGAATTGTTGTTATTGATGCTAACCAAAATGAAGAAGCAGTTTACCAAGAAATATGGAAACGAACATTACAAGAGGTAGGTTCATATGTTTGTAGATAAACTACAAAACCAACAAACACAAGTATATACAATCCTTCAAAATGCGCTTGTTCATAGTCGGCTTGCGCACGCCTATATGTTTGTTGGTGACAAAACGGCACCAAAAAAAGAATGCGCTTTTTTAATGGCACAAAGTCTAGTGTGTCAACATACAAAGAATGGATTTGCCTGTGAAACATGTGATGCTTGTCGGCGTGTGCTCGCAGAAAATTATGCTGATATGCTATATTTAGATGGAAATGAAGCATCGATAAAAAAGGAAAACATTCTTTCGTTGAAAAAGGAATTTGTAAAAACCAATCAAGAAGGATATGGAAAAAAAATATATATTATAGATCATGCAGAAAATGCAACGAGTAGTGCCATGAACAGTATTCTTACATTTTTGGAAGAACCACAAAATGAAACGATTGCTATTTTTATTGTTGACCAAATTGAATTGGTACTTGATACAATTAAATCAAGGTGTCAAATCCTTCATTTTCATAAACAAAACCGCGAAGCATATAGGTTGCAGTTAGCAGCATTTCTAGATGCTTTTGATGCCGATATGCTAAGCTACAAGACAAGTAGTAAAGAACAGGCTATAGAGATGCAGGAGAGTGATGAATATCAACATGCTGCGTATATGTTTAAGGAGTATGTTGCAATGTTGATTCATAAGGATCGAAAAGCTAGTATTTTTCTGCAAAATGAAGGTATTACAAAAGGAAAAAGAAACAATCGTGTTGTATTTGCGTATTTCTTAGATATGCTGGATATTTTAGCAAATGATACTTTGTTAGAAAAAGAAGTAGAAGATAGTAATTACAATAAAAGTATCAAAGCTTTGACAAAAGAACAGGCCTTGGTGATGAAAAAAGTGAGTAATGAGATACAAGATAAAAATATCAAATCAGTGAATATGAATTTATTGGTAGATGAGTTTATAGTAGAAATGGAGCGAGTTTATGGATAAAGAAAATAAGTTTACACATGTTGTAAGTGTCCACTTTAATGATGGTGGGAGAAAGTATACATTCAAAAGTCAAAGTGGCGATTATGCGATTGGCGATTATGTCGTTGTTGAAACCAGTAAAGGGATTGAATTGGCGACAATTAGTGAAACAGCCATAGCTATCGAACATTTTCAAGGAACGTATGAACTAAAGCCATGTCTTAGAAGGGCAAGTGCAAAAGATATAAAGAGTTATGAAAATAACCTTGTAAAAGCAAAAGAAGCGATGCAGATATGTGCACAAGAAATTGCGGAAATTGGATTGGATATGAACCTTATTGAAGCCAATTATACACTGGACCAAAGTAAAATCACATTTGTTTATGTTTCGGAAGCACGTGTTGATTTTAGAGAATTATTGAAAAGTCTTGCCAATATTTTTCATTGCCGCATTGAATTGCGTCAAATAGGTCCAAGAAACAAAGCAAAGATGGTGGGGGGGATTGGCCAATGTGGACAAGAAACATGTTGTAGTCGGTATATGAATGATTTTGATATGATATCCATCAATATGGCAAAAAATCAAATGTTGGCATTGAACATTCAAAAATTATCGGGACAGTGTGGAAAACTAAAATGTTGCTTAAAGTTTGAAGATGAATTGTATAAAAAAATGAAGAAAGGCTTGCCTAAAATTCATACACGGATTGAGTATAAAGGAAAAAAATATCGTGTGACTAGTTTTAATTTGATGTTACAACAAGCAAAGATTGAAAATAAAGAAGATACTCAATTTGTTGAATTTCGCGATATTTGGCCAGATTTGAATTATGATTAAGCGTCAAAAAAGTTTTCACAACAAGGCAGCTACACTCTATATTGTAGCAACGCCGATTGGTAATCTACAAGAATTAACTCCACGTGCAATTGCGACTTTAAAAGAAGTGGATATCATTGCTGCTGAAGATACAAGAAATACAAAAAAATTATTGCAAGCGTTTCATATACATACCCATCTCATCAGTCATCATGTGCATAATGAAAATGAGAGTAGTAAAGGCATTTTGAAATTATTAGCAGAAGGTAAAAATATTGCGTTGGTAAGTGATGCAGGATATCCCTTGTTGTCTGATCCAGGTCAAAAGCTGGTAGAACAGGTGATTGAGCATGCATATAATGTAGTACCAATTTCAGGAAGCAATGCAGCCCTTAATGCGATTGTAGCCAGTGGGATTTGTCCACAGCCGTTTTTGTTTTATGGATTTATCGAAGGAAACGAATCACAACGCATAAAAATCTTACAAGAGTTAAAAGATTATCCACATACGATTATTTTTTATGAAGCGCCACATCGGATTCGAAAAACCTTGCAAAAAATGTTAGAGATTATGGGAAATCGTCGTGTTTGTTTAGCTCGTGAATTAACGAAAACATATGAAGAATTTCTTCGAGGAAATATCGAAGAAGTGCTTAGTGTTGTTGATGAATTGAAAGGGGAAATGGTGGTAGTTGTAGAAGCAAGCCAAAAAGAAAAAGCAGCAATCGCTTTCTCAATCATTGAGAAGCAAATTAAAGTGCACACACAAAATGGCCTATCGACGAAGGAAGCAATCAAAAGGGTTGCCAAAGAGTATGGTCTTTCACGAAATGATATTTATAAAGAATATCACGGATTGAATTAAATACGCGCATACATTCTGGTATTGGTGAGCTCTGCGCTTATTTGTATAGGGCAAGACATCACTATCCAAATGTAAATCACTAGTATAACTCAAGTTATATATAGTTCTAGTTGAAACAGTTGTATTAAAATTATTATTTTTAATTATGTTCTCAATAACTTCAGGAGCGTATGTATTGCTTAATTGTCCAATCAATCTTAGGTAGTCTACCTTTTGAAGATAACGAATTATCAATTTTGTATTGAACAGCGTAAGAATCACAAGCTTTAATTTCTTAAAGTTCATAAGTTTTTTGAGGGATAGATGAAACATTATCACCATTATGTAATCCTTTAGATAAAGCAATTGTGTGTAAAATAGAAGTGTGTTCAATTCAAGTGCGAAAATATAAGTCGTGTTCATATGATATGCATTCTGTCTGGCTTAGCGATTGGCTTGTAACATATTCATGTGAACTTTATTTTTAGTCATATGTAAACTTATTTTTGCGAGTTGCAGGCATTTGAAGTAGCCTCAATTTATATTGACTTTTAAACGGTATTTGTTATGATATTCATGATGAAAATATATGTTGATAAACAAATAAGTAAGCAAAAAACTTAAAAAAACTTCATAGGTGTTAACAAATGAAACCAATCTGTGTTTGTATTTGCTAACATCTTTTAGTTTCTCAGCAGTAATATTTTTATAAAAAAATGGAAGGAGTTTAGATATGGAATCAAAAAAATGGTTTACAAAAACTCTAGAAGAAGTTCAGAGTGAATGTAATCAACAAAGTGGATTAAGCGAACAAGAAGTTCTTGCTTCTAGAGAAAAAAATGGTATCAATAAACTTGATGAAGGAAAAAAACGCTCTTTATTTTCAATGTTTATTGATCAATTTAAAGATGTCATGATTATTGTATTAATTGTTGCCGCTGGATTAAGTTATTTTGCACCGATGGTCCTTAAAAGAGAACCTGGACACTTGGAAGATGCTCTTGTTATTTTAACAATAGTTGTGCTAAATGCAATTGTTGGGGTCGTGCAAGAAGGACGTGCTGAAAATGCTTTAAAAGCACTTCAAGAAATGTCGAGTCCCAATGCAAAAGTAATCCGTAATGGAAACGAACAAATTATTCCCTCTACAGATATTGTTGTTGGGGATATTGTTGTCATGGAAGCAGGTGACCTTGTACCTGCCGATATCCGTTTATTAGCAAGTAGTTCTTTGAAGGTCCAAGAAGCATCTTTAACGGGAGAGTCTGTTCCTGTTGAAAAGCACGCCGAAGCGATTGTAAAAGAGGATGCAGTTCTTGGAGATCGTGTAAATATGGTATATTCCTCTGGAACCATTACGTATGGTCGTGGAAGTGGTGTTGTAGTTGAGGTAGGTATGCACAGCGAGGTTGGTAAGATCGCTTCATTATTAAAATCTGCTGGTGAAACACAAACCCCACTTCAACAACAATTGAACACCCTTGGTAAACAATTAGGAGTATTATCCATCATTGCTTGTGTGATTGTTTTTATGGCTGGACTACTTTACAACAATGATCCTGTAGAAATGTTTTTAACTGCTGTTTCATTGGCGGTTGCAGTAATTCCTGAAGGACTCCCTGCAGTATCAACCGTTGTATTAGCCATGGGTGTGCAGCGTCTTGTAAAAAAACACGCCATTATTCGTAACCTTCCATCAGTTGAAACCTTAGGTGGTGCTACGGTAATCTGTAGTGATAAAACGGGAACCCTTACCCAAAACAAAATGACCGTTGTTGAATATTGGAATGATCAAAACGAAGATAAAGCAAACGATATTGCTTTGGCTAGTTTATTATGTAATGATGCTCGTCTAATTGATGGTGTATGGGTAGGTGATCCAACTGAAACTGCATTATCCGAATGGGCTTCTAAAATCGGCATTGATACTCAAAAAGAACTAGATACAAATAAGCGTGTCAATGAGGTTCCTTTTGATTCTGGACGAAAACGGATGACAACTATCAATGAAATCGATGGTGAATTGGTTGTCTTTTGTAAGGGTGGTGTGGATGAAATTTTAGCGGTTTCGACGCACTATGGTGTCGATGGAAAGGCCATCGTATTAAATGACAAACATAAAGTTCGTATTCAAGAAGCAAATGAGGAAATGGCGAAAAAAGCACTGCGGGTTTTAGCCATTGCAAAGAAAACAATAAAGAAAAACTATGCAAATGGGGATGCTTCTGCTGAGGCAGACTTAACCTTCATAGGTTTAATTGGAATGATTGATCCCCCTCGTCCTGAAGTTATTGAGGCAATTGCTACTTGTAAGAAATCAGGTATTCGTACGGTTATGATTACAGGTGATCACGCTGCAACAGCTGCTGCGATTGCGCGTGAAATTGGCATGTTAGATGAAAAACTTCACGTTGTTACAGGTAAAGATTTAGACACGATGAGTGATGATGATTTATTTAATGAAGTAAAAAATATTGGCGTATATGCTCGGGTTTCGCCAGAAGATAAAATGCGTATTATTGATGCGTGGAAAAAACATGGTGAAATTGTTGCGATGACAGGTGATGGCGTAAATGATGCTCCTGCCCTTAAAAAGGCAGATATTGGTGCCGCTATGGGGGTTGTTGGAACAGAGGTTGCAAAAGGTGCTGCGGATATGATTCTTACCGACGATAACTTTGCTACGATTGTTAGCGCAGTTGGTGAAGGACGTCGTATCAAAGACAACATAAAAAAAGCGGTTCAGTATTTATTGTCGTGTAACATTGGTGAATTATTGACATTATTAATTGCAACGTTACTAGACCATGGAACGCCTTTATTGGCCATTCATATTTTATGGGTAAACTTAGTTACGGATTCCTTCCCAGCTCTAGCGCTAGGTATTGATCCCGAAGAAGAGGGAATCATGAAACGACAACCGGATAGAAGCAATAGCTTAATCACGAAGTCAATGATGTGGCGCATTTTTTATCAAGGGATTATGGTTGGAGGATTGACACTCTTTGCTTACTATTTGGGTTCAAACCAAATCACTTTCTTGTCACATGGAGAGCCAATTGATATTTCACAAGGACAAACAATGGCCTTTTGTGTATTGGCTTTCTCTCAATTGATTCATGCATATAATATTCATTCATCAAGAAAAAGCGTTTTTACATCATTTATGAAAAACAAGTGGTTAATTATTGCTACTGTTGTGAATGCAATTATGATGCTTGCTGTATTATTTGTTCCTGCATTACAAGATGTCTTCAATTTAGTTCCATTAGATTTAGAACATTGGGAAGTTGTGATTGGATTAATTTTATTACCAATCCCAATTGTCGAAATCATGAAGTTATTAAAACTAAACGGAATCGATTAGTCTTTAAAAGCAACGTGTATGATCATGTTGCTTTTTTATTCTCGTGTATTCTAAACACTTGATAAACGAAACTACTTTTCGTATAGTAGAGTTATCAAAGGAGATAGCAACTATGACACCATTACCGATTTTACTGTATCATGGAGATCACATTGATAAAACCAACGCTCTCTATGAAACTTTGCATACACTAGGATATGACTATAAAATTATTGATGATAGCGCGCTATCACAAACTTTAGGTTATATGATGGGACTTGCGGGATATCAAAAAAATGATATGATTTCTGAGTATCATTTTCCTATCGATATCATGATATTTCCATCCATTCCAAAAGAAGAAATATCAAAAATATCAAAGATTTTAAAAGAAAAGAATGTGGATATTGCTCGTAAAGCGATGTTGACACAACATAACCAAGAATGGCAAATTCATACTTTGATTGATGAAATTAATAAAGAACACTATTACTTTGCGAAACGTTTAGAATTACAAACACTTTTAATGGAATGTATGAAAGTGCATCCTGAAAAAGTTCCTTTGAGCATTCGTAAAGACTTCCAGCAAGCTGTCGTTTCTGCTTATGATTTATTGAAAAAACAAACATCTATACATGACATTGAAATGGCGATAAACCAAATCATTCCCTTATATGAACAAGTGTATACACTGATTATTTAATCTTTTAGTTTTATTTCTTTTTTTACTACAAGATACGTAATAAATTATATAGATAGATAGAATCTATACATTATTTATGATAGTATAGAACCTACATATATGAGAGGCTTATTTATGATAATAAGAAAAGCGACTACACAATCTGATTTTTTTTCACTTATGAGAATTCGAAGTCTTGTTTTTATGTGCGAACAACATGTGGATCCAAGTATTGAAATTGATGAAATTGATGCGCTTTGTGATCATTATTGCGCATTTGATAACGATCATATGGTAGCGGCTTTGCGCATTATAAAACATCAAAACACTTGGCATATTGGTCGTGTTGCTGTTTTGAAGGCACATCGCCATAAACAGTATGGAAGTAGCTTAATGCAATATGTTGAAGATATTGCAAAAAAAGAAGGGACGCTAACACTGACCCTTTCCTCACAAGTTGCTGCACTCCCTTTTTATGCATCGCTTGGTTATATCAGTATTGGTAAAGCTTTTGAAGAAGCAAACATTTTGCATCAGAACATGGAGAAACACTTATGAAACAATCTCTTTCCAAAGCACGTGTGTTGCAACCACAAAAATTTGACTTTGTCTTATCGATCATTATCTTTTCGATTTTTATATCGAGTATTCTTGCTCTTTATGCAGCCGTTCCACTTGTTCCCAGTTACTTGAGTCCTGATACTGTAATTATCAAACAAATTGCTTTCTTTCTTGCTGGTGTGGCTGTTATTGCTAGTATTATGTATTTTGGTAATGAAAATCTTTTTACACTTGTTCGATTAGGATATTTTATTCTTCTAGGAGCTCTTGTCTATTTGTTTATCTCTGCTATGCTGGTGCGTTTTAATATCCAAGCTTTGTCTTTTGCAAAGCCTATTAATGGCGCTGTTAGTTGGTTTCAATTCCCTCTTATTGGGACGTTTCAACCATCTGAATTTATGAAAGTCATTTTGGTTCTTTTAGTAGCTACTATCATTCATGATCACAATGAAAACAAGAGTGAAGATTCTTTTGAAAGTGATATTCATTTATTTCGTAAAGTTCTTACATGGGCAAGCTTGCCATTACTTCTTATCTTATTTCAACCGGATACAGGGATCTTTTTGATTATCGTTGCAAGTCTTTCGATGATGATCATCTGCTCGGGCATTCGCAAAGAATGGATTATTGCCATAGCCATCTTATTATTTGGACTACTTTTAATTTTTGTTGTGGCATTCTACTTCTTTCCTAATTCTTTTAATGATTTTTTCACAGATGGTCAAGACTATAAAGTAGGACGTATTTATGGGTGGTTATATCCTGAAGAAAGCGCTAAAAAAGAAGGAATGCAACTCTATAATTCCTTGTTGGGTATGGGTTCTGCTGGCTTTCAAGGATACCCGATTGGCAGTAGTGTTATTGATATTCCTGAAGCACATACCGATTTTATCTTCTCCGTCATTGGTATCTATTATGGTTTTATGGGAACAAGCATTATTCTTATCTTATGTTTCGCACTCAATGCTCGTTTGTTTACAATTGCTAGAAGAAGTAAGAATACGCGTGACAAATTGATACTTATTGGCTTTATCTCCATCCTTGTCGTCCAACAAGTTGAAAATATTGGAATGACCATTGGCTTGTTCCCGATTACCGGTATTACATTACCGCTGATATCGGCTGGAGGGTCTAGTTTATTGTCTTATATGATTATGATTGGAATGGCAATGAACATCAGTTTACGGGCAAAAAAACTATCAGATTTTGTGTATGAATAAAAGTGTACCAAAGAGATGCAGCTAGGTATACTTTTTCTTTACATGCAACAATTGCTGAAGCGTAACACAAAATACACAAATTATCCTAAATAATTTTGAAGCATGCAATATAATCGCTATTTTTTAGTATAACTTTGGTAGTGTATCTGAAAGTGATTGTTTTTTATATAATATGAATTTAAAGAAGCGCTCTTTTATAATCATTGAAAGGAGGAAAGTATATGAAAATATGCAGATATGTAAGAAGAATCTTAATCGTTAGCATGGGATTCTGTTTAGTTGCTACAACTTCGATATTTAGTGCTCCAATTGCTGCCGAGACAAAGGATAAATTTGTTGATTTAAAAGACATAAAATAGAGGAAATATTAAAATATATCATAACGAAACATGTTGTATTGACCTGCTTGCAATGGGCAATTGTAGATGCACCAAGGGTGAAAGCCTTAGTGATACAGAGTGATCGAGGAAGCCACTTTGTGAGTCAACTGTATCAAGAATTATGTAAAGATATGATAAGAAGCTATTCAAATAAAGGAGTAGCGTATGACAATGCATGTATTGAATCATTCCATTCTTTAATCAAAAGAGAGTGGCTGACACCACATCGTATTCAAAACTATCAACAAGCATACCAATTAGTATTTGAATATATTGAAGCATTTTATAACACTGTGAGAATTCATTCACATTGCGGATATATTTCACCAAATTAATATATTAAAAATTATTATTTATTAAACAATTAGAAAGTGTCTACGATTAGGTTGTCCACTTTCTTGACATAGTACCACCCATACTTTAGAAAAGAATTATGTTATAAAAATAGAAAAAGTCAGGACATTATAGTAAAATAAAAAAAGAGAAAGAAGGATATTTGTGGCAACAAAAGAAAGAGTAGTAATTACAAGTAGATATACGGGGAGTAAAAATCCCGAAGAATTGATTTATGATTTGATTCGTTCCATTCGTTTGAAAGAAGGACAAATATCGGTGATTGTGCAAAGTGATTTGTCGCTTTCTATTGTCGCAAACAAACGCTTAAGTATTGAAGAAATCAATGAAATTATTTGTGTGCAATATTCACAGATAAAAAATGAAATAGAAAGAGTAAAAAATAAGAGGTTAAATGGATAGCGATGAAATTAATTGTAGGACTTGGAAATCCAGGAGTGGAATATGAAAAGACACGCCACAATGCTGGATTTATGGCAATGGATGAAATTGCGAAAATATTACATATAACATATGATCAAAAAAAGTTTAAAGGAGTATATACAAAAGCAAGGATCAAAGGTGAAAAAGTATATTTATTAAAGCCACAAACCTATATGAATTTATCGGGGGAATGTGTGCAAAAGATGATGGACTATTTTGATATTGATCCGCAAGATATTCTTGTAATGTATGATGATTTGGACTTAGCAACAGGACAACTTCGTCTACGAAAAAAAGGTAGTTCTGGTGGTCAAAAAGGCATGAAAAATATTATGCAGCACATAGGTAGCCAAGAGCTTAAGCGCATTCGTATTGGGATTGATAAAGATGCGCGTATTCCCACCATAGACTATGTCTTAGGTAAAGTTTCTAAAGAAGATAAAGCAGCGTTTGAAACAGGTATAACAAATGCTGCAAAAGCAGCCATTGCTTTTGTTCACGAAGATTTTGAAAAAGTAATGCAAGATTACAACGGTAAATAAACAAAGGTATAGAATAAGAGGTGGTTATGAAGCAATTGCTAGATTTTTTTAAAAATAATGAAGCCTTTCTTGCTTATGGAAATGCAAAGCAACATCTAGGCAATATAAGTCTTATTGAAGAAGCCTTAATGATTGCGTTTTGTTATCAAAAAGAAAAACAAGCGCTGATTATCGTTAAACACAATGTATATACAGCACAAAAACTTTATGAAGTGCTCAGCCCCCTGCTAAAAGATGATGTGCTGCTTTTTAGTGTAGAAGAGAGTATGCGTATTGAAGCATTATCTACATCTAATGAAATTATTGCGAATAAGGTGGAAGTCTTATACACCTTGCGTACGCAAGCACCGAAAGTGGTGATTACACACATTAGTGCTTATACGAGCTTTTTAGCAAACCCAAAGGTATTTGATGAACATTGTTTACACATAAAGGTGCATGATTCCTTATCGTTTGAAGGATTAAAGAAGAATTTATATAAGAGTGGTTATGAGAAGAAAACCCACGTTGATCAACCCTTAACCTATGCATCGAGGGGAGGAATTGTAGATGTTTTTTCAATGAATTATGATATGCCGATTAGAATTGAATTTTTTGATGATGATATTGAAAGCATTCGATTTTTTGATATTGAAAGTAAAAAGACGCTAAAAAAAATTAATGAGGTAACCATCATTGCGGCAAGTGATGTATTGTTTTCTGTGACAGAACAAACAGCTATCATAGAAAAGTTGAAGAAGAAATTTGAAAACCATCCGCATGTAGAAGAAGAGCTGCAACGCTTTAAAGAATATGAAAAAGTGCCATATTTTAGAAGTTTTTATAGTTTTAGAGATAAAGTATATACCATTAAGAATTATGTAAACAACCCCAAAGTTGTGATCAGTAATATGGAAGATTGCAAACGAAGCTATAAGCACTGCGTAGAAGATAATATCGCTTATATTCAAGAAATGAGTAAGTTTGATGAAATGTTGAGCGTGTATACCATTTTCCAAGACTTTTATGAAGCAGTGCATCATGCACAACACATCTCTTTATTTGCGGATGTAAAACAACCTCTCGTATCACAAGTACAGGAGTTACAAATATTAAATATACCCTTAGAAAAAAAGTTACAGCACTTAAAAAAAATGGAACAGGAATATGAAGTTTATCTTTGTGTCAGTGAGTTGGAAAAAGAGTTGATTATGCAATGTGGAAAAGATTGTACTTTTCATTTTGAAACGTTCCCCTTGAGCGAAGGATTTCTTGCAAAACAAGAGAAGCTAGTAATTTATACGAGTCGAGAGCTTTTTGATGTGGTGCACCACAAAGTGCGATATCGCAATAAGTTTCGTAATGCCGAAGTTTTATCACATTATCAAGAATTAGAAAAAGGCGATTATATTGTTCATAAATTGTATGGAGTGGGTCAATATATTGGGATTATCAATCGAGAACGATATGGAATTCATAAAGATTATTTGAAAGTTGCATATAAAGACAACGATATTTTGTTTGTCCCTTTGGAACAATTTCGTTTGGTGCGAAAGTTTGTTTCAAAAGAAGGAATGCGTGTAAAATTGAATCGTTTGGGAAGTAATGAGTGGGAGAAAACCAAACGCAAAGTGAGTGAAAATGTAAAAGATTTGGCCGATCGATTAGTGAATCTTTATGCGTTACGCGAGAAAAAAATAGGATTTTCTTTTTCAAAAGACAATACCATGCAAACACAATTTGAAGAAGACTTTGATTATATACTAACCAAAGACCAAACACAGGCAATAAACGAGATTAAAAAAGATATGCAAAGTGATGTCGTAATGGATCGTTTGCTTTGTGGAGATGTAGGATTTGGGAAAACCGAAGTAGCTTTAAGGGGAGCTTTTAAAGCCATTATGGACAATAAGCAGGTAGCTTTTTTATGTCCGACAACCATTCTTAGTTTGCAACATCTACACACCACTATAAAACGTTTTCGTAACTTTCCTATTACGATTAAAGTGGTTAATCGTTTCGTATCACGAAAAGAAATGACCCAAATAAAAAAAGAACTTATAGAAAAAAAGATTGATCTACTGATTGGTACGCATCGCTTGTTTTCCAAAGATATTGTATTTAAAGATTTAGGACTGTTGATTATTGATGAAGAACAACGTTTTGGCGTGGAACATAAAGAAAAAATTAAAGAATTAAAAAATAGTGTTGATGTGTTATCATTGAGTGCTACGCCCATTCCTAGAACCTTGCAAATGTCGTTGGTGGGGATTCGTTCTTTATCACAATTGCATACACCACCGATCAATCGCGTGAGTGTCCAAACGTATGTTGTCGAAAAAGACTTTCTTTTGGTGAAAGAAATTATTGAAAGAGAAGTTTCTCGACAAGGACAAGTATTTTATTTGTATAATAAAGTTAAAGAAATACATAGTGTAGCATCTTCCTTGCAAAAACACATGAATGGGATTCGTGTAGGCGTTGCGCATGGACAGATGAGCAAAGAAGAGATTGAGGATGTTATGTATCGCTTTACAAGTAAAGAGTATGATGTTTTGGTGTGTACGACGATTATTGAGACAGGGATTGACATCCCTAATGCGAACACGATCTTAATTGAAGATGCGGATACCTTTGGATTGAGTCAACTTTATCAAATCAAGGGTCGTGTTGGCAGAAGTGATCGCTTGGCATACGCTTATTTAATGTATGCACCCAATAAACAATTGAGTGAAATTGCAACAAAGCGTTTAAAGACGATGAAAGAATTTGCGAAATTAGGATCTGGTTATCAAATTGCTTTGCGTGATTTGACGATTCGTGGTGCGGGGGAAATGTTAGGTCCAAAGCAAGCGGGCTTTATTGATACAGTAGGAATTGATATGTATATGGAAATGCTTCACGACGCAATTAAAGAGAGTAAAGGTGAAACAGTGGTGCATGAGCAAACAGAAACCAAACGTGCAAACATTAAAATTGATGCCTACATTCCAGAACACTTTGAAGAAGAAGACTATGAAAAAATCACCCTTTACCAACAAATTGAGAAGGTGAAAAGTGTAAAGGCATTGTTGCAACTACAAAGGGATACACAGGATGTATATGGAAGTCTTCCTAAGGCTGTTGCTTCGTTGTTTCAAAAGAAGCATTTTGATATTTTAATGAATATGAAACATGTGGAAACAATAAAAGAAGTCAAAAAAACATTACAAGTGATCTTTACCAAACAATGGAGCATGCAAACTGATGGAATTAAGTTGTTTGCATTAGCAACAACGCTATCAAAAGATTTACAAATACGCTATACCAACCAACAAATTAGTGCTACCATGCCAAAAACAAAGGATTTTCTAAATGTTATGAGTGAGTTTATTAACGTGAGTTTGCAATTGAAAAATAACCGTGATAAAGAATAGGAGGGATAGTATGAGATTGGATAAGTATCTAAAAGTTGCAAGAATTGTGAAACGCAGAAGTACATCAAAGGAGTTGGCAGATCAACAACGCGTGTTTGTGAATGGTCGTTGTGCAAAGGCTAGTAGCGATGTAAAAATAAATGATCGTATCACAGTCCACTTTGGAAATCGTGAATTACAGATAAAAGTGTTGGCAACACCCAAACAAGTTTCTAAACAAGAGGCAATTTTAATGTATGAAATTGTTGAAGAAAAACGTTTTGAAAGAAATGTTAGTGTCGAATAGTGGTGGGCAAAAGGATGGATATGTTAGAGTGTTAAAAAGGCAATCAGTGAGAACTCCACGTGTTTTCATATTTTCCATCCTTTCGTAGAAAATACAAAGAACTTTCAATATATGTTGCATTTACTTTAATCATTAACGAACGCAAGTAACTATTTCTGAGATGCTTGCTTTTTTTTGGGGGGAGTATAATTTCATTATAGGAAACAACGCATAGGGAATAAAGAAATTCTTTTACTGTGATAATTTAAAAACACAAAAAATGATGAATCACCAATAGATATGAATAAAGTTAAAATGACATAAACATAAAGAGGTTACTATAAGCTCATTAACAAGGAGATAAATGAAATAAAGTATGTATTATAAGGAGATTCATTTATGAGAGGAAAATAAAAATAATATGGCGATATTTGTTTCATATATTGATCATAATATTTTTTACATCAGAGGTTTCAATGCTAGTAAAAGATTCAAAATTTTGGAATCCATTGCTATATATTTATGCACCCATCGTTATTGATGAAGTGCGATGCATAATAAAAATGATAAAATCTCATGGAGAAAGCGAATGAGAAATCACAATCGTTTTGCAGGTAGGAAGTTATGTATGGTTTATATTTTGTTGTGTTGCTAGGTATTTAGATATCTACTTTTGCGCGTGAATAAGTCATAGGTTTATGATATGATATTCATAACAGCAATACAAGAATACATAAACTTGCAGGATGGTGATAGCATGATTGAAGTAAAGCAAAACATAAGCGTAAGCGCAGAAGCATTTTTTGATGTATTAGAAGCATCGCTTCGCTATGACATAGAACATAATGCTAGTAAAAAAATAAAGGTCGAAAAAATTGAAAAAGGTTTAAAATATTCACGAAAATATTATCAAAGAAAAAGAGTATTTAATGGAAACGTTGTATTATTGGAATATAAAAGAGCAAGTGTATATAAATCAAAAATAACCAGTGCGTTTGGTATTAATATTATGTCTTATGAGATTGCGCCAACGCGTAAAGGTATTGAAATTACATATCGAGAAGAGGTATTGGAAAGTGATGGAACACCTAGAAAACAAAAAGGAAAAATTTTCCAGTTTTTGGGCACTCGTAAACTAAAAAAACAATTCAAACGCATGGAAAAAGATATTTTGGAAAACCAGAAAACAAAAAGTGATGCAAATTGAGAGGAGAAATATGATGACAAAAACGAAACAGAAACGAAAAAATAAGCTTCCTCGATATTTTTTGATGTTAGTAATGTTAGGACTAAGCATCTTTTTTTCCTTTCAGATCATCCAACGCATTCAAACAAATAGTAAATTGAAGGCAAGCATTAAAGAAACAGAAGCAGTTCTAAAAGAATTGAAAACAGAAAAGCAGCATTTACAAACGAAGAAAAGTCATTTGGAAAATGATGAATACTTGCAAAGGATTGCAAGGGGAAAGTTTATGTATACAAAGGATGATGGAGAACAGGTATTCAAACTCCCAAGTAAAGAAGAATAAAAAAGTGAAGTTACAAAAGTCATAAACTTCACTTTTTCTTTTACATGAAGGTTGCTATAATGGGGATATGAAACAGCGACTGATTCCCAAGCCGATGCAAACCCAAAAATTAAATTTTCATGCAAAACAAAATTCAGCTTTGCATATTTTGGAAATGAGTAATGACGCATTATGTTTATATCAACATGAGTTTTCATATGTTTCATTAAAGCAAGCAAGTACTGTCGATGCAGATGCATATTTAGCATATGATCATAAAGAAAAAACATTGCGTGATGAAATTTTAGAACAAGTACGATTCTCGAAACACAAATTAGATGAAGACGTATGTGAATATTTGCTTTCCAGATTGGATGGGAATGGTTATTTTAAAGCTTCATTAAAAGCGATATGTGAAACTTCTGTGTATGACACAAACGTTATTATCAATCATCTTGCGATTCTTCGCACCTTTGAACCACATGGATGTTTTGCATTTTCCCTAGCAGAATGTTTGAAAATCCAATGCATCTTACATAAGGAAGCAATCGCGAAACAAGCTTTTATGGTATGTGATTATTTAGAAGATGTTGCGATTGGGGATATACAACATATCGTAGCATCAACAGCATTGACAGAAACAAAAGTTTTAGAATCTATTCACTTTATTCAAAGTCTTACACCGAAACCAGCAATTAATTATGCGCATACGGCAAGCATTTTACATCCAGAATGTTTGGTAGAAGTAAAGGATGAAAACATTCATGTTTCGCTTATAGATCAAGATCTATGTACTTTAGAACCTATTGATGACACCGTTAATATAAGTGTACAGTTAAAAAAAGACCGCAAAAAATGGGAGACATTCCTATCCCTTGTTGAAAAACGAAATATTACGATGTTACAAGTAATGCAGGCAATTACAGAAGTGCAAAGAGCTTTTTTTATAGAGGATGAAGCGTTGAAGACTTGTACTTTAGAAATGATTTCAAAAAAATGTGGATTTCATACATCGACCGTTTTAAGAGCAATATCGAATAAGACATGTTTATTTCATAAGCGTTATTATCCTTTGAAAAGTTTTTTTATGCATGGCGGAAATAGTATGTATACACAAGCACAAATGAAAGAAAGAATCGCATTTTATATTGAACATGAAAACAAGCAAAATCCACTCTCTGATGAAAAACTACGATTAAAATTAGCAGAAGATGGTATGTATATAGCTAGAAGAACGATTATGAAATATCGAGAACAGATGTTTATTTTTTCATCAGTAAAGAGAAAACGTCGAAATAAATAAGCAAAAGGATCTTTACATTTAGGATTATGAAATATGATATAATGAACAAAATAAGAGAGGAAAATCATGAGTGAAAAAACATATACACCGATGATGATGCAATATTTAGAAGTTAAGAAAAATTTACAGGAATGTATTGTTTTTTATCGTCTTGGAGATTTTTATGAAATGTTTTTTGAAGATGCGAAAATAGCTTCAAAAGAGTTGGATTTGGTATTGACGGGACGTAATGGTGGAGTAAAAGAGAAGGTGGCGATGTGCGGAATACCTTATCATGCTGCTTCGGGATACATTACAAGATTAACCCAAAAAGGATATAAGGTAGCGATTGTGGAACAGTTGGAAGAGGCAAGCGCTGGTAAGATTGTAAAACGTGATGTTGTAAAAATTGTGACACCAGGAACCATCATGGATGAACAAAGCGATGAGACAACTACCAATTACATAGCATCGATTTATGATTTTAAATATGGGTTAGCGCTTATTTTTTGTGAGATGACATGTGGGGAGTTGCGTGCTAAAAACATCGAAAGATCAACTCAGTCCTTACAAAAAACATTATTGTCGATGAATATTCGTGAAGTGGTTGTTGCTAGTGATTTCGACAAAACGTTCTTAGAGGCGATTGAGGAGTTGGCAGTGATTACTGTGTCAAAAGAAGATAATCAGGTCGTAAAACAAGCATATGTAGGGTTGTTGGTGAATATTGATGATGTCCATATACATACCAGTTTTGCGATCATGTCCAATTATTTGGAGCATACCCAAAAGCGGCATATGTCACATTTAAGCAATGTGGAACTGATACAAGAAGAAGCATTTTTGCAAATGGATTATGCAACAAAACAAAATTTAGAGCTGATTAATCCCATCCGTATGCATTCAAAATCAGAAACACTATGGCGGTTTTTGGATCATACAAAAACCAGTATGGGAAGTCGCTTACTTAAAAAGTGGATTTTATATCCATTGCTGCAACAAGAGGAAATTGAGAAGCGCTTACAAGCTATTGATTTTCTAAACACAAATTTTATTTTAAAAGATGAACTAAAAGAGTGTTTAGGCCATGTGTATGATTTAGAGAGGTTAAGTGCAAAGATTGCTTATGGAAGTGCAAACCCACGAGATTTATTGAGGTTGCATTCTACATTGCAATATGCACCTAGGATTATAGAGCTTTTTAAAGGTTGTAACACCTATAATGAATTACAATCCATTGATGTTTGTCAAGATGTATATACAATGTTAGATGGAATTTTTGTGGAGGAACCACCCATTCAAGTTAAGGATGGAGGCATTTTTAAGCAAGGGTATAATCAAGAACTGGATGAAGTTGTACATATTAAAAACACAGGGAAAAAATTCATTTTAGAACTAGAAACCAAAGAAAAACAGCGAACAGGTGTCAACTCTTTAAAAATTGGGTATAATCGTGTATTTGGATATTACATTGAAGTCCGTAGTGGCAATATCGCAAAAATCAAGCCAGAATTTGGCTATGAGCGAAAACAAACCTTGGCGAATGCAGAGCGCTATATTACAGCAGAATTAAAAGCAAAAGAAGATATGATTTTACATGCACAGGAAAAAGCAATTCGCTTGGAGGGTGAGTTATATCATGCCCTTTTAGAGGATGTAAAAGGGCATTTGCCAAAGTTACATGCACTGGCAAAAGCGCTTGCATGTGTAGATGTTTTATATTCATTAAGTGCTGTATCTGCCAAGCAGGGCTATGTACGGCCTCACTTTAACCATACGCAAGTAGTGGATATAGTGGAAGCAAGACATCCCATTTTGGATGAGATGATGAAAGAAAAACGTTATGTAGCCAACAGTTTAAAGATGGGCGTAGAGGATCAAATTATGATTATTACTGGGCCCAATATGGGTGGTAAATCAACCTATATGCGCCAACTTGCACTGCTTGTCATCATGGCACAAATGGGATGCTATATTCCAGCTGAAAAAGCAAGTCTACCAATTTTTGATCGTATCTTTACGCGTATTGGTGCCAGTGATGATATTATGAGTGGACATTCTACTTTTATGGTGGAAATGATGGAAGCAAATTATGCTTTGCGCAATGCGAGTGACAACTCTTTGATTTTATTTGATGAGATTGGAAGAGGAACTTCCACATATGATGGTATGAGTTTGGCCTATGCGATGTTGGAATATATTCATGAACATAGCAAAGCTAAAACACTGTTTTCGACGCATTATCATGAGTTAACAGCATTAGAAGATCGATATCGAGGGATTAAAAACCTCAGTGTTCGTGTTGAGGAAGAACAAAACGAAGTTATTTTTCTATATAAAATCGTAGCAGGCAAAGCGGATAAGTCATATGGAGTGAATGTCGCAAGACTTGCAAAACTACCAGATGAAGTACTTAATAGGGCAGCGCAAATTTTAGATAGTGTAGAGAAGAAAGACACTGCTTTATATGTTGAGAAAAAACCGTTTATTGTTAAAGAAGATCCTGTCGCAAAAGCAAAAATGGAATTATTAAAACAAGCGGATGTGAACGCAATGACACCGATTGAAGCGCTGAATTTTTTAAATGAGTTAAAGAAGTAGGAGGGAAAATCATGACAAAAATAGCGAGATTAGATCCACATCTTACCAATATGATTGCTGCTGGTGAAGTAGTTGAGCGACCTACAGGCGTTATTAAAGAACTTGTTGAAAATGCAATTGATGCAAAGGCGAGTAAGATTGAAGTGCATATCCATCAGGGCGGAATGGAATCAATGATGGTTATTGATAATGGGGAAGGAATGTCACAAGCGGATGCATCTTTAGCATTTGAACGACATGCTACAAGTAAAATTAAAACGATGCAAGATTTATGGCGTATTTCAACCATGGGCTTTCGAGGTGAAGCGTTGCCATCGATTGCATCTGTATCTCATGTGGAACTGCAAAGCAATGATGGAGTACAAGGCACAAAAATAGAAATTGTTTATGGAAAAATAATATGTGCACAACCTATTGGTACGGCCAAAGGAACGCAAATTATGGTACGTAATTTATTTCAAAAAACACCGGCACGATTCAAGCATTTAAAAAGCCCACAATATGAATCATCCTTAATCAATGATGTGATGCAAAAGTTTGCTTTTGCATATCCAGGTATTTCCTTTACGCTTATCAATGATGGGAAAATGACTTTTCAAACAAGTGGCAAAGGAAATATGCAAGAAGTTATGATGCAGGTATATGGCCGTGAAGTGGCAAAAGAAGCCATGGCAATTGATGCTAGTGATCACGATTATAAACTTCATGGTTATGCAGCACAACCGACCTTTACACGCGCCACAAAATATTATATGTTGCTTTATATCAATAAGCGCATGGTGCGCTCATATCGGCTACAAAAAGCCATCCAAGATGCGTATGCGCCTTATATACCAAGTGATCGTAATCCTATTGTAATATTGCATATCGATATGGACCCACAACTTGTTGATGTGAATGTACATCCAAGCAAATGGGAGATTCGTCTATCGAAAGAAAAACAATTGGAAACTTTGATTTATGAGAGTATAAGTAAAGCGTTAAAAATAAAAATGCAAGTACCTAAAGTTGTACGGGAAACACCAAAAGCAAACGTGATGACACCTGTTTTTGACTTTCAATATGATACAACACTTGATCCTGTTTCCCTGCATAAAGAAGTAAATGAAAGCTTTGTTTCTTATCATCAAGAAGCAGTGAAACAAGAGGTATCGCCACAAAAAAATAGTGATATTCCCAAAGGAATCCAACAAGTGGATCCAAGTGGAGATGAAAAGTTAGGTGAAAGTAGTTCCATTGCGAAAAATGCATCGTTTCCAGTGATGCAAGTACTTGCGCAACTACATAAATGTTATATACTAGCGCAAGGCGATAATGGTATGTACATCATTGATCAACATGCAGCACAGGAACGATATCATTATGAAGAAATTAAAAAAATGTTGTTGTCAGGTGTAAAAGAACAACAACCCCTACTCTTGCCACTTAGTATTGATGTGAGTCGTCAAGCAGTTGCTCAAATTGAAGAAATGAATGCATTGTTTTCACAAATTGGGATGCAACTAGAAGTTTTTGGAGAACACGAGTTTGTTGTTCGAAGTTTGCCAATTTGGATGAGTGAAGTTGTAGAAGAAAAGTTTTTACAAGACATGATAGATTTCTTTTTGAAAAATCGTGAAGTAAACATCGAAAACTTACGAAAAAAAGCCCTTGCTACGATGGCATGTCATTCATCCATTCGCTTTAATCGCCACTTAAGCTTTGAAGAAATGGAAAAGGTTGTAGAAGACTTACGGCATTGTGAACAGCCATTCCATTGTCCCCATGGTCGTCCAACGTTCATTGAGCTTACCCTAAAAGAGTTAGAAAAAGATCTTTTGAGGGTAAAGTAATGAAGAAGGTATTGGTTATTGTCGGACCAACAGCTGTGGGAAAGAGTGAATTTGCGATGGCATTGGCAAAACGCTATAATGGCGAAATTATTAGTGGGGATGCCTATCAATGTTATAAAGAATTAAATATTGGTAGCGCAAAAGTAAGTCTGCAGCAACAACAAGAAGTTGTTCATCACTTAATTGATGAAGTGGGCTATAAAGAAGTGTATAATGTAAAAATATTCCAAGAAAAAGCAAGGGCAAAGATTGATGATATTCTAAATCGCAATAAATTACCCATTGTTTGTGGGGGAACGGGCTTCTATATAAAATCGTTATTGTATGATTATGTTTTTCAAGAAGAAAAAACAGATGTGGACTATCAAGAAACCCTGATGCAACAAGACAATGAAAACTTGTTTCATGCGCTTATTAAAATTGATAAAAAGGCAAGTGAAAAGCTGCATCCAAACAATCGCAAGCGTGTAATCCGCGCATTGATGATGGCACATCTCGGGGATAAAAAGTCAGATATCATTGAAAAACAAGAACATGCATTGCTTTTTGATGCTAAAATCATTGGATTAACGAAACAGCGAGAACATCTTTATGAGGCGATCAATCAGCGGGTAGAAACGTTAATTGAACAAGGTTTAAAAAAAGAAGTGATGGGTTTGGTAGAGAGCGAAGCAGATTTCCAGCTACAAAGTATGCAAGGAATCGGATATAAAGAATGGTTAATGTATTATCAAAAGCAAGCAAGTATTGAAGATGTGGTGAAAAAGATTCAAAAAAACACACGAAATTTTGCGAAGCGGCAATACACTTGGTTTCGCAATCAAATGAGCGTAGAATGGTATGATGTGGAAGCACAAAACTTCCCTGAAGTAATATTGGATAACGTAGAAGAATGGATGTGAGCATATGCATGAATTATTTACAAAACAAATCTATGGATATACATTTTGTATCTATAGTGTTCCTAATTTGGAATATGAAGTACAAAGAATGTTTATGATTTTAGAGAAAATGGGTGAAGATATGTATGTGGATGGAATGCAATTAAATTTAGGAATCACAACATATACTCTAAAGGTAGAAGCTAAAAGAGTTATTGTTCTTTCACCAGACTATGAAGCAAATCCGTTTAAGGATAAAACCAAAAATATAAGCTTAGCCTTATGGATGCAACTTCATCAACTGCTGTTTTTGCAAGACTATGATATTCCATCAACAACGATAAGTTTTGATACATTGGTAAAATATCAGGAAGAAGCGATGTTGGAAGATGACATTTATCTCACACGAAGTAGAGAAAGTGATGTTTTTTTTGTTGGGGTAAATGATAAAGAAGAAAGAGAAACACATACTTGTTATGTATATGAATTACTAAAAAAACGTTCTTCCTTAATAAAAGCGTTATCTATTCCTAATGGATATGTTGTTTTTTTTCATAAAGCAGATATAAAAATCATCTTTAATGGTGATAATCAAGAAGTAAATCCCAAAACACAATTGAAACATTGAATAAAAGTGTAGTAGCGAAGGAAATAAGTATATAAAAAAGGAATGCAACACGCATAAAGGGTGTTGCACTCCTTTTTGTTTTAAATCTGCATATATTTTTTATGAAAGTTCATTTTATATATGTGATTAACAGTTTCGAAAAGGTTACTTCAAATTTTCGTCAATATATGTTTGCAAGCTAATTTCATTTCCCGTTGTTTTATCGATCAGTTTCCAGTCTTCAAAATTACTGCTTTTTCGTAAATTTTTTGAATCCTTGTTTGTCAACTCCAGACTTCCGTATGAAAATCCTTGAATATCGTATGCATTGGTGTTTTTATCAAAAGTCGCAAAGAACAGATAGGTTGATCCAAGTTTTAAATTTTCATCATTTTCTTCAAATATAGAAATCAAAGAATGATCGTCCTCAACCTTTCCAAGGCCTGCTTGTTCCCTTAAATAATTTGCTTTTTCAATTCTGAAAGCCGCAGAACCCTTATAATCTTCCGCAACTTCGATAATTGCGCCAAGTCTTCTGAAATCCACCTTTCCTTTAGCATTGCCTTTAATATTAGATAATACTTCAAGTTGTCCTTTGGTGTACGGTAGGGCGCCTTTATTACCAACTCCACGATCAAAACGAATGACTTTTCCAACAAAAATGTTAGATGAAAGTGCTTCTAATTCACTGGTATTTTCTGGATTGTAGGTCAAATCCACTTGAGACTTAACCACTTCTGCATTTTTAACTTCTGCTTCTCTTCCAGATAAATAGCTGTGGTATTCTTTTTCGCTTACGGTTGAAGCTTTGATTTGTTTTGCTTCTTCTTGTTTGGTCGTTGTATTTGTGGAAGAACATGCAAATAATACAAAAGAAAGAAGAAAAACGAATATTAATTTAGTTTTTTTCATTATTATCACCATCCATAAATTTTTACAATCATATCGCTATCACTTTTTTGAACTGTTTGAACTTTTCTTCCAGAACCTGTCTGACACATAATACTATATTTATCAAAGGTGTGTCCCAAGCCTAACGCATGTCCAATTTCGTGACGGATTGTTCCATTAAAATAAGATCTGTTTCCATAGACACTATTCATATATACCTGTGCAAAATACCAATTATTTACATTAGGACTTATTCGATTGCCTATTGAACTAAAAAATCTTGTTTCTCCGATAATATTATTGTTTCTAGAGTAGGTATAAAAATCAAGGTCTGTTGCGTATGTACTGGTTACTAAATACATATAAATTGGATTATCATAGCCTGTATATACCCAATTATGAGTGGCGTTTTTGATTTGTGAAGAATATCTTTTTGCGCCATCATTAATCGTGTAATACATTTTTTTTACACCTCGTTGATATTTACCGCCAAGTCTTGAAGGTGCCCGCAGGGTGATGTTAGTCTCCGTTTCATTGATGTCTGAAACTTCGCTAGCTTTGATATGTGTTGGTGTAATGCATAAGCACAACAATAATACAAACGATAAAAATATACAGACTATTCGTCTAATCATAAAGACCATCTCCTTTCTTATGCGACTTTTCGAATAATTCACAAAACAATTATAATTGTTAATCAAATTATAGCATATATGTATATATATATGCTATAAAACAACCACAAATGGAAAGATTGGTAGAAAAAGTGGAAAGATTGGTAAAAAGGTTTTTTAAAAATAGGGCATTTATATAAAAAAGATTCACATTGCGCTAGGCAGGAATCTTCTTTTTTATATGTCATAGATAAAGCATTAAATCAATTGTATACCGTAGTATCTAATAAGAAATTAATGATTTGTTTGTATGATGGATACAACTTCATCAATGTTTTTCTTTCCAAAGTGTACGTGTGTATCATTTACAATAATACATGGAACACTCATAACGTTATGTTGTTCTTTGAGTTTAGGGAAATGTGCCAAATCAAACATTTCTGTTTCTACTTGTTTATTTTCAACAGCGATACGTTGCGCTGCCATTACTACTTCTGGACACATGGTACAAGATAAAGATACGAGTACTTTGATATTTGTTGGGTTTTTGATTTGGGCAATGGATGTTAAACTTTTTTCATCTATTGTTTGTTTCGGACCAACAGCATTGTATACGGCAATCACAAAGGAATTAAATTCATGTCCGCCCGGAACGGCATGAAATTTTACATTTAAATAGGTATCGTGCTCATCGTAAAAGGCAATGGTTGGAATACTATCCGTATCATCTTTTTTGATTTTTACTTGTATACGCTCGCTCAAACTTGCAAATTCATTCGCAAAATCCTTTATTTCATTTGAAAAAGGTTCATCATTTAAAGACAATTTTAAGACTAAGGTTTTTTCTAAAGTATCTAAAATTGGTTGTAGTTGCTGTTTCATGACAGATGTAATAAAGGCATCTTCTTGATTATTATTATTTTTGATGAGTGGTGTTATTTTTTTATGGACAACAACTTTTTCGCTTTGCAAATCATATTTTGTGATGATTGCTGGCAAATATTTTTCTAGTGAAGTTGCGGCAATTGCCCCATCACTTACCGCCGTTACCACTTGTCGCAAATTTTTTATACAAACATCACCTGCAGCATAAATACCTTGTATATTGGTTTTTTGATCAGCATTAGTGATGATATAGCCAAATGCATCTAGGGCAATCTGAGATTTGAATAAAGCTGTTGCTGGAACATAGCCAGCAAATACGAAAATACCGAATGTCTTTCCTTCTTTTTCATCATAACGCCAAACTTCATTAGTTTTGTTATTTTTAAAGATGGCGTATTGTAAGTGTGAAGGACCACCTGCTTCAATGATTTCGGTATTGTAGATCACTTTAATTTTTTCGTGTGCTTTTACTTCATCAGCAATTGATTTTACACAGGTGAAGTCAGGTTCACGTACAATCATGGTTACCTTGCTTGCGTATTTGCATAAAAACATGGCTTCCTCTGCTGCGGCAAAACCGCCACCGATAACAAAGACTGGAAGACCTGTGAAAAATTCTCCGTCACAAGTTGCACAATAGGCGACACCACGTCCCTTAAACTCGCTTTCCCCACGAAAACCAAGCATTCTAGGAGATGCACCAGTTGCCACAATAACACCAGCAGATTGAAACGTTCCCTTGTTTGTTTTTATGACTTTAATACCTTTTTCTAAATCGGTTTCATGCACTTCGGCAATGAGAAATGTTGCACCAAAAGATTCGGCTTGCATGCGCATGTCTTCACTTAGTTCTTTACCGCTTGTTTTATGAATGCCGGGATAATTTACAATTTCTGAAGTAATTGTAATTTGTCCACCAATGGTATCTTTTTCTAATACCAATACACTGAATTGTGCTCTTGCCATATATAAGGCGGCAGAGAGTCCAGCGGGACCTCCACCTATGACAATGACGTCATAGGTATTGTTCATGCTAGATTAATCCTACTAAATCCAGTGAAGGTTTTAATGTATCTTCACCAGGTTCCCACTTAGCAGGACACACTTGATCACCATGTTCTGCAACAAATTGCGATGCTTGTACACGTCTAAACAATTCATCAGCGTTTCTTCCAACATTTCCAGCAATTACTTCATAAGCAACAATTTCGCCAGCTGGATTTACAATAAAACTACCGCGCTCTGCTAAACCATCAGCTTCAATATATACTTCAAAATCCTTCGCAAGAGCAGCAGTTGGATCGGCTAGCATTGGATACTTAATTTTTTTAATGGTATCACTTGTGTCATGCCATGCTTTATGTACAAAATGCGTATCACAAGATACGGAATATATTTCACATCCTGCTTTCTTGAATTCATCATATTTGTTTGCTAAATCTTCCAATTCTGTAGGACACACAAATGTGAAGTCCGCTGGATAGAAAAAGAAAACACTCCATTTCCCTAAGATATCTTTCTTTGTAACTTCTTTAAATTCGCCATCGACGAACGCCTGTACGCTAAAATCAGCGATTTCTTTTGATATTAATGACATTGTATTTCCTCCATTTAGCTTTCTACTACTTGGCTCATCATCCAAATAGATTTTGTAAATTCTTTAATGTAGTCATCCATTAGGATGGCAACTACATCAAGATTGTTGTCTTCTGCACCATGTTTTAGCGCTTTTATACTTTTTAATAATGCTTTAAAATCAGATAATACTTCTTTCATAACTTCATCTGATGTAATGTATTTCGCATCTGCTTCTTGGATGGTTGCATTTGCGCTAAAGTCTTTTAATGATGCAAGTGGAGTATAGTCTACCATTAACATCGTTTCCGCCAACTCATCGATAGCACCATTTACATGGTCATAAAGTTCTTCGAGTTTTGCGTGTACTTGAAAGAAATCTTTTCCTTTTACGTACCAGTGAAAGTTTTGTAGTTTGTGATATTCAACTACAAAATCAGATAATAAAATATTCAATTGTTTTTCCATAACATAATCCTCCTTGATGTTAGGCGTAGATGATTAACATCTAACTGAGCACATACTAGCACAAGTGAGAATCATTCTCAATTTTAATGCTTTTATTTTTTTGTTTTGCTTTATGCATGAACAAATGCTATGTTCATGATGATTTTATCACTTTAAAGAAGTTATTTACTTGCACATGCGCTTGAAAATGGTAAAGTATAGATAAAAGAAATAATTGTTTTTTTTTGAAGTAGATAAAAATAAAAAAGGATGGTAAAGAATATGAAAAAACTGTATATGGGAGTGTTGGCTTTGGTAACTATGTTTACGATGGTTGCATGTCAAAAAGAAGTAAAGCCTAGCAATGTAAATATAGTAGCACTAAAAGGTCCAACAGCGATGGGAATGGTGAAGTTTATGGATGATGTGGATCTAGGGAATGTCGACAGCAATAAATATGCATTTGAAATTTCCAGTAATGTGGATGAAGTAGTTACCAAAATTGCGAAAAAGGAAGTTGATATTGCAGCTGTACCAGCCAACTTAGCATCGGTATTATATAACAATACCGATCAAAGTGTTGAAGTATTAGCAATTAATACATTAGGCGTTTTATATATTGTAGAAACAGGAAATACGATTCAAAGTATTGAAGATTTAAAAGGAAAAACAATTTACGCAAGTGGAAAAGGTGCAACCCCTGAATATGCATTACAATATTTGTTGAAGGAAAGTGGTATACAAGAAGATGTAACAATCGAATGGAAATCAGAACATAGTGAATGTGTAACCGCTTTGGCACAAGATGAAAATGCGATTGCTATGCTGCCTGAACCTTTTGTAAGTGTTGCACAAACAAAAAATGCGAATATTCGTGTGGCTTTGGATTTAACCAAAGAATGGGATGCGATTAGTGAGGAAAGTGAGAGCACGCTTGTAACAGGCGTTGTTATTGCACGAAAAGAATTTATCAAAGAACATCCTGAAGCAGTAGAAGATTTTCTTGCGCATTATGAAACATCCATCGAATATGTAAATGAAAATACGGATCAGGCTGCGAAGTTGATAGGGTCGTATGATATAATTGCTGAGCCAATCGCGAAAAAAGCACTACCATCATGCAATATTGTGTATATTGATGAAGATGATATGAAAGAAAAATTAAGTGGCTACCTACAAGCACTCTTTGATCAAAATCCAAAAGCAATAGGTGGAGCAATGCCAAAAGACGACTTCTATTATGAAGCAGACGAATAGAAAAATACTGATTATCTTCCTATGGTTATTGATATGGCAAGGAGCTAGTATTTGGATTGATGAAAAGATACTATTGGTATCACCGATTAGCGTTCTTTTTAGACTTTTTGAACTTATGCAAACGATATCATTTTGGAGCTCTATTGCATCTTCATTAATTCGAATCATGTTTGGATTTGGGATTGGTTTTTTGTTTGCGATACTATTTGCGATACTTTCCTATCGTTTCTTTATTATCAAAGAATTTTTATACCCTTTTGTATTAACATTAAAATCCGTTCCTGTAGCATCTTTTATTATTTTGATTTTGATTTGGGTTTCAAGTGATATGTTATCGACAGTCATTGCATTTTTTATGGTTTTTCCGATTCTTTATGAAAGTACATTAATTGGGTTACAGGAATGCGATGAACAATTATTAGAGATGGCGGATGTGTTTGATGTCCCATTTAAGCGTAGACTACGTTATATCTATGTAATTGAGGTGTTGCCCTATATCCAAAGTGGTTGCTCTTTGGCATTGGCATTGGCGTGGAAGGCGGGGGTAGCTGCAGAAGTTATAGGTCTACCTAATAATTCCATTGGGCAACAGTTGTATGATGCAAAAATTTATTTGGCAACTGATGCATTGTTTGCATGGACGATTGTTATTTTGTGTATTAGCATTATTTTTGAACGTCTATTTTTATATGTATTAAATACATTGGCGAAACATATATATCAGGAGGAAAGATAATGAATATTCGTGTTGAACATGTACACAAACAATTTTTAAATCTTGTGGTATTCAATGATTATTCTTGCAATTTCGAAAAAGCGAGTATGCATATCTTTTTTGGTGCTTCTGGTTGTGGTAAAACAACATTGTTTCGTTTGTTAATGGGGCTTGATAATGCGTATACGGGAAATATCACGGGTATGGAAAAGCGAAGGAAAGCTGCGGTGTTTCAAGAAGATCGTTTGGTTGAATCGCTAAGTATTGCGGCCAATTTAAAATTGGTAAATGCATCTTTATGTGATAAAGCGATCGAACAACATCTATTAGGTATGGGACTGTCTGGACTCATGCATAAAAAAGTAAAAGAATTATCGGGTGGAATGAAACGAAGAGTTTCGATCATTAGAGCACTTGTCGTAGAAAGTGAAGTACTTTTTTTTGATGAGGCATTAAAGGGGATGGATAAAGATACAGAACATAAAGTTGTGGAATACATGCTTCCTTTTTTGGAAGGAAAAACGATTTTCTGGATTACACATAATCCAGAAGAAGCTGCATATTTCCAAAAATACAGTATTCACAGGTTATAAATTGTAAATTTATGAAAAAATAAAACCGTGGTCTTACATTATTAAGCATTGCATTTTGAAAAGTTTTTAATGTTTTAACTTGGCAGTGGCTCCACAAAAAGTGTAGTGATTTCCACGTTTTTTTATCTCTTTTATAAGCGTATTGCAAGCGCAACAAAAAATAGGTACAACGTTACAACCAGGTGTATCCAAATATGTGAATGCTGTAGATGTGCGTAATATTGATGAATCTGTATAACATTAATGAATCATTACTGAAAAAGTTTAACATTAAATAAAAAAATCGAAGTACTTCTTTCAATGGTTATTCTTTACTGAAGTACTTTTACTTTATTACAAATAATTTTACTGCATGGGCAGTCTATATATAACAGGTAAATATTGTAAGAAAAAAAATAGGGTTTTGAAATATATGGAACTAAAAATGATACATGAATGCACGTATATAACAAAGGACTATAAACGAAATAAAAGAATGCATATGTATCAAACGACATCATTGCGATATGCTAAAGCAACATTTGCATCATCTATTTGCATGTATAATAGACATATCGTCTGTTATACAGTTTTAAGTAAATTACAGAGTATAGAAACGAAAGGAGTATATATTAGAGACTTAGATAGATTGTTTTTAGTATGCTAAGATAATATGAAAATATTTAAAAGAGCATGGATAAGTATTACACGAAGAAAAAACAATAGTCTAATTTTATTATTCATTGTGTTTCTTTTAGCCAATGTATTACTTACGACCTTGGCTTTAACGACATCGCTAAAAGAAACAGAAAAAAGTGTTTTAAAACAATTCCCGCCAAGTGTAAGCATTGAGTTTAATTATGAAAACGAGGCAGAAGGGAAAGAAGAATTTCCAGAACCAACGGCCGACATGGCAGAGCGCTGTATAAAGAAACCAGTAATATTGTGAAGAGTTATGACTATTCTTTAACAATTGGTGTATATAAAAATACAAATATCAAGCCTGTAGCGATTACAACTTTTGAAGAAATCAATACCGTATCAAAAAATTTGGATGATGCTTATATGGCTATTCAAGGAATAAATCATTCGTATCCCAGTTTTATTTCTAGCGTTTCGAATGCTAGAAATGAAGCTAAACTGATAAAGGGCAAGGGATTTAGTGCGTTTGATATTAAAGAAGGGAAGCCAAAGGTTATCATTACGAAGCAATGTGCAGATACAAATGAGCTTGAGGTGGGTTCCTTTCTCTCTTTAGATCAAAATTGTTTAAATCAGTAGATTATACTGGTACTAGAACCCCGGATTCAAAAAGGAATCCATATTTTTCAGCAACCATCTCATGTTTTACCAAAATATACGCTAAATGATATAAAAGATTTAGATGCATTTATGGAAGCGGCGAAAGAAATATATAATGAAGAAGATTGCGATATTGTTAGTGCAGCCACAGAATATGAAATTATCGCAAAGTCATTAAAAACTTCCAAAATTCGTTTGATTTGGTATTTAAAATTACCGTAGTTGCAAGTATTATAATATTAAGTTTGGTTCTATGTACTTAAGGCAAAAAGAAATGGGTATTTTCTTAGCACTTGGAGAGAAAAGAAAGAATATCATTATACAACTATTAATAGAGACCTTAATGATTGCCTTTATTGGTACAATGTTGGCTATTTTAATTTTTTTATTTGGTAATGACGTTAACTATTATAATCTCTCAAATTACTACAGCATTATATTTTACGTTACGCGCTTATTTGGTCTGCTTGTAATGTGGTGCGCAATAACCAAACATTCAAAGACTATTATGATCAAAAACGAGCGTGTGGTAAAGCCCATTACAATGCACTTGGGCATTGTG